>DASURF010000058.1:0-4982 GCA_036280195.1 Solirubrobacterales bacterium | reverse complement strand
GAAACTGATCGAGATGATGGAGGAGCGCGGCCTCGGCACCAAAGCGACCCGCGCCGACATCATCCAGAAGCTCTTCGACCGCGGCTACGTCTACAACAACCCGCCGATCCCGACCGAGACCGGGATCGCCCTCTACGAGGGCTTCAAGAACTACGTGCCCGCGATGGCGACGCCGGAGATGACCGCGACGCTGGAGGCGGAGATGGACCGGATCGCCGCCGGCGAGATGACCAAGGGCTCGGTCGTCGGCGAGAGCCGCGAGCTGCTGCACAAGACCTGGGACGAAATCGACAAGAGCCGCGAGGACCTGGCGAAAGTGATCTGGAAGGGGATGGACGAGGACCGCATCCTCGGCCCCTGCAAGGTCTGCGAAGAAGCCGGCCGCACCAAGGAGGACGGCTCGCCGAACATGCTGCGGATCATCCGCGCGAAAAAATCGGGCAAACGCTTCGTCGGCTGCAGCGGCTGGACCGCCGACGATCCGGACTCGTGCGACCAGACCTTCCCGCTGCCTCAGCGCGGCGACGTCTTCCGGCTCGAGGAGCGCTGCTCGATCTGCGATCGCACCCCGCGCCTCAAAGTCGTGCCCTTCCGCGGCCGGCCCTGGAACCTCTGCCTCAACGACGACTGCGAGTCGATGCAGGAGATGAAGAAACGCCGGGCCGAGCGCGAAGCCGCCAAAGCGGCGAAAGCGGCGATGGAGAAGAAACCGAAGCCGAAAGGCGACGAGGACGCGGCAACCGGCAAAGCCGACACCGCAACGCGGAAACGCAAACGCGCCAAAGCCGGCGCGAAAAGCTGAGGCCGCCGGCGTTGTTCATCTCCCTCGAGGGAGTCGACGGGTCGGGGAAGAGCACCCAGGCCCGGCTGCTGGTCGAGGCGCTGGGGGAGGGGACGGTCGCGATCCGGGAGCCGGGCGGGACCGAGGCGGCGGAGCGGATCCGCGAGCTGCTGGCCGATCCCGGCGTCGAGCTGGAGCCGCTGGCCGAGCTGATGCTCTTCCTCGCGGCGCGGGCCGATCTCACCGAGCGGGTGATCCGCCCGGCGCTGGAGGCGGGGCGGGCGGTGGTCGCCGACCGCTTCTCCGACTCGAGCGTTGCCTACCAGGGGGCCGCCCGCGGCCTCGGGGTCGGCGAGGTGATCGGCCTCTGCGAGACGGCCACCGACGGCCTCTGGCCCGACCTGACTCTGCTGCTGCGGATCGATCCCGAGACCGGCCTCGGCCGCGCCGACGGCGAGGACCGCTTCGAGCAGGAGGGGCCGGCGCTGCAGCAGGCCGTCGCCGAGGCCTACGAGGAGATCGCGATCATCGCCTCCGACCGGGTCGTCGTGATCGACGCGACCGGCAGCGTCGAGGAGGTCCACGAGCGGGTCTTGGAGGCAGTGAATGAGCGCCGCGGCACTGCTTGAGGCGACCGAGAACCAGGCCCGGGCGCGGGTCGCCCTGCAGGCCGCGCTGGCGGCCGACCCCTCGCACGCCTATCTCTTCCGCGGCCCGCGGGGCTCGGGCAAGCGGGCGGCGGCGCGCGCCTTCGCCGCCGAGCTGATCGCCTCCGCCTCCGCTGACCCCGAGGACGCGCGGCGGCGGGCGCTGCTCGACCCCTCGCCGCATCCGGACCTGGTCTGGCTGACGCCGACCGGCGCCCAGCACATGGTCGAGGAGGTGCGCGAGCGGGTGATCCGCGCCGCCGCCTACCGGCCCTTCGAAGGCGGCAAGCGGGTCTTCGTCGTCGAGGCGGCCGAGGCGATGCGCGACGAGAGCCAGAACGCGCTGCTGAAGACGCTCGAGGAGCCGCCCGACTTCGTCCATCTGATCCTGCTCAGCTCCGAGGCCGAGGGCCTCCTGGAGACCGTAGCCTCCCGCTGCCAAACCATCGATTTCGCCCCCCTCCCGGCCGAGGTTCTCGAGGCCCAACTTGCCGACGGGACGAAAAGCGGTCTACCTGACCGCAAATCGGCCCATCGCGATGATGAGGTCGCCGCCGCGGCGCGGCTCGCCGCCGGTGACCTCGAGCGGGCGCGGCTGCTGCTCGGCGAGCGGGGCCGGCAGCTGCGCGCCGAGGCGGAGCGCTGCGTCGGCGCCGCGCTGGAGGGGGAGACTGCCAGCGCTCCCTGGAAAGCCCTGCTCGACGATGCGAAGGGGGCCGGCGAGGATGCCGAAGAAGCGGCTCGCGAGGCGCTCGAGGAAGAGTCGAAGGCGGGGATCAAACGCAGCGCCAAAGAGATAACCGACGCCGCCAAACGCGCCGGCCGCCGTCGCCGCACCGAGATCCTCGAGCTCGGCTTCGAGCTCTGCGCCACCTGGCTGCGCGACCTCGCCGCGGTTGCCGCCGGCGCCGAGGAGGTCGCCTTCAACCGCGATCGCCTCGACCGCCTGCGCGAGCAGGCCGAGGGGCTCGACCCGGCGCAGGCCCGCCGTGGCGCCGAGCTCGTCCAGGAGACCCGCCGCGGGCTCGACCTCAACGTCTCGGAGGAGCTAGCTCTTGAAGCTTTGTTTTTCCGACTGGAGACTCTGCTCGCCGGCTGAGCCGTTCCGCCCCTCGGCGGCCTGCTTTTCCGCCAGCGCCTTTTCGATCGCCCGCTCCTGGGCCAGACGGGTGATCTGCGCCGCCTGGCGGGACATGATCACGCTGAAGTTGAGCGCCAGCCCGAGCAGCAGCAGGAGGACGATCGAGAAGAGGGCGACGTTGGTGTTGCGGACGCCCATCGCGTCGGCGACCAGCTCCAGCAGCCCGGGGAAGGCGGCGCCGGCGAGCATCCCCAGGCCGGCGACGAACCAGATCACGCTGTAGCGCTCCTGCAGCCGGTCGCGGCGGATCAGCTCGAGGATCAGCAGCATGAAGAAGACGGCGATCACCGCGGCGACGATCCGCGTCTGCGAGGTGAGGTGGACCTGGGCTTCGCCGGCCGCGGCCAGCACCAGCGACCTCATCGCTCCGCCTCCGCGTGCCGGGGCCGGAACTGACCGACGAGGAGGACGACGAGGCCCTTGAAGATGAAGAAGGCCGAGCGCAGCGGCGTCAGGAAGGAGCTGCCGCCGGCCCGCTCCAGCATCCGCACCGGCAGCTCCTCGACCCGCAGGCCCTGCCGGACCGCCAGCTGCAGCGACTCGATCTCGGCGAAGTCGGGCGAGTAGTGCTGGGAGAAGAGGGACATCACGCGGCGGTTGGCGGCGCGCATGCCGCTGGTCGTGTCGGTGAAGCGCTGCCGGGTGGCGAGGGTGAGGAAGAAGCGGAAGACGCCGATCCCGATCCGCCGCGTGAAGCTGGCCTGGTAGTCGCCGCTCTCGGCGACGGCGCCGGAGTGATAGCGGGAGCCGATCACCAGGTCGGCGCGGTCGGCCGTCACCTCGGCCAGCAGGCGGGCGACCTCCTCGGCGGGGTGCTGGCCGTCGGCGTCGAGGTGCGCGCAGGCGTCGTAGCCGTTGCGAAGCGCGTACAGGTAGCCGGTCTGCAGCGCCGCCCCCAGGCCCTGGTTGAAGGGCAGCGAGGCGACCAGGGCACCGGCTTCGCGCGCCCGCTCGGCGGTGGCGTCGCCGGAGCCGTCGTCGACGACGAGGATGTCCGCGCCGGGGATCGCCTCGCGCACGTCGGCGATGACCGAGGCGACCGAGGCCTCCTCGTTCCAGGCGGGGATGAAGACGAGAGTCCGCACGGGTCGATTCTCCCATGCGGGCCTGGAAAGCCGTTTTAAACGGCCGCAAGAGGATTGTGTTAGCAATTCCTCATGCACCGATCCGACGAGAATCCGGCCGGGGCGCCCCCCGGCTCGCTGCGCATCGGCATGCGCCTCTGGCTGACCGGCGCCTTCGCCGCGGTCAGCCTGATCACCGCAGCCGCCGTCTACACCTTCGGCGACAACGCCCAGGCGCTGGTCGCCGCGGTGATCATCGGCGTCCTCGCCGGCTTCCTGATCGCGGTGGCGATCTCCCACCGCGTCGTCGGCCTCGCCCGCGCCGCCGGCGAAATGGCCGGCGGCTCCTTCGACGCCGAGCTGAAAACCTCCGGGCCGGACGAGATCGGCGACCTGGCGCGGGCGCTCGACTCGATGCGCGCCTCGCTGAAGGAGAGCTTCGGCGTGCTCACCGCCGACCGCAACAAGCTGACCGCGATCTTCGACGGCCTCACCGACGCGGTGATGGTGGTCGACTTCGAAGGGCCGGTGCGGTTCTCCAACAGCGCCGCCTCGCGCCTGCTCGACGCCGACGGGCAACCGCCGGAAGTGGCGCTGTCGCTGCTCCACCGCGCCGCCGAGGTCGGCTTCTCCTCGCACCCGGCGTTGCGGATCGGCGACCGCGCCTACGCGATGACCGCCCGCTCGCTGCCCGACGAGCGCGCCGTCCTCGCCGTGCTGCGCGACCGCACCGACGAGCTGCGGCGCGAGCTGGCCGAAGCCGACTTCGTCTCCAACGCCGCCCACGAGCTGCGCAACCCGCTGGCCGGGATCTCCGGCGCGATCGAGGTCCTGCAGGGCGGCGCCAAGGACGACCCCGAGGCGCGCGACCACTTCCTCAAGCGGCTCGGCGAAGACGCCGAGCGGATGAACCGCCTGACCCAGTCGCTGCTGACCCTGGCGCGGGTCGAGTCCCGCGGCGCCCCGGAGAGCGAAATGGTCGACGTGCCGCTGGCGATCCGCGACGTCGTCGCCGCCTGCGAGGCGCCGAAGCACATCGACCTGGTCGTCGACGTCGAGTCGCAGCTGACCGCCACGGGCGACCCGACCCTGCTGCGGCAGGTGATGATCGGCCTGCTCACCAACGCGTTCAAGAACACGCCACCGCCCGGCACCGTTACCGTTCGCGGCCGCCACGACAGCGAGGGAGAAGTCATCTTGGAGGTCATCGATACCGGCACCGGGATTCCGGCAGCCGAGCTGGAGCGCGTCTTCGAGCGGTTCTACCGCCGCAGCGAGTCGCGCAAGCAGGAGGGCTTCGGCCTCGGCCTGGCGATCGCGCGGCGGATGGTCGACGTGATGGGCGGCCG
>DASURF010000057.1:0-4371 GCA_036280195.1 Solirubrobacterales bacterium | reverse complement strand
GTCCTTTGTCGCCTATAGGGCTACAAAGGACGAACGCCACGCCTAGTCGATCAGGCGCTTGCGCATCTGGTGGACAGCCACCCGCCAGGTGGCGAGGGCGAAGGCGACGAGGAAGGCGAAGCGCAGCAGGTCCTCCCACTCGTAGCCGAAGGCGCCGCCGCGGACCAGTTCGACCAGCTGGTGCAGGGGGTTGAACTGCGCCGCGACCTGCACCCCCTCGGGCAGGCCTTCGATCGGGAAGAAGGTGCCGGCGACGAGGAACAGCGGCGTCACGAACAGGGCCGTCACGTAGTTGAACTGGTCGATCTTGGCGACGGTCGCCGCCATCGCCACGCCGAAGCCGGCGAAGCCCAGGGCGGTGACGAAGCAGAACAGCGGCGTCAGCAGCATGCCCGGCTCCGGGTCGAGGCCGAAGGCGATCGTCACCAACAGCGGCACGCAGCCGTAGGTGCCGGAGCGGATCCCGATCCAGAGCATCTCGGCGCTGACCAGCTCCTCGACGTCGACCGGGGCGGCGAGGATCGCGTCGTAGGTGTTCTGGAAGCGGTGCTTGACGAAGGTGCCGAACATCGACGGCAGCGCGCTGGAGAAGATCACCGCGGTCGCCACCATCCCGGTGCCGACGAACTCGATGTAGGGGACGCCGTCGACTTCGTCGACCAGGGTGGCGCTGAGGCCGAGGCCGAAGGCCAGCAGGTAGACCAGCGGTTCCATCACGCTGGAGAAGGTCGTCCCCTTCCAGTAGGTGCGGAAGTTGGCGACCTCGCGGCTCATGATCCCGGCGATTGCCGTCGGTTCGAGGCGGCGCATCTTGCGCGGCTCCGGTGCAGGCTGGTTCCGGGTTGCGGTTGCGGACTCCATCACTCGGCCTCCTCTCCGGTCAGCAGGACGAAGACGTCCTCGAGCGAGGCGGCGCGGACGACCGCGTCCTCGGGGATCACGCCGTCGCCGCGCTCGGCGCCGACGATCGCGATCGCCGGCCCGGCCGGTCGCACCGACAGGCCCTTGGCTTCGGCTTCGGCCCGCGCCTCGGCGAGCCGGTCCGGCGGCCCGTAGACCTCGGCGGTCTGGCGACCGGCGTGCTCGCTGATCAGCTCGACCGGGTGGCCGCGGCTGATCACCTTGCCCTGGTGCATCACCGCCACCTCGTCGGCCAGCCGCTCGGCCTCCTCGATGTAGTGGGTCGACATCAGGATCGTCGTGCCGCGCGATTTCAGCTCGCCGATCAGCGTCCACAGCTCGGTGCGGATCTGCGGGTCGAGGCCGACCGTCGGCTCGTCGAGCAGGACCAGGCGCGGCTCGTGGACGAGGCCGCGGGCGAGCAGCAGCCGCCGCCGCATGCCGCCGGAGAGCTCGTCGACGGCGTCGCGGCGACGCTCCTGCAGGCGGGCGATGTCGAGCGCTTTCTCGACCGCGGCGCCGACGTCCGGCACCCGGTAGAGGCGGGCGAAGATCGCCAGGTTGTCTTCGACGGTGACGTCGACGTCGAGGTTGTCGAGCTGCGGGACGACGCCCATCAGCCCGCGCGCGGTCTTCGCTTCGCCGGGCAGCTCGTGACCGAGGACGCGCAGCTCGCCCGAGTCGGCGATCGCCTGCCCGGTCAGCAGCCGCATCGTCGTCGACTTGCCGGCGCCGTTGGGGCCGAGCAGGCCGAGGCAGATGCCCGCCGGCACCTCGAGGTCGAGCCCGTCGACCGCGGTGATCGGGCCGAAGGTCTTGACTACGTTTCGCAGCTCGATTGCAGCCATCCATCTGATGGTTTCACGAGCGGACCTTTTGCCTCTTTTACGTCAGTCGGCGAGCAGTTGCTCGGCCAGCCAGAGATCGCAGAGCCAGTCGCCCTGCTCGCCGCCCTTGCGGGTGACGACGACCCCCTCGGGCCCGCTGCTGACACTGACCCGCTTGGACTTCGCTGCAAACGGGTGGCAGGGAGCGGCCACCGTCACCTCGCTCCCGCCGCCGCCGAGCCGGATCGAGACCCGCCGCCCATGCCGCTCCCCGCTCAGGACCAGCTCGCCGCGGATCTTCGGTCCCATCCGCGGGGTGACCGGATCGCGCATCTCGATGCTGACCTGCGGCCGCTCGGTCACCTCCAGCCCGAGCGGCGCCATCGCCAGCCCCACCTGTTCGTAGCCGCTGTCCAGCTCGCCGCCGGGGGCGAGCGCGCGGACGCTGCCGTAGATCGCCGCGATCGCGATCAGCGGCCCGCCGATCAGCAGCGGCACGAAGCTTTCGAAGAAGTAGATCGGCGGCACCGTGAGGAAGATCAGCAGCGTCACGACCATCCCCAGGTGCATGCTGTGCCGGCCGGCGTCCCACATCTGGCCGCGCGCCTGGATCGCCTCGCGCCCGATCGGCTCGACGGCAAGCTCGGTCCACAGCGCCTGTTCGGACATCGCCGCCGGGCTCTCGGCGATCCGCTCCAGGTCGGACCGCTGCAGCGCGAAGAGGAGGACGAAGAAGACCGCGAGGACGCCGAAGATCAGGCCGAGGGCGAGCTTCGGGTTCGCTTCGCCGCTGCCCATCGTCAGCCCGATCACGGCGACGAGCGCCATCACCACGAGGACGCCGACGAGGCCGAACCGCGACGAGCGTCTGAACCCCCCCGAGAACATCGGCGCCAGCCTATCCCGGCTGCCTGGCAGACTGCCGCCGATGCTGGACGAGCACTGGATCCGCTCGCTGCACGTCGAGTCGATGCGGCGCGCCGACCTGCACCGCGAGCGCGAGCCGCATGTCCTCTTCCAGGCCTCGACGATCGGCGCCCTGCTCGAGGGCGCCTACGACGGCGACCTCAGCTTCGCCGAGCTGGCCGAGCACGGCGACCTCGGCCTGGGGACCCTCAACCACCTGGACGGCGAGATGGTCGCGCTCGACGGCGAGTTCTTCCGCGCCGACGTCGAGGGGCGGATCCACCCCGTCGAGCCGGAGGAGCGGACGCCGTTCGCGGTCGTCACCCGCTTCGAGCCGACGGTCGACGAGCGCCTTCCCGGCGACGCCGGACGCTCTCACGAGGAGCTGCTGGCCTGCATCGACGGGCTGATTCCCGCGGGCACCGCCTCCTGCGCGATCCGCCTCGACGGCCGCTTCCCGCTCGTCCGCGCCCGCTCGGTGCCGCGCCAGAACCCGCCCTACCGGCCGCTGACCGAGGTCGTCGCCGACCAGCACGTCTTCGAGCTCGCCGAAGTCGAGGGAACGATGCTCGGCTTCCGCTTCCCCAGCTACGCCGAGGGCATCGAGGTCGGCGGCTACCACCTGCACTTCGTCAGCGCCGATCGCGCTCGCGGCGGCCACGTGCTCGACTCGCGCAGCGGCGAGCTGCGGGTGCGGATCGACCCCTCGAACGACCTCCACGTCGAGCTGCCGCCGCAGGTCGAGTTGGAGGACCCCGCCCTCGCCGCCGAGACCCACGCCGCGGTCGCCGCGGTCGAGCGCGGTTAGTCTGAATTCAGCGTCCGCTGAATTCAGCAGCGGCGATAGACCTGCCACGACTCGTTTTCGGCGACCAGTTCGAACCCGTCCGGGACCGGGAAGGTGGGATCGGTCGGGTCGTTGGGGTCGAGGATGAAGTTGTGGATCACGAAGGGGGAGGCGGGGGCGACGAAGTAGCCGCGCCCTGGGATCGCTTCCTCGCTGGCGCTGACGATCCGGGTCGGCTTGACGTCGAGGTTGAAGGCGAGGCGGGGGACGGCGCGGTGGTTGGGGACGGCGACCTTGCCGCAGAGCGGCTCGAAGGCGCCGGCGTCGGCCAAGTCGCTGAGGTCCTTCTCGATCCGAGCCTGGTTGGTCAGGTCGGTGTCGACCTTGGAATCGAGATCCCACTGATTCGGCAGCCAGACCAGGAACATCGCCAGGACGATCGCGGCGAAGGCCTGCCAGCGGCGGCGCCAGGGGTGGGCGGGCTCCAGCAGCCGCCAGCCGAGCAGGCCGACGCCGGCGAAGATCGCCAGGATCGCGGCGGCGAGCATCGTGTAGCGGGGGAGGATCGCCAGGCCGCCGCAGGCCAGCAGCGCGAAGGCGCCGAGCGCAAGCGCCGCGGCGGCGGCGCCGAGGGCCGAGCGGCGGCGCAGGAAGGCGAGCCCGAGGACGACGCCGCCGAAGGCGCCGACCATCCCCGGCCACTGCAGCACCTCGCCGAGGCGGCGCGGGCCGTAGAGGACGAGGTCGACCGGGCCGGTCTGCCGTTCGAGGGTCTCGACGGTTTCTTTGGTGCCGGTCCAGGAGTAGGTGGGGCTGCCGGTGGTGATCCAGTCGAACAACGCCCACAAGATTGGTCCGGCTAGGGCGAGTGCTGCGAGCGTCAGTGGTGGGGGCGAGAAGGACTCCCTTGCTCGGACAAACAGCGGCCTAATTAGGCCGCTGTTTTGAGTA
>DASURF010000056.1:0-36675 GCA_036280195.1 Solirubrobacterales bacterium | reverse complement strand
GGCCGCGCTTCTTTCGTCTCGGCCCGATCGTCGATCTCACCCGCTCCGCTGATCGTGGGAACCACCGACTTCTTCGCAGCAGCGCTCTCCGTCATAGCGGGAAGCCCCAGGCACCGGATTAGCCATCTGCAGAGCCGCTAGGTTCCTCGATTTCTCAGCGACCCTTGACTATTACGAACCGCCGTGTTAGGAATAACCCATCGGGTGCTTGGCGCCCGTAGCAGCGGGACGAGGGGTCTGAATCTCGATCTCCCTCCCAGTTCAGGGACCGCTGCACAGCTAACGCAATCCCGGCGCTTTCGCGCCGGACAAGGAGGAACTACAGATGAAGTACGTCAAGATGCTCGGGCTGCTCGCCGTCGCGGCTGCCGCCCTGATGGCGTTCGCCGGTACCGCTTCGGCGACCCAGCTCACATCGCCCGCGGGCACGAACTACACAGGTGAAATCAAAGCATCGGCGGGCCTGACCGAACTCCACGGTGAAGCCTTCTCGGTCAACTGCAAAACCTCGCAGGTCGCAGGTACGGTCAGCCAGCACGGCAGCGGCGTCACAGTGAAAGGCTCGATCGCCACACTGGACTTCAGCGAATGCAGTTTCCCGGTGACAGTTCTCGCCAACGGGAGCCTCGAAGCTCACAAGCCCAGTGGTAGCAGCAACGGCACACTTACATCAAGTGAAGCCAAAATCACAATCCACGGTCCGTTCGGCATCAACTGCCTGTACGAAACCAACGGCACCGATGTCGGCACCCTTACACCTGGCACCACAGCGAAACTCGACATCGATTCTTCGCTGATCCCGCGCACCGGCGACAGCGCCTTCTGCGGCGCGGCCGGCGAATGGACAGGGAGCTACACCGTCAATACGCCGGACACCCTGCTTATTGATGCCTAAGCAGCCCCTTCTACCGGTTTAAACCGGTGAAGTCGAGACGCGGCCGCCCATCGGGTGGCCGCGTTTCTTTTGTGCCATGTAGCCGCCCTCATCTACGATGAGAGCGTGAACGGGGAGAAGAAGTCGGCCAACTGGCGTCTATGGACCGCAATCCTCCTCGCGGCTCTGGTGCTCATAGTCGCTCTGCAGAATTCGCAGCGGGTCGACGTCGACGTCCTGATGGTCAACCTCACCGCTCCCTTGATCGTCGTCATCCTGGCGGCAGCAGGGATCGGCGCGGTGATCGGCTACGTCGCCCCCTTGGTCCGCCGCCATCGCCGGCAGGAGCGAGACCAGTAATAGCGCGATCAGCGCCGAATGCATTAAGCTCCTTCGTGCAATAGAGGTCGGGCAGGAGGAGCGATGGGGGTACTACAGGAGCAGATCCCGCAGGACTGGTACGCGACCGCCTTCGACGGCACCAGCGCCGAGATGGCCTGGACCGAGCGCACCGAGGCGGAAGTCAACCGCGCGCTGACGATGCTGCGGCCCGAGGGGGGCGAGCGGATCCTCGACCTCGCCTGTGGCACCGGCCGCCATTCGCTGGAGCTCGTGAGGCGGGGATTTTCGGTGGTGGGGTCGGAGATCTCGCCGGAACTGATCGAGATCGCCCGCCGGGACGCCGAGGAGCAGGGTCTTGAGGCGACCTTCATCGAGGGCGATCTGCGCGAGCTCGACTTCGAGGAGGAGTTCGACATCGTCCTCAACCTCAACGACGGCGCGGTCGGCTACTTCGAGACGGACGAGCAGAACCACCGCACCTTCGAGGTCATCTCACGCGCCCTCAAACAGGGTGGGCGCAATCTGATCCAGGTCCCGAACGTCCTCTATGCACGCGCCCGCCTGCCGCAGCGCTCCTGGATCCCCAGCGAGAACATGGTCGAACTCGTCGAGCACCGCTGGAACAAGAAGGACCGCTACATGGAAGGCGCGATGATCCCGCTTCGCTTCGGCGAGGTCCTCGAGGGGCTGAAGGGAATCGAATTCCGCCAGCGTCTCTACACGGTTGACGAACTGCGAGAGGTCTACTCGTCGGTCGGGATGACGCTTGAGCGGTCCTTCCACGGCAACGGCCGGCCGAAGGAGCCGACCGAGGCCCAGTTCGAGATCTTCGTCAGCGCGGTGAAGGACTAGCTAGGCGGCACCGCTCGCGAGCTGCGAGCGCTGGAGGATCTCCGCCGAAGGGATCCCGATCACCTCACCGTGGAACCGCTTCTGCGTTCCGTAGACCACCCAGGTGGTGTCGATCTCGCCGATGTCGAGGTCGAGGCGCAACTCGTCTTCGTGCTCTTCGAAGTGCTCGATGTGGGTCAGCCCAGAGTCGTACCGGCCGGCGAGCAGCTCCTCCCCGACCACCGGCTTTGAGACCACGTCGATGATCTCGTCCCACTGCGAGAGATCAACATAGCCCTTGGTGGCCGGCACGATCCCGAGCGAGCGCGGTCGCTCGACCTCCCGGCGGGTCAGCACCACCAGGTGCTTGGTCGGGTAGATGAAGGTGTCGACGACGAAGACCTCTTTCCAGTAGCGCTCGGTGACTTCGTGCACCCGTGGGTGGGCACTGCACTGGATCAGGAAGGCGTCGTCGCGGCCGCGGATCATCTCGAGCCCGTCCATGAAATCGGCGATGAATTCGATCGCGAAGTCGTCGATCCCCTGGAACGCCATGTACCGCTGCACCGCGCGCTCGTGGCAGGTACCGGCCGGACCCAGCGTGACGACGGTTAGATCGCCCCCGTTTCCCATGGATCAAGGTTAATCGACTGTTCGGGAAACTCAAGTTGCGTCACCAGCCGGGTACCTTGACCTGCTTACGGGCGTACTTTAAGCTCAATGAGCTGGCGTGCCAGGGACACGCCTACGCATCTACCAATGGGACCGGAGGGGAACACGTGAGGGCCGAGACGCGAGCGATCTGGCTTGTCTCAACCTCGGCAGCCAGGTTCTCGTCGGTCGCCGCCATCACTGTCCAACCATCAGGGGAGGAAAATTGATCTCTCGAATTCACAATAAGCTCGGCACGGCCGGTTTCGTCGTGGCGATCGTGGCGCTTGTCGCCGCACTGTCGGGGGCGGCCATTGCCGCCAACGGCGGCCTGACCGGCAAGCAGAAGAAGGAAGTCAAGAAGATCGCCAAGAAGTTCGCCGGCAAAGACGGCAAAGACGGCGCTCAGGGGCCCAAGGGCGACCCGGGTGCTAAGGGCGACACGGGTGCTCCCGGAGCCGCCGGTAAAGACGGGACCAACGGCACCAATGGAACCGACGGGGTCAACGGCGCCGACGGCGCTGACGGCGCCCCTGGCGCATCTGTGACCGGGACCCCGATCGCCGCCGGCGGTGCCTGCGGTACCCAGACCGGCGTCAAATACAGCCTCAGCGGCACTGATACCAATGTCTGCAACGGCACGACCGGTTTCACCAAAACCCTCCCGGTAGGCGAAACCGAGACCGGCGTGTGGGCGGCTACCCAGGACGACGCCACGAAAGAAGAACAGAGGTTCGTCACGGGCTCCTACAACATCCCGCTCGCGAAAGTTCCGACCCGGAACTACATCAACTCCGCGGGTGAAGCCAAAGTCGGCAACATCGCGAATTGCCCCGGCTCGTTTACGGAACCGAAAGCAAACGAAGGCAACCTCTGCGTCTACACGAGCCCGACCCTCGCTACCAACCTGGGGGCGCTCTTCATCTTCCAGGGGGGCCTTGCCAGCGCTGCTAACCACAAATACGGATGGATCCTGAAATTCCTCTTCATCCCCGACGCGGTAGAACCATTTGAACCTGGCGCCGTTGTCGGGACCTGGGCGGTTACGGCTGGGCCCTAGCCTCAGCGTCTGATCGCCATCCCTTTGTACCGAGGCCGCCCTTTGGGGCGGCCTCGGTTTTTCACGACCGGGTTCGCCTCGGTCGGCTAAGCTACCCCCTTTAATCAAGAAGTTTGAAGGGGGAGGATTGTGAAAAAGGGAACCTTGCTGGTGTGTTTCGGCGCTCTGGCTGTAGCTTTGCTCGTGCTGGCAGGTTGCGGGGGAAGCGACGATTCGGACAGCCTGACGAAGGACGAATTCGTTGCCCAGGGGAACGCGATCTGTAAGAAAGGCACCGAAGAACGCAACCGGATATTTAAAGAAGAACAGGCTCGGGCGGAAAATAAACCCAACCAGACGTTCTCGGATGCCGACCGGGAACAGCTCGTGCGTGACGTGATCGTTCCCCCCTATGAGAAAACGACCAAGGAACTCAAAGAGCTCGGGACGCCCGACGAAGGCGCTGCCGACGTCGAAGCGATCGTCGAAGCCAGGGAAAAGGCGATACAGAAAGTCGACGCCAATCCAGCTCCGGCCGTCGAATCAACCGTCCAGTTCGTGGAAGCCAACAAACTCAGCGCCGCATACGGCTTGACGGACTGCGTCGTCTGACGGAATCCCGTCGGGGCTCTACTCCTCGAGCCGGCGCAGGACCTGCTCGAAGCCGCCCGCCTGGTGTTCGATCAGGCGGGCGGCGATCTCGACTTCCCAGAAGCGGGCGCCGGCGATCCAGGCGCGGCCGAGGTAGTCCCAGGCCTGGATCGTGGCGCCCACGGTGGTGTCCAGGGCTTCGCCCAGCTGTTCCATCAGGTCCTGGAACTCGTCCTGCATGCCGAGGATGACCGGCTTCGGGTCGGTCTGCCCCATCTTGGTCTCCACCATCACCGCGTGGCCGGTGCGTACGCCGAAGAACCAGGCGTCGTGGAGGTAGCTCTCCACCTCCTCCAGCTGCCGTCGGTCGAGTTCGAGCGCCTCCGCGCACTCCTTCGCCAGAGGCTTCAGAGCTTGTTCCTTCGCGCTTTCCACCGCAATCGACAAGTTGTCGCTGCCCGAGAACATAGCCGCCAATCTAGACAACTGGGTTTAATCGAGTACGCCTAGTTGTACTACGCGGGTACCGGGAGCGCAACCGGGTATTTCGCGTCCCGCTCAGCCGGTTTTCGCCTGAGGCAAAGAGAAGGGCGGCCCCGGGCCGCCCTTCTCTGATCCGGCTAGATGCTCGGGGGGAGACCCCGGGCTGCGTTCCTCAGGTGCCGGTGCAGGTGCGGATGATCCCGGCGGAGGCTTTGGTGCCGTCCGAGAAGATCGCCGTTGCCTTCGCCTGCAGCTTGCCGTCGGGGCATTTGGCGGTGAGGACGCCCTTCTTGTTGATCGTCAGGTTGAACGTCTTCACCGAGCCGCTGCCGCCGGCGATTTTCGGAATCGTGGCGACGGTTTTGAGCCCGTAGCGGCCGTTGCTGACTTTCTTGATTTTCAGGGTGGTGACGATCGCTCCGGTTACCGGCGCCGAGAAGTAGGCGTGGATGTAGAGGGTCGTCGTGCCGCCGCTGAAGCCGCCGTTGATGACGAGCAACTTACTGTTGACGTCGATCGGTTTCTGTTCCGGGAACTGGACCTCGACGGTGGTCTGACCGGTACCGATGATCGCCTTCTTGCAGGCCTTTTCAGCTGCCGTGGTGTCGCGGGACTGCAGCTGACCCGACTTGCACTTCGGCAGGCCCTTGACGTTGATGGCGCCGTTCTTGTCGGTTTCGACGATGGTTTCCTTCAGCGCCGGCGGGTGCGTCCCGTCCTTGGTCGAGATCTTGCCCGAAGCGGTGAGGGTGATCGGAGCCAGCTTCTTCTTCGGCAGCTTCGTCGGGCTGAACCCGCCGTTGAAGGTGAAGACGAGGTTGCCGGCTTCGACCGTCACCGGTTTGTTGTTGGCGCCGGTGGCGATACCGGCCACGCTGACGGCGATCAGGGCCGCGAGGGCCATCGTCAACATCAAGTACTTACGCATATCCCTATATCTCTCCTTTGCGGCCTGCCCGCCTGGGGTAGATGCCGTCGGAACGCTTGCTTTAACTCTCCAGCGGGTCAAACTACCACCCCCGCCCTGTTCGTAAACCCGCCCATAAGGCAAAAGGAGCGGATCGCCCAGCGGGCTAGGAGCGGGGCTTTGCCAGGCGCAGGCGCTCGCGCTCGGCCGCTGCCCCTTCGGGCCCCAGGAACGGCAGCGTCATCCAGAACATCAGATCTGGCAGGCGGCGGGGAAGCCCGGCGACGGCGCCGTGGAGGATCTCGCTGTAAAGCAGCTCGTTGACGCCGCCGGTGACGGCGAGGGAGGTGATGCCCGGCAGTTCGACCGAGGTCTCCGAGCGGCCGGGCTCGAGGAAGCCGGTGAACTGCCGCAAGGCCGAATCGCGTCGAGCCAGGGCCTTGGGGCCCGCGGCAAGCACCTCGACGATCGCGTAGCGAGCCTCGTCCGGATGCCGGGACAGGTGCTCCAGCAGCACCTCCAGTGCAGCGCCGATGCGCTCGGCCCAGGGCGCGCCGCTGCGGGATTCGAACGCATCCGTGGCCTCGCCCAGGAGGGTTTCGAGGAGGACGTCGTAGGCGGCGAGGAAGCAGTCCTCCTTGCTCTCGAAAAGTTCGTAGAAGGTCTTGCGCGAAACACCGGCCACGCCGATCACGTCGACCACCCGCGTCTCGGGATAGCCCCGGGCCGAGACGACTTCGACCATCGCCCGATGGATGCGGTGGCGCTGGGACTCGGTCACCGCCTCGCGGGGCAGGCCGTGCCTTCCGCGGGGCAGCCGCTCGTTTGCCTTTGCCGAGCGTCGAAGGGAAGCCACTCACAGACTGTAGAGGAGTGGCGCGACCGGTGGGCGATTTTCTTCCAAACGTCTCCGCGTCTCTGCGACCGCTCAGGAGTCGAGCCAGATCGACTGCTCGCGATCCGGGCCGACACCGACCAGGCGAACCGGGACGCCGACGAAATCGGCGATGAATCCGAGGTAGTCGCGGGCCGCCTGCGGCAGGTCGGCGGCGTTGCTGCAGGCCCCGAGATCGGCGTCAAAGCCCGGCAGCTCCTCGTACTCCGGCGTCGCCGAGTGGAGGATCGACTGGTGGTAGGGGAAGGTGTCCAGCTCGGCGCCCTCTTTGGAGCGATAACGCACGGCGACGCGCAACGGACCGATCCCGCTGAGCACGTCGAGCTTGGTGATCGCCAGCGCGTCGAGGCGGTTGAGGCGCACCGCGTAGCGCAGGGCGACGAGATCCATCCAGCCGCAGCGTCGGCGGCGCCCGGTCGTGGTCCCGAACTCGTGTCCGCGCTGCAGCATCTGCTCGCCGATCTCGTCGAAGAGCTCGGTCGGGAAGGGCCCGGCGCCGACCCGGGTGGCATAGGCCTTGGCGATTCCCCAGACCTCGTCGATGTCCTTGGGCCCGATCCCGGCGCCGACGCAGGCCGCACCGGCGATCGGGTTGGACGACGTGACGAAGGGATAGGTGCCGTGGTCGAGGTCGAGGAGGGTCGCCTGCGCACCCTCGAAGATCACCGTCTCCTCGCTGTCGAGGGCATCCCAGCAGAGGCGGGCGGTGTCTGCGATGTGGGGCTCGAGCCGGTGCCCGAAGCTGATGTGTTCCTCGACCATCGCGTGCAGGTCGAGGCGCGGGTCGGGGACCCCGCCCTCGAGCTCGATCGGCTTCGCTTCCTCACCGGCCTCCTTCAACTGCTTGCGGCGCTGCACCGAGAGCTCGCGCAGCGCCTGTTGCTTGGGCTCCAGCGCGGCGCGGATCTTCGTCCGCAGGATCTTCTCGTCGAGCAGGTCCTGGACGCGGATTCCCAGCCGCAGCGCCTTGTCGGCATAGCAGGGGCCGATCCCGCGCCGGGTGGTACCGATCGACAGCTTCCCCAGCTTCGTCTCGCCGGCCGTGTCGAGCAGCACGTGGTAGGGCATGATCAGGTGGGCGTTGGCGGAGAGGCGGAGGTTGTTGACGCTCACCCCGGCCCGTTTCAGCCCGTCGATCTCGCCCAGCAGGACCCGCGGGTCGACGACGACGCCGTTGCCGATCACGCAGGTCTTGTCCGCGTGGAGGATGCCCGAGGGGATCAGGTGGAACTTGAACTCCTGCCCCTCGCGGACGATGGTGTGACCGGCGTTGTTGCCGCCCTGGAAGCGCACGATCGTCGACGCGCGCTCGGCGAGCAGGTCGACGACCTTGCCCTTCCCCTCATCGCCCCACTGGGCCCCGACTATGACCACTCCTGGCATGCCGGGGGGATTCTGACGCGGTTCAGCCGGCGGCGCGGGCTCGGTATCGGTGGTCGGACCCGAACAGCGGTAGCGGATCGCCGCAGATCTCGATCAGCCGGGAGACCGTGCGCCGGCCGATCTGGTCCTCCAGCTGCCTCTGACCCTTGTCGACGTCCCCCTCGGCGTTGCTCGTGACCAGCATCGGACGCTGGTTCTCGTAGCGCTCGTTGATGACGGCGTAGAGCTGCTCCACCACCCAGTCGGTGTGCCGCTCGGAGCCGAGATCGTCGATGTAGAGGAGGTCCACCGCGGTGACGCGTTCGAAGAACTGCGCGTAGGCGTTCTCGTTCTCCGCTTCCTGGTAGGTCTGGCGGATCCGGGTCAGGAGCTTGGGGGTGAAATAGATGCCCACCGACTTGCCCGCTTTCAGCGCTTCGCTGGCGATCAGCATCCCCAGGGTGGTCTTGCCGGTACCGGTGTCCCCCATCAGCCAGATCCCACGGCCCGCCTCGAGGTTGCGGTCAAGGTCCTCGACGTAGGAGTGCGCCGCCTGCACGACGTGGCGGGTGGTCATGTCCCGCGCCATGTCGGAGACCGGCGGGCGGTCGAAGGAGACGCCGCGGTAGCGGGCCGGGATCGCCGAGGCGACGCCGCGGCTGCGCCCGCGGTTGAGGCGCTCGGTCCGGCACTCGCAGGGGCGCGCCACGTCCTCGGGACCGAGGATCCAGCCGGAGCCGTCGCAGACCCCCAGCGGGCAGGCCTGTTCGCGGAAGGGCTCGGAGCGGGCGATCGCAGGCATCAGAAGTCGGGACCGGCCGCGGCGGCGTCCTCGAAGGGCGGCGGTTCGCCGGCCGGCTGCTCGATCGGGGGCTCCTGGTGGGCCTGGTCGGCGAATTTGGGATAGCGGTCGAGGAAGACCAGCTTCCTGGTCCCGATCGGGCCGTTCCTATGCTTGGCGATGATCAGGTCGGCAAGGCCGTCGGGCTCCTCGTCGGGATCGCGGTAGTAGTCCTCGCGGTAGAGGAAGGCGACGACGTCGGCGTCCTGCTCGATCTGCCCGGACTCGCGCAGGTCGGAGAGCTGCGGCTTCGGCGGGGTCCGCTGCTCGGGCGCTCGCGAGAGCTGCGAGATCGCCACCACCGGCACCTCCAGCTCACGGGCGAGGATCTTCAGCCCGCGGCTGATCTGGCCGACCTGCTCGACCCGGTTGGCGCGGTGGTCGTCGGAGCGCATCAGCTGGATGTAGTCGAGGATGATCAAGCCGAGGCCGCCGCGCTCCTGTTCCTGGGCGTGCAGCCGCCGCGCCTTCGCCCGCAGGTCGAGGATCCCGAGGTCGGAGGAGTCGTCGAACCAGAGCGGCGCTTCTTCCAGCTCGTTGCAGGCGCGCATCACCTTCGGCCAATCGCGTTTGGAGACCTGCCCCTTGCGCAGCTTGTCGCCGGAGATCCGCGCCCGGCAGGCGATGAACCTCTGCGCAAGCTCAACCTCCGACATCTCGAGCGAGAAGAAGGCGACCGGCTGCTGCTTCTTGACAGCGACGTTTTCGGCGATGTTGGCGACCAGCGCGCTCTTGCCCATCGCCGGCCGCGCCGCGACGATGATCAAGTTGCCGGGCTGGAAGCCGCCGGTGATCGCGTCCACGTCCCGGAAGCCGGAAGGGGTGCCGGTCAGTTCGGTCTCGCCGGTCGAGAGCTTCTCCAGGCGGTCGACCTCGTCGTGAAGGATCTCCCCCAGCAGTTTGAAGTCGCTGGCCTGCTCTTTGTGGGCAACCTCGAAGAGCAGTTTCTCGGCCCGCTCGGAGAGCTCTTTCGGCTCGCCGTCGCGCTCGTTGACCCAGCCCTGGATCTCCTGTCCGGCGCCGAGCAGGCGCCGCAGCAGCGAGTTCTGCTGGACGATCTCTGCGTAGTGCTTGGCGTTGGCGGCGGCGGGGACCTTGGCCGCCAGCTCGGAGATGTAATGGCGGCCGCCGGCCTGGTCGATCTGGTTGCGCTGGGTCAGCGCCTCGCTGACGCTGAGCTCGTCGACGGGGTTCGAGGCCGCGTAGAGGTCGTGGACGACGTCGAAGATCAGCCGGTGCTTGTCGAGGTAGAAGTCCGCGGCGTTCAGCTTCACCTCGTCGATCACCCGAGTAAGCGTCGGCTCGGCAACCAGCATCGCTCCCAGCACCGACTCCTCGGCCTCGATGTTCTGCGGCGGAACGTGGGTGGTGGAGGGCTGCGGCATCAGTCTCAGTAAAGGCGGCCCGGCGGCGGAACCCGGGCGGCTGCAAGGGGCTTGTCAAGCAAACCAGAGGCGGGCCGTGACGATGTGCGGCTTCCGTGCAAAGGCCGTCAAAAAGAATTCACGCTTCGGTTGCGTTTATGCGGCAGTTCCGAAGGAGAGCTGGTGATGCTGGGCCGGCGGGATCAGACCCTCCTGCTCCTGGCGCAGCTCGCCGCGGCGCAGCATTCGCAGCGTGAGGATGGCGATGCTGAGGATCGCGGTGGCGCCGAGGCTGAGCTGGACGCTCAGCAGCCCTTCTCGGGTCCAGTAGACGTCGCGCAGGTCGAGGAGGAGGGCCGCCTCGTCGAAGGTGAGGCCGAAGCCGGCCCCCATCGGGATCGCCAGCTTCTGCTCCAGCTCGTCGTCGTCGGTGAGCAGGGCGGCGGTGCCGGACCCGAAGGCGAGGAGGATGCCGGGGACGAAGTGGTGGATGTGGCGGCCGCCGATGTGGACGTTGCGGAACGGGCCGCGGCCGTCGCGAATCGCCCAGGTGGAGAGGCGCACCATCGCGAAGGAGCCGAGAAAGCCGGCCAGGAGGTTGAAGAGGACGGTTTCGTAGCGGGGCGCCTCGACGTAGCCGCGGACCGCGACGCCGACGGTGTCGGCCGCCGCCGCCGGCGCCGATTCCAGCAGCGCTTCGGGGTCGTGCGCCTCGCCGGCCCGCCGGGCGAACATGCGGCTGAACTGACCGGCGATGACGACCCCGGCGGCGCCGAGGGCCACGGTGGCGAGACCGACCGTCGCCCGCTCGGAGCGAACCCAGCCGGACCTGCGACGCCGAAGGAGGACTACTTCTCCTCGCTGATGATCGTCTTGACGGCTGCCGTGGTGCCGTCTTTGAGCTCGATCTCGACCATGAAGGTGCCGATTTCGCGCAGCGGCTGCTCGAGCTTGACCTGGCGTTTGTCGACCCGCAGGTCGCGTGCCTCGCGCAGGGCGTCGACGATCTCTTTCTGGCCGACCGAGCCGAACAGCTTGCCGTCCTCGCCGGCGCGCTGGTGGATCGTCAGGACCGTCTTGCCCAGCAGGCCGGCGGCCTCCGCTTCGCGCTCGGCTCGCGCCTTCTCGGCGCGTTCCGCCGCCTCCATCCGTCGTTTCGCTTCCTCCAGCGCGCCGGCGGTGGCCGGCTGCGCCAGCTTGCGCGGGATCAGGTAGTTGCGCAGATAGCCGGGGGCGACGTCGACGACGTGGCCTCGCTCGCCGAGCGAATCGACGTCCTGCAGCAGGATCGCTTGCGCCATCAGCGCTCTCCGACGTAGGGAAGCAGGGCGATTTCGCGCGCCCGCTTCACCGCCACCGAGAGCTGACGCTGGTGGCGGCGGGAAAGTCCGGTGACCCGCCGGCCGCGCGTCTTCCCCTTGTCGGAGAGGAAGCGCCGCAGCAGGTTGAGGTCCTTGTAGTCGACGACCTCGGAGTTGACCCGCGTGTATTTGCGTGGCCGCGCACGATCGGCGCCGCGCCTGCCGCCACGTCGGCCTCCGGGCCGCGATGAAGTCTGCTCTGCTCTAGCCATATCGGCGGCGGATGCTACAGAGCGCCGCAATGCGGCGCTCTGTAGGGGCGATCAGAAGGGGATGTCGTCCTCGGACGCAGCCCCCGACCCGGCGCCTGCCGGGGCGCCGCCGAAGTCGGACATGTCAGCCGGCACGTCGCTCTGCGGAGGGCTGAAGCCACCCCCGCCGTTGTTGCCGCCGCCGGACCCGTCGCGCGAGCCGAGGAACTGGACCGTGTTGGCGATGATCTCGACCGACTGGCGTTTGTTGCCGCCCTGGTCCTCCCACTCGCGCCAGTCGAGCCGGCCTTCGACCGCGACGGGACGGCCTTTGTTCAGGTAGTTGGCGCAGTTCTCGCCCTGAGCGCCCCAGACCGTGACGTCGAAATAGTTGGGCTTGTCCACCCATTCGCCCGTCTGCCCGTCTTTGCGACGGCTGTTGACCGCGACGCGAAGCTTGCAGACGGCGGTTCCACTGCCGAGATGACGCAGCTCCGGATCCCGGGTCAGGTTCCCGGTGATCACGACCACGTTTACGTTCGAAGCTGCCAATTGACTCAACTCCTCTGGATTCGCTTGTCGGATTCCAGTCTAAGGAGGAGCCCGGCTCTACTCTCCCCCCTCGCGGGCGGGTTTCCGCAAACAGCGGGGGGCGCTGCGCGCCCTACTCCTCGTCGGCTTCGACCGGGGAGTCGTCGCGATCCTCGCGAGCTCCCTGGGCGGCACCGGCCCGCTCCCGCGGCCCAGGGGCGGCGGTGGCGGTCGGAGGGACGATCACCGGCGCACCGGGATCGACTTTGAAGATCCGGAATCGCAGAACTCCGTCGGCGATCTTCAGGTTGTGGTCGAGCGAGTCGAGCAGGTCGTTGGGGGCCTCGAAGCGCATCCAGCGGTAATCCGCCTCGGTGCGGTGGTTGATCTCGTAGGCCATCTTCCGCAGGCCCCAGGCGTTCTCATGCTTGAGGCTGCCGTTGGCCTCGATCTGGCCGCGGGCCTCCTGCGCCAGCGCGTCGCGCGCCGGAGCGTCGAGTTGGGGGTCCAGCATCAGGACCAGCTCGTATTCACGTGGTGCGGCCAAAACGGCGAAGGACTATAGCGGCGGGATGAGGCCGACGCCCCCCGCTTCAGCTCTAACGCGGCGCAAACTCCTCCGACCCGTCGCCGACCGGAGGCGGCGAGGGTGGAGTGGCCGCGGGGGCGGGAGGCGGTTGGTAAGGCACCGCTTCGACTGGCGGAGGTGCAGGGGGCGTAGGTAGGTCCTTCTGTTCCACCTGATGCCGGCCCCGTCGCTTCGGCCTGCTGTCAATCACCTGCGCTCCTGCGGCGGGTGGCGACGATCGGGAGGACTCTCCCGGTAGGGAGAGCCCCCGATCGGAGACAGGACCCGCCGCCCGAGCCGCCGGCGTGTTCGGCGCCTCGGGGTGGGGAACTATCCGCGGCAACCCCACGTCCGCTTCCAGCGGCGGCGGCTCAGGCGGCCGCATCAGGCCTGGTAGTGCCTGCAGAGCAAGCACGACCGCGGCGAGAACTGCCGCGCCCTTGGCTACTCCGGTCCACCTGACTCGTACCGCGCGCACCCCTCCCTAAGGCACAGCGCCCCCGAACTCTCCCCCTCGGCCCCCTCAGGCCGGGGCGGAGCGAGCGGCTTCGATGTCCTTCAACTGGTCGTCCACCCAGTCGCCGGGATTGCGCGAGAAGATGATCTCCCGCAGCCCCTCCGCCCATCTGCGCTTCTGCTCGGAGTCCATCGTCAGCGCCCGGTGGATCGCGTCGGCCTGCTCCTGGATGTCGAAGGGGTTGACCGAGATCACGTAGTCGATCAGCTCCTGGTGGGAGCCGGTGTTCTCGGAGAGCATCAGCACCCCGTTGCGGGTGTTCACCGCGGGAGCCTCCTTGGCGACCAGGTTCATCCCGTCGAAGAGCGAGTTGACCATCAGCAGGTCGAAGTGCTTGTAGCGGGCAACCGCGTCGTAGAAGTTCTCGTAGATCTTCAGGTCGATCGGCATCCAGTCGGTCGTCCCGTGGCGGTGGTTGACGACCGCGACCAGCGCCTCGATCCGCTCCAGGTACTCGGCGTACTCGGGCACGTCCTGGCGCGAGGGCTGCAGGTGGGCGATGAAGGTGACCTTTTCGCGGAACTCGGGGTGCTGGGTGAGGAAGGTGTCGAAAGCCGTGAAGCCGCGCAGCACGTTCTTCGAGAGGTCGGCGCGGTCGACGCGGATGATCAGGTGCTGGCGTCGGCGCTCGAGCACCTCGCGCTCGGCCTCGGCCACCTCGGGCGAGGCCGCAGCTCGCTGCAACCGCTCGGCGTCGATCCCCAGCGGGTAGGCGCGGGCGATCGTCTTGCCGCCCGCGTGACGGACCTCGGCGGCGTTGTAGTCGACCTCGACGTCGTCGAGCAGTTCGTCGCAGCAGCGGAGGAAGTTGATGCAGTAGGCGTGGGTGTGGAAGCCGATGATGTCGTTGGCGAGCATCCCCTCGTAGATCGCGTCGCGGACCCGGTTCGGCAGGATCCGCCAGCTGTCCGGCTGCGACCAGGGGATGTGGACAAAGTGGTGGAGGAACGCGTCGGGGCGCTCGGCCTTGATCATCCCGGGGGCGGTGTAGAGGTGGTAGTCGTGCAGCATCACCAGTGGGTTTTCCTGGCCGGTGATCTCGGCCAGGACCGCCTGGGCGATGTCGCGGTTGACCACCTGGTAGCCGTAGTCCCAGGCGTCGATCTCCTGCTGGCGGATGTCCGGTGCGTTGGAGATGTCCCAGAGGTAGTGCTGGATGAACCAGAGGATCGGGTTGGCGATCACGTTGTAGAAGCGGTCGTAGGCCTCGGGATCGCTGCCGACCAGGCCGACCCGGTACTCGATCCCGTCCAGTTCCTGCTCGATCGGCCCGCCGGCTTCGTTGGAGACGGCGACGTCCTCGTCGGTCATCGCCGAGGCGATCCAGAGCGCGTCGCGGTGGGAGACCAGGCCCGAGAGCGCCGTCACCAGTCCGCCGCCGCCGCGGCGGACGGTCCGCTCCCCGTTCTCGTCGCGCTCGAACTGGAGCGGGCCTCGGTTCGAGACGATGATCAGCGGCGAAGAGCTCACGCCGCAGAGACTAAGGGGTGGGCGTCAGCCGTCGAGATCGCCGAACAGGTCGAGCCAGTCGCGCAGCAGGCGCGGCGTGAGGAAGTGCGTGCGGGCGTGCTCCTTGCCCTGTCGGCCCAGCTTCTTGCCCAGCTCCGGATCTTGGAGGATCTCGAGGCAGCGCTGGGCGCACTCGGAAGGCGAGTCGACGAGAAAGCCGCTGACCCCGTCCTCGATCTGCAGCGGGATGCCGCCGACGTTGCCGGCGACGGTCGGCCGCCCCTTCCACAGGGCCTCGGTGACGGTCAGGCCGAAGCCCTCGCGGATCGACTTCTGCAGGCAGATGTCCGACTGCGACTGGAAGGCGTTGACCTCGATCGCGCCGACGTTGTTGAGGTTGCTGAGGATTTTGATGTCCTCGTCGCCTTCGGCGTATTCGAAGGTCTTCTGGAAGTACTCCATCCCCTCGGGATCGTCGGTGGCCATCGAGCCGACCATCGCCAGCTGCGCCTCGGGAACCTTCTCGGTCACCTCACGGTAGGCGTCGATGACGCCGATCGGGTCCTTCCACGGGTCGAAGCGGGAGACCTGGGTGATCAGCGGGCGGTCGACGTCGATCCCGAACTGGCGGCAGACGAAGGCGGCGTCCTCGGGCGAGAAGGCCATGTTCTTCGGCGAGAGCGGATCGATTGCCGGCGGGCAGATCCGCACGTCCTCGCGGTGAGCTCCCATCCCGTCGGGGACGTAGTCCTCGAGGTGCCAGACGCTCGCGTCGTACTCTTCGATCATCGGCAGCAGGCGGGCGATCGGGGCCGGGTTCGGCGTCGAGAGGTCGATGTGGCAGCGCCAGATCCAGTTCTTGCCCTTCTCCTTGGCGCCCCGCAGCAGTCCGATCGGCTGCGGATCGTGGACGATGACCACGTCCCAATCGCCCTGCAGGCCCTCGGCGTTGATCTGGTTGATCTCGTCGAAGATCTCCCACTGCTCGTCGCTCAGCGTCTCCTCGGCACCCTGCAGTGAGTTGTGGAGCAGCTTGGTGGCGTTGAAGAACTCTTCTTTGCCGAAGATCACGTGCCAGTGCGCGTCGAGCCCGACGTCCCGCATCAGCGGTACGAGCGTGTAGAGGATCTCCGAGACGCCGCCGCCGAAGGCGGTGGCGCTGACGTGCAGCACCCGCTTGCCTTTAAGCGGCTCGGCGAGCCGGCGGATCTGCTCCGTCAGCTCTTTGCCGACGATGTGGGTGTAGTCGGTGAGGGTCTTTTGGCCGAGGGCCACTTCCTGGAGCAAGGCCGAAGTTCTACACCGATGAGCGGCGAGATGGCGTCCCGCGGTGTTCGCCGCTCAGCCTGAAGAGTCGTCCGGGCGCTTCCCAAGCGTCAATTCGACCTCTTTGCGCTCGCCGTCTCGGAGGATCGTGACCGTCACCTTGTCGCCCGGCTGGTGGTCGGCGATCACCTTCGCCAGGTCGTCCGGACCGACGATCCGCCGGTCGTCGACGTCGAGGATGACGTCGCCGCCGACCCGGTAGCGGCCGGCCTGGAAGGTGAGTTTCTCGTCGCCTCCCTCGATCCCGGCTTCCTCGGCGGGCCCGCCGGCGACCACTTCGGAAACCAGCCCGCCGTAGCTGGTGTCGAGCTCGAGCTTGCGGGCGAGCTGCGGGTAGAGCGGCTGGCTGGAGACGCCGATGTAGGCGTATTCGGCGTCGCCGTCCTCGCGCAGCTGGGCGATCGAGCGCTTGACCGAGGAGATCGGCACCGCGAACCCGACCCCGTCGTTGGCGCCCGAGTTGGTCTCGATCTGCTGGTTGATACCGACCACCCGGGCGCCGGCATCGAGCAGCGGACCTCCGGAGTTGCCGGGGTTGATCGAGGCATCGGTCTGGATCGCGCCGGCGATTTCGAACTGGGTCAGCGATTTCACCGAGCGGTCGGTGGCCGAGACGACGCCGACGGAGAGCGACTGCTGCTCGCCGAACGGGCTGCCGATCGCCGCCACCGGCTGGCCGACGTGGAGATCACGGTCGTCGCCCAGCTCGAGCGGCTGCAGGGCGAAGCCGTCGGGCTTGATCCGCAGCAGGGCGACGTCGACGAAGGGGTCGAAGCCGACGATCTCGGCGGGGACGACGTTGCGATCCGGAAACTCGACGTAGACCTGTTTGGCCGCCTCGCGCTCGCCCGTCGATTCGTCGGTGACGACGTGCGCGTTGGTGACGATCTCGCCGTCCGCGTTGAGGACGAAGCCGGAGCCTTCGGCCGCTTCGTTGCCTTCGAAGACCGAGCGGATCGTCACCACCCCGGGCGACGCCTCTTCGTAGACCCGGCTGGCATCGAAGCCCGGGCTGGAGGTCTCGATCGCGATTTCTGGCTTGGGCGCCGCCGCCGGCGCGGATGTGCCTTCGCCCGCCGTCGGGCTCGTTTCCTCGCTCTCACCGCAGCCGAAGAGGGCGAGCAGGCAGAGCAGCAGCGCGGCGCCCGCGCCGAGCCGCTTCACGTCCCCGCCTCGACCGGCACGCGAGGTGAGCGCGTCGTCGGCGCGTTCCCGGCGCCGGGCGGAAGGTCGAGGGTGAAAGCGGTGAAGCGACGGCTGGAGCTGATCGTGATCTTTCCCTTCATCCGCTGGGCGAGCTCGCTGGCGATCGCCAGGCCGAGGCCGGAGCTGCCGGACTTGTCCGCCGTGTAGAAGCGCTCGAAGATCCGTTTCTGGACCCGTTGCGGGATCCCCGGCCCGTCGTCGGAGACGGTCAGCTCGGCGCGGCGGTTGGCGGAGTAGGTGGTCACGGTGACGTCGGTTCCCTCGGGCGTGTGGGTGAGGGCGTTGTCGAGCAGGATACGGATGATCTGCCGCACCCGATCGGGGTCGGCGAGGGCGATCGCGGGCTGCTCCGGAGTGCGCAGCTGCAGCCGCGAGCCCCGCAGATCAGCCCGCGCTCCGAACTCTTTCGTCACCTCCCGTGCCAGGGCGGTGAGATCGACGCTGCTGGTCCGCATCACCACTGCGCCCGCGTCGAGCTGGGAGAGGTCGAGGAGATCCGTGGTGAGCTTGGTCAGCCGCTCGATCTGCTGGCGCATGGTGCGGACGAACTCGGCCCGCTCCTCGGGGCTCGGGTCCTCCTCTTCGAGCAGCTCGACGAAGCCGCCGAGGCTGAAGATCGGCGTCCGCAGCTCGTGCGAGGCGTTGGCGATGAACTGCTTACGGGCGCTGTCGAGCTCGGCGAGTCGGCGCTGCATTTCGTTGAAGGTGCGGGCGAGATCTCCGAGCTGTCCCACCGAGGCGACCGGGATCGTCGTTTCGAAGTTGCCGTCGGCGACCTTGCGGGCGGCTTCCTGTAGGCGCTGGATGTTGTTGCTGGCGGCGCGCGTGTAATAGAGGCCGATCGCGGTGGCGATCGCGACCGCGATCAGGCCGCCGGTCAGGATCTGCAGCTTGACCGCGTCGTCGCCGCTGGCCGAGCCGCCGATCGCGACCGCGTAGACGTAGACGACCGCGGTGGCGCCGACCGCGATTGCGATCGAGATCAGGGTGATGCGGCTGGCGAGGTCGCCGAGCCGGAGGCCGCGCATCGCGGTTACTCCCGGAAGCGGTATCCGACGCCGCGCACGGTGAAGAGGTAATCCGGCTCCTTGGGGTCCTTCTCCAGCTTCTCCCGCAGATGGCGGATGTGGACGTCGACGGTCCGCGGGTCGCGATAGTCGGAGTCGCCCCATACGTGCTCCAACAGCGTCTCGCGGGTGAGGACGCGGCCGGGGGAGCGGGCGAGGGCACCGAGGATCTCGAACTCGACGTAGGTCACCCGCACCTCCTCGCCGGCCAGCGTGACCATGCGGCGGTCGAAGTCGATCGTCAGCTCGCCGTGCTCGATCGCGCCGTCGTCCTGGGTTCCGGCCGCCATCCGCGAGCGTCGCAGGGCGGCTTTGACGCGGCTGCGGAACTCGCGCAGCGAGAAGGGCTTGGTGATGTAGTCGTCGGCGCCGACCTCGAGCCCGGCGACCTTGTCGGTCTCGCTGCCTTTGGCGGTCAGCATGATGATCGGCACCTGGCTGCGGGAGCGCAGCTGACGGCAGACTTCGACCCCGTTCAGCTGCGGCAGCATCAGGTCGAGAATGACCAGGTCGAACCGCCCTTCCTCGAAGCGCCGCAGCGCTTCCGAGCCGTCCAGGGCCGAGGTCACGTGGTAGCCGTCCTTGCGCAGCGGGTAGCTGAGCAGGGTCTGAATCGACTGCTCGTCGTCTACCAGCAGGATGCGGGCTGAGCCGTTGGGCACAAGCCCAAGGGTAATGAGCGCCGCAGTTTGGACGCATGTGCGAGTACTAAGAACTAAGGATCTGAGTGGCGAGGCCGATAATGACCGCGAAGGCCATGCAGCCCCACGAACTGAAATATCTCGTCGAAACCGGCGCCTACAAGCCGGACCCGGCGCAGATCGCGAACGCGATGCTGAGTCGGCATGGCGTCAGGGAGCTGCTGACCGGAATTCACGCTACGACCCCGCAAAATGGTCGTAGCCCTCAGCCTCCAGCGGTTCACCCCCGGGCAGCCTGATCGCGACTCCCTCCCCCGCCGCTACACGGCCGATCGGGGTCAGGGTGGTTTCCGTCGCTTCGCCGATCGCAGCGGAGGCGTCGCCGAGCCGGTCCGCCGGCAGCGTCGCGAGCAGCTCGTAGTCCTCGCCACCGGATACGGCCAGCCGCAGGGGGTCGAGCCCCGCTGCCGCGGCGACCTCGGCCACTCCCTTCGCCAGCGGCAGCGTGCCGGCGTCGATCTCGAGGGCGACGCCGCTGGCCCGGGCCAGGTGGCCGGCGTCGCCGGCGAGGCCGTCGCTGAGGTCGATCATCGCCCGCGCTCCTGCCGCGGCGAGGGCCCGGCCGGAGCGCAGCCGGGGGGTGGGGTCGAGCTGGCGGGCTCGCAGGCGGGCGGCCGTGTCGTCAGGCACAGCGCCGGAGAGGCTCGGGTCGTCGAGCAGCAGCCTGCCCGCCGCCGCAGCCCCGATCTCGCCGGTGAGGAGGAGGACGTCGTCCGGCTGGGCGCCGGCACGGGTGACGAACCGATCCGGCGTCGCCGCGTGGCCGACCACCGTCACCGCCAGGGTCAGCGCCGGGGCGCGGGTGACGTCGCCGCCGGCGAGGGTGGTTCCGGTCTCCGCGGCAAGCTCGAGCAGGCCGTCCAGCAGGGTGAGGAAGTCGTCCTCGCCGAGGTCGGCCGGCGCGCCGAGGACGACGTAGGCCTCACCCGCTTCCGCGCCCATCGCCGCCAGGTCGGAGAGCGCCGTGGCCAGCGCCTTGCGGCCGACCGCGACCAGCGAGGTCTCTCCGCGGCGAAAGTGAACCCCGTCGATGATCGCGTCGACTGAAGTGGCCGTCGCGCCGCCCGGCACGGTGACCGCAGCATCGTCGCCGCTGCCGAGTTCTACTCGGGGGCCGTCCTGCGGCAGACGCGC
Source organism: Solirubrobacterales bacterium (assembly GCA_036280195.1). Taxonomy (GTDB): domain Bacteria; phylum Actinomycetota; class Thermoleophilia; order Solirubrobacterales; family 70-9; genus VAYN01. The sequence continues at coordinate 16,444 of DASURF010000056.1, read as the reverse complement.
GCGCAGCTTGGCCAGCAACTCGAACTCGCCCATCACCCGACTATTCCAAACACTAAGGTGCGAACGGACGTGGAGAGCCGCCAACCATTTCTTCACCGCGTAGGCGAAGCGGGATCGCAGATCGGGAAGAAGCCCCCGCGCAGCCGCAAAGTCCGGCTCGCCCTCCAGATCGGGCTCGCCCTGGTGATCTTCGGATTCCTCGTCCTCACGGTCATCGACCAGTGGTCGGAGATCCAGGACGAGGGCGTCCACTTCCACGTCGGCTGGCTGATTCCGGCGATCGTCATCCTGCCCTTCTTCTTCGTCCTCAGCGCCTATGGCTGGGACCTCACCCTGCGCTTCCTCGGCTACCGGCTCGGCTTCGGTCGCGCCCAGGTCGCCTGGGGCCAGCCACTGCTGGCCCGCTACGTGCCCGGCAGCGTCCTGTACGTCCTGGGCAGGCTGCTGCTCTCCGAAAAAGCCGGGATCCCGCGCCGGATCACGATCGCCAGCATCGTCTACGAACAGGCGGTCTCGGCGACCTCGGCGGTGGTCGTCGCCTCCTACTTCATCATCCAGCACCCCGATCTCCAGGGCGAGCCCTGGCGCTGGGGCGTGCTGCTGCTGATCCCGCTGGCGATCGCGGTCCTGCACCCGAAGGTCTTCGGGCCGCTGGCTGACAAGGCGCTGCGGACCTTCGGCCGGGAACCGCTGCCGGGGGTGATCTCGCTGCGCGGGGTGATCGCCCTGATCGCCTTCTACACCTTGAACTGGTTCGTTATCGCGCTCGGCCTCTATTGCGTCGCCCGCTCGGTCACCAATATCCCTTTCAACGACGTGCTGCTGGTCGGCTCGGCGCAGGCGATCGGCTATGTCGCCGCGCTGGTGACGCTGATCGCGCCGGCCGGGTTAGGCGTCAAGGACGCGGCCTTCGCCTGGGCGATGAAGGCGGCCCTGCCGAGCAAGAGCTTCGCCCTCGGCTCGCTGATCGCAATCGCCGTGCGCGGCGTCCTGACCGTGGCCGAAATCATCTACGTCGGGATCGTCACGGCGTTGGGACGCAAAGAGGGGTGGAGCGTCCACACCGGGATCATCCATCCGTCGCCTGAGGAGGAAGAGGCGGAGCGGCAGGCGGCGGCACAGTCCGCGCAGACCTAGATCCCTACAGGGGAATCCGCGCTCCCAACTGGTAGGCGGTGAGGGCGAGGGTCAGGAGCTGCAGCGGTCGGTCGCGGGAGATCGCCGCCAGGGGCAAGACCCAGATCAGGTACCAGGGGAGGAGCCAGGAGGTGGCCAGGAGCAGGGCGGCGGCGGCCCAGGCCGCGGCGCGGACCCAGTCGTTGCCGCGCCAGGTCCAGGCGAGGAGACCGGCGATCGCGGCGGCGAAGAGGATCGCGGCGGCGAGACGGACGGCGTCGGGATCGAGGCCGGTCAGCCGGGCGGCGGTGATCGGGATGCTCATGTAGCTGGTCCGGCTCTGGTTCTCGCCGGCGAGGCCGAAGCCACGGAGCCAGTCCCAGCCGAAGGCGACCCAAGCGGCGAGCGCGACGATCGCCGCCGCGAGCCCAGCGCCGGCCAGGAATCTGCCGACGGGACGAAAACCGCTCAGGTAAACCGCTTTTCGTCCCGTCGGCGAAGGGCTGCGGGTGCCGAGGAGAGCGAAGGGGGCGAGGAAGGCGGCTGCGGCCTTGGTGGCGATTGCGGCTGCGAGGGCTGCGCCGCCGACGAGCTCCCGGGCGCTGAGGATGGCGGCGACGCTGAGCATCGCCAGCAGCATCGTCACGCCGTCGTTGTGGGCGCCGCCGACGACGTGGACGAGGACGAGGGGGTTGAGGGCGACGAAGGCTGCCGCCCTCAGGGGGTCGATGCCGCGCCAGCCGGCGAGGCGGGAGACGATCGCGGCGATGCCGAGCACCGAGAGCGCTGCCACCGCCTTGAGGACGGCGACCGCGGCGCCGACCGGCAGCCAGGCGAGCGGATAGGTGGCGAGGGTGAAAAGGGGGCCGTAGGCGCTGGTCGCTTCGGTCCAGGTGACCTCGGCGTAGGCGGGGTCCTGGGGCGCGACCAAGGGCGGATGGACGTAGGGGTCGAGGCCGTGGCGGACACCGAGCCGGGCGTAGTCGACGTAGCTGTAGACGTCGTGGGAGAGGAGTACGGGCGACAACGCGAAGGCGACGACGAAGGCGACGATCGTCCCCCAGACGAGGCGACGCCCGAGCGCCGGCGCCGCCGCGAGGAAGCCGAGGTAGGCGAGGAAGCCGGCCCAGACGAGGGCGAAGGCGAGGCCGGGGGCGATCGCTACCTGCCCGCGGACTCGCCGCCGCCGACGTCACTCGATCCGGGGGATGGTTCCGGCACGGGGTACGGTTCCTGCCCGGCGCCCGGCGCGTAGGCATTCGGGTCGTAGCCGCCGACCGCGGCGCTGCCGGGTGGGGGCGAGTCGCCGCCTTCACCGTCGCCGTTGCCGCCGCCGAGGCTGGTGTCGTCGCTGGGGCTCGAGCGGGCGTAGCGGCCGTAGAACGGTGACCAGCTGATCTTCTGATCGGGTTCGGCGAACTCCTCGCAGGGAACCCCGGCTCCGGCGTAGAGCCCGTGCCAGATGTCTGCCGGGAAGGTGCCGCCGAAGACGATCTGGCCGTGCACGCTCGACATCGAGACGTCGTTCGACTCCGGGTAGCCGACCCAGACCACCGTCGCCAGGTTGGGCTGGTAGCCGGCGAACCAGGCGTCGGTGTAGTTGTCGGTGGTGCCGGTCTTGCCCGCCTGGCCGGGGCAGCCGGTGTAGGCGCCGGTGCCGGTCCCTTCGACGATGTTGTCGTGCAGGAGGCGGGTCACCTCCCATGCCACCGCGGGCGAGACCACCCGTTGCGGCTGCGAGCGTTCCGGCCGATCGACGCGACCGCCGGGGAAGACCACCTTGGTCACCGCCACCGGCTTGCGGTGCAGGCCGCCGTCGGCGAGCGTCGCGTAGGCGCTCGACATCTCCAGCGGCGAGACGCCGATCCGCAGGCCGCCGATCCCCTCGGCCGGGATCCCGTCCAGCGGCGAGGTGATCCCCAGCGAGTGGGCCGTCTGCGCCACCGCCTGCGGCCCGACGTCGAGGTCGAGCTGGGCGAAGACGGTGTTGTCGGAGGCGACCGTCGCCTGCTGCAGGTTGACGGTCCCCAGATAGCCTTCGTCGGCGGTGTGGACCGTCCAATGGCCCCACTGCGGCAGGTAGAGGTCCAGCGGTTTCGAGGTGTAGTAGGTGCTGTAGGGGTCGATCCCCTGCTTGATCGCCGTGGTCAGGACGAAGGTCTTGAAGGTCGAGCCGGGCTGGCGGTGCCCTTGGGCGGCGAGGTTGAACTTGCTGTCCTCATAAGAGGAGCTGGAGACCATCGCCCGGATGTGGCCGCTGCGCGGGTCGATCGAGACCAGCGCCGAGGAAGGGTCGGTCGAGTAGGGCAGCGATGAGCGCATCGCTTCCAGGCCCACCTCCTGCAACTCGGGATCGATCGTCGTGTGCACCTCGAGGCCGCCCTGGCGCACCTTCTTCACCCCGTACTCGTCGAGCAGCCGGTTTTCGACGTAGTCGAAGAAGTAGGGCTCGCGGTGCTCGAAGTAGCTCTCGTCGAGGTTGACCCGCAGGCCGCTCGCCTCCGCCGCCCGCGCCCTCTCCGGGCTGACGTAGCCGAGCTTCGCCATCTGTTCCAGCACCTGGTTGCGGCGCGCTTTCGCGGCCTTCGGGTTCAGCAGGGGGTTGTATTCGGAGGGCGCCTGGGGCAGGCCGGCGAGCAGCGCCGCTTCGGGCAGCTTCAGCTTCCAGACAGGCTTCGAGAAGAAGATCTTGGCGGCCGCGCCGACCCCGACGGCGGTCGTCCCTTCGATCGTCCCGTAGGAGGCGACGTTGAGGTAGGAGCCGAGGATTTCCCTGCGGCTGTGGCGTTCGGCGTACTCGCCGGCGAGCTCGGCCTCTTCGATCTTGCGCTCGATCGTGCGCTCCGGCTTGGGGATGCAGAGGTTGCGGACCAGCTGCTGGGTGATCGTCGAGCCGCCCTCGACCGCTTCGCCGGCTTCCAGGTTCTTGACGATTGCCCGCGCGATCCCCTCGTAGTCGAGCGCATCGTGCTGGTAGAAGCGCCGGTCCTCGATCGCCACCGTCGCCAGCTGCACGTTTCTGGGGATCCGGGCGATGGACACCAGCGAGCGGATCTCGGGCGAGGCGACGACCCCCAGCTTCGAGCCGTCGGCAGCGTAGACGACGGTGTTGCCACCGCGGTCGATCGGCTTGCAGCTGCTGAGAGAAGGCGCGTCGGCGGCGACGTCGAGGACCCAGGAGGTGACGGCGATGACGCCGATCGCCAGCAGGGCGAAGACGCCGCCGAAGACGATCAGGAGCTTGGCGCCGATCCCCCCGTGACGGCGCTGACGTCGCCGAGTGCGCTGCGTCATCGAAGAGAGGGTACTTAGAGGCCCTTCGCGGCCGAAGCCGTCAGGCGACGGTGTCTTCGGTCGAGTGGTTGTGGACGATCCCTTCGACCAGGAGCTGGTTGGGGACCACCACGGAGGTGCCGTCGCCGGGGTCGATGTAGGTATAGGAGAGGGTGATGTCGGTGACCCGTCCCTCCTGCTCTTCGAAGCTGATGCGGTCGCCGATCCGGATCGGCTGCGAGATCGCGATCTGGATGCCGGCGATCAGGTTGGCGAGGGTGCGCTGAGCGGCGAAGCCGACGATGGCGACGACCAGTGCGGTCGAGGCCAGGACGCCCGCGGCCAGCCGTTGCAGCTCGGTGAACTGGCTGAGCGCCAGCATCGCCAGGACCAGGAAGACGGCGAGAAAGCCGAGGCGGCGCAGGAGTCGCAGCCGGGTCCTCGTCTTGCGGCTGACCTGTGAGACTGCGGGCGACATGGAGAGCAACCTAGCCTCCCCACCTGTCGCCGAGCCGGCGACGCGGACGTTCCCGCCCTCGAACTGGGGCCCCTCGGGGGCGCTGCTGGGAGCGGTGACGGCGATCGTCGTCGGCCTCCTGCTCGGCATCCCGGCGCTCTTCTTCACCGAAGGCGACGGCGAACTGACGACGGTCGGCAACGTGATCGCCCAGGTGGCGACTGTGCTGGGGCTGGGGCTGGTGCCGCTCTCGGTCGCCTTCTCGCGCGGGGCGGCGACCCTGGGGGAGGCGCTGTGGCGCCTGGGAGTGCAGCGCTTCCGGCCCTCCGCCCTGGGGTGGATGGCGGTCGCGGTCGTCAGCTACCTGACCTTCGCGGCGCTCTACTCGGCGCTGATCCTCGAACCCGAACAGGAGGACATCGCCGACGGCTTCGGGCCGGTGCCGATCCAGATCCTGCTGATCGTCTTCGGCGCCGCGATCGTCGAGGAGATCTGCTTCCGCGGCATGCTCTTCGGCGGCCTGCGGGAGCGGCTGCCGAAGCTGCCGGCGGCGCTGATCGCCGGGCTCGTCTTCGGCGCCCTCCACGCCTTCACCGGGATCAGCGCCGTGCCGCCGCTGATCGTCCTCGGCTTCGTTTTCTGCCTGCTCTACGAGAAGACCGGCTCGATCGTGCCGGGGATGCTGCTGCACATGCTGAACAACAGTGTCGCCCTCCTCGCTCAGTAGGATTCCCGCCCCATGAATCGCCGCCGACTCTCGTCCCTGCTCGCCGTGGCCTGCGCGCTGGCCTTGCCCGCGAGCGCGGCAGCCGCTCCCGCCAAGAAGGCGCCGCCGCAAGCCGGGCCGGCTCCCGAGGCGACGGTGAAGGTCAAGGTCGGCCACCTGAAGAAGGGCCGGGCGGAGATCATGCAGAAGGTCCCCGTGACCGGAACGCTGGCGCCGTTCGTCGCCGGCGAGAAGGTGAAAGTCACCTTCTATCTCGACGGGAAGATCCTCTTCAGCCGCAACCTGCAGGTCAGCAAGGCGGGCGGCAAGGGCAGCTTCCGCACCAACATCACCGTGCGCGAGAACGGCAAGTACGCGGTCGCCGCCAAGCACGTGGCGACGCCGGAGCTGGGCGCCGACGAGACCGTCCGCAAGAGCTGGAAGGTGAGCTTCCCGTCCCTGCACCAGGGCCAGTGCGGCGACGTCGTCGTCGGCTTCAAGAAGGCGATGCGGAAGATGGGCTACATCGCCAACGACGGCAGCTGCTTCGGCGGCAAGACCGCGCGCGGCGTTCTCGCCTACCGCAAAGTCAACGGCATGAGCCGCAGCATGCGGGCCGGCGCCGGCCTGGTGAAGAAGGTCTACTCAGGCAAGGGCGGCTACGAGGTGCGCCACCCGGGCGCCGGCGAGCACGTCGAGGCGCCGCTCTCCAAGCAGGTCCTCGTCTTCGCCAAGGGCGACAAGCCGTTCGCGATCTACCCGATCTCCTCCGGCAAGTCCTCGACCCCGACCGTCACCGGTCACTACGAGTTCATCCGCCAGGAACCGGGCTACAACTCGCACGGGATGTACTACTCGTTCTACTTCTACGGCGGCTACGCGGTCCACGGCTACGAATCGGTGCCGGACTACCCCGCCAGCCACGGCTGCCTGCGGACCTTCATCGCCGACCAGCCCGAGATCTACAACCGGATCTTCTTCGGCGAGGACATCTTCATCTGGTAGGTGGGGTGGGCGTCGGGCGCAGCCGTGCGGCTGCGGACGCCTGTGGCACGGCGCATTCCTGCGTCCTCGGTCGCCGAAATAGCGCTGCTATTCCGGCTCCCTGCGTCCTTGGACTGCTTGGCCACAGCCGCCCTCGCCTGCACGTCTGCGCCCTCCGACCACCCCATCGATTTAGGGATAGGGTCGGGAGAAAGGAGGCGTGCGATGAGAGTCTTTGTTGCTGGAGCAAGCGGTGTAGTTGGCAGGCCGACCGTGCGGCAGCTGGTCGAGGCCGGGCATGAGGTGGTTGGGATGACGCGGCGCGAGGGGCGGGCGGCTGAAATTCGGGAGGCTGGGGCTGAGGCGGTCGTCTGCGACGTGTTCGACGCGGAGGCTTTGCAGGAGGCGGTCGTTGCGGCGCGGCCGGAGGCGGTGCTGCATGCGCTGACGGCGCTGCCGCCGAAGTTCGATCCGAAATCGGACTACCTGGCGGCGACCAACAAGGTGCGGACCGAGGGTACGCGCAACCTGGTCGCGGCGGCGAAGGCTGCCGGGGCGCGGCGGATCGTGGCCGAGAGCGTCGCCTTCTTCTACGAGCCGGAGGGCGACTGGATCAAGGGCGAGGAGGCGCCGCTGTTCCGCGATCCCCCCGGTCGCTTCGCTGCCGCCTGCGAGGCGCTGGTCTCGCTGGAGAGCCAGGTGCTGGAGGTCGGTGAGCCGGAGGGCGTCGTGCTGCGCTTCGGCTGGTTCTACGGCCCCGGGACCTACTACGACCGCGGCGGTTCGGTCGCCGAGGAAGTGAGGAAGCGGCGCTACCCGATCATCGGCCGCGGCGAAGGAAGGTTCTCCTTCGTCAACATCGAGGACGCGGCTGCGGCGTACGTCGCCGCGCTCGAGCACGGCTCGCCCGGCGTCTACAACGTGGTCGACGACGAGCCCGCCCCGCTTCGCGAATGGCTACCGGCTTACGCCGAGGCCCTCGGCGCCAAGCCACCGCGACGGGTACCGGCCTGGCTGGCGCGGCTGGTCGCCGGCAAGGATCTGGTCTCGACCGCGATCACCATGCGCGGCGCCTCCAACGCCAGGGCAAAGCGCGAGCTCGGCTGGCAGCCGGCGCATCGCAGTTGGCGCCAGGGCTTCGCAGAAGCGCTCGGCGCTTAGGATGCCCGCCGTGACCGACCTCGCCGCCTCCAAGCAGACCCTGCTCGACGAGCTGCAGGAGCACTCGCTGATCATCGGCGAGGTGACCCTGGCCAGCGGCGCGACCGCGCAGTACTACGTCGACGCCCGCCGCACCCTGATGCGCCCGGCCGGCTTCCACGCCGCCGGCGAGCTGATCGCGGCGGCGGCCGCGGAGCTCGGCGCCGAGGCGGTCGGCGGCCCCGCAACGGCGGCAATCCCGCCCGCCTGCGCGGCGATCGCGGTTCCCGCCGGTGCCGGCCTCGTCGCCTTCTTCGTCCGCGGCTCCCGCAAGGAGCACGGCTTGCAGCGCTGGGTCGAGGGCCCGGTCGGCCCCGGTACCAGGGGCCTGGTCGTCGAGGACACTGTCACCACCGGCGGCTCCACCGCGCAGGCGATCGAGCGCGTGCGCGAGGAGGGACTCGAGATCGCGGGCGTGGTCGCCGTCGTCGACCGGCTCGCCGGCGGCGGCGAGAGGATCGAAGCCGCCGCCGAGGCGCCTTACCGGGCGCTGGTGACGATCGACGAGATCTATCCGGACCGCCCCGACCGCGGCTGAGAGATCGGCGCCGTTTAGTCGCGGAGGCGGAGGACGGCGATCCGCCGGCCTCCCGGGATCGCGACGACGACGTGGGTCTTCAGCGAGTCGCGTCCACGCAGCAGCGCCCGGCCGCCGGCGGTGAGCGGGACGCGGAACGTTTGCGCGCCGCCGCCGCTGAGGTGGAAGGCGCTGCGCCCGATCAGCCGGCTCACCGGGCGGGTGCGGGGCCCGCGGCCGCGGTAGTGGGGAACCGGCACCCGGAAGCGGGTACGGAGGAGGATCTGTCCCGGGCACTCGGTCCCCGCGGGCCAGAGGCAGGTGATCCGCACCTGCACCCGCTTGCCTCTCATCTTCAGCCGCGAGAGCCTGACCGCGACCGGGATCGCCGCCCCCTTGCAGCCGAGCAGCCGGTCTTCGCCGGGATCGAGGTCGAGCGCGTAGGCGCAGACGCGCTGGCGCCCTGACTTCACCGTCGGCAGGCTGACGTCGAAGCCGTGGCGCGGTCCGGCCCCGGGGAACTGGGCGGCGACGTCGCGGCGGGAGCGGCTCGCGACCGGGCCGAGGTCGTAGACGGCGACGCCGGGAGCGTCGATCTTGCCGCCGACCGAGAGCCGGATCGAGAGCGGTTCGGCGGGCAGGTTGGGGTCGAAGGCCCAGCCGCGCACCCGCACCTGGCCGGGGGCCGGCGAGCCGGCGAGGTCGAGGTAGCCGATCGGGTCGTCGCCGGCGGCAAAGGTTGCCGAGCCGACCGTCGGCCCGTCGACGTAGTTGTTGTCGATGTTGATCGTCACCCCGCCGTAGGTCTCGTTGTGGCCGCCGCGGTACTGGTGGATGCGCTGGTGCTGCGCCCAGGCGCCGGCGGGCACCACCGGATCGGAGGTGTTCTGCTGGCCGTTCCAGTTGGCGATCCAGATCGCGTCCGGCAGTTCGTAGCCGCTGCCGACCTGGCCGGCCAGGTCCTCGATCCCGGAGGCGCTGCTGCTGTAGACGCCGGAGGAGTAGCCGAGCTGGTGCAGCTTCTGGGTCCAGGCCTCGAGGAAGGCGAGGGTGGCGGCGGTGGCGCTGGAGGTCTGGCTGTAGGCCTCCATGTCGAAGTAGATCGGGCTGCCTGGGCCCATCGCCACGGCGCTCGCTTCTTCGACCGCGTCGATGGCCGCCGCGGCGCCCTGGGCGGTGGCCTGGCTGGCGCTCAGCTTGGCGCAACTCGAGCAGGCGCTGGTCGGTGCCTGCAGGCCGACGTAGGTGGGGATCAGGTGCCAGCCCGCTTCGGTTTGCTCCGCGACCCAGTCCGGGGTCAGGCTCGGTTGAGAGCAGGCGCGGTTGATGCCGCCGATGTAGACGCCGACGGCACGGTAGGGCGAATCGGCCCAGGCGGCCATCGAGCGCGACGAAGGCGCGGTGCAGGCGTCGAAGCCGAGGCCGGTGAAGACCGCCGCCCCGGCGGAGGCGGTGGCGCTGCGACGCGCGAGCGGCGAGGCCGATGCACGCGTGGCGGAGCGCGGTTCGACCAGGATCGCCCGCTGTCGGCCGATTGCCTCGGCCGGGCACTGCTGCTGCGCCGAGGGGGCCCCGAGATAGACCGCGCGGCGGTCCATCCGCACGCACATCCGCGGATGCCGGTCGAGTCGATAGACGGGCCAGCCCGCCGGCACCTGCACCGTGCGGCCGTCGAAGTGGACGCTGCGCGTCGCGGCGGCCGCCGGCGAGGGCGCCGGGAGCACGAGCGCCAGCAGCGACAGGAGGAGCGACCAGAGGCCGAGGCGGTGGGCGGGGGTCACGGGCTGCACTCTGGCTACAACCAGGCTGCCCCGGCAAAAGTTGCAGCCCGTCGGGAGAAAGCCTGCATCCAGAGTGCCCCGAGCTGGATTCGAACCAGCGGCCTATCCCTTAGGAGGGGATCGCTCTATCCAGCTGAGCTATCGGGGCCGGAGCTGAATTCTCGCTTAGTTGGCTGAGAGTTGTCGAAGTTGGCGCGATGTGCGCGCCACGCGTGCGGTGTCGCTCGGCAGGATCGCTTGCATGAACCCAGCACAGGTGATCGACATGTCCTCCGCACGGGTTAATGTGGAGGACATGTCCAAGATGATTCAGATCAGGAATGTCCCCGACGACCTGCACCGGCAGTTGAAGATCCGCGCGGCGGCGGCGGGAATGAGCATGTCGGACTACATCAAGCGGGAGCTCGACCTACGGACCCGCAAATCGACGATCCGGGAGATCGCCGCCAGGAGGGACGCTCAGGGGAGGAAGTCGACCTCCACCACCCAGGAGGTAGTCGACATCATCCGCGAAGCGCGGGGCGACTGATGGCCGTCGTGGATGCATCCGTCATCGTCGAATTCGTCCGCGCGGGAGGCCCCACGCAGTTGGTGGACGCGCGGCTGGCCGAGGAAGAACACGCCCTCTGGGCACCGCATCTGATCGATGCCGAGGTGGGCCAAACTCTGCGTCGCGAGGTTCGCTCGGGGCGGATGGATGCCGAGGCCGCGGAGGTGGCGCTCGGGGAAATCGACGATCTGCCGCTGCGCCGCGTCGAGCACGAAAACCTGATCCTTGTCGCCTGGGACCTGCGCGACAACTTCAGCTTCTACGACGGCCTCTACGTCGCCCTGGCGCTGATGCTGGGCGAAACCCTGCTCACCTTCGACGCGCGGATGGCGCGTTCAGGGCTCGATCTTCCGATCGAGGTCTTAGCTCAGGCGTAGAGCGATTCGGAGGCGAGCTCGTCGGCGCGTCGGCTCCAGAGCTTCACTTCCATGAAGATGTCGTCGCCGTAGGCCTCGAGCGCGTCGAGGGCGATCAGCGTGAAGCGGTCTTGGGAGATCAGCTCCTGGTCGACCGTCTCGCCCTCGAGCACCGCAGTGGCGGCGACGGCGCCGCGGACCAGCGGCCGCCCCCAGACAAGGGTCACCGCGCCGGCTCGTCCGTTCTCGCCGCGCCAGCGGCCGATCACGTCGTCGTTGAGGTCGATACGCCAGTCGGGGTTGTCCTCGGCGAGGATGTCGGTGAAGTCGGCCTTGGCGGAGAACCCGCTCGGCTCGCCCTCTGGCGGCTGCACGTAGGAGACGTGGCCGAACAGCTCCAGTCGCCCCTCCTCGCTCTCGGTGTTGGCTGAACAGGGGACCCAGACCCGACCGCCCCAGGTGCGCTCCGGGAACCAGTCGACCTCGGCCGGCAGCTCGGCGCCCACCGGCAGGTCGCCGATTCCGTCGACGGCCTTGGCGAACTCCTCGCGCAGTCGCTCTGCGAAGCGGCCGTGCGGGATCCCCTCCTGGGTGGTGTCGGCGATGAAGCGCGGGATCGGTCGCGGGGTCGGCCGCATCAGAGGCACTCTCTCAGGTCGGACGCCGCCCGCTCCGGCGGATAGACGTTGATGTCGACGCCGGTGCCGAGCTCGAAGCCGGCCTTGATCGTCAGCCGGGGGGCGATGTCGACGTGCCAGTGGAACTGCTCGGCGCCGCGGGGTGCGGTTCGGACCCAGAGGTTCAGCTCCGGCGGGCCGTCGAAGAGCTTGGCGAGCGCGGACATCGCGGTGCGGATCATCGCCGCGCCGCTCTCGTCTTCCTCGAAGCGGGCCGACTCGCGCCGCGGGATCACCCGCAGCTCGAAGGGCGAGCGGGAGGCCCAGGGGCAGATCAGCGCCGCCTCGTCGTCGATCGCGACCAGGCGCTCCTGCCGCCGCACCTCCTCGACCAGGACGTCGCTGAGCAGCCCGCCGCCGGCCGTGCGTTCGCCGTAGGCGCCGACCCGCTCGCGCTCGCGGGCGACGGCGGCGGGGACGAAGGGCAGCGCGTAGAGCTGGGCGTGGGTGTGCTCGAGCGAGGCCCCGGCACCGCCTCCCTCGTTGACGATCAGCTGCAGGTAGGAGGCGTCGGCCTGCGCCCGCATCCGCTCGCGCCAGGTGGCGACCGCGGCGGCGAACTGCCCGTCGTCCAGCTGCGCCATCGCCGTCAGGTGCGCGGGCGAGTTGATCAGCACCTCATGCGACCCCTCGGCAGGACGGGAGGAGAAGAGGTCTGGTTCTCCCGCTCGTTTCGACGCCAGCAGCGGGTCGCCGGCGCTTGCGAAGGAACCGGCGTCGGCGACGGGTCCGGCGACTTCTGGTTCCTTTGTCCTGCTATCCCGGACAAAGGAACCACGCGATGGGTCGTCCAGTGCGGGATAGAGGTTCGGCACCACGCGCGTCTGCCAGCCCGGCGAGTCGGGCTCGCCGCTGCCGGGCCGCAGCGCGTAGAGCTCGGGCGGGGTGCGGTCCTCGCGCCCTTCGCAGAAGGGGCAGTTCTCCGGCCCCTTCGGCTCGCTCGCCCGTGCCGAGAAGCTGTCCGGACGTGCGGCCCGCCCCGGGGCGAGGATCGTCCTCAGCCCGGTCAGCTGGTCGATGCGGATCTCCGGCGCGCTCAGGAGCGGGAGGGGGGAAGGTCGTCGGGGTCGGGCTCGTCCACCGGCGGCGGCGCCGGAGGAGCCGGGGGCCGCGGGGGCCGCTCGGTTCCCGCGGCCCGGCCGGCCGCGCCTTTGCCGACGAACGGCTCGAGCACGTCCATCGGCAGCGGGAAGACGACCGTGGTGTTCTGGTTGGTGCCGATTTCGAGCAGCGTCTGCAGGTAGCGCAGCTGCAGCGAGGCCGGGTTGGTGCTGATGATGTCGGCGGCGTCGGTGAGCTTCTGCGCCGCCTGGAACTCGCCCTCGGAGTTGATGATCTTCGCCCGCCGCTCGCGCTCGGCCTCGGCCTGGCGCGCCATCGCCCGCTGCATCTGGTCGGGGATCTCGACGTCCTTGATCTCCACCGCGGTGACCTTCACGCCCCAGGGCTCGGTCGACTCGTCGATGATCTTCTGCAGCTCTTCGTTGAGCCGCTCGCGGTCGGCCAGCAGCTGGTCGAGCTCGGCCTTGCCGAGGACCGAGCGCAGCGCCGTCTGCGAGATCTGGGAGGTGGCGATCAGGTAGTTCTCGACCTCGACCACGGCGCGGTTGGAGTCGACGACGCGGAAGTAGGCGACGGCGTTGACCCGGCAGGGGACGTTGTCGCGGGTGATCACCTCCTGCGGCGGGATGTTGAGGGTCACCGTCCGCAGGTCGACCTTGACCATCCGGTCGACGAGGGGGATCAGCAGGATCAGCCCCGGCCCCTTCTGGGCGATCAGGCGCCCGAGCCGGAAGATCACCCCGCGCTCGTACTCGCGCAGGATCCGGACCGAGGCCCCCACCGCGATCAAGCCGAAGAATGCGAGGACGATGAGAATTCCTGCCACTGCCTCCATCAACCGGCTCCTTCACTCGTGTGGATCGCGGCCTGCGGCGCCGGGCGCACTACCAGCGTCAGCCCCTCGACCGCCTCGACCGTGACTTTATCCCCCTGCCGGATCGGCGGTGCGCCGTCGGCCAGCCTGGCGCTCCAGAGCGTGCCGCCGAGCCAGACCCGGCCGTCGGGGTCGATCGAGGTGCGGGCCTCGGCCGTGGCGCCGACCATCTCCTCGCTGCCGGTACGTACCTCGGCGTTGCGGTGCGCCTCCAGGACCTTGCGGCTGACGAAGTAGAAGGTGACTCCGGAGACGACGCCGAGGGCGATCAATCCCCCGCCCGCGTAGTCGGCGGCGCCGCTGTCGGAGCCGAAGGCGACGATCCCGGCCGCGGTCAGCCCGACCACTCCGAGCACCGCGAGGACGCCCCCCGTCGGCAGCAGCAGCTCGGCGAGGAGCAGCCCGATCCCGACCAGCGCGATGACGATGAAGGCTTCCATCGGTCTCCCGATTATCCGCTTTCCAGGGCGTAGCGACGAATGTCGGCTTCGAATTCGGACTCGTCCCGGTATGGACCCTGCTTGAGGTAGAGCAACTCCCCCGAGTCGTCGTAGAAGGCGGTGTCCGGAAGCCCGCCGTACCCCCCGAGCGAGCTGAGGATGTCTTTGTCGGGGTCCGTGTAGCTCGGGTAGGGCACAGGCTCCTCGCGCAGGAAGGTCGCGGCGGCGTCGTCGGAGTCTTCCGAGTTCACGCCCAGGAAGGCGACCTTCTTGCCGTACCTCGCCGAGAGCTCCTGCAGGATCGGGAACTCCCCCCGGCAGGGGCCGCACCAGGAGGCCCAGACGTTGACCACCGCCGGGTGGCCGCGCAGGCCGGCGATCCGCTTTTCGTAGGCGGCGGTGCCGCCGCCGAGCAGGTCGTTGCCCTGCTTGTAGAGGGCGTCCAGGGGTGCGGGCGCGCCGGCCAGGGCCTTCGCGTAATCGGGGTGCGAGCCGCCGTAGTCGCCGCCCCCGGAGTCGCCGCAGCCGCTGCCGAGGAGTACTGCCAGCGCCAGCGTCCCTACCGCGAGGAGTGATCTGAATCGCGCGCCCATCCGATCGGTGGGTACAATACGTACGTTCGGTTCGCGGCTCGCGAATCGCGCTGAGTTCTCGGGGGGAGACACACACCCGGTCGATCTCCCCGCAGCCTCGTTCACCTTGTCCCAGCCGTCTGTCTGTGTTCGGTAGGGACGGAAGCCCCGGAAGCCTTCTATGGCCAAGACCAGCGACGTTGCCGCAGAGGCGGCAGTTCCTTCAAGCGCCGACATCGAGCGGGCGGCCGAGTTTGCCCGCGAGCCTTTCCTGCTCGACGGCGAGGGGCCGGAGGCGCTGGCGCCGGGCACGGCGCGCCGCCGTGCTCTCGACACGGCGCTGAAGGAGCTCGACGAAGGCGCCGAGCATCCCTCGATCCAGTGGCGCCGCGACTTCTCGCTGCTGCTGGGCCTGGAGCGCTTCCTCGCCGATGAGCCGCCGAAGCTGCGCGACGGGGCGGAACTCAACCCGCACCAGGTCGATGCGCTCTCCGGCACCCTGGCCGAGCTGATGGGCCAGCAGCAATCGGGCGGTGCAGCCGTGGTCGAAAACGGCAACGGATCCGAGTCGAACGGCGACGCTGCCCCCGAGCAGCTCGAGGGCAACGACGACGTCGATGAGGACGAGGACGAGGAGATGGCTCCCGACGAGGAGCCGCAGGACTGGGAGGAAGGGCCGAGCGACGAGGACGAGGAGGTCGTCGAGGAGGCGCCCGAAGACCCCGGCGCCGAGCGCCGCTTCTGGTTCGAGCACGCCACCGGCGCCGGCAAGACGGTCGCCGCGGTCGGCTTCGTCGAGGCGACCCGCACCGGCGGGGTGCTGATCCTCACCCACCGCCGCAACCTCGTTGACCAGTTCATCGGCGAGATCTCCGACCGCGGTTACAAGGAGCGGCTGCGGCCACCGCTGCTGGGCGACCGCGACGACCCCGACGGCCCGGTCACGGTCGAGACCTACCAGTGGTTCGTCCGCAACCACAAGAAAATCTCCGACGCCTACTCGATCGTCATCTGCGACGAGGCGCACACCGCGCTCGGTGAGAAAACCAGCGCCTGCATCCGCGAGCTGCCCGGACCGGTCTACATCGGCATGACCGCGACCGGGGCGCTGATCGCCCGTCACGTCGCCGACCTCTTCCCGACCCAGACCTCCCGCTTCGACCTCGCCCAGGCTGCGCGCCGCGGCGTGATCGCGCCGCTGCGCTGCCTGCGGATCCCACCGGGACCGGGGGTGCGGACGATCGCCAAGGTGCCGCTGCGCAAAGGCGAGGTCGACCAGGACTTCGACCAGGAGGAGCTGGCCGCGCTGCTCGACCAGGAGCCCTTCAACGTGGCGATCGCCGACCTCTACCGGTCCCGCTTCCGCAAGGTGCCGGGGGTCGTCTACACCGCCGGCGTCCAGCACGCCAAGAACGTGGCGAAGGCGCTGCAGGGGGCGGGCATCTCGGCCCGCGCGGTCTCCGGCGAGACGCCGAAGCGCGAACTCGCCGAGATCCTCGCCGGCTTCGAGCGCGGCGACGTCGACGTGCTCTGCAACGCGATGCTGCTGGCCGAGGGCTGGAACTCGCCCCGCGCGACGATCTGCATGCACCTGGCGCCCACGGCCTCGCGCCGCGTCTACCAGCAGCGGGTCGGCCGCGTGACGCGGCGGGCGCCGGGCAAGGAGGCCGGCCTGGTTCTTGACTTCGTCCACCCGGCGACCACCCACGACGAGACGATCGTCACCCTGCACAGCCTGCTCGACCGCGACGTCTACCGCGGCGGCGCGATCGTCGTCGGCCCGGTGCGGCGGGGCCGCGGGCGCCGAGTGCGGGTTGAGCGGCGCGTCGTCCCCGTCTCCGACGACCCGGAACGCCGCACCCAGGTCCTGGAAAGGGAG
>DASURF010000055.1:0-6515 GCA_036280195.1 Solirubrobacterales bacterium | reverse complement strand
CAAGGCCGCGAAGAAGATGGTCGAGTCGATGATCCCGGAGGTCTGGGACGTGCTGGAGGAAGTCATCCACCAGCACCCGGTCCTGCTGAACCGGGCGCCGACCCTGCACCGTCTCGGCATCCAGGCCTTCGAACCGGTCCTGGTCGAGGGCAAGGCGATCCAGGTTCACCCCCTGGTCTGCCACGCTTTCAACGCCGACTTCGACGGCGACCAGATGGCGGTCCACGTGCCGCTGTCGGCCGAGGCCCAGGCCGAGGCGCGGATCCTCATGCTCTCCGCCAACAACATCCTCTCCCCGGCCCACGGGGCGCCGCTGGCGACCCCGACCCAGGACATGGTGCTCGGCATCTACTACCTGACCTACGGGCCGGAAGCGGACGAGCTGGCGAAGATCGACGAGGAGCTGAAGGCGGGCAAGGGCAGCAACGGCTCCGCCTCGAACGTCAAGGTCTTCCGCTCCTCGCAGGAGGCCGAGCTCGTCTACGAGAACGGCGGCTGCAAACTGCACGACCAGGCCGAGTACCGCCGAGCCGGGCGCGGCCACTTCCTGACCACGGTCGGGCGGATCATCTTCAACGAGAAGATCGAGCGCGCCCTCGCGGACGCCCTCGAAGAGGATTTCGATCCTGAGAAGTTCGAGTTCGTCAACTTCTCGCTGAAGAAGAAGGACATCAACCAGATGGTCTCCGACCTGGTCAAAGCCTATGGCGCGCCGGCGGTCTCACAGGTGCTCGACGCCTTCAAGGACCTCGGCTTCCACTACGCGAGCCAGGCCGGGATCACGGTCTCGAAGAACAACGTGGTCTCGCCGCCGGAGAAGGCGGAGATCCTCGATCGCTACGAGAAGGAGACGGCTGCGATCCAGCAGCAGTACGACGAGGGCTACATCACCGCCGAGGAGCGTCACGAGGCGGTAACGGCCCACTGGAACCGGGCGACCGACGAGGTCGCGCAGGCGATGGAGGACAACCTCGAAGAGCTGAACCCGATCTTCATGATGGCCAACTCGGGCGCTCGCGGATCGTTCAAACAGATCCGCCAGCTGGCCGGGATGCGCGGCCTGATGGCCAACCCGAAAGGGGAGATCATCGAGCGGCCGATCAAGGCCAACTTCATGGAGGGGCTGTCGGTCCTCGAGTACTTCATCTCCACCCACGGCGCTCGAAAGGGCCTCGCCGACACGGCGCTGCGAACCGCCGACTCCGGCTACCTCACCCGCCGTCTTGTCGACGTCGCCCAGGACGTGATCGTCCGCGAGGAGGACTGCAAGACCAAAGACCACATCGAGATGGTCATCCGCAAGGACGACGGCTCGCTCAACGACAACCTGATCGGCCGCCTGGCGGCGAAGAAGCTGGAGACCAAACGCGGTCGCGAGCTGCTCAAGCGCAACCAGGAGATCACCCACGCCGACGTCGAGGAGATCGCCGAGGCGTTCGGCGACGAAGACGTCAAGGTTCCCGTCCGCTCGGCCCTCAAGTGCGAGGCGGAGTCCGGCGTATGCCGCTCCTGCTACGGGATCTCGCCGGCGACCGGTTCGACCGTCGACATCGGCGACGCGGTCGGCATCATCGCCGCGCAGTCGATCGGCGAGCCCGGGACCCAGCTGACCATGCGCACCTTCCACACCGGAGGTGTCGCCGGTCAGGACATCACCCAGGGTCTGCCGCGGATCGTCGAGCTCTTCGAGGCGCGCAAACCGAAGGGCTTGGCGCAGATGGCCGAGGCCGCCGGCAAAGTCGGGATCGAAGAAACCGACAAAGCGCTGAAAGTGATCGTCACCGAGTCGAGCGGCGAGGAGCACTCCTACAGCTTCCCGCTGCGCACCCGCCTGCATGTCGCCGACGGCGACCGGGTGGAGGTCGGCGAGCAGCTGAACGAAGGCTCGCTCTACCCGGCCGACCTGCTGGCGATCCGCGGGCGCACCGCGACCGAGCTCTACCTCGTCGACGAGGTGCAGAAGGTCTACCGCGCCCAGGGCGTCGACATCAACGACAAGCACATCGAGCTGATCGCCCGCCAGATGCTGAAGAAGGTGCGGATCGAGTCGAAGGGCTCGACCAGCCTCCTGCCGGGGCAGCTCGAGGATCGCGGAAGCCTCAAACGGCTCAACAAGAAAGTCAAGGAAGAGGGCGGGACGCCGGCCAAAGGCGAGGAGGTCATCCTCGGGATCACCAAGGCCTCGCTGGCAACCGAGTCCTTCCTCTCGGCGGCCTCCTTCCAGGAGACGACCAAGGTGCTCACCGACGCTGCCCTCGAGGGCAAACGGGATCGCCTCGTCGGCCTGAAGGAGAACGTGATCATCGGCAAGCTGATCCCGGCCGCGACCGGCCTCAAGCACTACCGGACGGTCGCGATCGAGCCGGCCGAACCGATCGAGCCGCCGAGCGACGACGATCTCCTCGAGGACGAGGAGCTGGCCGCCGAGCTCGGCGTCGACGGGGTCGAGGCCCCGGTCGAGGGCTTCGGCACCTCCTTCGCCGAGGAGCTGGAGGAGCTCGCGCAGGAGATCGAGTCGACCTCGGAAGAGTCCAAATAGCGCAGTGTGGGTTAGTACGGATGTGTACCGACCCTAGAAATGGGTAAATCGTAAGTACCCCAAGAAAATCCGAGTTTCTTTCTTGAGGTGCTTCATTTCTCCTTGACGCCGAAGGCCGGGTCCACCACCCGGCCTTCGGCGTTTCTGGATCCGGCCCGATTTGGCCAGGCAGCCAGTCCGATAGATTCCGGCGCATGAACTCCGCCGAGAAGGTCTGCATCATCGGCGCCGGCAGCTCCGGCATCGCCGCCGCCCAAGTCTTGGACGCCCGGGGAATCGCTTTCGACTGCTTCGAGAAGGGCTCCCAGATCGGCGGCAACTGGCGCTACGAAAACGACAACGGGATGTCGTCCGCCTACCGCTCGCTGCACATCAATACCTCGCGCCGGGTGATGGCGTTCAAGACGCTGCCGATGCCGGACCACTTCCCCGACTATCCCGACCACTTCCAGATGGCGGCCTACTTCGACGAATACGCCGACCACTTCGGCCTGCGGGAGAAGATCAGCTTCCGGACGGAGGTGGTCAAGGTGGAGCCGTCCGACGGGTCCTGGGCGGTGACCACCAAGACCGAGGCCGGGGCGGAGACGACCGGGCGCTACCGGGCCGTGCTGGTCGCCAACGGCCACCACTGGGACCCGCGCTGGCCGGAACCGGCCTTCCCCGGCTCGGACGAGTTCGAGGGGGAGCAGATCCACGCCCACCACTACCGCGAGCCGGATGTGCTGCGCGGCAAGCGGGTCCTGGTCCTCGGCCTCGGCAACTCGGCGGTGGACATCGCCGTCGAGTCCTCGCGGATCGCCGACAAGACCTTCCTGGCGGTGCGCCGTGGGGCCTACGTCCTGCCCAAGTACATGAACGGCAAGCCGATCGACGAGGCGGTCCACCCGCTCGCTTCCTACCTGCCGCTCTCCGTCCAGCGCTTCTTCGCGATGAAAGGGCTGGAGATCGCCGCCGGTGAGATGACCACCTATGGCCTTCCCAAGCCGGATCACAAGCTCTTCGAGGCGCACCCGACCGTCTCCTCGGAGCTGCTGCCCCGGCTCGGCCACGGCGACATCACGGTCAAGCCCAACATCGACCGCTACACGGGAGGCCGCACGGTCCGCTTCGTCGACGGCAGCGAGGAGGAGATCGACCTCGTCGTCTACTGCACCGGCTACAAGATCACCTTCCCGTTCTTCGACCCGAAGGTCTTCGCGGCGCCGGAAAACCGTTTGCCGCTCTACCGCCGCGTCGTCTCGGTCGAGCGACCGGGCCTCTTCTTCATCGGCTTCATCCAGCCGCTGGGGCCGATCATGCCGCTGGCCGAGGCGCAGTGCGAATGGGTCGCCGACCTGCTTTCCGGCAGGGCGACGCTACCGCCGGCGGGGGAGATGAAGCGGGAGATATCGCATGAGGAACGGAAGCAGGCGAAGCGCTTCGTTGCCTCTAAGCGTCATACCGTCGAGGTCGACTTCCACCCTTATCTGCGCGAGATCCGGCGCGAGCGAAAGCGGGCTGCGCAGCCGGCTTGACGACGCGGGTGCGGCCGCCCGGCGGGCAGTCCGGCACCGGCAGCGCGGCGCCGCCCCCGTGCGGCCCACCTCGCCGCGGCCCGCGCGGCAGACGCGGTCGCGGACGGCGCTTAAAACCGCCGCCGTCCTCGTCGGTCGCCGCCTCCGGCTCGTCGTGCTGCTTGGCCGCCCAGTAGACGAGCCACATCGATGCCAAGACCGGAATCTTGAGCACCACGAGCAGGAAGAAGATCGGCCAGAACCCCGTCACCTGAATCAGTGTAGAGAGCCGGCCCAGGCGTTCAGGGCCTCGACGTGCCCCTCCTCGAGGCCGAGGTGCGGCTCGGTCGGGACCAGCAGGGTGGGGGCGGAGCGCCGCTCCGCCCAGTCGTAGCAGCTGGCGTCGAAGTTGTCGTCGACCCAGGCGATCGGCCGCTCGGCGCAGTAGGTCTCCATCCCGGTCAGCTTCCAGTGCGCGCCGCCGTCGCGGGCGGCGACGTCGAAGGAGATGTGGGGCAGCTCCGGCAGTCCCAGCAGCTGCGGCAGGTAGAAGTTCGCTTTGTCCTCCCAGCCGCTGGCCCAGACCAGTTCGAAGCTCTCGCTCAGCCTCAGCAGCCGCTCGCCGACCGCCAGCGAGATGCAGTGCGGGACCCCGTCGACCAGCTGCAGCTGCGTATGGGCCGGCCGCTCCTCGAACCCGAAGAGGGAGATGACGCCGTCGATATCGACGGCCAGTAGCGGCCTAGAGGACAGACTTACCAGCGGTAATGCGCGAAGGCTTTGTTCGCCTGCGCCATGCGGTAGATGTCGTCCTTCCGCTTCCAGGCGCTGCCCTGCTGCTGGTTGGCGTCGAGGATCTCGGCGGCGAGGCGCTCGGCCATCGAGTACTCGCGACGGGCGCGGGCGAACTGGACCAGCCAGCGGACGGCGAGGGTGCGGGCGCGGCGGGCCGGAACCTCGACCGGGACCTGGTAGGTCGCGCCGCCGACGCGGCGGGAGCGGACCTCGAGCACCGGGGTCAGCTGTTTGATCGCCGCCTCCAGCGTCTCCACCGGGTCCTCGCCGGTGCGCTCGCCGACGATCGCGAGGCTGTCGTAGACGATCCGCTCGGCGATGCTCTTCTTGCCGTCGACCATCACCTTGTTGATCACCTGCTGGACGAGGCGGTTCCGGTGCTGGGCGTCCGGCTCGATCGGCCGAATCTGTGCTGCTGAGCGGCGGGGCATTACGAAGCTTTGACGCCGTAGCGGGAGCGGGCTTGCTTGCGGTCGGAGACCCCGGCCGCGTCGAGCGTGCCGCGGACGACCTTGTAACGGACGCCCGGCAGGTCCTTGACTCGACCACCCCTGATCAGGACCACCGAGTGCTCCTGCAGGTTGTGCCCCTCGCCGGGGATGTAGGTGGTGACCTCCATGCCGTTGGTCAGGCGCACACGGGCGATCTTGCGCAGAGCCGAGTTCGGCTTCTTCGGGGTGACCGTGGCGACACGGGTGCAGACGCCGCGCTTCTGCGGGGCAGCTACGCGCTTCTTGCGACCCTGGCCCGACTTGAGGCCCGGCGTCGCGGTCTTCTTCTTCGGGCGCTTGCGGCCCTTCCTGACAAGTTGATTCGTATTCGGCACGGCCGCGCATAGTAGAGGAGTCCGGCCAAAACCATCCCTCCGGCTGCGGCGAGCTCGGCGAAGAAGCCGTCCTCGAGCACGGCGGAGGCGCCGGCGAAGCGGGAGGTCTGGGCGCCCTCGTCGAGCCCGTGCGGCAGGTCGACGAGGAGGATCACCGCCAGCGAGACCACCCCGAGGGCGGCCACCAGGAGCCCCAGTCGCTTCGCCTCCCGGCGCAGCGCCAGCGCTCCGAGGGCGATCGCCAGCAGCCCGACGGGAACCAGCAGGTAGGCGTGGGCGGCCCCGGCCGTGCGCGCTTCGACGGTGGGAACCGCGGCGGCCACGTCGCCGAGGTCGGCGTAACCCGGCTGGCCGATCTCGACCGCGCGGTAGTCGATGAACTGAGAAGCGACGAGGCAGGCCCCGGCGGCGATCACGACCACGGCGGCCGCCCGCGCCGGGGTGAGCACCCCGCTGGCCGCGGTAGCTCCCCGCACCAGCAGCGCGCAGATCCGCCGCACCAGGTGCTCGAGCGCGGCAAGCCCGCGGAAGAACAGTCCCAGCAGCGGTCTCAGCCGCGGCCATATCCAGGCCCAGGCGCGCCCTGCCGCCAGCTCGCTCCGGCGCTTCGCCACGCGCACGGTCGGGTAGGCCCGCTCCAGACCTCGATTGCCGATCCGGTCGAGCTGGCGGGACCGCCTGTGGAGCCGCTCCGACAGGGAGCCGGCGCGCCGGCGACGCGCTGCTATCATCGCCCGTCGCTCAGGCAGTTTTCGCTGTTTTTTCGCAGGACGCTTCGCCGGGCCCGCTGGGGCCTTTTTTTGCGGCTTATCACCACTACTGGACTTAGGACTCATGGCACGCAGCTTTCCACTCGAGA
>DASURF010000054.1:0-20358 GCA_036280195.1 Solirubrobacterales bacterium | reverse complement strand
CCCCCTCCAGACACTGCTCGCTTATGGCTCGCCGTTGAGCGTCTGGAGGGGGTGCGCCCGCCCCTCTACGACAGCTGGGTTAACACGGCGCTGGCCAGGCGGTCAGCGCCGGTCTGGTCGGTGTTGAGATAGAGGTTCGGCTCGATCAGCTCCAGCTCGATCAGGGCTGGGTTGCCGGCGAGGTCGGTGACGAGGTCGACGCGGGCGTAGAGGGGCGGCTCCTGGAGCTGAGACAGGGCCCGTTCGGCCACTTCTACGTGCTTTGGTTCGGGATCCGCCGGCGCCACCGTTCCGCCCCAGATCGATTGGACTCGGAAGTCGCCCTCGGCCGGGCGCTTGCGGACGGTATGGCTGAGCTCGCCGTCGATGTAGATCAGCGATATCTCACCCTCGGTCTCCAGGGACGGGAGGAAGGGTTGGACCATGGCCTCCTGACGCGAGAGCACGGTGGCGAGTGCGTCCTGCGCCTCGCGGGCCTGCACCCGGTGCAGGTTCTTCGCCCCGAGGTCGACGACGGGCTTGACGACCGCCTCCTCCCAGCCGCGCGCGGCGAGGGCCGCCGCCAGGTCGACCTCCACCTCACGCCCGACCCACAGCGTCGGCACCGTTGGCACGCCCGCGTCGGACAGCTCCCGCAGATAACGCTTGTCGCTGTTCCAGTCGATCAGCTCGGCCGGGTTGTGCAGGGCCGTCGTCGCTTCGACCCGCCGCGTCCAGGCGAGGAAGTCGTCGTACTTGTCGTGGTAGTCCCAGGTCGAGCGCACCAGGCAGAGGTCGAATTCGTCCCAGTCGATTCCGTCCCCGTCCCAGACCGCCAGGGCCGCCTCGCAGCCGCGCTTCCGCAGCGCCTCGCGGAGCAGTTCGTCGTCGCCCTTCAGCTCGGGATAGGAGGCGCAGGTGGCGATGGCGATTCGCGGCTGTGGCATGCCTTCCACGCAGGAAGTATCAGAACGGTTACGCCTTTTAGACTCAGGCCCCGATGAGCGACGAGGTGAAAGCCCCCGAGCGCGACGCCGAGGAGCGGCGGCTCGAAGTCGAGATGCTGGAGCGCCGCGAAGCGGCGCTCGCCCACGTCGTCAAGTGGGGCGACCCGGTGCTGAAGAGCAAGGCCTCGCCGGTCGCCAACTTCAACCCCGAGCTGCGCACGGAGGTCGAGCGGATGATCGAGATCATGCGCGACGGCCTCGGCATCGGCCTGGCCGCGACCCAGCTCGGCGTCCTCCGCCGCCTGCTCGTCTTCCAGGCCGGGCCGGAGAGCGAGCCGACCGCCCTGATCAACCCCGAGGTCGAGTGGCTCTCGGACGAGATGGCGGTCGCCGAGGAGGGCTGCCTCAGCCTGCCGAAGGTCTCGATGGACGTCGAGCGCCCGCTGTACGCGCGCTTCAGCGGCCGCGACGTCGACGGTGAGCCGATCGTGATCGAGGCCGCCGGCCTTGAGGCGCGGGTCCTGCAGCACGAGATCGACCACCTCGACGGCATCCTGATCCTCGACCGCACGATCCGCGAACAGCGCAAGGCGGCGCTGCGGGCGCTGCGCGAGGGCGACAGCTACAGCCCCTCCTCGGAGGAAGAGATCGACGAGGGCGACGATCTGCGCGAGCCTCGCACCGACGCGTGAAGACCGCCTACCTCGGCACCTCGGACTTCGCCGCCACCGTCCTCCGGCGCCTGGCCGCCTCGCCCCATCGCCCGGCCCTCGTCGTCACCCCGCCCGACCGGCGTCAGGGCAGGGGCCGAAAGGTGCAGCCGCCTCCGGCCGCCGTCGCCGCCCGGGAGCTGGGGCTGGAGCTGCTGCAGGCCGAGAACGTCAACGACGACGAGGCATCGGCGCGGATCCGGGCGGCGCAGCCCGAGGCGGTCCTCGTCTGCGCCTTCGGGCAGCTGATCCGCGAGCCGCTGCTCTCCGACTTTCCGATGCTGAACGTGCATCCCTCGCTGCTGCCGCGCTGGCGCGGCGCCGCCCCGATCGAGCGGGCGATCATGGCCCGGGACGCGGAGACCGGGGTCTGCGTGATGCGCCTCACCGCCGGCCTCGACTCCGGCCCGGTGGCGCTGTGCGAGCGCACGCCGGTCGGTCCCGATGACGATTTCGGCGCTCTCGCGGCGCGGCTCGCCGAGCTGGGCGGGGACCTGCTCGTCCGCGCCCTCGACCTCCAGGCGGAAGGCAAACTCGAGTTCGCCGAGCAGGACGAGGTGGGGGTCACCTACGCGGAGAAGATCGAGGCCGCCGAGCGGCGCCTCGACCCCGAACGCCCCGCTGTCGAGCTGGCCGCCAAGGTGCACGCCCTGACCCCCCACATCGGCGCCTACCTGGAGCTGGCAGGCGATGAGCGGCTCGGCGTCCGCCAAGCGCACGCCGCTGAGAGCGGGGCAGATCTCCAGCCCGGTCGGCTCGCGGAGAGCGACGGCGCCCTGCTGCTCGGCACCGGCGCGGGTGCGCTGCGGCTCGAGGTCGTCCAGCCCGCGGGCGGCAAGCCGATGCCCGCCGACGCCTACCTGCGCGGGCATCCGCTGCCGGGATGAGCGCCGGACAGGCAACCCCCGGCGCTCCGAGCCGCGTCTCGCCGGCGCGGGCGCTCGCCTTCGCCACCCTGCGCGCCAGCTTCGAGGAAGGCGCCTTCACCGAGCGCGCCTTCCGCGCCGAGGCCGACCGCCTCGGGCTCTCCGGCCGCGATCGCGCCCAGGCGCAGCGGCTCGCCTACGGCGCCGTCCAGCGCCGGGGCACCAGCGACGTCGCGATCGAACGCCTCGCCGGCCGCTCGCCCAGGCTGCTCGACCCGCCGGTGCTGGCGGCGCTGCGGCTCGGCCTCTACGAGCTGCTCTTCGCCGACGCGACCCCCGACCACGCCGCCGTCGACCAGGCGGTCGAGCTGACCAAGGCCGCCGGCGCCGCCCACGCCTCCGGCCTCGTCAACGCGGTCCTGCGCCGCGCCGGGCGGGAGCGCGCCGAGCTGACCGCGGCGCTGCTCGGCGACGACTCGACCCCGGCCGCCGCCGCGGTCGCCCACTCGGCGCCGGCCTGGCTGGCGGAGATGTGGTGGCAGGAGCTCGGTCCCGAGGCGGCGCGCGCCACCCTCGCCGCCTGCAACGAGCGGGCCGAGGTGGCGATGCGGGTCAACCCGCTGCGGACCGACCGCGAGGCGATGCTGGCGCGCCTCGCCGAGGCCGGCGTGGAGGCGCGGGCGCCGGAGGCCGCCTGGCCGCTGGCGGCTGCGGAGGCGATCGTGATCGCGGGACGGACCGGCGCCGCCGTGCCGGAGGCGATCGCGGCCGGCGAGCTGACGCCGCAGAGCCGCGGCTCCGCCGCCGTGGTCGAGGTCCTCGACCCGCGCGAGGGCGAGCACGTCCTCGACCTCTGCTCCGGGCCCGGGATCAAGACCGGCCAGATCGCCGAGCGGATGGGCAACCGCGGCGAGATCATCTCGGTCGAGGTCGACCCCGACCGCGCCGCCGAAGTCGCCGCCCAGGCGCAGCGGCTCGACCTGCGCTGCGTCACCGTGATCGAGGCCGACGCGACGCAGGCGGCGTTCCCGTCCAGCTTCGACCGCGTCCTCCTCGACGCGCCCTGCTCGGACCTCGGCACGCTCGCCTCACGCCCCGACGCCCGCTGGCGCAAGTCGCCGCGCACGATCGAGCGCCTGACCGGGATCCAGGACGAGCTGCTGGGCAACGCGGCGACTCTGTTGCGTCCCGGCGGCACCCTCGTCTACTCGACCTGCACGATCTCCCGCCGCGAGAACGAGGACCGGGTCGCCGCCCTGCTGGCCGCCGCCGAGGCGGGGGAGGCGCCGCCGCTGGAGCTCGACGACCTTGGTTCCCTGGCGCCCGGGCTGGCCTCGCCGGCGCAGCCGCGTGCCCTGCAGCTGCGTCCCGACCGCGACCGCACCACCGGCTTCTTCATCGCCCGCTTCAAGCGCCTGTCATAAGAAACGCGCGTGACTCGGCATGATTAAGGGATGAACCGCCCCAACCAGTCAGCCGAGGGGGACTCGAACCCCCTGGGCCGAGCCCCCTGCCCGAATTGCGGCGAGCCCTGGCTGCGGCCGACCCAGCTGCCCGGCCGCCTCCGCTGCGTCAACTGCCTCACCCGCTTCGAACTCGTCTCTCAGTGCCCCAACTGCGGCGAGCACCAGACGATCGCGCGGATGACCAACACGGCTGACATGGAATGCCAGTCATGCGGGGCATCCATGCTGCGAATCGCCTAACTGCGTCCGCACGCGCTCAGTAGGCTGCGGCCCGTGAGCGAGCAAATGCGCAAGCTGCTCGAGGCGCCACGGGTCGCGCCGTCGATCCTCTCCGCCGACATGTCCCGCCTCGGGGCGCAGATCGAGGAGGTGATGGCGGCCGGCGCGCGGGTGATCCACTTCGACGTGATGGACGGGCACTTCGTCCCGCCGATCACGATCGGGCCGCTGGTCCTCGGCGCGATCGCCGACCAGGTCCACGACGCCGGTGGGGTCGTCGACGTCCACCTGATGATCGAGGCGCCCGAGCGGCAGATCGCCGACTTCGCCGAGGCCGGAGCCGACTCGATCACCATCCACGAGGAGGCGACGCCGCACGCGCACCGGACCCTCGCGGCGATCCGCGAGCTCGGTTGCCTGGCGGGGATCGCGATCAACCCCGGCACCCCGGTCGAGGCGGTGCAGGAGCTGCGCGGGATGGCCGACGTCGTCCTCTGCATGACGGTCAACCCCGGCTGGGGAGGGCAGTCCTTCATCGCCACCTCTCCAGACAAGGTCGAGCGCCTGGCGCCGCTGGCCGGCAAGGCGCGGATCGAGGTCGACGGCGGCGTCGACAAGGACACCGCCGGGCCCCTTGCCGCCGCCGGAGCCCACCTCTTCGTCGCCGGCTCAGCTGTTTTCGGAGCCGACGATCCCGCTGCCGCTTACACCGAGATCGCTGCTGCGGCCGGGGCGTCCTGAGGGACCGCGCGCGATCAGCGCACCGGTCACCTCCTGCCACCAGGCCCGCTCCGCGGCATCCACCTCGGGCCGCTCGGCCCGTCCCTCGCACCATCCCGCCAGCGCCCTGCGGCCGCCGATCGCGACCAGGCCGGAGCTGATCACCGCGTAGCGGCCGTCGGCCAGGGCCACCAGGTAGGCGCCGCGCTCGCTGCGGTCGCGGAGGATCGAGGCGACCGGGATGCCGTCGATCTCCTCACCCGGCTCGCCCTCTCCCCGCGCCGGCCGCACGGTGAAGACCTGCGAGGCACCGCGCCGCGGCAGCGGCGCCGGGCTCGGTTTGCCGATCGGCCCCTTGACCCACTTGCGGGTCAGGTCCTCGACCTCCTCGCGCAGCTCGCTGCGGACCAGCACGTGCAGCTCGTCGCCCTCGCGCAGCTCGGTCGAGCCGCGCGGCGGGATCGCGTCGCCATCGCGGACGATCACGTTGACCAGCGCCTCGCGCGGCAGCTCGAGGTCGCGCACCGGGTGGCCGGCGGCGGCGGCCCCGGGCGGCAGCCGGTAGGAGATCACGTCGCCGCCCATCCGCCGGATCCGCCCCGACTCCAGCAGGCGCCGCGGCAGCGCCGGTTCGTCGGTGGTCAGCCCGAGGCGGGTCGCCAGCGGCTCGAAGCTCGCCCCCTGGACCAGGGTCGAGGTGACGACGACGAAGAAGACGATCGCGAACTCTTCCTCGCCGCCAGCGATCCCGGCGACGACCGGGAAGGTGGCGAGCCAGATCGGGGTCGCGCCGCGCAGCCCGGCCCAGCCGAGCATCAGGCGCTCGCGCACGTTCAGCGGTGCCAGCGCGGTGGCGACGAAGGTCGCCAGCGGGCGCGCGACGACGATCAGCACGGCGGAGAGCGCCAGGCCCTTCAGCGCCACGTCGTCGAGCCGGCTGGGGAAGACGAGCAGGCCGAGGAGGATGAAGAGCGAGAGCTGGGCGACCCAGCCGAGCCCCTCGTGGAAGGCGACGACGGTGCGGCGGGCGGGGATGCTGGCGCCGCCCAGGGCGAGGGCGGTGAGGTAGGTGGCGAGCAGGCCCGAGCCGTGGGCGACCTCGGCGAGGCCGAAGGAGAGGGCGGCGATCGCGACCGTCGCCACCGGGTAGATCCCGTCGGTCGGCAGCCGCACCGCGTTCAGGGCTGCCACCGCGAGCCGACCGACCAGGTAGCCGACCCCGATCCCGACGACGAGTTTCACCGCCAGCAGGACGACCATGTCGACCGGCCCGTAGCCGGGCTCCTGGATCCATTCGATGAACCCGATCACCAGCAGCAGCGCCACCGGGTCGTTCATCCCGGACTCGCCCTCGAGCGAGCGCGCCAGCCTCTTCTCCAGGGTCGAACGGCGCAGCACGGCGAAGATCGCGGCCGAGTCGGTCGCCGCGATGGCGGCGCCGACGATCATCCCTTCCAGGGTGCTGAGGTCGAAGATCAGCTTCGCTGCGAAGCCGGCGACCGCCGCGGTGAGGATCGTCCCGATCGTCGCCAGCGAGGCGGCGGTTCCCAGCACCGGCCGGATCTCCGACCAGCCGGAGGTGAGGCCGCCCTCGAAGAGGATCAGGATCAGCGCGATGGTGCCCAGCGTCCGCGCCAGCTCCGTGTTGGAGAACTCGATGCCGCCGATTCCCTCCGAGCCGGCCACCATCCCGAGCGCGAGGAAGAGCAGCAGGCCCGGGACCCGCACCCGGTCGGCGAGCAGCGCCCCGAGGATGCCGGCGCCCAGCAATCCCCCGGCGATCAGGATCAGCTCGGCGTCATGGGCTCCCATCGACGGACCCTAACGAAGCGATCTAGGTGTTCTCGTCGATCGAGGCGAGCCGCAGCTCCAGTTCCTCGGTCGAGCCCTCGCGGGGGATGTCCTCCGGCCGCCCGTGCGGGCGACTGTAGACGAGGTAGAGCAGGGCGAAGAGGACGCCGGCGGTCAGCGCGAAGCCGATCTCGACCCTGCGGAACTCGTCGCCGACGATCGGCAGGAAGTTCCAGAGGATGAAGAAGCCGGCGCAGCTGATCCAGCGCACCGCTGCCCGCCGCACCTGGCCCTGCGCGATGCAGGCCTGGTTGACCGTGACCGAGGCCAGGTAGAGGCCCATCCCCAGCGTCACCAGCAGCAATCCCGGCCGGTCGTACTCGAACTTGTTCGAGAAGGCGAGCTGCATCAGCTGCGGGCCGGCGACGAGGACGACGAGCGCGGTGAAGGCGGTGAAGGCGGCGACGCCGAGCAGGACGCCGCGGACCGAGCGGTGGAATTCGCGCTCGCTGTCGGGCGCGGTCGAGGTGTGGAGGCTGGTGAGGTGGGGGAGGATGCTGGTCGAGACCGCCTGGAAGAGCTGCAGCGGCGCCCGCGCCAACATCAGCACGTTGAAGATGAAGCCGGCGGCGGCGGCGCCCTGCAGGCCGCGGGTGATCAGCGGCCCGGCGTTGAGGAAGGCCTGTTCGCTGAACATGATCACCAGCACCGCCGCGGCGAAGCCGCCGCCCTCTTTCATCGTCATGTCCGCCCCCTGGTCAGTCGCCGCGTCCTCCGCTTCGCGTCCGGGCGCGGCGGGCTTCGCCTCGGCCTGGGCTTTCTTCGCCCTTCTCCGAAAGGCGAAGGGGACGACCAGAAGCGAGAGGCTGGGCGCGGCGACGATCCCGACCGCGACCCAGGACTGGCCGCTGAGCAGGCCGACCGCGACCAGCAGCGCGAAGAGGGTGCGGAAGCACGACTCGGAGAGGATCAGCGCCGTGAACAGGCCGAAGGTCCGCTGGCCGGCGAGGAAGCCGCGGGCGAAGTAGCTGGCGGCGTAGAAGAGGACGGCGCCGAAGAAGACCCAGTAGAGCGCTTCGTTGCCTTCGAGCAGATCGTCCTGGATCGGCCCGCGCAGGGCCAGGGCGACGACGGCGAAGATCAGCGCCAGGCCGATCTGGATCGTGGTCGCGACGCGCAGCTCCTGGCGCAGCGATTCGCCTTTCGCCAGCCGCTCGGAGACGTGGCGGCTGAGCAGCTGTTCGACCGGCCGGTAGAGGGTCGAGATGGTGATGAAGACGGCAGACCAGAGCACGGTGATCTGCCCGTAGTCGGGCTTGGAGAGGGTGTGGGAGGCGATCAGGAAGTAGGCGTAGGTGATCAGCCCGGTGAGGCCGACGCCGATCGCGAGGAAGCTCGCGGTTTTCCCGTATTCGGCGGCGTTCGCCTCCTTGCCGCCGCTGCGCTGCTCACTCACTCGGCGCTCTCGCGGCCGGCGGCGGGCGGGCCGCCGGGCTCGTAGTGGGAGGGCTCGACCCCGAGCTGCAGCTCGACTCGCCGCACCCGCTCGAAGACCCGCTGGATCATCACCCGCTGGCCGGCGAGCAGGTCGCCGATCACGCCGAGGGCGAAGAGCTGCACGGCGGCGATGAAGAGGACGGCGCCGAGGATCAGCGACTGGACGTGGCCGCTGGAGTCGCCGTTGAAGATCCAGTCGACCAGGAACGGCAGCCAGGCGCAGAGGGCGAGAAAGAGGACGACCGCGCCGGCGGTGGCGAAGGCGCGCAGCGGCTCGTAGCGGGCGTAGATACGGAGGATCGCCGGCGCGTTGCGGCGCACGTAGGCGCCGGTCGAGGCGAAGAGGCGGGACTCGCGCGTCTTCGGGTTGGTGCCGATCTCCACCTCGTCGACGGCGATCAGCATCTTGCCGGCCTGGATCAGGCTCTCCAGCGTGTAGGTGAAGTTGTCGACGACCAGCAGCTGCAGGGCGGCCTCGCGGTTGTAGGCGCGGAAGCCGGAGGTCGCGTCGGTCACCTCGGTGCCGGAGAGGCGCCGCACCACCCAGCTGCCGAGCCGCTGCAGGCCCTTTTTCGAGCCGGAGAAGTGGTCGATCTGGGAGACCTGGCGGTCGCCGACCACCATGTCGGCCTCGCCGGCGACGATCGGCGCGACCAGTTTCGGCACGTCGGCCCCGCGGTACTGGTTGTCGGCGTCGGTGTTGACGACGACGTCGGCGCCGAGCTTGAGGCAGGCGTCGAGCCCGGCCTGGAAGCCGGCCGCCAGCCCCTTGTTGTTGGTCAGGCGGACGATGTGCTCGACCCCGCACTCGCGCGCCACCTCGACCGTGCGGTCGGTGCTGCCGTCGTCGACCACCAGCAGCTCGACGGTGTCGATGCCGGGGATCTCTCGCGGCAGGTCGGCGATCGTTTGAGGAAGGGTGGCCTCCTCGTTCAGGCACGGAATTTGGATGATGAGCTTCATCGGGTCGTCAGAGTATTCGCGCTCCCGGCGCGCGGGTCCTGTCACCGCAGGGGACCCACCATGTCTTCCGGTAGCTAAAGCTTCCTCAGACATGGTCCCCCCTACGGTGCCACCCGCGCGAGGGGCGGTAGACTGATTGACGAGTCAATCAACCATGAATCCCCCCCTGACTGCCATGGATCAGGCTCATCTGAAGCGAACGCTTGAGCTGGCTGAGGGTGGGCGCGGGCGGGTGAGTCCTAACCCTCTTGTTGGAGCTGTTGTGGTTCGTGATGGCGATGTCGTCGGCGAAGGGTTCCACGTTGAGCTGGGCGGATTGCACGCTGAGCGGGCGGCGCTGGCCGACTGCCGCGAGCGGGGCGAGGACCCGGCCGGGGCGACGATGTACGTGACGCTCGAGCCCTGCGCCCACGAGGGCCGCCAGCCGCCCTGCGTCGAAGCGATCCTCGAGGCCGACATCGCCCGCGTGGTGATCGCCTCCGACGATCCGAGCGAGAAGACCGCGGGGAAAGGCCCGGCGATCCTGCGCGACGGCGGGGTTGAGGTGGCCTTCGCCGATGGCGGCGAGGCAGAGGCAGCCCGCCGCCTCAACCAGCCCTTCCGCAAGCACGCGAAGACCGGCTTGCCGCTGGTGACCCTGAAGATGGCGATGTCCCTCGACGGCCAGACCGCGACTGCGCCCGGCGACGACCCCTGGATCTCCGGTCCCGAGAGCCGCGACCTGGTTCACCAGTGGCGCTCCGAATGCGACGCGATCGCCGTCGGCATCGGCACCGTCCTCGCCGACGACCCTCTCCTCACCGCCCGCATCGACGGCGCCCGCCAGCCCACGCGAGTCGTCTTCGACTCCCAAGCCCGCCTGCCGCTCGACAGCCAACTCCTGCAGACCCTCGACCAGGCCCCGGTCCTCGTCGTCACCGCCCACGACGCCCCCGGCGAGCGCCGCGGCGCCCTCGGGCGGGCCGGTGCGGAAACCATCGCCGCCACGGACATCGAGTCGGCGCTGCGGACCCTCGGTCGCCGCGGAATAACCAGTCTTCTTCTAGAGGGCGGGCAGACCCTCGCGTCGGCCTTTCTTGCTTCCGACCAGATCGACGAATCGCGTACCTTCCTCGCTCCTATGCTCCTCGGCCGTCAACCAGATGCGGCCCCTCGCGCGGGTGGCGACGATCGGGAGGACTCTCCCGGTAGGGAGAGCCCCCGATCGGAGACAGGACCCGCGCGCCACCCCGCCCTCGAGTCATCAACCGACCACGTAGGCGACGATGTCCTGATCAAGGCCCGCTACAAGGAGTGGTGAGTTGTTCACCGGACTGATCGAAGACCTAGGGACCGTCGAAGCGGTTGAGCGCACCGGCGATGGGGCGCGGTTGCGGATCTCCTCTCGTCTGGCGAGCGAGCTGGCTCTTGGCGACTCGATCGCCGTCAACGGCTGCTGCCTCACCGCAACCGCTGTCGAGGACGGCGCCTTCGAGACCGAGGCGATGAATCAGACGCTGACCGTCACTGCTCTCTCGGAGGTCGCCGAGGACTCCAGGGTCAATCTGGAGCTGGCGATGCGGGCCGGGGACCGTCTCGGCGGCCACATCGTCCAGGGGCACGTCGACGGCGTCGGGACGGTTGCATCCGTCGAGGACGACGGGTTCGCCAGACGCATCCGCGTCGAGCTGCCTGCCCAGCTCCTCCGCTACGTGGTCGACAAGGGCTCGATCACCCTCGGCGGGGTCAGCCTGACCGTCGCGGATTTGGGCGATTCTTGGGCTGAGGTTTCCCTCATCCCTGAGACCTTGGGGCGGACCAACCTCGGCGATTTGGCGCCGGGAAGCCGTTTGAACGTGGAGTGCGACATCGTGGCCAAGTACGTGGAGCGTTTGGTGGCACCATTCGCCGGAAAGGAGCAGGCGTGAGCGCTATGGCGGAGACCCAGCGACAAGAAGAGATGGCGGCGGCGGGGGAGAGCCCGTTCGCGACGATCGAGGAGGCGATCGAGGAGATCCGCGCCGGGCGGATGGTCGTCGTCTGCGACGGCGAGGACCGCGAGAACGAGGGCGACCTGGTGATGGCCGCCCAGTTCGCGACCCCGGAGGCGATCAACTTCATGGCCAAGGAGGCGCGGGGCCTGGTCTGCCTGGCGCTGACCGCGCGCCGCTGCGAACGGCTCGGGCTGAACCTGATGGCGGCGAAGAACGAGGCGCCGCTGGAAACCGCCTTCACGGTCTCGATCGAGGCCGCCGGCGGGGTCAGCACGGGGATCTCGGCCCACGACCGCGCCCACACGATCCAGGTCGCGATCGACCCCGACTCGGGACCGCGCGACATCGTCGTCCCCGGCCACATGTTCCCGCTGCGCGCCAAAGACGGCGGCGTCCTGGAGCGCACCGGCCACACCGAGGCCAGCGTCGACCTCGCCCGCCTCGCCGGCCTCACCCCGGCCGGCGTGATCTGCGAGGTGATGAACGACGACGGGACGATGGCCCGGGTTCCCGACCTGATCCCGTACTGCCAGAAGCACGGGCTGAAGATGATCACCGTCGCCGAGCTGATCGCCTATCGGCGCCGGACCGAGAAGCTGGTCGAGCGGGTCGTCGGCACCGCCCTGCCGACCGCCTTCGGCGACTTCCAGGCCGTCGGCTACCGCTCCCTGGTCGACGACAAACACCACGTGGCGATGGTCAAGGGCGAGGTCGACGGCGAGAGCGACGTCCTGGTCCGCGTCCACAGCGAGTGCCTCACCGGCGACGTCTTCCACAGTATGCGCTGCGACTGCGGCGAACAGCTGGAAGCGGCGCTGGCGATGATCGAGCGCGAGGGCCGCGGCGTCCTCCTCTACCTCTCCCAGGAGGGGCGCGGGATCGGCCTGCTGAACAAGCTCAGGGCCTACAAGCTGCAGGAGGAAGGGGCGGACACGGTCGAGGCCAACCTCAAGCTCGGCCTGCCGGCCGACCTGCGCGACTACGGGATCGGCGCCCAGATCCTCGGCGACCTCGGCCTGACCAGCATCCGCATCCTCACCAACAACCCGAAAAAGATCGTCGGCCTGGAGGGCTACGGGCTCTCGGTCTCAGAGCAGGTTCCGATCGAACCGGTCCCCAACCCCCACAACGAGGCCTACCTGCGCGCCAAGCGCGACAAGATGGGCCACTCGCTGCACCACCAGGGCCTGGCCCTCGACGAGGAGATGATCCGCGACGAGTCCGAACGGGACGCCCAGGACGGGCGCGGCCCCGAGGGCGCCGATGGCTGAGGCGGGGTCGTTCCTCGAGGAGTTCTCCGACGAGGAGAAGGCGAAGCTGGAGAACCTGCGGTTCGCGGTGGTCGTCGGGCGCTTCTACGAGGACCTCGCACTGCGGCTTCTGGACGGCGCCGACGCCGGCTTCAAGCTGGCCGGCGTGCCGCTCGGCAACGTCGAGCATTTCTCCGTGCCCGGCGCCTACGAGCTGCCCTTCGCCGCCAAGGCCTTCATCGACGGCGTGCGGCGCAAGAACGCCCGCGACGGGGGCGGGCCCGAGGTCGGCGGCGTCGCCTGCCTCGGCGTCGTGATCCGCGGCGAGACCGACCACTACGACTTCGTCTGCGCCGAGTCGGCGCGCGGCATCCAGGAGGTGCAGCTGGCGACCGACGTCCCCTGCGCCTTCGGGGTCATCACTTGCGACACGATGGAGCAGGCCCTCGCCCGCGCCGGCGGCGACAAACGCGATCAGGGTCGCAACGCCGCCCTCACCGTGGCGCGCATGGCCTTGCTCAAGCGCAAGATGGGCTGACCGAGACGCGGAAGCCGTCTCCGGTACCATCTCGCGTCCTTATGGCCAAGGTATGCCACAGCTGCGGCAAGGGACCGGCGTTCGGCCAGTCCCGCAGCCACTCGATGGTCGCCACCAAGCGCCGCTTCGACCCGAACCTGCAAAAGGTCCGGATCCAAGAGAACGGCCGCCCCCTGCGCGCCTACGTCTGCACCCGCTGCCTCAAGGCCGGCAAGGTCACCAAGGCCGCCTGAGGCCGTAGGACGCTGCGCGAGGCCGCGCCGTCGGCTCCGCGTCGTGCAAAGCACTGCCGCTCCGCCGCCGGCACGCCCTCGCTTGGTCCTACGACCTCAGGGGGGGCGAGATTGGGCTTGTGTCGCCTTACTCTCGCTATGCGAGAGGAAAGCGACACCCCCGACGCTGCGGTGGCGAGAACGGCTGCTCGGCAGCACGGAGTGATCACGGTTTCGCAGCTCCACGAGATAGGACTCGACAAGAGCGCAATCTCACGGCGCTCGCGAAACGGCCGACTCCACCGCGTACACCACGGCGTCTACGCCGTGGGCCACCGGGGCCTGAGCCTCCACGGCCGCTTCATGGCCGCGGTCTTCGCCTGCGGCCCCGACGCCGTCCTCAGCCACGCCTCCGCAGCGGTCCTCTGGAAGCTTCTCTACCCCCTCGAAGGCCCCGTCCACGTCTCGATCCCGACCACCTCGGGCCGCAAGCGACGCCGCGGCATCCACCTCCACCGCTGTCCCTCGCTAGCTCCCAACCCCCAACCTCCCATGGAGCCGTCTCCCTCGCCCTCCTCTACTAAGCAAGGAGGAGGGCGAGGGAGACGGCTCCTGACCACCCACCGCGACCGCATCCCCGTAACCACCGTCCCTCGCACGATCGAGGACCTTCACGGCACTTCGCTCCCACCGCGCCTCATCCGCCGCGCCCGCCGCCAAGCCGAGCTCATGGGCCACCAACTCGAAGGCGTCGAGTCCGACCGCACCCGCTCGGACCTCGAGGCGCTCTTCCTGGAAATCTGCGCCCACTACGAACTCTCACCGCCCGAGGTCAACGTCAAGCTCGGGCGCTGGGAAGTCGACTTCCTCTGGTCTGCCCAGCGCGTCGTAGTGGAGACTGACTACTGGACCTACCACCGCGGCTCGGTCGCCTTCGAGGACGACCACGCGCGTGACCTCGACCTCCGCGCCGCCGGCTACACGGTGCTGCGCTTTACGGACCGGCAGCTCGAGGACGAAACGGAGCGGGTGATTGCGGTCCTTCGCGCCGCCTTGGGGATGGTTGCGCTCTAAACGTCTGACTTGCCGGCGTCCGCCGGCTCCACAGCCTTGAACTCGCCCGTCGGCGCGGGATCGCCCTCCGCCGGCTCGACATGGAGGCGGGGGAGGATGCGGTCCAGCCAGTCGGGGAACCACCAGGCGCGGGGGCCCAGTAGCTGCATGATCGACGGCACCAGGATCGAACGGATGATCACGGCGTCGATGAAGACGGCCGAGGCCAGGCCGAGGCCGAAGAGTTTGATGATCCGGTCTTCGCCGAGGACGAAGGAGGCGAAGACCGTAACCATGATCGCCGCCGCCGCGGTGATCACACGGCCGGTCAGGGCGAGACCGCGGGTGACCGCCTCGGTCTCGTCCTTGCTGTGTTCCCACTCCTCGTGGATGCGGGACATGAGGAAGACCTCGTAGTCCATCGAGAGCCCGAAGACGATCGCGAAGAGGAAGATCGGCAGGAAGGAGATGATCGGCCCGGTCTCCTCGATGCCGATCAGGCTCGCCCCCCAGCCCCACTGGAAGACGGCGACGATCAGGCCGAAGGCGGCGCCGATCGAGAGCAGGTTCATCGCCATCGCCTTCACGGGCACCCAGATCGAGCGGAAGACGATCATCAGCAGCAGCGCCGAGAGCAGGACGACGACGCCGATGAACAGCGGCAGCTTTTCGGTGATCGCGATGCCGAAGTCCTCGAAGACCGCGTTGAGGCCGCCGACATGCACCTGGGCGCCGGTTCGCGCCTCGACCGGAGGTATGACGTCATCGCGGATCCGATCGAGCAGGTCGGTCGTCTCCACGCTCTGCGGCGAGGTGGTCGGATAGAGCTGGAAGACGCCGGTGTTTTCGGCCGGGTTGAGCATTACGGCGGTCACCGCCTCGACGCCTTCGGACCCTTGGAGCTCCTTGCGCAGCTCGACCAGCGCCGCGTCTTCGCCCTTCTCCGGCAGCGCCGCGACGAGCTGGAAGGGGCCGTTGAAGCCAGGTCCGAAGCCTTCGGCGAGCAGATCGTAGGCTTCCTTCGTGGTCGATCCGGCGGGATCGGTACCTGCGTCGTTGGTGCCCAGCCGCAGCGAGAGGGCCGGAATGCAAAGCGCGATCAAGAGCCCGCCTGAGAGCAGCAGCGCAATCCAGGGGCGCGCCTGGATGCGCCGGCTCCAGCGGAACCACCAGCTGTTTTCGTCGATGCTGCGGGCGCCGCTGCCGAAGAACGGTAGGCGGATGCGGTTGATCCAGTGGCCGATCTTCGAGAGCAACGCCGGCAGAAGAGTCAGCGCCGCGATCATCGTGAAGAGGACGGCGAGGGAGGCGGCGAGGGCGACGCCGTAGAGGAAGTCGAGCCCCAGCAACAGCATGCCCATCAGGGCGATGATCACGGTGATCCCCGCGAACAGAACGGCGCGACCGGCGGTGTCGACGGCGGCGATCGCCGCCTCGCGCTTCTCCATTCCCTCGTCGAGGCCGTTGCGGAAGCGGGTGACGATGAAGAGGGCGTAGTCGATGCCGACGCCCAGCCCGATCATCGCCGCCAGGGTCGTCGCGAATTCGGCCGTGCTGAAGACATGGGTTCCGAGGACGACGAAGCTGAGCCCGACTCCGAGCGCGAACAGGGCGGAGAGGATCGGCAGACCCATCGCCACCGCCGATCCGAAGGTGATCAACAGCACGACCACCGCGGCGAGGAGGCCGATGAGGAAAGAGCTGTCTTCTTCTTCCTCGCCTCTGGCTTCTTGGATCGGCGAGCCGCCGAACTCGACCTGGAGACCGTCTCCCTCCGCCTTGCGGCCCTCCGCGATCAGGTCCTTGACTTCGTCGTCGGCGAATTCGGTGGAGAAGACGTCGAACTGAACGGTCGCGTAAGCGATCGTGCCGTCCTCGCTGACGGCGCCGGCCCCGCCCTCGACGTAAGGGCTGGCGACTTCGCTGACGTGGGGTAGCTCTTCGACCTCGGCGAAGACCTTCTTCATCTTCGACTTGACCGCGGGCGAATCGACCCCCGCGTCGCTCTTGTAGACGATCTGCGCGGTGTCGCCGGATTGAGCCGGGAAGCGGTTTTCGAGCAGGTCGTAGGCTTCCTGGGAGTCCGAGGACGGCAGTTTGAAGTCTTCGCTGTAGTCGGGGCCGACCGCTTTGGCGACGAACCCCATCGCGACCAGGGCGACGATCCAGCCGAAGACCACCGTCTTGCGGTGGCCGGTGGTCCAGGTGGCGAAGCGTCTCATTGGGCCGCGCACCGTACCAATGGGCCAGGCGGCCGGATGTGAACCAACCTCACGTCTCGGCCGGGGGCTAGATTCTGAGCGGATGCCCGAACCCCAGATCGCCCGCTTCCGCCGGGTCGTCAGCTCTGCCTACGCCTCTCTCGAGGCCCGCCGCCAGGAGGTCAACGACCTCAACGTCTTCCCGGTCGCCGACGGCGACACCGGCGACAACATGGCGATGACGATGCGCGCGGTGATGGAAGAGCTCGATCGCATCGACGGCCAGGAAGTCGACGAGGTCGGCCGCACCGAGCTGGTCCAGGCGCTGGCACGGGCGGCGCTGATGGGCGCCCGCGGCAACTCCGGCGTGATCCTCAGCCAGATCGTCCGCGGCGCCGCCGAGGAGCTGGCCAGCCGACCGGGGGAGCTGATCGACCCGACCCTGGTCGCGGCCGCCTTCGCCCGCGCCGCCGACGCCGCCTACGACTCGGTCCGCGAGCCCGCCGAGGGGACGATGCTGACCGTCTTCCGCGAGATGGCCCACTCGCTCGCCCGCCAGCTCGCCCACCTCGAGAAGGAGAAGCAGCGGCTCGGGCCCGACGCCGGCGAAGCCGAGCAGGACGCGGTCCTCGCCGAGGTGCTGGAACGGGCGATCCAGGACGGCGAGCGCGCCGTCGCCCGCACCCCCGAGCAGCTCGAGGTCCTGCGCGAATCCGGCGTCGTCGACGCCGGCGGCCACGGCCTCGTCCTGATCCTCGCCGGGGTCGTCGCGGCGCTGCGCGGCGACGGCGAGGAGCCCGAGGTGACGCACCACGAGCCGCCCCGGCGCAGCCTGCCGCACCACGAGGACAGCCGCTACCGCTACTGCACCAACTTCATCGTCTCCGGCAGCGGGCTCGGCAACCGCGAGTTCCTGCCGCGGCTGGAGAAGCTGGGCGACTCGGTCCTCGTCGTCGGCGACGACGTCACCCTCAAGGTCCACGTCCACACCGACGAGCCCGAGGCCGCGGTCGCGATCTTCGACGGCGTCGGCGCGGTGACCAACCTCGACGTCGCCGACATGCGCGAGCAGATGGCCGAGCGCGACGCCCGCCTCGCCGCCGGCCGCACCGGCGTCGTCGCGGTCGCCGCCGGCGACGGCATGCAGCGCCTCTTCGGCGACCTCGGCGCCCACGTCGTCCCCGGCGGCGAGACGCTGAACCCCTCGACCTACGAGCTGCTGGCCGGGATCCACAGCGTCGCCTCGGAGGAAGTGATCGTCCTGCCCAGCTCCTCGAACGTGATCATGGCCGCCGAGCGCGCCTGCGAGCTGTCCGACAAGCCCGCCCGGGTGGTGCCGGCCAAATCGCAGCAGGCGAGCCTGCTGGCGCTGGTTGAGCTCGACCCCGAAGCGACGCTGGGCGAGAACGCCGAGCGGCTGGGAGAGGCGCTGGCGGGAGTCGCCACCGGCGGCATCGCCCCGGCGGCGCGCGACGACGCCCAGGGACGCTTCAGGACGGGCGACGCGGTCGGCTTCGCCGACGGCGAGATCGTCGCCTGGGGCGGCACCGGCTCGACCCTGACCCGGACCCTCCAGCACCTCGCCGAGGGGGCGGAGATCGTCACCGTGATCGCCGGCGAGGGGGCGCCGATCGCGCTCGAGGAGATCGACACCCACGTCCCCGACGGGGTCGAGATCGAGACCCACGAGGGGGGACAGCCGAGCTGGTGGTGGCTGCTGGCCGCGCAGTAGTGC
Organism: Solirubrobacterales bacterium; assembly: GCA_036280195.1. Lineage (GTDB taxonomy): Bacteria > Actinomycetota > Thermoleophilia > Solirubrobacterales > 70-9 > VAYN01. The sequence continues at coordinate 2,238 of DASURF010000054.1, read as the reverse complement.
GGTCCTTCGCCGGCGAGCGCGAGCTCGGCCGCGGCGAGCTGCTGGCGGCGCCGGTCCACTGGCCCCGGCCCGGCGTCCTCGAGGTCGGCCTCGGCGCGCTCAAGGGCGTCGGCCCGAAAACCGCGGAAGCGGCAGCCGCGGCGGGCCTCCGCACGATCGGCGATCTCCTCTACCACGTCCCCCGCCGCCACCGGGACCTGCGGATCCGCCGGCTCGGCGACGTCCAGCCGGGCGAGACGGCCACCGTCCAGGTCGAAGTCCAGGGCAGCCAGCCCCGCCCCTTCCGCCGCGGCCGCCTGCGCATGGTCTCGGTCAAAGTAGGCGACGAAACCGGCCACGTCAGAGCCACCTGGTTCAACCAGCCCTGGGTCGCATCGAAGCTGACCCCTGGAACCGCCCTCCTGATCACCGGCAAACGCTCCGACAAAGGCTTCGCGGTCAGCGAATGGGAGATGGTTTCCAACGATCCTGCGACGGGTGGCGAGGGCGCCGGGGACCCCGAGCATCCTGCGCAGGGGTCCCCGAACAGCCCTCGACGGGCCCCGTCGCCCGACACTTTGGTCCCTATCCATTCCACCACCGAGAGCATTCGCCGCCAGCAGATCCGCGACTGGGTCGAACAGGCGATCGCGCTCGCGCCGAACGCAATCGAGGGCCTGCCCTCTGAGCTGCGGGCCCGCCGCCACCTCGCGGCCATCGGCGATGCGCTCAGCGTCGTCCACTTCCCGCAGACCGTCGAAGAACTCGAACCCGCCTACGAGCGCCTCGCCTTCGAGGAGTTGTTCCTGCACCAAGCGCTCCTCGCGACCCGCAAGCGCACGCATCGCACCGCTCGCCCCGCGCCGCGCTTCGGCAAGCCCGGCGAGCTCGTGGCCCGCTGGCTCGACTCGCTGCCCTTCGAGCCGACCGGCGACCAGCTGAAAGCTTTCGACGAGATCGAGTCCGACCTCGACTCGGGCGAGCCGATGCAGCGGCTGCTGATGGGCGAGGTCGGCTCCGGCAAGACCGTCGTCGCCGTCTACTCGATGCTGCGGGCGCTGGAAGCCGGCCACCAGGCGGCGCTGATGGCGCCGACCGAGACCCTGGCCGAGCAGCACGCGATCACCCTCGGCAAGCTGCTCGCGGGGGAGGCGATCCCGCTGGCCCTGCTCACGGGAGCCACGCCGGCGCCGGTTCGGCGCCAGGCCCTGAACCAGCTCGCCAGTGGCGAGCTGGGACTGATCCTGGGGACCCATGCGCTGATCGAGCCGACCGTGAAGTTCGCCCGGCTCGGCCTCGTCGTGGTCGACGAGCAGCATCGCTTCGGCGTCAGCCAGCGACGGGCGCTGGACGAGAAGGGGGTGGAGGGCATGGCGCCCCACGTCCTCCACATGACTGCGACGCCGATCCCGCGCACGCTCTCGCTGACCGCCTACGGCGACCTCGACACGACGACCCTGCACGAGTTGCCCGCCGGCCGCCAACCGGTGACCACGCAGCTGGTCGAGGAGCACCAGCGCGGCGAAGCCTTCGAGTTCCTGCGCCGCCGCCTGCGCGAGGGGCGCCAGGCCTTCGTCGTCTGCCCGCTGGTCTCCGAGTCGGAGAAAGTCGCCGGCAAGGCGGCCGAGGTCGAGGCCGAACGGCTGCGGGCAGGCGAGCTGCGCGAGTTCCGGGTCGGGCTCCTGCACGGGCAGATGGCCTCGGCCGAGAGGGTCGCGGTGATGCGCGCATTCGCTGCCCACGAGACCGACGTGCTCGTCTCGACCACCGTGATCGAGGTCGGGATCGACGTCGCCAACGCGACGGTGATGGTGATCGAGGGGGCCGAGCGCTTCGGGGTCTCCCAGCTGCACCAGCTGCGCGGCCGGGTCGGCCGCGGCGAGTACCCGAGCCAGTGCCTGCTGTTCACGGAAGAGGCCGGGGAGCTTGCGCGCAAGCGCCTGGCGGCCGTCGCCGAGGAGGGAGACGGCTTCAAGCTGGCCGAGATCGACCTCGAACTGCGCGGCGAGGGCGAGATCCTCGGCACCCGCCAGTCCGGCCTGCCGCGCTTCGCCGTCGCCAAACTGCCGGAGGACGGCCCGCTGCTGATGGAGGCGCGCCGCGAGGTGCTGGCGCTGCTGCGCCGCCACGGCTCCCTCTCCGACCCCGCCCTCGGCCCCCTGCTCGACGCCGCCCACCGCCGCTTCGGGACGGGCGCGGCCGATCCCATCCCGCTGTAGCGGCGTTCGTCCTTTCCCGGGCATATGCCCGGGAAAGGAC
>DASURF010000053.1:0-9785 GCA_036280195.1 Solirubrobacterales bacterium | reverse complement strand
GGCTGGGGTAAGTTTGCGCGATGGATCTTGAGCAGCAGCTGGAGGAGATGCTGGGGATCGAGCGGTTCGAGCCGCCGGCCGAGTTCCGCGCGAATGCGCTCTGGAGCGACCCGTCGATCTACGAGGAAGCCGGTGCCGACCCTGAGGCCTGGTGGCTGCAGCAGGCGAAGGAGCTGCTCGACTGGGAGACGCCGCCGAGCAAGGGCCTCGACGACTCGAGTCCCCCCTTCTACAAGTGGTTCGAGGACGGGCGGCTGAACGCCTGCGCCAACTGCGTCGACCGCCACGTCGAGGCCGGCAACGGCGAGCGGGTCGCCTTCCACTGGCGCGGCGAGGAGGGCGAGGAGCGCGACGTCACCTACGCCGATCTGCACCGCGACGTCCAGCGCTTCGCCAACGCGCTCAAGGACCTCGGCGTCGGGAAGGGCGACGTGGTCGGGATCTACCTGCCGATGATCCCCGAGGTCGTCGTCGCGATGCTCGCCTGCGCCCGCATCGGCGCCCCCCACAACGTCGTCTTCGGCGGCTTCTCCGCCGAAGCGGTCGCCGAGCGGATGGAGTTCTCCCACGCCAAGGCGCTGGTCACCGTCGACGGTGCCCGCCGCAAAGGCAGGACGGCCCCGATCAAGCCGCAGGTCGACGAGAACCTCGGCGGGATCGCTTCGCTGGAGAAGATCGTCGTCGTCCGCCACACCGGGATCGAGTGCCCGATGAACGAGGGCCGCGACGTCTTCTACGACGAGGTGATGGCCGCCGCCGACCCCGAATGCCCGGCCGAGCCGATGGAGGCCGAGCACCCGCTCTACATCCTCTACACCTCCGGCTCGACCGCGAAGCCGAAGGGCATCCTCCACACCACCGGCGGCTACATGACCGGCGTCACCGCCACCCACCGCTACGTCTTCGACCTGAAGCCCGAGTCCGACGTCTACTGGTGCGCGGCCGACGTCGGCTGGGTCACCGGCCACTCCTACATCGTCTACGGCCCGCTCGCCAACGGCGCCACCTCGGTGATGTGGGAGGGGGCGCCCGACTACCCGCACAAGGGAATCTGGTGGGAGGTCGCGGCGCGCTACAAGGCGACGATCCTCTACGCGGCGCCGACCGCGATCCGTACCTTCATCAAGTGGGGCGAGGAGCTGCCGGCCGAACACGACCTCTCCTCGCTGCGGCTGCTGGGCTCGGTCGGCGAGCCGATCAATCCCAAGGCCTGGCTCTGGTACCACCAGGTGATCGGCGGCGGTCGCTGCCCGATCGTCGACACCTGGTGGCAGACCGAGACCGGGGCGATCATGATCACGCCGCTGCCGGGGATCACCGCGACCAAGCCGGGCTCGGCGACGGTGCCGTTCCCCGGGGTCGAGGCCTCGGTGGTCGACGAGCGCGAGGGGGAGCCGATCGACGAAGGCCAGGGGCTGCTGGTGCTCGAGCGGCCGTGGCCCTCGATGCTGCGCGGCCTCTACAGGGAGGACGACCGCTTCATCGAGACCTACTTCTCGAAGTTCGGCAAGGAGCGCTACCTGGTCGGCGACGCCGCCCGCCGCGACGACGACGGCTACTTCTGGGTGATCGGCCGGATCGACGACGTCGTCAACGTCTCCGGCCACCGCCTTTCGACCGCCGAGGTCGAGTCGGCGATCGTCGCCCACCCCGACGTCGCCGAGGCGGCGGTGATCGGCCAGACCGACGAGGACACCGGCCAGGCGATCTGCGCCTTCGTCACCCTGCGCGGCAGCATCGAGGAGTCGGACGAGCTGGTCGAGGGCATCCGCGCCACCGTCGCCGAGCGGATCGGCAAATTCGCCCGTCCGAAGAGGATCATCTGGGCCGACGACCTGCCCAAGACCCGCTCCGGCAAGATCATGCGTCGCCTCCTGCGCGACATCGCCGAGGGCCGCGCCCTGGGCGACGTCACGACCCTGCGGGACCCGGACGTGATGAAGGAGCTGGAGGGGAAGATCGCCGAGGAGCGGGAGCACCACGGCGATTGACGGCCATCTGCTCGATCGCGAGCTCGAGCGCCTGCAGCTGCTCCTGAACGCTTTTCAGTTCGCGTAGGGCGAGCGCCTCGGCGCTCATCTGCTCCTCCTCCAGCTCCTCCTCGATCTCGGCCAGTTCGGGGGCGAGGAAGCGCTGGGCGAAGGAGCCGGTGAGCAGGGCGACGAACCCGATCCCGACCAGGAGGACGAAGACGGAGACGATCTCGCCCCCGGTGGTGCTCGGCTGGATGTCCGAGCCCAGCGTGGTCATCGTCGTGATCGCCCAGTAGATGTCGTCCCAGAAGTTCAGGTCCTGCCGCTGCTCGAAGGCGTCGAAGAGCGCCGCGCCGCCGACCACGGTCAGCACCGCCAGCAGCGCCGCATAGCGCACGCCCTCGAGCGAGAAGACCTCCCGCGAGAGCTGCGCCAGGCGCAGCAGCCGGAGCAGCCTCAGCAGCCGCAGCACGCGGAGTCCCTGCAGGCCGGCGGGGAGCACCGGCGGAGTGAAGAAGACGATGACGAAGTCGAGGGGGTGGTGCCGCAGCCACTTACGGCGGTCCGGCACGACCGAGAGCATCACCACGAACTCGACCAGGAACGCGGTCCAGGTCACCCAGTTGAGCGCGACGGCGATGCTCTCCAGCAGCCCACCCGGCTCGGACTCGGTAATCGCGACCGTCGGCAACGTCAGCGCCGCCGCGATCAGCATCGGCGTCTTCAGCCGTTCCGCCACCCGCGTGCTGCGGGCATCCATCCCCGGCTCGAAGTGGACGGCTCGCTCGCTGACCTTGGGCTCCACCGCGATTGATTCGACGGCGCCCAAGGTGCCCCTTGTCCACCCCAGAAACGACAAGACCCGCCGCGAGGCGGGTCGAGTCTGGTGAAGCGGGGAACCACCCCGCACACGATTGACACTCGTGCTTCCAACGGTAGCACGGGATTGATCGTGCTCCGACTCGACTGCCCGCGGCGGTCTATGTCTGCGGAGGGCGCCGGACTCGAACCGGACCCGGTTGGTTAAACCAGGCACAGCGAATGTCAATCGTGCGAAGGCACCCGCCTCCTTCACCCTCCGGCGGCCGATCCTAGGGACGAAATTCGCCCCGTCAATAGGGGTTACTGAACTGGCTCAAAGAGATGACACTTCCGTGGCATTTCGGGTGTTTCTTGGTTCTAAGAGCTGGATTCGGTGGCCGGTTCGGCCCCCAGCTCCACGTGCGCCTTGCTGTCCGCGGTGCGGATCAGGAAGAGGGTGGCGAGGAGGCCGATGACGGCGAAGCCGGCGCCGACCAGGAAGGCGGAGCTGAAGCCGTCGGTGAGGACGGCGGGGTCGCGGGAGTTGCCGATCTCCGAGTTGGCGATCGCGGCGAGGACGGCGAGGCCGAGCGCGCCGCCGACCTGCTGGGAGGTGTTGATCAGGCCGCTGGCCAGGCCCTGCTCGCGGTCTTCGACGCCGGAGACGGCGGCGATCGTGACCGGGACGAAGGCGAAGCCGAGGCCGACCGCGGCGAGCAACGAGGGACCGAGGACGTCGGCGAGGAAGGTGCCCTCGGCCGAGATCTGCGAGAACCACAGCAGGCCGACGGCGATGAAGACCATGCCGGCGGCGAGGATCGGCTTGAAGCCGACTTTGGTCACCAGCCCGGAGGCGATCCCGGCCGAGAGGATGATCGCGATCGCCAGCGGCAGGTAGGAGAGGCCGGCCTTGATCGCGCTGTATTCGAGCACCTGCTGCATGTACAGCGAGATGAAATAGAACATCGAGAAGAGCGAGGCGCCGACCAGGATGCCGACCACGTTGGCGCCGGTGATCGTCCGCAGGCGGAAGATCGAGAAGGGAACGAGCGGGGCTCGCGAGCGGCGCTCGATCGCGACGAACGCGGTCAGCAGGACCGCCGAGGCGACCAGGATGCCGACCGTCTGCGCCGAGCCCCAGCCGGCGTCTTCGGCGTCGAGCAGGGCGAAGACCAGGGCCGAGAGGCCGAGGGTGATCGTCGCCGCGCCGGCGATGTCGAAGTGGCGCACCTCCTGCTCGTTGCGCGATTCGGCGATCAGCGAGGGGGCGATCGCCGCGGCGGCGATCCCGATCGGCACGTTCACCCACAGCACCCACTCCCAGCCGAGGTATTCGGTCAGCACGCCGCCGAGGAGGACGCCGGCGGCGCCGCCCGAGCCGGCGACCGCGCCCCAGATTCCCAGCGCTTTGTTGCGCTCGGCGCCGTCGGCGAAGGTGGTGGCGACGATCGAGAGCGCGGCCGGGGAGAGGATCGCGGCGCCCAGCCCCTGCACCGCCCGCGCCGCGATCAGCTGGCCGGAGGTGCTCGCCAGCCCGCCGGCCAGCGAGGCGAGCGCGAACAGCACCAGGCCGAACATGAATACGCGGCGGCGGCCGAGCAGGTCGGCGAGCCGGCCGCCCAGCAGCAGGAAGCCGCCGAAGGTCAGCACGTAGGCGTTGACCACCCAGGGCAGGCTGCTCTCGGTGAACTCCAGCGCTTCGCCGATCGTCGGTAGGGCGACGTTGACGATCGAGGCGTCGAGGACGACGACGAACTGCGCCGAGCAGAGCAGGATCAGGGCGATCCAGCGCTTGTCGCGGGCCTCGGCGACGTCGGTCATCGGACGAGCTCCATCGCCGCTGAGGATTTCACATCGCCCTGGCCGGCTCTTCTCGAAACGTGCTGTTTCGGCATGCCCGGTTGCCTGCGGCCGAGGCCTGCCTATGATCGAGCCATGTGTAGAAACATCCGCACCCTCCACAACTTCGACCCACCCGCGACCGACGAGGAGATCGAGGCCTCGGCGCTGCAGTACGTGCGCAAGATCAGCGGCTCGACCAAGCCGTCGCAGGCCAACGCCGAGGCCTTCGACGAGGCGGTGGAAGCGGTGGCCGCCGCCACCCGCGAGCTGCTGGATCGCCTCGTCGCCAAGGCGCCGCCGAAGAACCGCGAGGTCGAGGCCGCCAAGGCCAAGGCCCGCTCGGAAGCGCGCTTCGCGGCCTAGGCCGCCTTCGCCTCCACCCGGGCGAGGAATTCGACCAGCAGCCGCTCGACGGTCTCCGGTGCGTCGGCATACGGCCAGTGGCCACTGGCCGGCAGCACGTGGACCTCGGCCGAGGGGAAGGCCTGCTCCTGCCGGTGGGCGTAGGAGGACGGCAGGTAGGCGTCGTGTTCTCCCCAGACGACCAGCGCCGGGACGTCGCGCGGCGCCAGCAGCTTCGAGAACTCGACCGCCGCGGCGCCGGGGTCGTCGGTCGCGCGGTAGAGGGCCAGGACCGCCTTGCGGGTGCGACGGTCGTAGTGGTCGTACATCGTTTCGACGAACTCGCGCGGCAGCCCGCGCGGCTCGTTGCGTTCGAGCAGGGCGCGGAAGCTGCGGCGGGTCGCCATCGCCTGGAAGGCCTCGCCGAGGACCGGCGTGCGCCAGATCCGGGCCAGCCGGTGCCAGCTGTAGCCGGGCAGGATGCCGGTGTCGATCAGGGTGATGCCGGCCAGCGCGTCGGGGTTCATCGCCGTCCAGACCAGCCCGATCGGGCCGCCGAAGTCGTGCAGGACGAGGTGGACGCGCTCGACCCCCAGCTCGCCCAGCGCCGCGGCGACGAACATCGCGTAGCTGGGGACGTCGTGCACGAAGCCGGCCGGTGCGATCGTCTCGCCGAAGTCCGGCAGGTCGAAGGCCAGCGCGCGGTGTCCGGTCGCGCCGGCGGCGCCGACCAGCCGCACCCAGTCGTCCGCCGAGCCCGGGTTGCCGTGGAGAAAGACGACCGCCTCGGCGGCATCGGCCGGGCCCGCCTGCACGAGCCGGGTGCGGGTGCCGCCGGCGAGCAGGCTCGAGCGCTCGACCGCGGCGCTCATCGGGCGAGCGCGTGGCGGGCGTTGACCGCGATCGCGCGCGGCAGCAAGCGCGGCATCGTCTGCAGCGGTCCCACCTGCCGCGTCCCCATGCGGTCGAGCAAGGTCGCCGCCTGCGGATCACGGGCGGCGGCGGCCCAGATCATCCGCTCGGCCGGGTTGAAGCGCCTGCCCGTCGAGTAGTCGTGGATGAAGAAGGCGTGCCCTCGCAGCTCCTTCGCGTGCCGCCGCCGGTAGCGCGCCAGTCCTTTCTCCAGCGGCTCGTCGCCTTGGAGCGCGGGGCGGACGCTGTCCCAGAGCCACTCGGCCGACTGGAAGGCCCAGCCGCATCCCACCCCGAACAGCGGGTCGGTGGCGAGAGCGGCGTCGCCGATCAGCGCCAGCCCGGGCGCGACGGGCCTGCGCATCCGGTTGGTCATGTCGATCTTGCCCATCACCGAATCGACCAGGCGCCCCTCCCGGATCGGCGGCGCCTCGGGGACGTCGGCGATGAAGTCGACGAGGGCGCGGGCGGGGTCGCGCTTGAACTGCGGCAGCCAGTCCTTGGTCGGCATCGCGGCGTAGAAGGTGAGGCCGTTGTCGGTGGGGAAGCCCGCCGCCCACTGCGGATCGAGGAACCAGGCCGTCGCGTCCGGCGCATAGGGAGGCGCGCCGCCTTCGAAGTAGCCGCCGTAGGCGATGCGGTTGTGGGGGTAGGTCTTGGTCGGGACCTCGGAGAGCTCGGCAACGCGCGAGTCGCGGCCGTCGGCGCCGATCGTGAGCTGGGCGCGGATTTCCCGCTCTTCGCCCGCGGGGTTGCGAGCGGCGACGCCGGTGAAGGTCTCACCCTCTTTCAGCAGCCGCTCGGCCGTCCAGCCGAGCATCATCTCGACGCCGGGCGTCTCGGCCGCGGTCGAGCGCAGCAGCGGGTCGAGGACTTCGCGGCGGAGGTTGACGCCGCGGCCGGCGCGCTCCGGCGGCGCCTCGATCCATCCCCACCTGGTCCACATGTGGACGCGGGGGCGCTTGGCGCCGGCCTCCTCCATGGTCTCGAGCAGGCCCAGCCGTTCTATCGCCGGCACCCCCGAAGCCTGGATGAAGTGGGAGCAGATGCGCTTGAACGCCTGCGGGTCGGGTTGCTTCTCGATCACCGCCACGCGCAGACCGGCGCGGCCGAGCTGGATTGCGGCCGCGCAGCCGGCGAGGCTGCCGCCGACGACGACCGCGTCGTAGTCCGCGCTGTCGCCGATGATGGAGGTTGGGGAATCGGATTCGGGCATTTGCGGCCTCCCAGCCATGTATTGCCTATCGTTCGTCCCGTACTATACGCCCTGAACTATGAAAAGCAAATCGAAAGAGATCAAGCTCACCGCCACCTCCTACGCGCTGATGGCGATGCTCCAGGAGTTCGGCGAGATGACCTCCTACGGCATCAAACAGGCGATGGAGAGCACGATCCAGAACTTCTGGCCGGTCCCCCACACCACCGCCTACGAGGAGCCGGCCCGCCTCGCCGCCGCCGGTTACCTCGCCGCTCATCAGGAGGAGGGAGGGCGCCGGCGCCGCGTCTATGCGCTCACCGAGCTCGGGCGGGAGGCGCTGGCGGAGTGGGCCGAGAACCCCGACGCGACCCCGCCGCAGCTTCGCGACGAAGCGATCCTGAAAGTGTTCGCCGGCGCCGATCCGGACGCGATGCACGATTCGCGCGTCGCCTGGCACCGCGAGAAGCTGGTGGAGCTGCGCGGATACCTGAACCTGGTCCGGGCGGGTCAGGGTTTCGGCCGCTCCGAACGGACCCTGCTCGCCGGGGTCGCCTACCACGAGAAGATGCTCGAGGCGATCGAGATGGTCGCCGAGGAGAGGAGGTCGGGAAAGTAGTTTGCTAAACTAATTATCAGAGCTAATCAATGCAGGCAGACCTCAAGGACATCACCAGGGACCTTCCTCTCAGCGAGCGGGCAGCGCACCTGCGCACGGCGATCGTCCGCACCGCCCGGCGCCTGCGCCAGGAGGCAGCTGCCGAGACCAGCGGCCTGACCCCGACTTCGGTCGCGGCGCTGGCGACGATCGAGCGCCACGGTCCGCTGACCCCGAGCGAGATCGCCGCGATAGAGCGCGTCAAGCGGCCGACCATCACCCGCACCCTCGGCTGCCTCGAACGCGAGGGGCTGATCGACCGCGCCCCCGACCCGGCCGACGGTCGCAGCGCCCTGGTCAGCGTCAACGGTGCCGGTCGCGAGCGGCTGCGTCGCCTGCGCGGCCGCAAGAACGCCTACCTGGCGCGGCGGATGAAGGACCTGACGGGCGAGGAGGTCGAGACGCTCGAGCGCGCGGCCGAGATCCTCGAGCGGATGCGGGAGGGAGAGCGGTCTTGACGGCCGCGATCCGCCACTCGTTCAACTCGCTGGAGGTCCCCAACTACCGCCGCTACTTCGCCGGCCAGCTGATCTCCCTCTCGGGGACCTGGATGCAGACGGTCGCCGCGATCTGGGTCATCCTCACGCTGACCGACAGCGGCGTCGCCGTCGGCCTCACCACCGCCCTGCAGTTCCTGCCGATGCTGCTGATCGGCGCCTGGGGCGGGCTGCTCGCCGACCGCATCCCGAAGCGGCGGTTGCTGATGACGACCCAGGCGCTGATGGCGATACCCGCGGTCGGCCTCTTCGCGGTCACCGCCACCGGCGTGGTGACGCCCTGGATGGTCTACCTCGCGGTCTTCGCCTTCGGCTCGCTGAACGCCGTCGACAACCCGACCCGGCAGAGCTTCGTGATCGAGATGGTCGGACCCGACCGGGTCGTCAACGCGGTCAGCCTCAACAGCGTCGTCGTCCAGGCGGCGCGGATCGTCGGCCCGGGGATCGCGGGCGTGCTGATCGCGACCGTCGGCGTCGCTCCCGTCTTCGCGCTCAACGCCCTCACCTTCGTGGCGATGATCCTCGCCCTGCGCGGGATGGATCCGGGTCGGCTGCACGCGGCGCCGCCGGCCCGGCGTGAGCCGGGGGCGATCCGCGCCGGCCTCCGCTACGTCCGCCGCACCCCGGAGCTGCTGGTGCCGCTGGCGCTGATGGCGCTGGTCGGCACGCTCGGCTTCAACTTCCAGGTGGTGCTGCCGCTGCTCGCCAAATTCAGCTTCGAGTCCGGGGCGATGACCTACGCCGCTCTCGTCTCGGCGATGGCGGTCGGCTCGATCGCCGGCGCCCTCGTCAACGGCCACCGTGGCCGCACCGGCCCGCGCCTGATCGCCGGCGGCGCACTCGCCTTCGGCGCCTCGGCCCTGTTGGCGGCGGCGATGCCGAGCCTCGCCCTGGAGATCGTCATGCTCGCCCTCCTCGGCGCCGCATCCGTCACCTTCGCGGCGACGATCAACTCCACCCTCCAGCTTGCCGTCTCCCCCGAGATGCGAGGCCGGGTGATGGCCCTCTACTCAGTCGTCTTCCTCGGCTCGACCCCGATCGGCGGCCCCCTCGCCGGCTGGCTCGCCCAGTCCTACGACCCGCGAGTAGCCCTGGTCTTGGCCGGAGCCTCCGGCCTGCTCGCAGCCTGGGCCGCCCACGTCAGCTTCAACAAGATCCACCGCCACCACGAGAAGGCAACCGGCGAACACGCCGTGGCCTAGGCCTATTGGGCGGAGAGGGACGGGTGCCCCTCTCCCAGAGACCGTCGCGCAGCTGAGACGGAGTGCTGGGCGCAACCGTGGTCTCAGGAGCCTCTGTGAGAGGGGCACCCGCCCCTCCCGCGAGCGCTGGTGGCAGCGCGCTCCAAGGTCGTGGTTCCTTTGTCCTCTCCTGGCAGACAAAGGAACCACGACTTCGAAGGGAGCTGCTCTCCCGTCATCCCGTGGTTCTTTTGTCCTCTATATCGGGACAAAGGAACCACGGTTTGCCTCTGTCCCTCGGCGTCTTGCCGGACGCGCTTGGGGGAGGGTGCCGGTGTCCCTCGGAGGAATGTTCGGCGATATGCAATCTGGTGCTTGCGCGCG
>DASURF010000052.1:0-10440 GCA_036280195.1 Solirubrobacterales bacterium | reverse complement strand
ATCGCCCAGATCGGCAAGTCCTTCCGCAACGAGATCACCCCCGGGAACTTCATCTTCCGCACCCGCGAGTTCGAGCAGATGGAGATGGAGTACTTCGTCCCGCCGGCCGACGCGGAGCGCTGGCACGTGCACTGGATCGAGCAGCGGATGGCCTGGTACACGGACCTCGGAATCCGCCCGGACCAGCTGACGCTGCGCGCCCACGGGTCCGACGAGCTCTCGCATTACTCGAGCGCCACCTCCGACATCGAGTACCTGTTCCCGATGGGCTGGTCCGAGCTCGAGGGAATCGCCAATCGCGGCGACTTCGACCTCACCCAGCACGCCAGGTTCTCCGGCGAGAAGCTCGAGTACTTCGACCAGCAGACGAAAGAGCGCTACGTCCCCCACGTAATAGAGCCGGCCGCCGGCGCCGACCGCGCCACCCTCGCCTTCCTCGTCGACTCCTACGAGGTCGAGGAGGTCGAGGGCCGCCAGCGCACCGTCCTGCGCCTGCACCCGCGCCTGGCCCCGGTCAAGGTCGCCGTCCTCCCCCTCGTCTCCAAGGAGGGGATGCCGGAGAAGGCCCGCGAGATCTTCGGAGACCTGCGCCGACGCCTCCCCGCCGAGTTCGACGAGGGCGGATCGATCGGCAAGCGCTACCGCCGCCAGGACGAGATCGGTACCCCCTGGGGCGTCACCGTCGACCACCAGACGATGGACGACGACACCGTCACCCTCCGCGACCGCGACTCCCTCGAGCAGGTCCGAGTCCCGATCGAGGGCCTCGGCGACGAGCTGGTCAAGCGCCTCGAATCGCCCTGGCGCAGCCCGAAGCTGGGCTAACCGTCCGCCCGAGCGGCGACAGTTCATTCCAGCGTCTGACCCAGCCCTCAACCGACAGGAGTGACAGACACATGACCTTCGGCGAAGCGATAAGCGACGGCTTCTCGAAATACGCGACGTTCAGCGGACGATCGTCGCGGTCCGCCTACTGGTGGTGGATCCTCTTCTACGTCCTCGTCATCATCGCCGCGTCGATCGTCGATGCGGCCATCGAAACCCCGGTCCTGGCCACCCTCGCCTGGCTGGCGTTCTTCATCCCGAACCTCGCCGTTCTGGTGCGCCGCCTGCACGACACGGGCCGCAGCGGATGGTGGGTACTGATCGGGCTGATCCCGCTGATCGGCGCCATCGTCCTGATCGTCTTCGCCTGCCTGGATTCCGGACCGCCCAACCAGTACGGGGACGGGCCCGACGGCAAGGGCGCCCTGGCCGCGACTTCGCCGGCAGGACAGACGCTCCCGCCCCCGCCGCCGCCCCCGCCGGCCCCTCAGAGCCCGCCGGAATAGAGAGAAGAGCCCGATGGCCTACGAAATGAAGATCCGCGGCACCGAGCACGAGGTGAAGGTGCGCAGCCCATGGGCCGTGGCCCTGCTGCCGATCATCACCCTCGGCATCTACCACCTGGTCTGGTGGTACAAGATCAACAAGGAGCTGAAAGCCTTCGGCGAAGCCAAGGGCTACGACCTCGGCCAGAACCCGACCAACTCGGTGCTGGCGCTGTTCCCCGGCGGGATCGTCGTGATCCCGGCTCTGGTCAGCTACTGGCGCGGGACCGAGCGGGTGATGGGGGCCGCGAAAGTCGCCGGCAAGGAGCCGGTCAGCGGCTGGATCTCGATCATCCTCTACCTGCTGCTCGCGCCTGGCTTCTGGGCCTACCTGCAGGTCGCCCTCAACAACGTCTGGGAGCAGGAGGCCGAACCGCTGCCGGGCCAGGCGGCCCCGCCGGCGAGCGGCGACGCGATGCCGCCGCGCCTCGACGACCAGCCCTAGGCGCCGAGAAACTCAAGGACCCGCTGCGCTTCGCCGTCGAGCGCAGCGGCGTCCTTCTTTCGCACCTCTTCCAGGTGCTGGATCGTCACCTTGCCGGCGGCGAGCTTCCAGGTCGCGACCGCGCGGCCGCCGACCAGCGCAAAGGGCCGGAAGATGCCGTTGATCGTGACCAGGACCTTGTGCGGGCCGACGACTTCCTCGCGCGAGGTCCAACCGAGCAGCAGCGGGTCGAAGGCGCCGAGCAACCGTGGCGGCGGGATCGGGGCGGTGGCCGGCCGCCTCTTCAGCTCGACCAGCCCGTCGTCGCGCTGCTCCAGCTCGGCGGCGATCGCCTCCAGACCGGCGCGGGCGTCGCGCAGCGGTAGCCCGGCCCAACGCGCGAGGTCGCGATCGTCGGCCGGCCCGTGACCGGCCAGGTAGCGGCGCGCGAGCTCGACCACCGCCTTCTCCCGGTCCACCGGCTTCTGCTCGCCGAGCCAGTCGCGGACGAGGACGTAGGCGTGCTGGTTGCCCACCATCGGCCCGCGGACGAGGATCCCCCGCGCCGCCGCGATGAACATCAGGTGGATGAAAGCCTGGCCCTCGGTGTTGACGCCGGCGGCCTCGAGCCGGCCGCGAAGGTCCTTGCCGCCCAGCGGACCCTCCTCGGCGAGCGTCTTCTCGATGACCTCCAGCGCCCGCTCCCCCTCGCGCTCGGAGAATCCCTCCTGCTGCAGCCGGCGCTTGCAGCCGGCGAAGTGGGTCGGCGCCGTCAGCGCGTGCAGCCACGGGTAGTCCTCGCTGCGGACGAGATGCAGGGTGCCGCGGTTGAGCCAGGTGATCAGCAGCGAGCGGTCCTCGCTCAGCGCTCGGTCGACGTCGGCCGCCGTCACGCCTTCGGTCCGCGCCCGCACCGCCAGCCGCGCCCCGCGCGGGTCCTGTCCCTGCACCGCCAGCAGCCGCTCGGCAACCGCCTCGGGAGAGCGCAGCTGCTCGCCGGCAAGCGCCTGGGCGGTCAGTCGTTCGGCGAGCGGCGAACGCGGCACGACTCGATGATGACGACTCGCGCCGCTTACTTGACGTCGACCAGCCTGACCAGGAAGACCAGGGTGGAGTAGGCCGGGATCGACGGGAAGATCGCTTCCGGGCCGTAGGCGAGGTTCGGTGGGATGATCAGCTGGCGTTCGCCGCCGACCTTCATCCCCTCGAGGCCCTGGTCCCAGCCCTTGATCACTTCCTGGGCGCCGAGCGTGAAGGTGAAAGGTTCTTCTCCTTCCCAGTTGGCATCGAAGACTTCCCCGGTTTTGTAGAGGACACCGACGTATTCGACGCCGACTTCCTTCCCGGCCTTCGCCGTCGCCCCGGAGCCCGTCTTCAGATCTTCGATCACGAGCTTCTTCGGCGGCGGCCCGGAGGGGATTTCCGGTTCCGGCAAATCGGGCGCTTCTTCTTCTTCCTTCTTGAGCTGAGCCGCGTCTTCCCGTTCTTCCTTCTTTTCTTCCCGCGCTTCCCTCGCTTCGATGGCTTCCCGTTCCTCCAGCGGGGTCGGAGAGCTCGAGGAGTCGCCACCGCAACCGGTGACCCCAACGGCCAGGCAGGCAAGAATGATCAAGAAGAATCTCTGCATCAGCGGCGGCATCTTAACCGCAGGTGCCTCGGATCGCTAGCGGCGCGGCTTGGGCAGCGACTCGGCCTCGGCTGCTTCGATCGCGAGAACGACACCGCGCTCGTAGATGCCGCTGACCTCCGGGGCGTCGACGAAGCGCCGGCCGCCCGGCCCCCGGCTGGTGTCGAAGACGATGCCGTCGAACATGTTGGCCTCGGGGGCAGCCTGCACCTTGACCACCCGGCCCAGCTTCTTGCCGTCGCTGGAGAAGACCGGGATGCCCCGCTTGGCCACCAGATAGGAGACGGGGTGGCCGAGGTCCTCCATCGCGCCGAGCCTAGCGGACGGCAGGTTCCGGTTTAGACTGGCTGTCTGGCCAAACGGAGCCAGGGGAAATGGGTACAGGGAGGAACTTGATGGGGCTCAACCTTGCTTCAACCATCGTCGAGAGCGCCGCGCGCCAGCCGGCTGCCGTGGCCGTGCGCCTCGGACCGCTGGAGCTGACCTACGCCGACCTCGACGACCGCAGCGCCCGCCTGGCGGCGCTCCTGCGCGAGAAGGGGCTGCGGCCGGGCGACCGGGTCGGGGTGATGCTGCCGAACGTTCTCGAGTTCCCGATCTCCTACTACGGGATCCTCCGCGCCGGCGGCGTGGTGGTGCCGATGAACGTGCTGCTGAAGCGGCGCGAGATCGCCTTCTACCTCGAAGACTCCGGCGCCAAGCTGCTGCTCGCCTGGCACGGGTTCGGCGAGGAGGCGCGCGGCGGGGCGGAAGACGCCGGCACCGAGCTGGTCGAGGTCGAGCCCGAATCGTTCGCCGAGCTGCTCGGCGACCGCGAGCCGGAGACCGAGGTCGCCGAATGCGACGAAGAGGACACGGCGGTGATCCTCTACACCTCCGGCACCACCGGCAAGCCCAAGGGCGCCGAGCTGACCCACTTCAACCTCTCGCGCAACGCCGAGATCGCCTCGCAGACCACCTGCGAAGTGAAGGAGGGCGACGTCGTCCTCGGCTCGCTGCCGCTCTTCCACTCCTTCGGCCAGACGGTGAGCATGAACGCCTCCCTGCGGGTCGGCGCCACCCTCACCCTGCTGCCGAAATTCGACCCCGGCGACGCGCTGGAGATCATGCAGCGCGACGGCGTCACCCACTTCTACGGGGTGCCGACGATGTACGGGGCGCTGCTCCACCATCCCGGCCGCGAGGAGTTCGACACCTCGCCGCTGCGGATCTGCATCACCGGCGGGGCGGCGATGCCGGTCGAGGTCCTGCGCGGCTTCGAGGAGGCGTTCGACTGCGAACTGCTCGAGGGCTACGGCCTCTCGGAGACCTCGCCGGTGGCCAGCAGCAACCACCCGGGGCGGCCGCGCAAGCCGGGCTCGATCGGCACGCCGCTGCGCGAGGTCGAGATGAAGGTCGTCGACGAGAACGACCAGGAGGTGCCGCAGGGCGAGGTCGGCGAGATCGTGATCCGCGGCCACAACGTGATGAAGGGCTACTGGCAGCGCCCGGAGGCGACCGAGGAGGCGATGCGCGGCGGCTGGTTCCACAGCGGCGACATGGCCAAGGTCGACGAGGAGGGCTACTTCTTCATCGTCGATCGCAAGAAGGACCTGATCATCCGCGGCGGCTACAACGTCTACCCGCGCGAGGTCGAGGAGATCCTCTACGAGCACCCGAAGATCCGCGAAGCGGCGGTGATCGGCGTCCCCCACGACGAGTGGGGCGAGGAGATCGGCGCCGCGGTCGTCCTCCACGAGGGCGAGGAGCTCGACCCTGAGGAGGTCAGCGGGTACGTCAAGGAGCGGATCGCCGCCTACAAGTACCCGCGCATCGTCTGGTTCCTCGACGACCTGCCGAAGGGGCCGACCGGGAAGATCCTCAAGCGCGAGATCGAGGTGCCGGCGGCGGCCGAGCCTGGCGCGAGCGGCTGAGACCTGATTTACTCAGCCGAATCCGAATAGTTCACCAGTCTTCGGACCAAACTCACAGCAGTGCGCTTTAGGGAGGCGCCTGCGTTCGTTTAAGGAGAGAACATGGTCAGTAGACGACTGTCGGCGTTCTTCGCCGCGATCGCACTCTGCATCACCGGTGCGGCATTCACCCCAGCGAGCTCGCTCGCACAGGATCCGATCCTGTTCGTGCACGGCTGGTCGTCCACCTCGTCGGTCTGGAACACGATGAAGGCCAACTTCGAAAAAGACGGCTACCCGTCCTCGTACCTCAGCGCCTACAGCTACAACACCTCGCAGTCGAACAAAATCGACGCCGAAAAAGAGGTCAAACCGCGGGTCGAAAGCCTGCTGAAAACGACCGGCGCGACCAAGGTCGACATCATCGCCCACTCGATGGGCAGCCTCAACAGCCGCTGGTACATCAAGTTCCTCGGCGGCGAAGCGACGGTTGACGACTGGGTCTCGCTGGGCGGTCCGAACCACGGCACCGAAACCGCCAACCTCTGCTTCAGCACCGCCTGCTCGGAGATGCGGGTCGGGTCGACGTTCCTGAAAGAACTGAACGCCGGCGACGAGACGCCGGGCACGGTCAACTACGGGACCTGGTGGTCGCCCTGCGACGAAATCATCAACCCGGACTCGAGCGTCGCCCTCAGCGGCGCGACCAACACCAAAACCGCGTGCATCTCGCACGGGGCTCTGACGACCGACAAAACGGTCTACGAACAGGTCCGCGAATTCGTCAAATAGCGGTCCTTCGGCGCGATCCTGGCCAGCCAGCCAGGATCGCGCTAGTCTCCCCGGTGCCCCTAATGCGACACCAAAAGGAGACGAGATGAGCGTCGCTTCCCAGCGCCTGATGGACAACATCACCTACGAGGACCTGTACCACCGCTGGGAGCAGGGGAACTGGAGCGCCTACGACCTCGACTTCTCCAAGGACCGCGAGGGCTGGGAGGCCTTGAGCGACATCCAGCGGCGCTCGGCGATGTGGATCTACTCGATGTTCTATTACGGCGAGGACCGGGTCGCCGACACCCTCGCCCCCTACGTCACCGCCGCGCCGACCGAGGAGATGTCCTACTTCCTCGCCACCCAGCAGGTCGACGAGGTGCGCCACTCGATCTTCTTCCACCGCTTCTTCAAGGAGGTGATCGGGGTCGGCGGCGAGACCGTGCAGCAGACCCTCGCCTCCACCCTGCCGCAGCTGAACTGGGGCTACCGCGGCATCTTCGACCGCCTCGACCTGATGGCCGAGGAACTGCGCAAGGACCGCTCGGTGCCGAAGTTCTGCCAGGCGATCACGCTGTACCACCTGATCGTCGAGGGCAGCCTCGCCCAGCCCGGCCAGCACTTCATCGAGGACTTCTTCGCCTCCGAGGAGACGATGCCGGGCTTCAGCGCCGGGATGGAGAACGTCTCCCGCGACGAGCAGCGCCACATCGGCTTCGGCGTCAAGGTCCTCTCCGAGCTGCTCAACGAGCCGACGCCGGGCTGGCAGGAAAACCGCGACGCGGTGATCGAGCTGCTGCGCGAAACCCTGCCCTACGGGCCCGCCGTCTTCACGCCGCCGAACATGGACCGCTCCTACACCGAGTGCTACGGCTTCTCGCTCGAGGACATCTTCGCCTTCGGGATGAAGCTGATCCGCCAGCGCTGGCGGACGATCGGCTTCCCGACCGAGGAGTTCCCTCCCGGCGTCTTCCCCTTCCCGCCCGAGGACGCGCCGGAGGATCTGGCCAAGCGCCAGGTGCAGATGATGATGGCCGGCGTGATCGGCTCCCCGGAAGGCCCGCCGCCGAGCAAGGACCCCGAGATCCAGCGCCTCTACTTCGACCTGATCAGCCGCGTCGCCGACCCGGCCGCCGCCAACGGCTCGCCCTTCGTCGTGCAGTGGCGCTTCACCGACGCCGAGCCGTGGCACCTGATCCTCGACAACGGCTCGACCCGGGCCGAGGCGGGCGAGGCGCCGAGCGCCAACGTCACGATCGAGAGCAGCTGGTCCGACTGGATCGCCGCCGGCAAACCCGACGCCAACCAGCTGAAGATGATGCTGCAGCGCCGGATCCGCCCCCGCGGCAAGGTCCGCGACCTGGCGCGGTTCCGCAAGGTCTTCAACTAGGACCGTCATGACGCGCAGGCGCTGGGCGCTCGTCGCCGGCGTGACGCTGGCGGTCGTCGCGCTCGTCCTGGGCGCTGCCTCGGCCTGGCACTACTCCTCCGCGGTCCTGGTCCCCGAGCACCCGCCGTGGCCGGCGGAGACCGAGGTCGAGGCGCTGGGGAAGGGCCGGATCCTGCTCGAGAGCACCGAGGAGAGCCGGCGGCCGGGGGTCTACGGGCTCGAGTGGCAGGGCGGACGGGCAGTCGTCGGGCCGATCCTCGGCGAAGACGACGACGTCGTCACCCGGCAGCTGCGCAGCGTCGACGGTTACCTGGCGCCGGAAATGGAGGTCGCCTTCGACCCGGCGGTCTGGTCGGGCGCCCCCTCCGCGGCGCTGGGAATTCCTTCGAGGACCGTGCCGATTCGGAGCGAACTGGGACCGATGCCGGCCTGGTTCGTTCCCGGCCGCGGGCGCACCTGGGCGATCGTCGTCCATGGCATCAACGCCACTCCGCAGACGGGGCTGCGGGTGGTGCCGGCCCTCCACCGCGCCGGGCTTCCGGCCCTCCTCGTCACCTACCGCGAGGACCTCGGCGCCCCGCCCAGCCCCGACGGCTTCCACCACATGGGGCTGACCGAGTGGCGGGACCTCGGCGCCGCGGCGCGCTACGCCTTCTCCCACGGAGCCAGGCGCCTCGTCCTCGTCGGCTACTCGATGGGCGGCGCGATCGTCACCCAGTTCATGCAGCGCTCGCCCTTCGCGCCCAGGGTCGCCGGACTCGTCCTCGACGCCCCGGTCCTCGACTGGCAGGCGGTCCTCTCCTTCAACGCCACCGAGATGGGCTTCCCCTCGTTCCTCTCCAAGCCGGTGGAATGGGCGATCGGCGCCCGCATCGACGCCGACTGGGACAGCCTCGACGCGATCGCCCACCCCGACGACTTCCAGCTGCCGATCCTGCTCTTCCACGGCACCGAGGACGACGTCGTGCCGATCTCGACCAGCGACGACTTCGCCGCCGAGCTGCCCCGCCAGGTCACCTACTTCCGCGTCCCCGAGGCGGGGCACACGGAAGAGTGGAACGTCGACCCCCGTCTCTACGAACGGCGGCTGGGGGCGTTCCTCCTGCGGGTCGGCTAGGAGATCGGCGGCCGGCTGTCCGCCCAGGGACGCTCGGCCTCGATCTGGGCGGCGAGCGAGAGCAGCGTCGCCTCCTCGCCGCGGCGGCCGATCACCTGGATCGAGAGCGGCATGCCGTCGGCGTCGAAGCCGGCGGGGATCGCCATCGCCGGGTTGCCGAGGTGGTTCCAGGGGACGCAGTAGGGATAGAAGCGGCTCATCCCCAGCACGGTCTGCAGGGCGCCCTTGCCCTCCCAGCGCCGCACCGGCAGCGCCGTGCCGCCCATCACCGGCATCACCAGCACGTCGCAGTGGTCGAAGATCGCGTTGACGCGGGCGGCGTCGGCGTCGCGGCCCGAGGTGCGGGCCTTCTCGTAGAGGCTGCGGGGAAGGATCGAGCCGAGCCGGCCGAAGCCGCGGGTGCGACTTTCGAGCCGCTCGGGGTGCGGCACTTCCTTGACGGTCTCGGCGACGCCGCCGAGGAAGCGAGCGGTGATGTTGTTGCCGATGTTGCCCCAGTTCGGGTCGCGCTGGGAGACGTCGTGCCCGAGCCCACGGAGGAGATCGGCGGCATCGGAGACCGTCTGCTTGGCGTCCTCGGACACGGTCGGCGGCGCCGCCGCGCGGGGAGGCTTGGTCGACCAGGCGACCCGCAGGCTGCCCGGGGGCGTGGCGGCCGCCTCGACGAACGGCCTGTCCGGCGGAGGCGGCGCCTCGGGCTCGCGCGAGCCGCCGGAGACGACGTCGAGCCAGAGCGCGGTGTCGCGGACCGAGCGGCTGAGGCAGCCTTCGACCGCCAGCCCGCCCCAGCCTTCGAGGTTGGGGTCGAGCGGAACCCGGCCGCGACTCGGCTTCAGCCCGAAGAGACCGCAGGAGGCGGCGGGGATGCGGATCGAGCCGGCGCCGTCGCCGGCCGAGGCGATCGGCACCAGGCCGGCGGCGACCGCCGAGCCCGAGCCCCCGCTCGACCCGCCGGGGGTCTTCTGCGGGTCCCAAGGGTTGCGGGTGACGCCGTAGGTCGCCGACTCGGTGAAGCCGCAGATCGCCATCTCCGGCAGCAGCGTCAACCCGACGACGATCGCCCCCGCCTCGCGCAGGCGGCGGACGAACTCGGCGTCGGCCCTGGCCGGCTCGGTGAAGCCGTCGGTGCCGTGGGTGTTGATCTCGCCGGCGACGTCGACTTCGTCCTTGATCGCGATCGGCACCCCGAGCAGCGGCCGATCCTCGCCGGCCTTGACCCGCGCCTCGGCCTGCTCGGCTTCCAGCAACGCCTTCTCGGCAAAGACCTTCCGAAACGAGTTCAGCTCCGGATCGAGCCGAGCAATCCGATCGAGCGAAAGCTGCACCAGCTCCTTAGGAGAGACCTCCCCAGCCCGAACCATCTCCGCCTGCTTCGCAGCCCCAATAAAAGCCAGCTCATCCCCGTTCATGCGGGCATCTTATTGGCTATCCAGCCAGGACTTGCGGGGGAGGGTGCCGGCATCCCTCTCCGTCATTGCGCGACACGCCGCTTCGCGGCTTAGCCGCAATCGAACAGCGCGCTTCGCGCGCCCAGCATCAGATTGCATGTCGCCGAACATTCCTCCGAGGAACACCGGCACCCTCCTACGAGCGAGCTCGGCAGGACGACCGGGAACCAAGGCAAGCAGTGGTTCCTTTGTCCGGATATACAGGACAAAGGAACCACGCGATGGCGGGATGCCGGCCTCAGTCCTAGCTGCGGTTCCTTTGTCCGCCGGGAGAGGACAAAGGAACCACGGGATCTGGACGCGCTGTTATCAGCGCTCGTGAGGGAGGGATGGGTGCCCCTCTCACAGAGGCTCCTGAGACCACGGTGGCGCCCAGCACTCCGCCCAGCTGCGCGACG
>DASURF010000051.1:0-17232 GCA_036280195.1 Solirubrobacterales bacterium | reverse complement strand
CCAGGTCGACGAGGTGGACCAGCATCGAGCAGCGCTCGGCGTGGGCGAGGAACTCGTGGCCGAGCCCGGCGCCCTCCGCGGCGCCTTCGATCAGGCCCGGGATGTCGGCGACGATCGCCTGCCGGTCCTCGCCTTCGATCGTCCCCAGCACCGGCGAGAGCGTCGTGAACGGGTAGTCGGCCACCTTCGGCGCCGCCCGCGTCAGCCGCCCCAGCAGCGAGGACTTGCCCGCGTTCGGCAGCCCGACCAGGCCGACGTCGGCCAGCAGTTTCAGCCGCAGCTCGATCCAGTCCGCCTCGCCCGAGGAGCCCTTCTCGGCGAAGCGCGGCGCCTGCCGGGTCGAGGTGGTGAAGCGGCGGTTTCCGTGCCCGCCGCGACCCCCGTGCGCGACCACGGCGCGCTGCCCAACCGCGACCAGGTCGATCGAGCTGCCGTCCACGGCGGTGGCCTGCGTCCCCGGCGGCACCGGGATCTCCCTGTCCTCCCCCCGCGCCCCCTGCCGGTTGGACCCTTCCCCGTGCCGACCCCGCTGCGCCCGGAAGTGCTTGCTCCCCTTCAGCGCCCCCAGGTCCCGCTTGGACCCGTCGCAGACCAGCACGACGTCGCCTCCGTGCCCACCGTCGCCGCCGTCGGGCCCGCCTCGCGGCACGTGCGCCTCACGGCGGAACGAGATCGACCCGTTTCCCCCGGCACCGCCCTCGACCCAGATTTTCGCCTTGTCGTACATCAGCCAGAAACCTTGCTCAGAGGGTGACGAAAAGCGTGGCGGCTATCCCCAGGAAGCCGACGAGCATCGTCCCGATCAGCCCCCAGGTGAGTTGCATGATGGCGCGAGCGAGGGCGCTTACCTCCGATCGCACCTCCCCGATCTCAGTCCGCACCGCTTGGAATTCGGCTTTCATCTCGGCCCTCACGGACTGGAATTCGCTTTTCATCTCCGCCCGGACCGCTTGGAATTCGCTTTTCATCTCGCTGCGAACCGCGCGGAATTCCTCCCGCGTCTCCCTGAACCCCTCGTCCACCCTCTTGTTGAGGTCGTCGAGGCGCGCGTCGGTCCAAGCATCTCTTGCCATCACAGCCATAGTGCCAGGCTAGCGGACCAGGCGCAATGTTTTGTACGCGAAACCTAAAAACTTCGCGCCAGATGCCTCGCGAAAGTGAAACGGGAGGGGCGTCTCGCCCCTCCCGTTCAGCTTCGAGCTGCGACGGAGCTAGTCGACGACGATCCTCGACTTGGCCGCCTTGCCCGGCGTGCCCTTGACCTGGAAGGTCAGCTTGTCGACGCCCTCGTCGGCGCCCCGCTTGACCTTGACCTTGATCGTGGCCGTCTTCTTCACCCGGCCGCTCAATTTGCCGAGCTTCTTGCACTTCGGCTTCCTCAGGTCGTCCTTGGCTGCCTTCGGCAGCTTCACGCAGACCCTGGCCTTCTTCGACTGCACGTCGCCCTGGTTCACCGCCCTGACCTTGAAGGTGACCAGATCGCCCGGATCGGCCTTGGCCTTCTTCTTGGTGCTGAGCTTGACCTTCGACGCCTTGACCTTGAGCGCGGCGCTGCCCTGAGCAGCGGCGCCGACGTGGTTGGTTGCCGTCACCGTGCAGGCGTAGGCGCCCGGAGCGGTGGCCGTGAAGACGGCGGCCGTCGCGCCCGGGATCGGCGCCCCGTTCCGGGTCCACTGGTGCGCCAGCGAGCGCGGCGCCTGGTAGACGAAGGAACCGGGGTAGTCGGCTCCCCAGCTGCCGGTCGAGCAGGTCAACTCGGCCCGCTTCGCCGGATTGCGGGTGATCGACGGCGCACCGGTGCCGACCGGGCTCTTGATGATCACAGGGTCCTGCGGCCCGTCGACCGGGGCCGTCAGCGGGGTGATCCCGCCACCGCCGCCGGCGAGGCTGAGAACGCCGATCGCGCCGTCGCGTGCTTCACCTTTGCCGTAGTTGCCGGTGTACAGGCGCCCGAGCGACGGGTCGAGGGCGATCCCGTACGGCTCGTCGATGATCGCCCCGGCAGTGGAGACGTCTCCGCCGCCGCTGCCGTTCAGGTTCGCGAACCCGATTTTGTCACCACCGGTGAAGTAGATGCGCCCGGTCGTGCTGTCGAGCGCAAGGCCTTCCCCGCCCGGTTCGACGGTGCTGCCCACCACGCTCAGGTCTCCGCCGCCGGTGTTGTCGAGGTTGGCGTAGGAGAGGACGTTGGGAGTGGGGCCGGTGTTGACCCAGTAGATCCGCCCGCCCGCCGGGTCGACCGCAAGCCGGCAGCAAGGGGAGCCGAAGGTTGCGCCGGCGACGTTGAGGGTCCCGCCGACGCTCCCGTCGAGCTTCGCCCAGCTGATCGAGCCGGCTCCTTCGGTGTTCACCCAGTAGATGGTCCTCGAGATCGGATCGACCGCGACCCCTTCCGGTTCGTCGATCAGCGCCCCCGGCGCGACGAACGGAGCGGCGCCGCTGCCGTCGAGGTTGATCGCGAGGATCTGACCGCTGCCGGTCTCGTTGGCGACGAACATGCGGTTGGTGACCGTGTCGTAGGCCATCCCTTCCGGGCTGGCGATGCTCGCGGCGCCGAGGTTCAACACGCCGCCGCCGCTGCCGTCGATGTTGGCGAAGGCGACGTTGTCCGGGTCGCCCGAGTAGTTGTCCCAGTAGATGGTTTCCGCCGCCCCCGCGCGTGCCGCGAAGGCGAGCAGCGCAAGGAAGGCAAGGAGGATCGTCGCGGAGACCGCGGCAGTGCGCCGAGGATCTCTGCGAGCAGAGCTGAGATGCATTTGCCTCTCCCTTTGTTGGGTTAGTCCTGGAGGACGCTGATGGTGCGGCCCTTGCGAGCCGGCTTGAACTCCACGGTCCCTGCCCGCGTAGCGAAGATGGTGTGGTCGCGGCCGATCCCGGTGCCGTCGCCGGGCCAGAAGCGGGTGCCGCGCTGGCGGACGATGATCTCGCCGCCGCTGACGCGCTGGCCGGCGAAGACCTTGACCCCGAGCATGTTGGGGTTGGATTCGCGGCCGTTGCGGCTGGAGCCGAGTCCTTTCTTGTGCGCCATGCCTATTTCCCTTTCAGTTTCGTCACTTCGAGCCGGGTCAGCTCGGAACGGTGGCCGGCGCGGCGGCGGTAGCCCTTCTTGGCCTTGTATTTGAAGACTTTGATCTTCGGGCCCCGCAGGTGCTCGGCGACTTTGGCCTCGACTTTGACTTTCTCCAGGTCTTTGCCGCCGGCGACGACGTCGTCGCCGCGGAAGAGGACCGGGCGCAGGGCGACTTTGTCGCCCTCTTTGGCGTCGATGCGATCGACGAGCAGGGACGTGCCCTCCTCGACTTTGTACTGCTTTCCACCGCTCTCTATGACTGCGTAAGTGCTCATTCGTCCTTGCTGCCTTGTTTGGCGCGCGAACGCCCCCGACCGCCCCTGCGGCCGCGACTGCGTTTACGCGAAGGAGCGCCGGATTCTAGCTCGGACCCGTTTTCGCCGCCTCCTCCGGAGCCGTTGGGCGACTCGCCGCCCAGCAGCGAGGCGATCGCCGCCGAGCGCTCGACCTCGTCGATCCGCACCAGCTTGCGCTCACCTACGAAGGGACCGCCGCCGGTGACGCTGACGATGTAGGAGTCGATCCGGGCAACCGCGTCGTCGGCGTTGTACATGTGCGGCTCGTCGATCTTGACCAGCACCTCCTCGCCGACCTTGAACGGCAGCGCCCGCTCCTCGATCTCCCCCCGGCTGCCGGACTCGACCAGCTCGAAGGTGTCGATCGGCAGCGCCTCGCCGCCCTCGAAGTGAAACCGCTTGCCAGTTTCGTCCTCGAGCTCGGTCAGGCCGCTATCGGGATCGGTCAGCTCGTGCGCGACCTTCGGGTTGACTCGGACCAGGAACGCCTCGTCGTCCTTCTTCTCGGCGGCGAAGTCGCGCAGTTTGCCGAGCCCCTCGAGCGCAACCGTCTCGGCCGAGAGGACGACGCCCTCTCCATGGCAGGTCGGGCAGGGCGCGGTGAGGATCTCGCGCACCCCGTCGGTGACGTTCTGGCGGGTCATCTCGACCAGGCCGAGCGGCGAGACCTCGACCACGTAGCTCTTCGACTTGTCCGCGTCGAGCGCTTTGCGCATCGTCTTCAGGACCTTGTCGCGGTTGCTGGCCCGGGCCATGTCGATGAAGTCGACGACGATGATGCCGCCGATGTCGCGCAGCCGCAGCTGCCGCACCGCCTCCTCGGCGGCCTCGGTGTTGACTTTGGTGATCGTCTCCTCGAGGCCGCCTTTGCCACGGCCGGTGAAGGAGCCGCTGTTGACGTCGATCACGGTCAGCGCCTCGGCGTAGTCGATGATCAGGTAGCCGCCCGAGGGCAGGTCGACCCGCCGGTTCAGGGTCGACTCGATCGCCTCGTTGACCTTCCATTTTTCGAACAGCGGCTTGGCGCCCTCGTAGAGCTCGACCCCGTCGACCAGCTCAGGGGCGGTGCGCTGGAAGAAGCTCGTCACCCGCTCGTACTGCTTGGGCGAGTCGATCACCGCCTTCTCGAACTCGTTGAGGAAGACGTCGCGCAGGACGCGGATCGAGAGGTCGGCCTCCTGGAAGGTCAGGGCCGGCGCCTTGGTCCCCTCCGAGCGGCGCTCCAGCACCTCGTTCAGTTTCTGCAGGTACTTGATCTCCCGCACGAAGTCGGCTTTTTTCGCCCCGTGGGCGGCGGTACGGACGATCAGCCCGCCGGGGCCTTTGTAGGTGCGGTCGACCATCTTCCGCAGCCGGTCGCGCTCTTTGTCGCTGAGGCGACGGCTGACGCCGACGCCGCTGCCGGAGGGGGCGTAGACCAGGTAGCGGCCGGCGATCGAGAGGTTCATCGAGAGCCGGGCGCCCTTCGTCTTCAGCGGGTCCTTGACCACCTGGACGAGGATCTCCTGCCCGGGCTTGATCAGCTCGTTGATGCGGCGGCCGCTGCCGCGGCCGCGCTTCGGCGCCTGTTTGCCGTCGGGGGTGACGATCTCGTCGACGTGGAGAAAGCCGTTGCGCTCCAGGCCGATGTCGACGAAGGCGGCCTCCATCCCGGGAAGGACGTTGTCGACCTTCCCCTTGTAGATGTTGCCGACGATGGATCGGCGGCCGCGCCGCTCGATGTACAGCTCGGCAACGTGGCTCTTGCCGCCTTTCTGCTTTGCCTCGAGGACGGCCACTCGGGTCTCGCCGCGCTCGGCGGAGACCAAAATCGTTTTTTTCATTTGTTGTTCAGCTCAGTTCGGATAGGTACGCATTGCCGGACCCCTTTCCAGAGATCACCAGGCGAACCTTCCCTTCTGACCGAGATGCGCTTGGACGTTGATGCTCTGAAGAACGCCGACCGCAAGGAAGGTAGCGAGCACGGAGGACCCTCCATAGCTCATCAACGGCAGCGGGATGCCCGTGATCGGCATGATGCCGAGGTTCATCCCCACGTTGACGAAGGTCTGGAACAGCAGCATGACGGCGATGCCGCCCGCTACCAGGGCTCCGTAGGAGTTCTTCGAAAGCGTCACGATCCGCAGCGCCCGCCAGAAGAGCAGGGCGTAAAGGGATAGGACTAACGCGGCGCCCATGAACCCGTAGCGCTCACCGATCACCGCGAAGATGAAGTCGGTGTGCCGCTCGGGAACGAAGTCGAGCCGCGTCTGGGTGGCTTTGTCGCCACGGCCGGTCAACTGACCCGCGCCGGTGGCGATCACTGATTGGTTCTGCTGATAGCCCGCGCCGTCGGCATGCTCGTCGGGGCTGAGGAAGGACGTCAGACGTTCCTCCTGGTAGCCCTTGAGGAGCGGGAACCCGGTCGCCGGAGCGACGACCAGGACCAGCGCGACGAGCGCGGTGAGCACGCCGCCGATGACCGCGAAGTGCGTCCAGGGGACGCCTCCGAAGTACATGACGGCGAGGGTGGCGACCCCGAACACCAGAGAGGTGCCGAGGTCGGGCTGCAGGAAAACGAGGGCAGCCGGTGCCAGGCCGAGGCAGAGGTAGCGCACCGTGCGCTGGACCTGCGAGCCGCGTCTGGCGCCATCGATGACGAATCCGGCAAGCGCAAGCACGAGCAGGAGCTTGCCGAGCTCCGATGGCTGGAAGCTGAAGAAGGGGAGTTCGAAGGCGCGCCGCGATCCGCGGGCGGCGAAGCCGAACACGAAGACCAGGGAGATGGTGACGCAGAGGAAGGTGTAGATCCCGACCCGCAGCTCGCGGAAGCGCGAGTAGTCGATCCGGGTCAGGATCAGCATCCCGACGATTCCGAGCAGGGCGTAGATCGCCTGGCGCTCGACGAAGTAGTTGGGGTCGCCGGGGACGTCGTTCTGGGTCGCCTGCCCGAGGGTGAAGACGCTGAAGGCGATCAGGCCGACGGCGCTGATCGTCAGCGGCCAATCCATGTGGGCCAGCCCGAGCCGCTCGCCGAGGCCGACGTGGACCGCGAAGGGCTCCGGACGGGTGTTCCTGGTTCGGGTGGCGTAGGTGTTCATTCGGTTCCACCGGCGCTCGAGACTTCCGAGGCCCGCTTCTTGTAGATCGCTTCGAGGATGTCAAGTACGACGGGAGCAGCGGATTCGGCTCCGAAGCCGCCTTCCTCGACGGTGGCAATAGTCACGATACGCGGGTTGGGGTACGGGGAGAGCGCCGCGAACCACGATTGGTCGGCGTGGCCCGGCCGTTCCGCGGTGCCGGTCTTGCCCGCGATCGGGATCGGGAAGCCGCCGAAGACCCCCGCGGCGGTGCCGTCCCCTTCCTGCGCGGCGGCGTGCAGGCCTTCGAGGATCGCGTTGCGGTAGCCGGCGTCGATGTGGAAGCGGCGCTGGACCTTCGGCTCGAACTCCTTCAGCACCCGGCCCGCCGCGTCCTCGATTTCCAGGCCCACGTGCGGGGTGACGATCTTGCCGCCGTTGCCGAGGGCGGCGTAGGCGAGCGCCATCTGCAACGGGTTGGTCTGCAGGTCGCCCTGCCCGGTCGCCAGCTGGATGTTGTCGCCGGCCGACCAGGGGCGATCTTCGAGCGCCAGGCCTTCCTTGACCAGCTGTTCGCGCCACGATTTGCTCGGCAGCAGGGTTTCGCCTTCCTCCGGAAGGTCGAGGCCTGCGGGCCTGCCGATCCCCAGCTTGTGCGCCCATTCCTGCAGCTCGTTGGTATCCCACATCTTCCAGCCGAGCAGGTAGAAGTAGACGTCCGAGGAGACCTGCAGGGCGCGGCGCAGTTCGACCGACCCGTGGGCTTCACCGCCGGCGTTTTCGAAGGTCTGGGTTCCGACTTCGATCTGGCCGGCGTCGTTGATGACCTCGTCGGGGGTGATCTGGCCGTTTTCCAGCGCCGCCAGGGCGGTGATGATCTTGAAGATCGAGCCGGTGGGATAGGCACCTTCGGTCGCCCGGTTGACCAGCGGCGCCAGTTCTTCGTCTCTATAGAGTTCATCGACCTGCGCCTGGGTCGGTTCGATCAGATCGGTCGGTTCGAAGGTCGGGTACGAGCCGAGGGCGAGGATTTCCCCGGTGTCGATGTTCATCGAGATGAACCCGCCGCGACCGCGCGCCGCCAGCCCCAGTTCCCCGGCCTGCTGGACTTCCTCGTCGATCGTCAGCTTCAAGCTGTCGCCCGGGGTCGGCGGGGTCGAGACCAGCTGGCCGCCGGGAGTCGGCTCCCCCATCGCGTTGACCTGGATCCGGGTCAGGCCCGGATCGCCGCGGAGGAACTTGTCGTAGGAGTACTCGGCGCCGGCCTGGCCGATCTCGTCGCCCGGCTCCAGGTTCCTGTAGCGCGGCTCTTTCAGCTCTTCTTCGTTGATCTCGCCGACGCTGCCGAGCACGTGGGCCGCCATCGGGCCGTTCGGGTAGTGACGGACGAAGACCCGCTGCACCGCCACCCCGGGGAATTCCTCCTGGTTCTCTTCGAGGTAGGCGATCAGCTCGTAGCCGACGTCGCGCCGCAGCGTCACCGGCGCCCCGGCAGCCACTTCTTCGCCTTCCTCGATCGTGCGGCGGACCTTGCGCAGCGACATGTGCGCCAGCTCCCCCAGCCGCGCCAGCTCGGCCCGTTCCTCGGCCGGGTTCTCGGGCAGTTTCGTCGTGTTCAGTTGCAACGCCAGGCTGGTGCGGTTGTCGACCAGCACGTTGCCGTCGCGGTCGAGGATGTCGCCGCGCGGGGCGATGACTTTGAACTCGCGGGTGCGGTTGTTCTTCGCCTCGGCCAGGTACTCGTCGCCGGAGAGGACCTGCAGGTTCCAGAGCCGGAAGAAGAGGATCGCGAAGAGGACGACGGCGACGCCGCCGACCACCGCCACCCGCAGGTAGAGCCGGCTGCCCTGAGGACGATCGTCGTTCCGCAGGTGCATACTCCTACGCTCCCAGGACGGTCGGGCGTTTGCCGCGGCGCACCATCGGCTCCAACACGAGGGCCGGCCGCAGGGCGCGGCGCACGCCGGCGTAGATCGCCCAGCCGAGGAAGAAGGCGAAGATGCTCTTCAGCAGCATGTCGCGGATCACCAGGCCACTGATCGGGGCGTCGATCCCCAGCATCAGCTCGACCGCGCCGAAGCCCAGCTCGGCGAACAGGGTCAACGCCATGCAGAGCAGCGGCGGCACCAGGGCGCTGTGGATCTCGAAGCGCTCGCGGAAGAGGCCGGCGAGGTAGCCGGTCGCCAGCAGCACCAGCGAGGCGCCGCCCAGCGGCGCGATCAGCAGGCAGTCGAGCAGGAAGCCGACCCAGAAGCCGCAGACCGCCCCGGTCAGGGTGCCGCCGAGCAGGCCGAGGACGACGACCAGCGCCGGCAGCACGTCGGGGCTGACGTGGAAGAGAGCCACCTGCGAGAAGAAGGAGAGCTGCAGGATCACGCCGGCGACGACGATCGCGACCAGGCGGGCGAGGATGTTGGGGGTGAGGATCAACCGCGCGAGCCCCCGGTGAGGACCTGGACCAGGTCGAGGTCGCGGAGGTCGGCGTAAGGCCGGACGTGGACCTGCTGCTGGGCCTCCTGCTGCAGCAGCGAGGCTTCGACGACTTCGCCGATCGGCAGGTTGGGCGGGTAGGCCGACTCGATCCCCGAGCCGCGCCAGCCGGAGGTGACGACCGACTGCCCTTTGCCGACCCGCTTTTCGCTGTCGAGGAAGTCGAGGATCAGGTCGCCGGGGTCGCCCACCGACGGCTTCATCACGCCCTGGATCCCGCTCGGCACGATCTTCGCCGAGACGGCGCTGGAGTGGTCGGCGATCAGCGTCACCCGGGCCGAGCCGCCGGTGACGGCGGCCACGTGGCCGA
This sequence comes from Solirubrobacterales bacterium, assembly GCA_036280195.1. GTDB lineage: Bacteria > Actinomycetota > Thermoleophilia > Solirubrobacterales > 70-9 > VAYN01. The sequence continues at coordinate 8,007 of DASURF010000051.1, read as the reverse complement.
CCAGGCCGTCGCCGTTGACCACCGGGTCGCCGACCTCGACGCCGTCGCCGGAGCCGATGTCGATCGTCACGTCGGCGAACCAGACGGTGGGCGAGCGGGCGATCACCCGGCCGCCGACCGGGTCGTAGCCGGAGGGGATGGCGCCGCTGCGATCGAGGTCGAGCAGCTTGCGCAGCTGCGCGTTTTCGGCCAGCGCGGTCTTCGCCCCGACCGCCTCTTTGCGGGCTACCTGGAGTTCGTCGTGCAGCTTCGCGTTCTCGCCCTTCGCGTCGAAGGTCTCGTCGAACCAGTTGACGAGGTCGCGAGCCGGCTTCAGCGCCCGGTCGGCGACGTCCTGAAGCGGGCTGAAGATCGTGCTGACGCCGCGCTGGACGCCGTTGGAGCCCTGCCCGTAGGTGACGGTGAGCAGGGCGAAGGAGCCGACTACCAGCAGCGCCAGAACCGCCCTGCGGCGGCGTACTTGCTTTCGATACACGTTGGGGACCTAAGTTCGCTGATTCGCATGAGCGACGCCTAAAGCCGGGGGCGCGCTCCGTTGTTCTTACCGGCACGGTGGATCGTCTCGACCTCCTCGAGCGAGATGCCCGAGCCGACCGCCACGCACGTCAACGGCGACTCTGCCAGTTGACAGGGCATCTGGCACTCGTCGCGCAGGCGCTGCTCAAGTCCTTGCAGCAGCGCACCGCCGCCGGCGAGGGTGATGCCTCTGTCCATGATGTCACCCGCAAGCTCCGGGGGCGTGCGGTCGAGCGTCTCCTTGACCGCGGCGACGATGTGGCTGACCGGCTCCTCCATCGCCCCGCGCACCTCCTCGGAGGTCAACTCGATCGTCTTCGGCAGTCCGGAGACGAGGTCGCGGCCGCGGATCTCGGTCCGCACCTCTTCCGGCAGCTTCGAAGCCGAGCCGGCCTCGAGCTTGACCTCCTCCGCCGTCTGAGTGCCGATCGCCAGTTTGTAGTTCCGTTTGCAATGGGCGACGATCGCCTCGTCGAGCTCGTCGCCGCCGACCCGGATCGACTGCGAGACGACGATCCCGCCGAGACTGATCACCGCCACCTCGGTGGTGCCGCCGCCGACGTCGACGATCATCGAGCCGGTCGGCTCGGCGACCGGCAGGCCGGCGCCGATCGCCGCCGCCATCGGCTCCTCGATCAGGTACGCCTGGCGGGCGCCGGCCGAGAGGCAGGCCTCCTCGACCGCCCGCTTCTCGACCCCGGTGACCCCCGAGGGCACGCAGACGACGACCCGCGGGTGGGCGAAGCGGTTCGAGTGCACCGAGGTGATGAAGTGGCGCAGCATCTGCTCGGTGACGTCGAAGTCGGCGATCACCCCGTCCTTGAGCGGGCGGATCGCGGTGATCGTGCCGGGGGTGCGTCCCAGCATCCGCTTCGCTTCGACGCCGACCGCGTGGACCTGGCCGCTGAGCGAGTCGATCGCCACCACCGAGGGCTCGGAGAGGACGATGCCGCGCCCGCGGACGTAGACGAGCGTGTTGGCGGTGCCGAGGTCGACGGCCATGTCGCGGCCGCCGAGTCGGATCTTGCCGAAGATGCCCATTTCCAGGGCCGATGATGGCAAACGCGTTTAAGCGTTCTGTGAGCTTGGTCAGCGCGGCGCGAAAAGCTGGGGCGCCAGCTCGGCCAGCAGCCCGACCGGCAGGCCGACGACGTTGGAGACGCTGCCCTCGAGCCGCTCGACCAGGCTGGAGCCGAGGGTCTGGATCGCGTAGCCGCCGGAGCGGCCGCGCCACTCGCCGAACCGCACGTAACGCTCCTTCTCGTCCTCCGAGAGGTCCTTGAAAACGACGCTGGTCTGCTCCAGCCCGCTGCGTTCCCCGCCGCCCTCGACCACGACCAGCCCGCTCATCACCGTGTGGGCACGACCGGACATGCGATCGAGGTAGCGGCGCGCGTCCGCCTCGTCGGCCGGCTTGCCCAGCACCTCGCCGTCCAGCACCACGTCGGTGTCGCAGGCGATCACCAGGTCTCCCTCGCCGACCGCGGCGGCCTTGCGGCGCGCGTTCTCGACCACCAGGTGCTCGGGGTCGCCCGCCGTCAGCTCCTCGACGCCGGGCACGACGACCTCGAACTCGACCCCGAGCTTCTGCAGGATCTCCCGCCGCTGCGGGGACCCGGATGCGAGTACGACTTTCAGGGAGCCTCTAGGAGAGCTCGGGGAACCAGATCCCGATCTCGCGCTCGGCCGACTCGTCGGAGTCGGAGCCGTGGACCATGTTGAAGGTCACCTCGAGGGCGAAATCGCCGCGGATCGAGCCGGGAGCCGCCTCGACCGGGTTGGTCGCGCCGATCAGCTGCCGGGCGGCCTTCACCGCTTCGGGCCCCTCGAGGACCATCGCCACCAGGGTGCCGCCGGTGATGAAGGAGACCAGCTCGCCGAAGAAGGGCTTCTCGGTGTGCTCGGCGTAGTGCTGGTTGGCGATCTCCTCGGTCGCTCGCATCGACTTCAGCGCGGCGATCCGCAGGCCCTTGCGCTCGAAGCGGGCGATCACCTCGCCGGTGAGGGCGCGCTCGAAGGCGTCAGGCTTGACGAGGATCAGGGTCCGGCTCACGGCGGGGGCTCCTTTGCTCTTGGGTTGGCTGCGCCCCTTCCTGCGCCTCGGGCGGCGCTTTGCGACGCCGCGGCTGGGCCGGGCGTTCCTCGGGGTCTCTACGTTGTTTGCGGCGCGGCCGCTCGCCGCCGCCGCTGCCGCCCAGACTCGTCTCGCAGTAGGGGCAGAGCCCCCAGCGCGGGTCGACCGGCTTGTTGCAGGTCGGGCAGGGGTCCTTGAGGCGGCGCTGACAGTTGGGGCAGCGCAGGTAGTTGCGCTCGATCGGGAACTCGCAGTGGGGGCAGCTCTGCTCGCGCAGCTGCCGCACCCGCAGCTCGGCCGCCTTGATCTCCAGCTCGCGCTCGTGGGCGTCCTCGAGGAACTCCGGCGGGCGGACGATCGCGTAGACGGCGGTGCCGATGAAGGGGAAGAAGGAGGCGACGGTGGCGCAGGCGACCAGGAACGGGTCGGAGATCCGGCGGCGCGCGTCGAGGTAGGTGTAGACGATCAGCGCCAGCCAGAGGACGACCAGCATCAGCAGGAAGAGCGTGGCGACGAGATTGAGGGCGTCGTTGGTGATGCCGAAGATCGCTAGAGGCATGGAGAGAGGGGAATTGGGGGTCTGGGGGCAGCCGCGCGGGGGCGGCAGTCTACTTCGCCGTTGCCGACGCCAACCCTGTTTCTAAAGGAAGAGCCTTCCGAACAGGTAGCCGACGCCGAAGAAGACGAGGATCACGATCGCGACGACGGCGGCGACGAGCAGCATCATCGAGAGCAGTTCGGAACCGGCGCTGCGAGGGCGATCCATGCGCGAATCCTCGCACAGTCAGGTGCCGAGAAGGCCGCGCCCCGGCCCGACCGCATAGTGAGAACCAGCCACCAGCAGAAGCCCCTCGGGGTCGTCCGCGGCCAATGTCCGGGCCCGGCCCAACGCCGTCTCGAAGTTCGGCTCGGCCTCGGCCTCCACGCCCGCTCGGGCGCAGATGGCTGCCAGTTCGGGTGCCGGGCGCGAGCGGGCGCCGGGCCTGCCGTGACCTTCCAGGGCCGCCGCCGGCAGCTCGGTGCAGACGACCCGGTCGAGGGCAGGCGCCAGCGCCGCGACCATCTCCCCCGCGTCCTTGTCGGCGAGGATCGCCAGGCAGGCGACCACGCGTCGCCCGGCAGCCAGCTCCGGCAGCGAGCGCGCCAGAGCCGCGGCGCCGGCGGGATTGTGGGCGGCGTCGAGGTAGACGGGGGGACACTCGGCGACCAGCTCCAGCCGGCCGGGCACCGTGACCGTCGCCGCCGCCCGCTCGACCGCGCCGGGATCGAGCCGGCCGAGGAACGCCTCCGCGGCCGCGCAGGCGATCGCGAAGTTGCGGCGCTGGAACTCGCCCGGGGCCCGCAACCGCACCTCGGGCCCGGGGTCGGCGGGTGCCCGCAGCAGACGAGCGCCCCGCTCCTCCGCGGTGCGCGCGGCGAGCTCGGCCACCTCCGGCGAGACCTCGCCCAGCACCAGCGTCGTCTGGTCGCGCAGCACGGCCAGCTTCTCGGCCGCGATCTCGACCTCGGTCTCCCCCAGCCACTCGGTGTGGTCGAGACCGATCGAGGTGAGGACCGTGACCCGCGAGGGGATCGTGTTGGTTGCGTCGAGACGACCGCCGAGGCCGGCCTCCACCACCGCAACCTCGACCCTCGCCCGGGCGAGGGCGACGAAGCTCGCCGCCGTCGCCGCCTCGAACTGGGTCACCGCGTCGCCCTCCTCGAGACTGCGGTCGACGGCCTCCGCGGCGCTCTCCACCTGCGCGACCGCCTGCTCCCAGGCCGTCGCGTCGACCTCCTCGCCCTGGACCAGGGTGCGCTGCGACCAGCGGTCGGTATGCGGCGAGACGCAGGCGCCGGTGCGCAGCCCGTGCTCCTCCAGCAGCGCCGCGGTCATCCGCGTCACCGAGGACTTGCCGTTGGTGCCGACTACGTGGATCGAAGCGAAGCGGTGCTGCGGCAGCCCCAGCGCCGTCGTCAACCGGCGCATCCGGTCGAGGCCCAGCCGCCAGCCGACCGGCTCCAACGACTCCAGGTAAGCCTCATCAGGCGACGACTGCTCCGCTTCGCGTCCGCTGCCGTCTGGGAGGCGCACCAACGCTTAGGCCAACTCCTCGAGTTCGGCCCGGTAGCGCTCGAGCTTGCCGCGCTCCTCCTCGACCACCTCGGCCGGGGCCTTGGCGACGAAGCCCTCGTTGCCCAGTTTGCGCTCGCCGCGCTCGACCTCGGCGCGCAGCTCCTCGCGCCGCTTCTCCAGCCGCTCGGTGACGGCGGCGGCATCGAGCTGGTCGGAGGCGAGGACCCGCACCGGGCCGACCGAGGCAACCGGCTCGGCGCCCACGCCGTCGAACTCGAAGCGCGAAAGGCGGGAGACGAAAGCGGGGGGCTCGACCCCGTCGATCACCGCCGGCAGGGTGGCGCCGACCGGAACCCCGGCGAGGTCGCGCCAGGCGCGCAGCCGCTGGGTGAGGCGGATGCCGCTCTCGACGTCGCGCTCAGCCGCCTCGTCGAGCAGCGAGTCGTCTGCGACCGGGAACGCGTGCACGGCGAGGTGGCCCTGGCGGGCCGGGTGGTAGCTCCAGATCTCCTCGCTGACGAACGGCATCGTCGGGTGCAGCAGGCCCAGCACCCGCTCCAGGGCGTAGAGCAGGGTCGCCGAGACGTCCTCCTCGCCGTCGTAGAGGCGGGGCTTGACGATCTCCAGGTACCAGTCGCAGAGGTCGCGCCAGAAGAACGAGTAGGCCTCCTGCACCGCGTGGGCGAAGTCGTAAGTCTCGAGCTTCTCGGTCACCGAGGCGATCGTCCCCTCCAGCCGCGAGAGGATCCAGCGGTCCTCGACGCAGGTCGGCCGCGGCGCCGGAGGGACGTCGGCGGCGTTGAGGAGGATCAGCCGGCTCGCGTTCCAGAGCTTGTTGGCGAGGTCGCGGCCCTGCTGCACCTTGGCGTCGGAGAAGCGCACGTCCTGGGTCGAGGACATCGCCAGCAAGCCGAAGCGCAGCGCGTCGGCGCCGTGGACGTCGATCTCCTCCAGCGGGTCGATCCCGGTCCCCAGGCTCTTCGACATCCGCCGCCCGTCGCGGGCCTGGATCACCGAGTGGACGTAGACGTCGCGGAAGGGGACGTCGCCGGCGAACTCGAGCCCGGTCATGATCATCCGCGCCACCCAGAGGAAGAGGATCTCCCGCGCCGTGGTCAGGAAGCTGGTCGGGTAGAAGGCCCGCAGCTCGGGGGTCTCGTCGGGCCAGCCGAGGGTGGCGAAGGGCCAGAGCGCCGAGCTGAACCAGGTGTCGAGCACGTCCTCCTCCTGGCGCAGCTCGCCGCCGCAGGCGCCGCAGCGCTCCGGCTCGGACTCGGCGACGATCGTCTCGTCGCAGGCGTCGCAGTACCAGACGGGGATCCGGTGCCCCCACCAGAGCTGGCGCGAGACGCACCAGGGGCGGATCTCCTTCATCCAGTCGAGGTAGACGCGCTTCCACTGCGGCGGCGTGATCGCCACCTCGTCGCGTTCGACGACCTCGATCGCCGGGCGGGCCAGCTCGTCCATGCGGCAGAACCACTGCAGCGAGATCAGCGGCTCGATCCGCTCGCCGGAGCGGTGCGAGAAGGGGACCGAGTGGACGTAGGGCTCCTCGGCGCGGAGCCGACCCTCTTTGCGCAGCGCCTCGACCACCGCCTGCTGCGCCTCGGCCGCGGTGAGGCCGGCGAACTCCCCTGCCTCCTCGGTCATCCGACCGTCGGGGCCGATCACGCCGATCTCCTCGAGCCCGTGCTTGCGGCCGATCTCGAAGTCGTTCGGGTCGTGGCCGGGGGTGATCTTCAGCGCCCCGGTGCCGAACTCGACGTCGACGTGATCGTCGGCGATGATCGGCAGCCGCCGCCCGACCAGCGGCAGCACCACGTGCTTGCCGACCAGATCGGCGTAGCGCTCGTCGCCGGGGTTGACGGCGACGGCGGTGTCGGCCAGCATCGTCTCCGGCCGCACCGTGGCGACGGTCAGCACCCGGTCGGAGCCCTCGACCGGGTAGTCGATCGAGTAGAGGACGTCCTCGACCTCGCGGTTCTCGACCTCGAGGTCGGAGATCGCCGAGTGCGATCCCGGGTCCCAGTTGACCATGTAGTTGTCGCGGTAGATGTATCCCTTGTCGAAGAGCTGCTTGAAGACGCGGTAGACGGCGCGGACGTAGCCCTCGTCGAGGGTGAAGCGCTCGCGCTCGTAGTCACAGGAGGCGCCGAGCCGCTTGTACTGCTCGACGATCCGCGAGCCGTACTCGGCTTTCCACTCCCAGACCCGCTCGACGAACGCCTCGCGGCCGAGGTCGTGGCGGCTCTTCCCTTCTTTCTTCAGCTCTTTCTCGACCACCGCCTGCGTGGCGATCCCGGCATGGTCGGTGCCGAGAATCCACAGGGTGTTCTTCCCCCGCATCCGGTTCATCCGCACCAACGCGTCCTGCATCGACCCGTTCAGCGCGTGCCCCATGTGCAGCGCCCCGGTCACGTTCGGAGGCGGAATAGCTACAGAGAAATTCTCATCGGCCGTCCCCTCCGCCTCCGGATGGAAGTACCCCCCCTCCATCCACTCCGAGAAGATCCGCCCCTCTACCTCCGAAGGGTCATACCGGGTCGTCTCCTCCAGCTTCTTTCGCCGCGCCGCGTCCACGCGGCGAGTCTAGATATCTGACGTTCTAGGCGGATTCCTCGGAGAGACCCGTGTCAGCCGGCCCGATGTCCTGCTGGACCGCCTCGGTGACCAGCGTCGGCCGCCGCCCCTCGGTGATCGTCTCCTTGGTCACGACGCACTTGGTGACGTCACGCCGCGAGGGCAGCTCGAACTGGACGTCGAGCAGGGTCTCCTCGAGGATCGAGCGCAGGCCGCGGGCGCCGGTCTCGCGCTCCAGGGCTTTGTCGGCGATCGCCGCGAGGCTGTCCTCGGAGAAGACCAGCTCGATGTCGTCGAACTCGAAGAAGCGCTGGAACTGGCGGGTGAGGGCGTGGCGCGGCTCGGTCAGGATCGTGCAGAGGTCCTCGCGGCTGAGCTGGTGGATCGCGGTGATCACCGGCAGACGGCCGATGAACTCCGGGATCAGGCCATACTCGACCAGGTCCTCGGGCAGCACCTGCTCGAACCATTCGCCGGTGTCTTTTCTCTGGCGGGAGGAGATTTCGGCGCCGAACCCGATCCCGCGGTCGCCGACCCGCCGCTCGATCACCTTGTCGAGCTCGGCGAAGGAGCCGCCGCAGACGAAGAGGATGTTGGTGGTGTCGATCGTCAGGAACTCCTGGTGGGGATGCTTGCGCCCGCCCTGCGGCGGGACCGAGGCGGTGGTCCCCTCGAGGATCTTCAGCAGCGCCTGCTGGACGCCTTCGCCGGAGACGTCGCGGGTGATCGACGGGTTGTCGGCTTTGCGCGCGATCTTGTCGATCTCGTCGATGTAGATGAT
>DASURF010000050.1:0-26208 GCA_036280195.1 Solirubrobacterales bacterium | reverse complement strand
GGGTCTCTCGCAACCTACTCAGCAGGTGAGGTTGCGAGAGACCCCCCTCCCGACGCTGGCGGCGCTGCTGGTTGCCTTGGTGGCGGTCGTGCACTTCGCGGGTGGTGTGAAGACGCGGCTGAGCACCGGGATGACCGGGTTCGACAGCACCTGGTACCACGGGCCGTTTGCGGCGGGGTTCATGCAGAGCGGCGATACGTGGGACCTGCACTTCATCGCGCCGCAGTTTTTGGCTTGGTTCTATCCGGCGAACTCGGAGGTGTTCCACGCAGCGGGGATGCTGGCCTTTGGCCGGGATGTGCTATCGCCGCTGTTGAACCTGGGGTGGTTCGTCGGGTGCCTGGTGGCCTGCTGGTGCATCGGGCGGCCGTATCGGGTCGCGCCTTGGTCGCTGGCGCTGGGGGCGATCGCGTTGAGCGTGCCGGCGCTGGCAGATCAAGCGGGCGAGGCGAGGAACGACATCGTCGGGATCTTTTTCCTGCTGTCCGCGGTGGCGATCGCGTTGAACGCGTGGGGCGGAGATGGAGGGACGGAAAAGAAGCCGGGTAAGGAGGGGGGAGGTTCTGGCGTCGGCGCCTATCTCGTGGTCGGGTTGGCCGCGGGCCTGGCGGCCGGGACCAAGCTCAACTTTTTGCTCCCGGCGGCAGTGCTAGTGCTGGGCCTGGCGCTGGTCGCGCCGCGCGGCTTAAAAGGCCGCGCCGTTGGAGTCGCGGCACTCGCCGCCCTGGCCGGCGGCGGCTACTGGTACCTCCGCAACCTCGCCCACAGCGGCAACCCGCTCCCCTGGATCCAACATCTAGGCCCAATCGACCTGCTGGCGCCAGAGCAAGCCCTGGGCGGCCGCGAAGCCCACTCCGTCCTCGGCTACCTGACCGACGGCACCGTCTGGTCCGACTGGCTCCTCCCCGGCCTCCACGACGGCCTCTGGTTCCTCTGGCCCCTGCTCCTCCTCGCGTCTCTCGTGGGTCTGGTCCTGGCGATCGCCCAATCGCGTGGTTCCTTTGTCCGGCTATCCAGGACAAAGGAACCACGGGATGGGGCGCTGGCCCTGGCGGGGCTCGTCGGCCTAGCGGCAGCGCTGGCGTGGCTCGTCGCGCCGACCTCGGCTTCGGGTCCTGAGGGGATGCCGCGCGGCTTCGAGTCCGGCCTCCGCTACCTCGCTCCGGCCCTAGTCCTCGGCCTCGCGCTCTTGCCAACTGTCCCGTTCGTGAGGCGAGTGCTCCCTTCCTTTGTTCCGGATAGCGGTACAAAGGAAGGGAGCGCCCGCCGGGGATGGAGTGGGACTCGAATTTTGGCTGTGGTCGGGGTCTTGTTCCTCTTTGCGATCGCCGTCGGCTATCCGGTCCAGCGTCACTACCTGGAGGCCCGCTATAAGGACCCGACCTTCACTGCCCCGGGCCTGAACGCCGCCTTCGCCTGGTCCCGCGACGTCTCCGACGCCCGCATAGCCACCACCAGCACCCGCCAGTACCCCCTCTTCGGCACCGACCTAAGCAACCGAGTCCAATACCTGGGCACCGAGCAACCCCACGGAGGCTTCGAGGCGCCCGCAACCTGTCGCACCTATCTCCAGTTGCTCCAAGACGGCAACTACGACTACGTAATCGCCACCCGCGACCGCATCGAACCCCGGAAGCCCCCATATCCCCCCACGGCCAAGTGGACCAAAGCCGCCGGAGGAAAAGCACTTCTCCGAAACCCCCCCACGGTCGTATTCGAGCTGCCCGACCAGCTCCGTCCCGGCGCGTGTAAGTAAGACGATCCTCGCGCGGGTGGCACGGTAGGGGGGACCCCCATCGAGGTGTCCTCGATGGGGGTGGGTCCCCTGCCGTGACAGGACCCGCGCGCCCGCAACCCCTCGTCCCTCATACTCCCCACCCCCGCCATGGACCACATCCGAAACTTTTCGATCATCGCCCACATCGACCACGGCAAGTCGACCCTGGCCGACCGCATCCTCGAGCTGACCGGCGCCGTCGACCCGAAGAAAATGCAGGCGCAGCTGCTCGACTCGATGGATCTCGAGCGCGAGCGCGGTATCACGATCAAGGCCCAGGCGGTGCGGGTCGAGTACACCGCCGAGAACGGCGAGACCTACCACCTGCACCTGATCGACACGCCGGGTCACGTCGACTTCTCCTACGAGGTCTCGCGCAGCCTCGCCGCCTGCGAGGGGGCGCTGCTGGTCGTCGACGCCGCCCAGGGGGTCGAGGCGCAGACCGTCGCCAACACCTACCTGGCGATCGAGAACGGGCTGGAGCTGATCCCGGTGATCAACAAGGTCGACCTGCCCGGCGCCGAGCCCGAGCGGGTCGCCCAGGAGATCGCCGACCTGCTCGGCGGCGACCCGGAGGAAGCGCTCTGGATCTCGGCCAAGACCGGGCAGGGGGTCGCCGAGGTGCTGGAGGCGATCGTCGAGCGGATCCCGCCGCCGCAGGGCCGGCCCGAGGCGCCACCGCGCGCGTTGATCTTCGACTCCGAGTTCGACCCCTACCGCGGCGTGATCGCCTACGTGCGGATGGTCGACGGCTCCTTCCGCAAGCACGACCGGATCCTGGCGATGCAGAACGGGACCGAAGCCGATATCGACGACCTCGGCTTCTTCCGCCCGGCGATGACCGGGGTGCAGGGGATGGACGCCGGCGACGTCGGCTACCTGATCACCGGGATCAAGGACGTGACCAAGCTGCGGGTCGGCGACACCCTCACCTCGCAGACGAACCAGGCTTCCGAGCCGCTGGAGGGCTACCGGGAGGTGCGGCCGATGGTCTTCTGCGGGCTCTTCCCGATCGACACCGACCGCTACGAAGACCTGCGCGACGCGCTCGAGAAGCTCTCGCTCAACGACGCCGCCCTCTCCTGGGAGCCGGAGACCTCCGAGGCGCTCGGCTTCGGCTTCCGCTGCGGCTTCCTCGGCCTGCTCCACATGGAGATCGTGCGCGAGCGGCTGGAGCGCGAGTACGACCTCGACCTGCTGGCGACGACCCCGAACGTGCGCTACCTGGTGAACCTGACCAACGGCGAGGTCAAGGAGGTCCACAGCCCGACCGACCTCCCCGACCCGGGCACGATCGAGACGATCGAAGAGCCCTACATCCGGGCAACGCTGATCTGCCCGAAAGAGCAGGTGGGGGCGGTGATGGAGCTCTGCCAGCAGCGCCGCGGCACCCACGTCGACATGCACTTCCTCAGCCCCGAGCGGGTGCAGATCCGCTACGACCTGCCGCTGGCCGAAATCGTCCTCGACTTCTTCGACCTCCTCAAGTCCAACACCCGCGGCTACGCCTCGCTCGACTACGAGCCGATCGGCAACCGCGTCTCCGACCTGGTCAAGGTCGACATCCTGCTCGCCGGCGAGAAGGTCGACGCGCTCTCGATCATCGTCTTCCGCGACTTCGCCTACGACCAGGGCAAGCGCCTGGTCGGCCGGCTGCGCAAGACGATCCCCCGCCAGCTCTTCGACGTCCCGGTCCAGGCCGCGGTCGGCTCAAACATCCTCGCCCGCGAGACGGTCAAGGCCCTGCGCAAGGACGTCACCGCGAAGCTCTACGGCGGCGACGTCACCCGCAAGAACAAGCTGCTGAAGAAGCAGAAAGCGGGGAAGAAACGGATGAAGGCCGTGGGCCGGGTGGAAGTGCCGCAGGAGGCGTTCCTGGCGGTGTTGGAGATCGACGAGTAGGACGGGAGCGCTCAGGCGGGCGGGTCCTGTCTCCGATCGGGGGCTCTGCCTACCGGCAGAGTCCTCCCGATCGTCGCCACCCGCCCGACTGGCCGCTTGGCCAGTTAGAGTGCCGGCCTATGGCACTCAAGACTGATGCGGTAGGCAAGGAATGGCCTGCAACCACGTACCAGGTGGGGCGGGAGAAGATCAAGGAGTACGCGAACGCGCTGGGGATCGACAACCCGGTCCACCACGACGTCGAGGCGGCGCGTGCGGCGGGCTTCCGCGACGTGGTGGCGCCGCCGATGTTCGCGGTCGTCTACAGCAGCCCGGCGCTCGCGCCCGCGATCCTCGACCCCGAGGTCGAGATGAACTTCGCGGCGATGGTCCACGGCGGGCAGGAGTTCGCCTGGGACGAGCCCGCCTGCTCCGGCGACGAGATCACCACGAGCACCAAGTGCCTCTCGATCGAGGAGCGCGACGGCAAGGGCTTCTACGTGTTTGAGACCAACTCCGTCAACCAGGACGGCGCTCAGGTCGCCCGCGGCACCTGGACGCTGATCGTCAGGGGGGTTTGAAATGGCTTTGAACGTCGGCGACCAGATCCCGGAGCTGAAGGTCACCCCGGACAAGTACCTGCCGCACCGCTACGCGGGCGCCTCGGGCGACTTCAACCCGATTCACATCGATGACGAGCTGGCGAAAGCCGTCGGCCTGCCGCGCAACATCCTCCACGGCCTCTACTCGATGGGCCTGGTGGCGAAAGCCAACGCGGCCGCCGCCGACGGCGACCCGCGGGCGCTGAAGCGGCTCTCGGTCCAGATGCGCGGCATGGGCGTCCCCGAGCAGGAGATCGTCGTCACCGGCACCGTCAAGTCGGCGGAGGGCAACCGGGTCGTGGTCGACACCGTCGCCCAGCAGGGCGAGACGACGCTGATCAAGAACGCCGAGGCCGAGCTCGAGCTGTAGCGGAGGGGGGCCGTTCGGCGCCCCTCCTAGAATTGCTCGCATGCTGAGCGAGCGGCAGGAGCTGATTCTTCGTCTGGTCGTCGAGGCCCATCAGGGGTCGGGACGGCCGGTGCCCTCCAAGGACGTGGCCGAGCGGCCCGAGGTCGAGTGGGGTCCGTCGACGGTGCGGGCCGAGCTGGCGGCGCTGGAGGCGGCCGGCTACCTCACCCATCCCCACACCTCCGCCGGCCGGGTCCCGACCGACCTCGGCTACCGCCGCTACGTCGACGTGATGGTCGCCTCGGGCCGGGTGCCGGCCACGCCGGGGGTCGAGCTGGAGCTCTCGCGCCTGCGCCGCGAGGTCGACGAGGCGATGCGGGAGACGACCACCGCCCTGGCCCAGGTCACCGACCTGGTGGCGATGGCAACCGCGCCGCAGCCGAGCCTGGCGGCAACGATCCACCGGGTCGAGGTGCTGCCGCTGCAGGCCAACAAGGTGGTGGTGATCGCGATCGCCTCGACCGGCGACGTCACCCGCCGCGTCTTCGAATTCGACCGGCCGCTCGACCCGGGCCTGGTCGAGTGGGCCTCGAGCTATCTCAACGAGTCCCTTTCCGGCCTCGGGGTGGGAGCGCGGATGATCGCCACCCGCCTCGCCGACCCCGGTCTGGGTGGGGTCGAGGCCGAATTCATCGCCAGCCTCGGCAGCACCTTCACCGAGCTGGTCGCCGAGGAAGGCGAGCTCTACATGGAGGGCACCTCGCGGCTGCTCTCGCATCGCCCGGAGCTGCCGCGCCCCGACGAGCTGATGACGGCGCTGGAGCGGCGCGCCGACGTGCTGCGGATGCTGCGCTCCTCGCTCGAGGAGCGCTCGGTCTTCTTCTGGATCGGCGGCGAGAACCCGCAGCCGGAGCTGCGCTCGGTCAGCGTGGTCGGCGCCAACTACGGCCTCGGTCACCGCAACCTCGGCACCGTCGGCGTCGTCGGCCCGCTGCGGATGGACTACGCGCTGGCGATCGCCTCGGTCCGCCACGCCGCCCGCGAGCTCTCCCGCTACTTCGAGACCGTCTACTCCGACTGAGATCTAATGCCGCGCGACTACTACGAGGTCCTGGGGGTCTCCCGGGACGCGAGCGAGACCGAGATCAAGAAGGCGTTTCGGCGCCTGGCGCGGGAGCTGCACCCCGACGTCAACGACCACGACCCCGAAGCCGAGGAGAAGTTCAAGGAGGCGGCCGCGGCCTACGAGGTGCTCTCCGACTCCGAGCGGCGCCGCACCTACGACGCCTACGGCCACGAAGGGCTGCGCTCGGGCGGGTTCGAACCGGGGGCCGGGTTCGGCTCGATCGACGACATCTTCCAGGCCTTCTTCGGCGGCGGCTTCGGCTTCGGCGGTCGCCGGGCGGCGGCGGGCGGCGACGTCGGGATCGAGGTGGAGGTGGAGCTGGCGGAGGTCGCGACCGGCGCCCGCCGCGAGGTCACCTACGACGTCGTCGGAGCCTGCGAGCACTGCCACGGCAACGGGGCCGAGCCGGGGACGCCGATCGAGACCTGCGAGCGCTGCGGCGGTGCCGGCGAGCTGCGCCAGGTGACGCGGACGCCGTTCGGGCAGATGGTCCGCAGCGCCCCCTGCGACGCCTGCGGCGGCGCCGGGAAAATTCCCGAGACGCCCTGCGAAACCTGCGGCGGCAGCGGCCGCACCCGCCAGAGCCGCACCAGCGCGATCGAAGTGCCGGCCGGGATCGAAGACGGGCAGCGGATGCGGATCTCCGGCGCCGGCCATGCCGGCGAGGCCGGGGCGCCGGCGGGCGACCTCTACGTCGAGGTCCGGGTCGCCGAGGACGAGCGCTTCGAGCGCGAGGGCAGCGATCTGATCAGCGTCGTCTCGATCCCGGCCACGCTGGCGATGCTGGGGACGACGGTCACCGTGCCGACGCTCGAGGGCGAGGAGGAGATCGAGGTCGAGCCGGGCACCCAGCCGGGCGCCGAAAAGGTCCTGCGCGGCGCCGGTCTGCCGCGCCTCGACAGCCGCCGGCGCGGCAACCAGCGGGTGGTCCTCGAGGTCTTCATCCCGACCAACCTCAGCGAGGAGCAGCGGGAGATCGCCGAGCGTCTGGACGAGACCCTCGAGGAGGAGAACCTCGCGCCGCGGCACGGCGAGGGCCTGTTCAGCCGCGTGCGGCGGGCCTTCGGTTGATCCGGCTCGCGGTCCGCTGCGCCCCCGAGCAGGCCGAGCTGGTGCTGGCCGAGTTGACGGTGCTGGCGCCGAACGGGGTCGAGGAGGAGCGTGGGCCCGGCTACGTGGAGTACGCGATCTACGGCGGCGAGGGGGAGCTGCCGGAGCTGGGCGATCTCGACGCCGCGATCGCCGGCGGCCGGGTCGAGGTCAGCGCTACGGAGATCCCCGACGACTGGGCCGACCGCTGGCGCGACTTCCACAAGCCGCTGCTGGTCGGTGGCCGCCTCTGGCTGCGCCCCTCCTGGGAGCCGCCGCGTGAGGACGCGATCGACGTCGTCGTCGATCCCGGCCAGGCCTTCGGCACCGGCGCCCACCCGACCACCCGCCTCTGCCTCGAGCTTCTCTGCGAGCTGGAGGCGGCCGGCGAGGCGGGGGGAGAGCTGGTCGACCTGGGGACCGGCTCGGGCGTGCTGGCGATCGCGGCGGCGAAGCTGGGCTGGTCGCCGATCCGCGGCTACGACCACGAGCCGGCGGCGCTGGAGGCGGCCGCGGCCAACGCCGGTGCCAACGGCGTCTCCGTCGACCTGGAGCGCATGAACCTGCGCGAACGGCTCCCGGGGCCGGCCCCCACCGTCGTCGCCAACATGACCGCCCCGATCCTCAGGGCCGTGGCGGAGCGGATGGACGTCCCGCCACCCGTCCTGATCTGCTCCGGCCTCCTGCTCGGCGAGCAGGACGAGGTCGCGGCTGCCTTCGCCGCGGTCGGTCTCGCCGAGGCGGAGCGCCGCCAGGACGGCGACTGGGCCGCGCTCCTGCTCCGTCGCAGGTGAGAGATAGGGTTTCCGCGATGGTGCAGGCAGACATCACCGGCTACAGCGTCGGGCTGTTCGTCCACATCCTGGCGGTGGTCCTGGCTTTCGGGCCCACGTTCGCCTACGGGCTGATCTTCTCGGTGATGCCCAAGTACCCGCGGTCGGCGCCCGCTTTCTTCGAGGCGATCCGCAAAGTCGACCGCTATCTCGTCGACCCGGGGATGGTGGTGGTGCTGCTGGCCGGGATCTACCTGATGTCGGAGGGGAACTGGGACGGCAGCGAAACGTTCATCACGGTCGGCTTCCTCGCGATCATCGTGCTGTTCGGCCTGCAGCACGCTTTCTTCCGTCCCCAGGGGAAGAAGGCCCGGGAGCTGGCGGAACGCGATCTCGAGGAGGGCGACAGCTTCAGCCCCGAATTCGAAGAGATCTCGCGCCGGCTGGGGACCGTCGGCCCGATTGCCGGCTTGATCGTCGTCGTGACGATCTTCTTCATGACCGTCCAGCCCTGAGGCCCTGGCCGGCTCCCCCTCACAGCTCGGCGTTGCCCAACCTGTCGGGATGTTCGATTCCGGCGTCGGCGGCCTCACCGTCCTGCACGAGTGCCTGGTCTCGCTGCCGCAGGAGGACTTCCTCTACCTCGGCGACACGGCGATGTTCCCCTACGGGGACAAGGACCCCGACGAGCTGCGCGAGCGGATCCGGCGGATCGCCGAGCTGCTGCTCGACCGCGGCGCCAAGCTGCTGGTGATCGCCTGCAACACCGCGACCTCGATCGGCGAGGAGGTGACGCGCGAGGTGGCCGCGGCGCGCGGGGTGGAGGTGGTGCCGGTGGTCGAGCCGCAGGCGGAGATCGCCGCGGCGATCACGGCCAACGCGCGCATCGGGGTGCTGGCGACGCCGAACACGGTCGCGAGCGGCGCCTACCGGCGGGCGCTGGAAGCCGAGGGCCGCGGCCTCGACGTGATCGAGGTGGCCGCTCCCGACCTCGCCCCCTTCATCCAGAACGGCACGCTCTTCGACGAGGACACGATGACGATGGCCCGCTCCTACTGCCGACCGTTGATCGAGGCCGACGTCGACACCTTGATCCTCGGCTGCACCCACTACCCGCTGGTGGCGCCGATGCTGCAGCGGATCCTCGGCCGCGACGTCCGTCTCGTCAGCGGCGGCCACGCCGTCGCCGCCGCGGTCCAGCGGGCGCTCGAGGGCTCCGGCCTGGCCCGCGAGTCTCGCGGGGAGGGCACCTACGACTTCCTCTGCACGGGCGACTGCGAGAGCTTCCACGCGATCGGGACGCGCTTCCTGCAGATGCCGCTCGGCGAGGTCGAACAGGTCGAGATCTGAGTTTCGGCTCGAAGTCGGCACAGAGTCGGCTCGAACTGCGCGCCACGCGTGCGGCGCGACCCTTCACGATCCCGGCCATGCCCGTTCTAACCGTAGGCAATACCGTATATACTCACCCCGTGGCCAAGGTGATGATCTCCATTCCCGACAAGCTGCTGGAGCGGCTCGACGCCCGGGCGAAAGCCGCGGGCGAGACCCGTAGCGGCTTGCTGCAGCGCCTCGCCGAGCAGGAGCTGGCCGACCAGGAGCAGCACCGCCGCGACGAGGCAAAGCGGCTGATGCAAGAGATCGAAGGCACCTTCACCGCCGACGAACCCCGCTACGACGTCACCCGGCTGATTCGCGAAGATCGGGATTCGCGTTGACCCTCCTTGTCGATGCCAGCGTCTGGGCCCAGTTGGGCGAACCTGGCGGCAGCGAGCACCTGCCCACCCGTGAGCTCCTGATCGAGTCGCGAGTCTCGGTTGCCGCTCTGGATCTGACCCTGTTCGAGGTGGCGAACGCCGTCGGGGTGAAGATGGGGCAGCCACAGCGGGCTCGCTGGCTCTCCGAGCTGGTCGAGGCCCGATGTGGCGAACGCATCGTCCGCGTCGATCCGGCCCTGGTCGCTTCCGCGATCGAGGTGGCGGGCAAGCACGGTCTCACCGCCTACGACGCGGCCTACGTCGCTGCGGCCCGCCGGATCGGCTGGCAGCTCGTCAGCCTGGACGTCCGCGACCTGGTCTCCAAGGGCCTTGCCGTCACTCCCGATGCCGCCGACTACCCTTAAGGGCATGCCGGTTCTCGAACAGGTCCAGGACGACGTCAAGACGGCGATGAAAGCGCGCGATCGCGAGCGCGCTTCTGCCCTGCGGCTGATCGTCGACGTGCTGCAGCAGGACGCCAAGCTCGGCAAGGGCGACGAGGTCGCCGTGCTGCAGCGTGAGCGCAAGAAGCGGGTCGAGGCGGCGGAGGCCTACGAGCAGGCCGGCCGCGCCGAGCAGGCTGCCTCGGAGCGCTTCGAGGCGGAGCTGATCGAGGCCTACCTGCCGCAGCAGCTCTCCGACGAGGAGCTGGCGGAGCTGGTCGAGGCGGCGATCGCCGAGACCGGCGCCAGCGAGCAGAAGCAGATGGGGCAGGTGATGTCGGCGCTGATGCCGAAGGTCGGCGGCCGGGCGGACGGCAAGCGGGTGAGCGCCGCGGTACGGCAGAAGTTGGGTGCCTGAGCTTTGGCCCGCCGGCAGCTGACCCTCGACAACACCGTCGCCGCCGAGCTGGCCGGCTCCGAGGACACGGTCCTCCGCGCCCTGCGGGGGCGACTGGAGGCGGACCTGCACCTGCGCGGCAACGTGCTGACGCTGGAGGGGGAACCCGACGACGTCGCCGCCGCGGCGGAGATCGTCGACGAGATGGTCGAGCTGATCGAGCAGGGCCACGAGGTCGCCCCGGGGACGATCGAAGCCGTCACCGGCGCCCTCGACGCCGAAGAGAGCCCGGCCGAGATCCTCGACGACGTCGTCTGGCGCCACCGCAACACCAAAGTCGCGCCGAAGACGCTGAACCAGAAGCGCTACGTCGACTCGATCCGCCGCCACACGATCACCTTCGGGATCGGCCCCGCCGGCACCGGCAAGACCTTCCTCGCGGTGGCGATGGCCGCCGCGGCGCTGACCGAACGCAAGGTGCAACGGATCATCCTCACCCGCCCCGCGGTCGAGGCCGGCGAGCGGCTCGGCTTCCTCCCCGGCGACATCCAGGCCAAGGTCGACCCCTACCTGCGGCCCCTGTTCGACGCGCTGTTCGACATGCTCGACCCCGACCGCGTCAACGGCTACTTCGAGCGCAACGTGATCGAGGTGGCGCCGCTGGCGTTCATGCGCGGCCGCACCCTCAACGACTCCTTCGTGATCCTCGACGAGGCGCAGAACACCAGCCCCGAGCAGATGAAGATGTTCCTCACCCGGCTCGGCTTCAACTCGCGCATGGTGGTCACCGGCGACGTCACCCAGATCGACCTGCCGACGGACCAGCGCTCGGGTCTGATCGCCGTCAGCGACATTCTCAGCGACGTCCAGGACATCTCCTTCATCCGCTTCGGCGGCGAGGACGTCGTCCGCCACAAGCTGGTGCAGCGGATCGTCGCCGCCTACGACGAGCACGGCGCCCGCGAGCGCGACGCGCGCGCCGAACACGGGCCGACGCCGCGTTCGTGAGCGTCGACCTCGCTGACGTTCCCCCTGACCTGCGCGGCGCCGTCGCCGCGGCGCTCGAGGCCGCCGGCGTCGGCGACGGCCACCTCGCGGTCGAGATCGTCGATGCCGGGCGGATCCGGGAGTTGAACCGCGAGCACCGCGACAAGGACGCGCCGACCGACGTCCTCGCCTTCCCGATCGACGAGCTGGGGCCGGTGGCCGGCCCGCGCGAGCTCGGCGACGTCGCGATCTGCCCCGAGCACTGCTCCGACGTGACCGAGGCGGCGGTCCACGGCACCCTCCATCTCTGCGGCTACGACCACGAGACCGACGCGGGCGAGATGCTGGCGCTGCAGGACCGCGTCCTGGCGGGGCTGCGATGACCCGCTCGGGGTTCGTCGGGCTGGCGGGTCGTCCCAACGTCGGCAAGTCGACCCTGGTCAACGCCCTGGTCGGCTCCCACGTCGCGATCGTCTCCAACCGGCCGCAGACGACGCGGCGGGCGATCCGCGGCGTCGCCACCGACCTCGAGGCCGGGCGCCAGCTGATCCTCGTCGACCTGCCCGGGGTGCAGCGCCCGCGCGACGTCCTCACCGAGCGGATGCAGGGCCGGGTCGAGCGCGAGCTGGCCGACTCCGACGTCGTCCTCTTGGTGATCAACGGCGAGGAGGGGGTGGGGCCGGGCGACCGCTTCATCGTCAGGGCCCTGCTCGGCGCCGGCGCCGGCCTGCCGGTGATCTGCGCCGTCAACAAGGCCGACCGGCTCGGGCCGAGCGAGCTGGTGCCGGTGCTGGCCGAAGCGGCGAAGCTGGAGGGCGTCGACGAGGTCTTCCCGATCAGCGCCCGCAGCGGCGAGGGCCTGCCGCCGCTGCTGGAGCGCCTCGGCGAGCTCGTCCCCGAAGGCCCGTACATGTACCCCCCGGAGGACAGCAGCGACCAGTCGAGCGAGCTGCTGCTGGCCGAGCTGATCCGCGAGCAGGTCCTGAACCGGACGCGGCAGGAGATCCCGCACTCGGTCGAGGTCTCGGTCCTGGAGTCCGAGTCCCGCGACGACGGTCTGGTCGTGGTGCGGGCCGAGATCTGGGCCGAGACCGAGTCGCAGAAGGGCATCCTGATCGGCAAGGGAGGGACCAAGATCGGCGAGATCGGCGCCGCCGCCCGCCGCTCGCTGGAGCGCGAGCTGGGCGCCCGGGTCCACCTCGATTTGACCGTCCGCGTGCGCCGTCACTGGCGCCGCGACGAGGACCTGCTCGACCGGCTCGGCATCGAGTAGCGGCGCGGCGTTTACGATTCCTCGGATGTTCGCCGAAATAGAATTCGACCAACAGGGGCTGGTGCCGTGCGTCGTCCAGGACTTCGCGTCCGGCGAGGTGCTGATGCTCGCCTACATGAGCGCGCAGTCCCTGGAAACGACGCTCGAGACCGGCGACCTGCATTTCTACAGCCGTTCCCGCGACGAATTGTGGAAAAAAGGCGAAACCTCCGGCAACTTCATGCACCTGCGCCAGCTGCGCTACGACTGCGACGGCGACGCGCTGGTGGCGCTGGTCGACCCGGCCGGTCCGGCCTGCCACACCGGGGAGCGCAGCTGCTTCTACCGCGAGGTGCTGGGCTCGGCCTCGCCGCGCAAAGACGCGCCGCCGGCTCCCGGCGAGCCGAACCCGGTCACCTACGAAGCGCTGCCGGCGCTGGAGCGGACGATCCGCCACCGCGCCCTGCAGCGGCCCGACGGCAGCTACACCGTGAAGCTGCTCGACGATCGCGCCCTGATCGGCGAGAAGGTCGAGGAGGAGGCCGAGGAGGTCGTCCGCGCCGCGCGCGAAGAGACCGACGAGCGGGTCGCCGAAGAGGCGGCGGACGTCCTCTACCACCTGAGCGTGCTGCTCGCCTCGCGCGGGATCTCGCAGGCGAAGGTGATGGAAGTGCTGAATGCACGTAGCGGCTGATTCCGACATCCGGCTCGAGCCGAGCCTCGAGGAGGCGCGCGAGCTGGCCCGCGAGGGCAACGTGGTGCCGGTGCGGGCGCGCCTGGTCGACGACTGCGAGACGCCGGTCTCGGCCTTCCTCAAGCTGCGCGCCGGCGAGCCGGAGGGTGCGCCCTGCTTCCTGCTGGAGTCGGCCGAGCAGGGACAGGTGGGGCGCTACTCCTTCGTCGGCCTGCGGCCGCGGGCGCTGCTGCGCTGGGACGACGGGGTGCTCTCGGAGTGGGACGGGCGCCAGGCGCTCGGCGGCGAGCCGAGCCGGCGCGACGAGGCCCCGGATCCCTACGCCGCGGTCGCCGCGCGGCTGGGCGAGTACCGGCCGGCGCCGGTCGAGGGCCTGCCGCCCTTCGCCGGCGGCGCGGTCGGCTTCTTCGCCTACGACCTGGTGCGCACGGTCGAGCCGCTGGGCGAGCCGAACCCCGACACGCTGGGGCTGCCGGACATGGCGCTGATGGTGACCGACGCGATGGTCGTCTTCGACCACCTGCGCCACGAGCTGACGCTCCTCGCCTGCGCCTTCGTCGAGGAGGACGGCGTCGACGCCGCCTACGAGCGCGCCGCGGCGACAATCGCCGAGATGCGCGAGCGCCTGCGCGGCGCGGTGCCGGCCCCCGAGCACCCCTCGGTGGTCGCGGCGCCCGAGTTCGAGTCGAACATGAGCCGCGAGGAGTTCGAAGCCGCGGTGGCGCGGATCGTCGAGTACGTCCACGCCGGCGACGCCTTCCAGGTCGTTCCCTCGCAGCGCTTCTCCGCCCCGGCCCCGGTCGAGGCCTTCTCCGTCTACCGCGGCCTGCGCGCGGTCAACCCCTCGCCCTACATGTACTTCCTCGAGTTCGGCGACTTCCAGCTCGCCGGCGCCTCGCCCGAGCCGCTGGTCAAGGTGATCGGCGACCGGGTCGAGACCCGGCCGATCGCCGGCACCTACCCGCGCGGCGAGAGCGAGGACGAGGACCGCCGTCTCGCCGAGCGCCTGGTCAACGACCCGAAGGAGCGGGCCGAGCACGTGATGCTGGTCGACCTCGGCCGCAACGACCTCGGTCGCGTCTGCGAGTACGGCAGCGTCGGCGTCGACGAGCTGATGGTGGTCGAGACCTACTCGCACGTCCTCCACATCGTCAGCCAGGTCTCCGGCAAGCTGAAAGAGGGGGTCAGCGCGATGGACGTGCTGCGCTCGGCGCTGCCCGCCGGCACCCTCTCGGGGGCGCCGAAGGTGCGGGCGATGCAGATCATCGACGAGCTCGAGCCGGTCAAGCGCTGCGGCTACGGCGGCGCGGTCGGCTACCTCTCCTGGGACGGAGACCTCGACACCGCGATCCACATCCGCACCGTCGTCGTCAAGGACGGGCAGCTGCACGTGCAGGCCGGCGGCGGCACCGTCGCCGACGCCCAGCCCGCCTACGAGTACAACGAGTCGGTGAACAAGGCGCGGGCGGTCTTCCGCGCCGTCGAGGTCGCCTGCGAGCAGCCCGACTGGGCTTAAGGTGAGCTGGTCATGCGCGTCCTCGTGATCGACAACTACGACTCCTTCACCTACAACCTCGTCCAGTACCTGGGCGAGCTCGGGGCGGAGGTCGAAGTCGTGCGCAACGACAAGGCAACCGTCGCCGAGCTGCTGGAGCGCAAGCCCGACCGGCTCGTCGTCTCTCCCGGGCCCTGCACGCCGGCGGAGGCGGGGATCTCGGGCGAGGCGATCAAGGCATTCGGCGAAGCCGGGACGCCGGTGCTCGGCGTCTGCCTCGGTCACCAGGCGATGGTCGAGGCATTCGGCGGCCGCGTCGTCCAGGGCGAGCCGATCCACGGCAAGGACGCCGAGGTCGAGCACGACGGCAGGTCGATCTACGCCGGGTTGCCGAGCCCGATGGTCGCCGGCCGCTACCACTCTCTCGTCGCCGACCCCGACCTGCCGCAGGAGCTCGAACTCAGCGCCAGCCTCGGCGACGTCGTGATGGGCGCCCGCCACCGCGAGCTGCCGATCGAGGGGGTCCAGTTCCACCCCGAGTCCGTCCTCACCCCGCAGGGCAAGCACCTGCTCGCCAACTTCATCGGCAAGGGGGAGAACGGTGCCTAACGACGTCGTCAGCAGGGCGATCGACGCGGTCTGCGCCGGCGACCACCTGACCGCCGACCACGCCTCGGCGGTGCTCAGCGAGATCATGGAGGGGCGGGCCGACCCGGTCCAGACCGGCGCCTTCCTGATCGCCCTGCGGGCCAAGGGCGAGACGGTGCCGGAGCTGGTCGGCCTGGCGCGGACGATGCGCTCGCTGGCGACCCCGGTCCCGACCCGGCGCGAGGACCTGGTCGACACCTGCGGCACCGGTGGCGGTCCCTCGACCTTCAACGTCTCGACCACGGCGGCGCTGGTGGCTGCGGGGGCCGGCTGCGCGATCGCCAAGCACGGCAACCGCTCGAACACGAGCAAGTGCGGTTCCGCCGACGTGCTCGAGGCGCTCGGGGTCAACGTCGAAATCGACCCCGAGCGGGTCGGCCGCTGCATCGACGAGGTCGGCTTCGGGTTCATGTTCGCCCCCAGGCACCACGCGGCGATGGCGCACGTCGTCCCGGCCCGCAAAGCGCTCGGGGTGCGGACGATCTTCAACTTCCTCGGTCCGCTGACCAACCCGGCGGGAGCGAAACGGCAGCTGCTCGGCGTCGCCGACCGCCACTACCAGGAGACGATCGCCGAGGCGCTGATCGGCCTCGGCAGCGAGCGGGCGCTGGTCGTCTCCGCCGAGGACGGCCTCGACGAGCTCTCGCTCTCGGCGCCGACGCGGGTGATCGAGGTGGCCGACGGCCGCACCTCGGAGTGGTTCGTCGAGCCGGGCCAGTTCGGCCTGGCGCCCGTCGACCTGGAGCGGGTCGCCGGCGGCACCCCGGAGGAGAACGCCGCGGTCGCCCGCCGCGTCCTCGCCGGCGAGCCTGGCCCGCACCGCGACCTGGTCCTGCTCAACGCCGCCGCGGCGCTCTACGTCGGCGGGCACGCCGCCGATCTCTCCGACGGCGTCGCCAAGGCCGCCGAGGCGATCGACTCCGGCGCGGCAGCCGGCGTGCTGGAGCGCCTGATCGCGGCAACGGCCGCCCCGGCTGCCTGAGATCGGGCCTCGATCCCGCCGACCATCTAGGCTCTGGTAGCTCAAGTGGGAATGATGGATCAGCTCATCGCAGGGGCCCGGGAGGGGGTCGAAGCCCGGCGCCGCGAACTTCCGCAGGCCGACCTCGAGGCGCGCCTCGCCGCCAGGGGGGAGGACCGTCCCTTCAACGAGGCCCTGGCCCGGCCCGGCATCTCGCTGATCGCCGAGTTCAAGCGCCGCTCGCCGAGCGCCGGCGCCCTCGCCCCCGAGGGGCTGGACGTCGCCTCGCAGGTGGCCGCCTACGAGCGCGGCGGCGCGGCTGCGCTCTCGGTCCTCACCGACGAGCCGCACTTCGGCGGCTCGCTCGCCGACCTGCGCGCCGCCCGCGCGGCCTGCGAGCTGCCGATCATCCGCAAGGACTTCATCGTCGACCCCTACCAGCTCTACGAGGCGGCGGTGAACGGCGCCGACGCGGTGCTGCTGATCGTCGCCGCGCTCGGCGACAGGGACCTCCGTGCGCTGCACCAGGAGGCGCGGGCGATCGACCTCGACGTCCTGGTCGAGGTCCACGACGGCGAGGAGCTGGATCGGGCGCTGGAGGCCGGCGCCGAGGTGATCGGGATCAACAACCGCAACCTCGACGACATGAGCGTCGACGTCGCCACCACCTACGAGCTGATGCCGAACGTCCCCGCCGGCAAGACCGTGGTCGCCGAGAGCGGCATCTCCTCACGCCAGGAGCTGACCGAGCTCGACCGGGTGGGGGTCGACGCGGCGTTGATCGGCGGCGCGCTGATGTCCGATCCCGACCCCGAGGCGAAGGTGCGGGAGCTGACCGGGTACGAGGAAGGCACGCGCGAGCACCTCGTCTGACGCTCCCCGCCGAATTTAGAAAAAATTTGAAGAGCGTTTAGGGATCGGTCACGGCCCGACGCCATCCTCTTGCCCATGCCCGAGCCCGAATCCAAACTCCGCAGCCCGTTCTTCTCCGCCCTCCTCGGCGGTGCCGTTGTCGCCGTCGTCGGCCTGATCGCGATCGCCGCAGGCGTGATCAAGTCCGACGGCGGCACGACGACCACCGTCGCCGCGCCGCTGACGGCGCCGATCGACGCCAAGGGCGAAGACGAAAGCAGCAACGTCGTCAACCAGATCTACAAGGCCGACGGCGAAGGCGTCGCCTTCATCGAATCCCAGATCGAATCCCAGGAACCGGAAGGTTTCGAAGGCTTCAATCCGTTCGGCGAACCGCAACCCGAAGAGGGCGGTAAAGCCACCGGCTCGGGCTTCGTGATCGACAACGAAGGCCACGTGATCACCAACAACCACGTGATCGAAGGCGCCGGCAGGGTGACGGTCAAACTCGGTGACTCGGAAACCTCCTACGAGGCCGAGGTGGTCGGGACCGACCCAGGTACCGACATCGCCCTGCTCAAGGTCGACGCGCCGGCGAAGGAATTCCACCCGCTGCGACTGGGCAGCTCGGCCGATCTCGAAGTCGGTGACCCGGTGGTGGCGATCGGCAATCCATTCGGGCTCGACCGCACGGTGACCAGTGGCATCGTCTCCGCCCTGCAGCGCGACATCCAGGCGCCCAACGGCTTCTCGATCTCGCACGTGATCCAGACCGACGCGGCGATCAACCCCGGTAACTCCGGCGGCCCGCTGATCAACGCCGAGGGTGCCGTGATCGGGATCAACGCCCAGATCGCCACCGGCGGTGGCGGCAACGGCAACGTCGGCATCGGCTTCGCGATCCCGATCGACACGCTTCGCGCCAACCTCGAGCAGCTGAAGGAGACCGGCGAAGTCGAACACGCCTTCATCGGCATCTCCGGCGGGACCGTGACGCCCGAACTGGCCAAGGCCCTGAACCTGCCGGTGGAGGAAGGAGTCCTCGTCCAGACGGTGGTCAAGGACGGTCCGGCGGACAAGGCCGGTCTTGAAGCCGGCAACACCTCGGCGACGATCGACGGCGAAGAAGTCCGGCTCGGCGGCGACATCATCACCGAGGTCGACGGCAAGAAGCTGAAAAGCATGGACGAACTGGTCGAACTCATCCAGGAATCGAAGCCGGGTGACGAGCTGAAGCTGACGATCCTCCATGGCGATCAGGAAAAGACCGCCGACGTCACCCTCGGAACTCAACCCAAGAGCTCCGAATAGCGAACGGGGGCCGGGTTCCTCTCCTTGGCCCGGCCTCCGCTTCGCGTACGCTGGCCCTGTGCGAGTCAAGTTCTGCGGAATCACCAACCCCGACGACGCAGCCGAGGCGGTGCGCCTCGGCGCCTGGGCGATCGGCCTGATCCACTTCCACGGCAGCCCGCGCAACGTCGAGCCGTCGGTCGCGGCGGAGATCGCGGCCGCCTTCCGGCGCAAGTGCGAGGTCGTCGGCGTCTTCGTCAACCCGACGCTGGAGGAGGTGACCCGGGCGGTCGAGGACGAGGGCCTGACGATGGTGCAGCTGAACGGCGCCGAGGGGGCCTCCTTCTGCGCCGAGGTGAAGCGCCGCACCGGGCTGAAGGTGGCGAAGGCGATCCACGTCGCCAGCGCCGCCGACGTCCACGCCGCCGAGGCCTTCCGCACCGACTTCCACCTCTTCGATCGACGCGGCAAGGGGATGTGGGGCGGGACCGGCGAGAGCTTCGACTGGGAGCTGCTGCGCGACCACCGCTCCGAAGTGCCGGCGATCCTCGCCGGCGGGCTGCGCCCCGAGAACGTCGCCTACGCGATCCAGGTCGCCCGGCCCTACGCGGTCGACGTCGCCAGCGGCGTCGAGGCCGAGCCGGGGCGCAAGGATCATGGGGCGATGACGGCATTCTTCGAGGCCGCCAACTCGGTCGGCGCCAAAGCTGCATGAGCGCGATCGAGGAGAGGTTCGGGCCCTACGGGGGCCGCTACGTACCGGAGACCCTGATCCCGGCGCTGGACGAGCTGACCGCGGCCTGGGCCGAGGCGCGCGAGGACGCCGAGTTCATGGGCCGCCTGGAGCAGCTGCGGCGCGACTTCATCGGCCGGCCGACGCCGCTCTACCTGGCCGAGCGTCTGTCCGAGCGGGTCGGCTCGCGGGTGTACCTGAAGCGCGAGGACCTGGCCCACACCGGCTCCCACAAGATCAACAACGCGATCGGCCAGTCGCTGCTGGCGGCGCGGATGGGCAAGCCGCGGGTGATCGCCGAGACCGGCGCCGGCCAGCACGGGGTCGCGACCGCGACCGCCTGCGCCCTGCTCGGGCTCGAATGCGTCGTCTACATGGGGACCGAGGACATCCGCCGCCAGGCGCCGAACGTCGAGCGGATGAAGCTGCTGGGGGCCGAGGTGGCGCCGGTCGAGGCCGGGGCGCGGACCCTGAAGGAGGCGGTCAGCGCCGCGATCCGCGACTGGGTCGCCAACGTCGCCACCACCCACTACGTGATCGGCTCGGCGGTCGGGCCGGCGCCCTACCCGGCCCTGGTCCGTGACCTGCAGCGGGTGATCGGCGAAGAGGCGCGCGAGCAGGCGCTCGCGGCCGAGGGCGGCCTGCC
Organism: Solirubrobacterales bacterium; assembly: GCA_036280195.1. Classification (GTDB taxonomy): domain Bacteria; phylum Actinomycetota; class Thermoleophilia; order Solirubrobacterales; family 70-9; genus VAYN01. The sequence goes on along the minus strand of DASURF010000050.1, from coordinate 6,519 downwards.
GGCGCGGGTGATCGCCTGCGTCGGCGGCGGCTCCAACGCGATCGGCATCTTCACCCCCTTCGTCGAGGACGCCGAGGTGGCGCTGGTCGGGGTCGAGGCGGCGGGCGAGGGGCTGGACACCCAGCGCCACGGCGCTTCGCTGCAGGGCGGCGTCAAGGGCGTCCTGCACGGCTCGCTCTCCTCGGTGATCGCCGACGAGGAGGGGCAGATCCTCGAGGCGCACTCGATCTCGGCCGGGCTCGACTATCCGGGCGTCGGCCCCGAGCACGCGCAGCTGCGCGACAGCGGCCGGGCCAGCTACGTGGCGGTGACCGACGAGCAGGCGCTGGCGGCGTTCTCCGAGCTCTCGCGGCTGGAGGGGATCATCCCGGCGCTGGAGTCCTCGCACGCGATCGCCTGGCTGATGGAGAACCCGGGGGAGAGCGGATTCGATGTTCTCTGCCTTTCGGGCCGCGGCGACAAGGACATGGCCGAGGCCACGGCTCGTTTGAAGCCGCCTGGTGAGGTCTTGCCGTGAACGTTGGGGGAGGGAGCCGGGGGGGTCTCGGCGGACAACAGCGGGGAGGGTCCGGCGAGACCCCCCCGGCTCCCTCTGCCGACCTGAGCGGCGAGGAGCGGATCTCCGCGGCCTTTGGACTCGCTCGAGAAGAGGGGCGGGCCGCGCTGATGCCCTACATGATGGCCGGGTATCCCGACCGCGAGACCGGGCTGGCGGTGGCCGCCGCCTACGCCGATTCGGGAGCCGACCTGATCGAGCTCGGGGTGCCGTTCTCCGACCCGCTGGCCGACGGGCCGACGATCCACGCGGCGGCGACGGTCGCGCTCGAAGCCGGGGCGACGCTCGCCACCGCGCTCGAGGTCTGCCGCTCGGTGGCCGACCGGGTGCCGGTGATCTTCATGGCCTACGCCAACATGGTCCTCGCCCACGGGGGAGCCGCCGAGTTCGCCAAGCTGATCCGCGCCGCGGGCGCGGCCGGGGCGATCGTCCCCGACCTGCCGCTGGAGGAGGCCGCCGAGGTGCGCGAGGCTTTCGCGGCCGAGGGGCTGGCGCTGGTGCCGCTGCTGGCGCCGACCACGCCGGCCGAGCGGCGCAAGCGGATCTGCGCGGCGGCCCAGGGCTTCGTCTACGTCGTCTCCACCGTCGGCACCACCGGCGAGCGGGCCGAGATCCCGCCCGCGGTGACCGAGCTGGTCGAGGCGACCAAGGCCGATGCCGCGACCCCGGTCGCGGTCGGCTTCGGGATCGGCACCCCGGAGCAGGCGGCTCAGGTGGGGGGGATCGCCGACGGGGTGATCATCGGCAGCCGCCTGGTCCGCGCCGCGGGCGAGGGCGGCTCGGCGCAAGGTGCTGCCGATGCCGTGGGTTCCTTCCTCAGCGAGACGCGCGTCGCCCTCGCCGGATAGGATGCCGCGCGATATGGGAATGGTCGTCACCCTCTTTCTCGCCCTCGCCGCCACCGTCATCGGCTACGCCGTGTTCGGTCAGGGCGGCGGCGTCGCCGGCATGGTCTTCTTCGGCGTGCTGCTGATCGGCGCAGCCGTTCGCACCCTGCAGCCGCGCTAGCCGGCGCATTTCGGCGTCCTCGGTCGCTTGCGTGCAGAGCACGCGGCGCTCCCTGCGTCCTTGAACTGCTTGGCTATCGCGACCGCAGGCTACGACCGGTGGGCGATGACCTGGAGGTATTCCGGCTCGACCACGAGCGCGCGGTTGCCGCCGACGCTGAGGTCCTCGAGGACGGCCTTCAGGTCTTCGGTGAGTGCCTGCTCGCCCTCGGGGCCGACTTTGTCGTAGGCGGATTTGATCGGCCCGAAGTAGCTGCGGAAGAAGTCCAGGTAGTGGTCGGCGGAGCGGAACGCCTGGCGCGACTTGCGGCGTTCGGCCCGCAGGTCGGTGACGGCATCGCCGAACAGCCCCCTTACGTGGTCCTCGGCGCCCCAGAGCACCGGCGGGACGAAGCCCGGCGGCGGCCCGCCCGTGTGCTTGGTGATCGTCGCGAAGAAGTCCTGCAGGCCTCCGTCCGGGCACCAGCTGGAGAGGCCGATGCGTCCGCCCGGCTTGGTCACCCGCAGCAGCTCGTCTGCGGCCTGCTGCTGGTCGGGGGCGAACATCACGCCGAAGATCGACATCGTCACGTCGAACTCGCCCTCGCCGAAGGGCAGGTTCTGGGCGTCGGCCTCGACGAACTCGATCTCCAGCCGCTCCGCCGCCGCCCGCTCGCGGGCGCGCTCCAGGAGCGCCGGCACGAAGTCGCTGCCGACCGTGTTCCCCCAGGCGCGGCGGGCCGCCGCCAGGGCGCCGTTGCCGCTGCCGGTAGCGACGTCGAGGACGCGCTCGTCGGGGACGATCTGCAGGGCGTCGGCCAGGTCTTCGGAGACCTTGGTGACGAGGTTGGCGACCATCGAGAAGTCGCCCTCGGACCAGACGGCCTGCTGGGTCTGGGTCGCTGCTTGGAAATCCGGTGCGTCGTTCATGGACGCCACCCTCTCACGTGCGGGCCTCTCACGTAAAGAACCGCCTGGCTATCTCCAGCATGCCGAGGTCGACCTGCTTGACCTTGACCGCCTGCTCCAGCGGGACCCCGGTCATCCGGGTGCCGTGCAGCGCCGCCATCAGGCCGAATTCGCCGTTTTTCACCATCTCGTAGGCGTGGGCGCCGAAGCGCGAGGCGAGGACGCGGTCGGTCGAGGTCGGGGTGCCGCCGCGCTGGACGTGGCCGAGGACGGTGACGCGGGTCTCGTAGCCGGTGCGGCTCTCCAGCTCCATCGCCAGCGCCGCGCCGATCCCGCCCAGCCGCGGGTAGCCGTACTCGTCGCTCTCCTGGACCGGCTGGATCAGCCGTTCCTCGCCGCTCTCGAAGGCGAGCTTGGCGCCCTCGGCGACGACGATGATCGAGAAGTCCTTGCCGCGGTCGTGACGGCGGGTGACGTCGCGGCAGACTTCCTCGACGGTGGTCGTCTGCTCGGGGATGACGATGCAGTCGGCGCCGCCCGCCAGTCCGGCGTAGGCGGCGATCCAGCCGGTGGTGCGACCCATCACCTCGACGACCATGATCCGGTCGTGCGACTGGGCGGTGGTGTGGAGGCGGTCGATCGCGTCGGTGACGATCTGCACCGCGGTGTCGAAGCCGAAGGTGAAGTCGGTGCCGCCGACGTCGTTGTCGATCGTCTTCGGCACCCCGACCAGGGGCAGGCCGCGGTCGGCGTGCAGCTGGCGGGTGATCTCCATCGTGTGCTCGCCGCCGATCGCGACCACCGCGTCGAGCCGCTGCTCGGCGAAGGCCGCGGCGACCTTGTCGACCGCCCCCTCGCGGATCGGCTCGAAGCTCGAGGTGCTGAGGATCGTCCCGCCCTGGTGGAGGATGCCCGAGACGCGGCGCATGTCGAGCGGCAGGTAGTCGTCCTCGGCCAGGCCGCGGTAGCCGCGGCGGATGCCGACCGCTTCGTCGCCCCGCTGGATCGCCGAGCGGGCGACCGCGCGGATCGCCGCGTTCAGCCCCGGGCAGTCTCCTCCGGCGGTCAGGACTCCGATACGCATAGCGAGCGAGTTTAGGATCGTCGCCCGTGAAGCGCCTGCCAGTCATCCTGATCGCCCTCCTAGCGGCCGCCGGCCTCCTGGCCGGCTGCGGCGAAGGCGGGGCCGAGGAGGGGGCGACGCTGAGCGTCTACGTCAGTGCGCCGCTGCGGGGGGCGGAAGCAGGCGAGGGGCGGCAGATCTGCCGCGAAGCGCGCCGGGAGGCGCAGCGGGCCGGCGAGCCGGGCGGGTTCGAGCTGCGGGTCGTCTGCCTCGACGCGGCCGGGCCGGAGGGACGCTGGACGCTGGCGCGGGTCGGCGCCGACGCGCGCCGCGCGACCGAGGACTCGACCACCGTCGCCTACCTTGGCGTCCCCGGTGCGGCGCGGCGGCAGTCGTCGCCGATCGTCGAGGCGGCGGGGATCGCCGAGCTCGGCGGGACCTCGGGCCGGAAGGCGGTCGCCAGAGTGGCGGCGGCGATCGAGGAGGGCGACTCGGACGATCCCCGCCAGGCGGTCTTCGACGCGGTCGAAGGGTGATGGAGGGGGAGCGCCGGCGGGTCTCGGTCGTAGTTCCGACCCGCGACCGCCCCGCGCTGCTGCAGCGCTGCCTGGCGGCGCTGGAGATTCAGACGGTTCCGGTTGAGGTGGTGGCCGTCGAGGACAGCGAGGGGAGGGGTCCGGCCTGGGCTCGAAACGAGGGTGTGCGCCGGGCACGGGGGGAGGTCGTCTGCTTCACCGATGACGATTGCGCGCCGGCGGCGGGCTGGGCCGAGTCGTTGGCGGCGCCGATCCTTCGCGGCGAGGCGGAGGCGACGAGTGGTCCTGTTTCGATGGGAGAAGGAGCCACCGCGGCGGACAAGGCCTGGGAGGCAATCGTCAGCCACCTGCAGGCAAAGGCATCGGCCCCCGGGACCGCGTCGCCGGGATTCGCCGTCACCGCCAACTTGGCCGCAAGGCGTGCGTTGCTCGACCGGCTTCCGTTCGACGAGTCGTTTCCGGCCGCGGCAGGCGAGGATCGCGACTGGGGGGAGCGGGCGACGCGGGAGGGCGCGGCGGTGCGGTACGTGCCTGGGGCATCGGTGGTCCATCAGAGTGGAATGAGCGTCGGCGGCTTCCTGCGCCAGCAGTACCGCTACGGCCAAGGCGCCGCCCGGTACCGGAGCGCCGTCCCCGATCGCGGCCGCGGCTCCCTCGGCTTCTACCTCGGCCTCCTCCGAGCCGGGTTCACTGTCGGAATCGCGCCCGGCCTGCTCGTCTGCGCGGCGCAGCTCGCGACCGTCGCCGGCGTTCTCGCCGCTAGCGCTCGAGCAGCGGCTCGCCGCTGAGGCCGTCCAGGGGGACGCCGTTGAGGGCGGCGACGGTGGCGGGGATGTCGATGACGCGGGCTGGACGGGTCAGGTCGCGGGGGCGGCCGGTGCGGGGGGCGAGGATCGCCCAGGCGTCGCCGTCGGTGTGGTTGCCGGTGCGGCCGCTGCCGTAGCCCTGGCGCTGGACGCTGCCGAAGCGGGGGGAGTGGACGGCGCTTAGCGCGACCGAGGAGGCGGGGCGCCAGCGGACGACGAGGTCGGGGAGGCGGTCGGCGGCGTCTCCCTGCCGGCGCTCGGCCACCTCGTCGACGGCGATGACGGTCGGCTCGCCGTCGGGGTCGCGGAAGTCGAGCAGCCCCTCGCGGATCTGCTCGGTCAGCTCCGCCGCCTCGTTTTCGCCGACGATCCCGTCGCGCTCGCGACCGGCGCGGTTGAAGCAGACGTAGCCCTGGTTGTCGGCCGGGTGGGCGAAGGCGCGGGTGGTCGACCAGTCGACCCCGCGCAGCTCCAGCCGCGCGGTCAGCTCCAGCGCCAGCCGGTCCGGCATCGCCGCGGCGACGGAGGAGCGCAGCTGCCCCGAGAGCGCCCCACGCAGCCGCCAGATCGCGCCGGAATCGGAGTCCGAGCCATCGCGTGGTTCCTTTGTCCTGCTATCGCGGACAAAGGAACCACGCGATTGGCTCTCGCCTGCCAGGACGGCCGAGAGCATTCCCGGCAGCAGGTCGGCGCGGCTGGTGTTCTGGTCCATGCCGAGGACCGAGCAGACGATTACGTCGCAGTCGTCCGGCAGCGCTTCGAGGACGCGGCCGAGCTGGGCGTCTACCTCCTGGTAGACGTCGGCCAGCGCCCCGTCGAGACGCCGGCGCTCTTCGGCGCCGATCGCGTTTTCATCGATGTAGGGCGGGACCTCCCAGAGCCGGTGGCCGGCGAGGTGGGGGGCGGCGAAGACGATCCAGGCGAGGTCGAAGCTCCGCGCCCGCAGCCGCTCGATCGCCAGGTCGGCGACCCGGGCGGGGGCGGCGAGGAAGCGCTCGCGCAGGCGGCGCAGCTGGCGCGGGGTCTGGGCGCCGAATACCTCGGTCACGTCCGGCGGGCGGCCGTGGCGCCGGCGGGCTGCGCGGTCGTCGCCGTCGGGCACCGACCAGCGCTCCAGCACGACCCGCTCGCGCATCCCCCAGCCGCAGACCAGCTCGCCCTCGGCCCGGTGGGGTCGGTGGCACTCGTAGGGGTCGATCGCCAGGGTGCTGCGGCCGTGCTCGCCGAGCCGGTCCCAGATCGGCGGCGGGGCGTCGAAGCTCGCCGCCAACCGGATCCGCTGGTCGCCCGCCGCCCACTGGAAGGGATAGAAGAGCCCGTGGTCGCCGACCTCGACCCCGCGGTAGAGGTCCTGGTAGGCGCTGGCGGGAAAGTGCTCCGCCGGGGTCTCCAGCTCGATGCGGCTCCCGCGCTTGCGCAGCTCCGTCAGGTTGGGCAGCCGACCCTCACTCTCCAGCCGCTCCAACAGCCGGGCGCTGGCGGCATCGAACTGGATCACAGCGATCACGCTGAAACCTTCGCGACCGGCGCCACCGTTACCTCGGCTCCTTTCAGCTCCGCCGAACGGCGGGCGGCCTCGACGACCGCCATCGCGTTGACGCCATCCCGAGCAGTGGCCAGGAGGCGGGAGTGTCCCTGTCGGAGCCTCCCCATCTGTTGCTCC
>DASURF010000049.1:0-84828 GCA_036280195.1 Solirubrobacterales bacterium | reverse complement strand
GCAGAGGGCGCGGGCGACGCCGAGCTGCGAGCAGGCCTCGTCGAGGGTGCCGTAGGCGTCGGTGCGGCCGTGGTGCTTGGGGACGCGGCCGCCGTACCAGAGCGAGGTGGTCCCGTCGTCGCCCTTCTTGGTGTAGATCTTGACCACGTTCAGCGCACCGGGTTGAAGGCGAAGCCGGTCATCACCTTGGGGAAGAAGAAGGTCGACTTCGGCGGCATAACCGTGTCGGTGTTGCAGATGTCCTTGACCTGCTCGACCGGGACCCCGCGCTGGATGAAGGCGACGTCGTAGTCGCCCTCGTCGACCATCCGCAGCGCGTCGCCGACGGTCTTCGCGTATTCGAGGCCGTTGCGCTCGTCGATGTCGTGGTCGCTCATCCCGGCCAGGCCCTTGAGGACGAGGGTCTCGAGGATCGCCGAGTCGAGCCGGCGGTAGGCCTCGGGCTTGCCCTCGAGGCGGCGGTCGACCTCGCCGAGGTCCTTGAGCCGCAGCCGGAAGGCGCGCTTGTGGAAAGCGTCGTAGAGGCCGAAGACGCCGACGCCGTCCTCGCTCGCCGGGTCGATCTCCTCGCGGCTCACCTCGGTGACGTCGAACAGCTCGCGCAGGCCGTTGCCGAGGCGCTGCTGGCGCTCGGAATCCTCGGCGAAGCCCGAGAGCAGGCGGTGGGTCGGGAAGACGGTGAGGCCGGGGTCGTCGAGCCCGGTCAGCGACATCAGCGTGTAGTTGTGCGGTCCCTCGCCGCCGACCTCGTCGCGGAAGGCGCGGGCGGTCTCGTAGCGGTGGTGCCCGTCGGCGATCAGCAGCTGGGCGCCGGCCAGGCACTCGGTCACGGCGGCGTGGACGGCGGGGTCCTCGACCTTCCAGAGGCGGTTGACGGTGCCGCTTTCGTCGGTCGCCTCGCCCCAGGGCTCGTCCGGCAACGAAGGCGCGACCAGCGGCCAGGCGTCCTCGGTCGAGAGCGAGAAGATCGGCGAGAGGTTGTAGCCGCTGGCGCGGGTCAGCTCGAGGCGGTCGAGCAGCGGGCCGGGGTGGGTGCGCTCGTGGGGGCGGACGGTGCCGCTCTCGTAGTCCTCGACCCGCACCCGGGCGAGGATCCCGTTGCGGCTGTAGCTGTTGCCGTCGGGGGCGACGTAGTCCTGGGTCAGCGCCCAGAGCGAGGGCTCCTCGTCCTGGACCAGCGCCCCGTCGGCTTTCCAGCTCTCGATCCGCGCCGCGGCCTCGGCGTAGGGGTCGCCGCTCGGATCGCTGTCGGGATCGGCCGGGTCGAACGGTTTCGGCAGGTCGATCGCGACCGCGTTGTAGGGCGAGCGCTCCAGCAGCTCCCGCCGCTGCGCCGCGTCGATTACGTCGTAGGGGGGTGCCGCGACCGCATCCAGCGAACCGACCTTCCCGAGGTCGTAGTGCAGCGCCTTGAACGGGAGCACCTCAGCCATCGCCCCAGAACCTACACTTGCCTACAGTCGGGGCGTGGCGCAGCCTGGTAGCGCGCCGCCTTTGGGTGGCGGAGGTCCCCGGTTCGAATCCGGGCGCCCCGATTGGATCACCGCAGTCGAGTGGGCTTTTTAAATACCTGCGTGTCGAGCCTGCATGACCTAGCCTGGATGGCCCATGGCCCCCCCGGCAGGAGTCACGACCAGATATAGGCTCGGCGACCAGCTGGCCGTGACGGGGATCGGACTCGATCTGGACCGCCTCGGCAGGGTCGACGACCTCTGGACCGCCTACCTGGACGGGGCGGCGACCGAGGATCTGGAACGAGACCGCGACGAACTCGATCATCTGGCGGGGGGCCTGATTGCCGCGATCGAGATTGCTGCCGAGTCCGTGGCGCGATTGCGATCCATGCTTGAAGCAACGGACGAAGAAGAACTCGAGTTCGCGATGCAGCAGATCTTCGACCGTTACCCCGACGTGGTTCGGGACTCGCGGGAGCGGCTCGCCGATCTGCTGGCCGAGTACAGCTTCAGGGGAGCGGCTATCGACGCATGCGCGTTCCTTGAAAACCAACTGCCAGATGAGCGGCGGGATGTGGAAAAGAAGCGGAAGAAGCTGGCGGCTGGAGAACTTCAACCGGGGGATCTGGGTGCCCGGGCTCGATGCGCGCTGTCCGGTGCGAAGCTCGGCGCTTCGGCTCTCGTGGTGGTGATGACCGGTGGGGCCGCAGCGCCGATCGTGGTGAGCGGCGCGATAGCTGTGATGGACCTGGCTCAAACCTGGGAGGAGGGCTGTGGAGCCCTTGCAGGTGGCATCTGGAGTCGGCTGAGCCACGCCTAGAACCGCCGCAATCGTGCTCAGATCAAGAGGGTGATTCTCGCCGTCAGCGGGTAGGGGAACCGGCAGACATCCGGTACCAAGGAGGCAGCAGATGGAGAGTTGGGATTTGACGACGGTCGAGGTCGAACCGCACCAGCCGCGGATCCTGGCCTCGGGGGACGATGCGCGGTCGATCCTCCTCAACCTGCCGGAGGGGGAGGAGCTGCAGGAGCACGAGGTGCACGAGCGGGCGCGGGTGATCGTGGTCGACGGCGTCGTCGACGTCACCACCGAGGACGGCGCCGACTTCGCCAGCGCCGGCGCCGGCCATCTCTTCGAATTCGACCCCGGCGAGCGGCGCACGATCGTCGCCCGCGCCGACGCGCGCTTGCTGATCGTCCTCTCACCGTGGCCCGGCGACGGCCACCCCGGCGCGATGACGCTGGAGGAGAAGGCCCAGGCGCGGGAGCGGGCCGCCGAGCACTCGCAATAAAGCGAGCTACCAGACGATGATCGACCGGGGCTCGTCGTGAGCCGCGATCGCCTGGTCCTTCGTCACCAGCTTCACTCCCTGCTCCACCGCCGTCGCATAGATGAGTCTGTCCGTCGGATCGCGGGGAAACGAGGCCGGCAGGGCGACCGCCCTCTCGGCGATCGCGGGAGTGATCCCGATGGTCCGCAATTGCGCGGCCAGGTCCTCGAGCCAAGAACGGATCGGGACATCGATGACGATGCGCTGCCGTTCTGCCAGCCATGCGAGCTCATACCAGGAGGCTGCCGCGACAAGCAGTTCGTCCGCTGCTTCCAGCACCCGACGCGCTGGTTGACTGAGCCGGTCTGGTTCCGCCGACCACCAGTGGATTGCATGAGTGTCCAGCAGGGCAGCGCCCATCTAGGAGAGGTCCCACATCTCTTCGGTGGAGAGGAGATCCTCCTCGCTTACCGCCGTCCTTGCGCGTCCCTGGAACAGGCCCTTCAACGAGCTGGGCCCGGTCGGGGGGACGAGGCGAGCGACTGGACGCCCGTGCCGGGTGATCTCGATTTCCTCCCCGGCGGCGGCCTCGTCCAGAAGACGCAGGAAGCCGGCCTTGGCGGCGGTTGCGGTCATTGATTTAGCCATATGGCCATAATAATGACCATTCGGACGTGTGAGCGGAGAAAGGCCGGTTGTCACGTGCCCCTAAGTCCAGGCAGCATCAAGTTCTCCCCCTCTTAAGCCGAAGAATGAGGAAATAGCGAAATGGACGAGCTGTTCAACAACCAGGCGCAGGAGTCGAACGAGGGTCGCGAGCGGCGGCGGGTCGAGCGGGCCGTGTTCGAAACCGACCGGCAGTTGATCGAGGGCGATCTGACGCTGCCGCCGGCCGGCTACCAGAGCCGCTTCTCGGACTCGCTCAACCGCGGCGAGTTCGAATTCGTGCCGCTGACTAACGTCAAGATGACCTCGCTGGCCGACGGCAAGGTCACCGACGTCCCCTTCCTCGTCCTCGCCAAGCGGCAGATCCGCATCGCCTACCCGGTCGAGAGCTAGTCGCGCCGCGCTCGTCCCCGGTTCGCCCAGGAGCCGAGGTCGACGAGGAAGGCGAGGATGACGATGAACCACTCGAAGCCGGTCACCTCGTTGGTGCTGGCCGACCACATGACCGCGTAGGCGAGCGTCGTCCAGGGCAGCAGGAAGAAGCCGAGCAGCGGCACGAACCAGCTGTCGAAGGCACGGCTGAGCAGGTCGGAGAAGAGGAAGATCGCGAACAGCGCCAGGCGCGGCGAGATGAACGCGAGCAGAACGACCAAGCAGGCCATGCTCAGACGCTACCTTCTTCGTAGAAGGGCTAAACGATGAACAGACTTGGAAAGCTGATGACGATGATGCACCCGGAGAAGACGCAGATGGTTTCTCCGCAGGAGGCACTGCCGGGGCGCAGCGAGCGCGCCTTCGACGTACCGGCGACGCACGCGGTGCTCGGCACGTCGTTGGAGCCGCCGTTCCCGGAGGGGATCGAGGTCGCCTACTTCGCGCTCGGCTGCTTCTGGGGGGCGGAGCGGTTGTTCTGGGAACTGGACGGCGTCTACACGACGGCGGTCGGCTACCAGAACGGGACCACGCCGAACCCGACCTACGAGGAGGTCTGCACGGCGAAGACCGGCCACGCCGAGGCGGTCCTGGTCGCCTTCGACCCGCAGAAGGTCTCCTACGCCGACCTGCTCAAGGTCTTCTTCGAGGAGCACGACCCGACCCAGGGCATGCGGCAGGGCAACGACGTCGGCACCCAGTACCGCTCGGGCATCTACTTCACGAACGACGCCCAGAAGGCGACGGCGGAGATGGCCCGGGACGCCTATGACCAGGCGCTGCGCGCCGCCGGCCGGGAGCCGGTGACGACCGAGATCGAGCCCGCGGGGCCCTTCTACTACGCCGAGGACTACCACCAGCAGTACCTGCACAAGGTCCCCAACGGTTACTGCGGCCTGAAAGGCACCGGCGTGGCCTGCACCATCCCCACCGTCGCCTAGGTAGGAGGAACCCGGGGCGCGGCGGTGCCCGGGGGACGGGCCGAATAGCATCCCGGCCTTCGTGGCACCCTCCTTCGGCTCCTACATTGCCGGCTGCCTCGCCCTGATCGGGATCGTCGCGGCGCTCGGCCTCGGCGGCTACTGGCTGCGGCGCTGGATCGTGCCGGAATTCACCGGCGCCCTGGCGCGGCTGGCCGACGCCACGCTGGCGATCGCGATGCTCGTCGTCTGCCTCGAGATCCTCGGCTCGCTCAGCCTCCTCTACTTCGGCTGGATCGTGGTGCTCTGCGTCGGCGCGGGGCTCGGCGCGGCCTGGCTCGGGCGCTCGAAAGCGGGCGGGCGCGGGGAAGAGGTCGCAGCGCCGCGGGTCGAGACGATCGCCCTGGTGATCGCCCTGGCGGTCGCCTCCTGGACCGTCGCCGAGTGGACCTTCCCGACCCAGTCGAGCCTCGACTTCGGCATGTTCGGCGGCGACACCACCTGGTACCACATGCCCTTCTCGGCCTTCATGGCGCAGGAACACTCGACGGTTCCGCTCCACTACACCGACCCGCTGCGGCTGGCCGCCTGGTTCTACCCCGCCAGCACCGAGCTCGTCAACGCGGCGACGATCGTGCTCTTCAAGAGCGACTGGCTGGCGCCGCTGCAGAACCTGATCTGGCTGCCGATCGGGCTGCTGGCGGCCTGGTGCATCGGCCGCCCATACAAGGTCGGGCCGGCGACGCTGGTTGCCGCGGCGATCGTCCTCGACGCGGGGGTGATGATCGAAACCCAGCCCGGTGAGGCGCGCAACGACATCATGGGGCTGGCCTTCCTACTCGCCTTCGCGGCGTTCCTGATCAACGGCCACCAGCGCCGGGCGCCGTCGGTGGGTGCGGTGGCGGACGCGCCGGAGCGCGGCGCGCCCCTGCTCGACAAGGGGCCGCTGATCATGGCCGGAATCGCCGCCGGCCTGGCCGCCTCGGTGAAGACCACCTTCCTCGTCCCGGTCGTCGCGATCACGCTCGGGGTTGTCATCTTCAGCGGCCGGGGTCGGCGCTGGACCACCGCCTGGGTGATGGGGCTGCCGATGCTCGTCGTCGGCGGCTACTGGTACCTGCGGGCGGCGATCAAGACCGGCGGCAACCCGATCCCGATCACCAAATTCGGGCCGTTGAACCTGCCCAAGCCCGACCAGATGCCGCTCGACCCGCGGCCGCGCTTCGCCGTCATCGACTACATCACCGAACCGACCATCTACCGACGCTGGTTCTTCCCCGAGCTGGAGAACGCCTTCGGGCCGCTCTGGCCGTTGATCCTGATCATGGCCGTGTCGGCCGCCTGCTACATCGCCTTCCGCTCGCGCAACAAGATCCTGCGGGTGATCGCCGTCGCCTCGCTGCTGACCGCGGTGGTCTACGTCTTCACGCCGCTGACCGCGGCCGGGCAGGAAGGCTCGCCGACGGGGTTCTTCACCAACACCCGCTACCTGGCGCCGGGGCTGGTGCTGGCGATGGCGCTGCTGCCCCTGGCGCGACCGTTGCGGGCGCCCGACAGGCGCGCCTGGCAGACGCTGCTCTTCCTCACCGGGGTCTTCGCGATCACGGTGCTGACGACGCCGCGCTGGTTCACCAGCTACATCGTCGGCACCGTCTTCCTGACGCTGTGCCTGGTCTGGGCGCCGGCGCTGCTGTCGATGGGGCGCTCGCGCTGGAGCGTCAGCCGCGGCGCGGTCGCGGCGGGCGCCGCGGTGCTGGTGCTGCTGGCGGTCGTCCTCGGCCGCGCCCAGCAGGTCCAGTACGCGGATCAGCACTACGTCAACCCGGATCCGTTCCTCGGCGAAGGCGGGCCGAAGGAAGCCTACGAATACACCCAGAAGCTGCACGACCAGCGGATCGGGATCATCGGCTCCAGTCAGATCATCTTCGGCCAGTACGGCTTCTATGGCAACGACGTCAGCAACCACGTCGAGTACATCGGCGTCAAAGGGCCGCACGGGGCGAACCGGCTGCCGACCAGCTGCAAGCAGCTGCGCAGCCTGATCAACGAGGGCGACTACGACTACCTGGTGATGAGCCAGTACACGCAGGACACCGGCCCCTACAACGCCGGCATCCCCAACCCGTACCAGTTCCCCGTCTACGGCTGGGTGAAGGGCGACCCGGCGGTGAAGGTCGTCGTCGAAGACTTCAAGGCCTCGCCCCAGCCCGACTTCGTCCTCAAGGTCAACGGCAAGCTCGACCCCTCGGGCTGCAAGCCGGAAAAGCGCCCCGAAGTCCCGGGCGAAGAACCGATCGAATAGCTAGGCGACCGCGAGCGCATGCTCGCGGATGACCTCGGCGGAGCGCTGGGGCTGCTCCCACCAGAACATGTGGCCGACGTCCGCGAGCGTTTCGAGGCGGGCGCCGGGCATCAGGCCGGCGATCTGCTCGCCGTTGGGATAGGGGAGGACACCGTCGACGGTGCCGTGGACGATCAGCGTCGGGGTGGCGATCTCGCCGAGCCGGCCGCTGGTGTCGTGCCCCATGATCGCTTGCAGCTGCAGCTGGATGATCTCCCGCGCGGCGGGCACGCTGGTCGCCATCTCGTGGAAGGCGGCGAAGGCGTCCTCGTCAGCGCGGAAGGCCGGGGAGAGGTTGACTTCGTAGCCGGCCCGGATCGCCTGCTCTCGGTCGCCGGACGAAAAACCGGCGAGCAGCTTTTCGGCGTTCTCCTGCGGCATCAGCTGCGAGTCGGGGCCGCCGCAGTAGGTGCAGCCCAGCGTCAGCGATCGCAGCCGGCCGGCGTGGCCAAGCGCCAGCTCCTGGGCGATCATCCCGCCCATCGAGATGCCGACCACGTGCGCGCTCTCCCAGCCGAGCTCGTCGAGCAGCGCCGCCGTGTCTTCGGCCATCTCGGCGATCGTGAACGGCTCAGAGATCCGCTCCGAGAGCCCGATCCCCCGGTTGTCGAAGGCGACGACGTCGAAGCTCTCCTCCAGCGCCCCTTTGAACGGCTCCCCCCAGGCAACGTGCGTCCCACTCATCCCCTGGATCAGCAGCAGCGGCTCACCCGAGCCGGCCCGCTCGTAATGCAGCTCGGTCCCCCTGACAGCGGCCTTCGGCATCCGCCGATCCTACGCCGGCCGCCCTCCCAGCACCTAACCTTGGCCTCCCGCCCCCGTAGCTCAGTGGACAGAGCACCGGACTTCTAATCCGACGGTCGCTGGTTCGAATCCAGCCGGGGGCGTTTTCCCGTTTACCCCGTTTTGGGGTTGACTTCGTTGTTTACTCAGGTACGTTCGAGGCTGTATCTAGGGAGAAGCGTCCTTCGATGGGACGTTCTGGGGAGGTTTTGAAAGATGGCCATCGTCCGTTCACGCCTTAAGGCCCTCTTTCCGCGCGGGCCTACAGGACATAGGGTTCGCTCGCTGTTTCTTTCTGCGGTGGCATTGGCCCTCTTGGTCCCGGCCGCGTTTGCCGCCAATGCCGCGCTCGCCAGCTGTGCGCAGATTCTTGACACCATTGAGGTGCAGGGTACGCAAAACCCAGCCACCCCGAATAACCCTCAATGCATCAAGGGTGCGCCGATCAACTGCGCTACCGGGAACCAGACCGAGGAACAGACCGATCTCGCGTTGGGTGGTCGTGGCCCCGCCCTGCACCTCACCCGGACCTACAACTCCGAAGCCGCCGCTGAAGGTAAATCCGGCGTTTGGGGCTACGGATGGTCGGGTCCCTACAGCGCCCACCTGGAATTCGGCGAAGCTGGCGCGATCACCGTCGTTCAGGAAAACGGCGCCGGCGCCGTTTTCAGTCTTATCGAAGGCAAATACATCCCCGGCGCCTGGGTCCAGGCCACCTTGGTCAAAGAAGGAGAAAACTACGTCTTCACCCTGCCCAGCCAGGAAAAGCTTAAGTTCAACTCCGAAGGCTGGCTGATCGAAGTCAAAGACCGCAACGGCAACGCCCTCACCATTACCTCATTCCTGGGAGCTATCTTCAAAGTCAAAGATGCAGCGGGTAGGGAACTGAACTTTAGCTACGCCGAAAACAAAATCACGGTCGAAGACCCGATGGGCCGTAAAGTTCAATATGCCCTCAGCGAAGCGGGGGACCTCGTTTCGGTGACGCTGCCCGGCGAAGAAACCCCGCGCTGGAAATTCAAATATGACGCTTCACATCGACTCACTGAAATGACCGACGCTCGCGGTGGCGTGACGAAAACCGCGTACGACGAAAAAAATCGGGCCAAAGAACAGACCGACCCGATGGGTCGGGTGCTGAAATTCGCCTACGGCGAATCGGGCGGATTCAGGACGACCACGATAACCGAGCCCAACGGCTCGACCACCTTCCAGAAGTTCAATGGAGCAGGCGGACCGTTGGAAGTGATCAAGGCAAAAGGCACGGGTCTCGAACGAAAAACCACTTACGAATACGACTCTGCGTATCGGCCTATCAAAGTGACCGATGCACTCGGCCATTCGACCACCTACGCCTACAACGCGACCGGGGACCGCACGCTCGAAAAAGACGCCGAAGGCAACGAAACGAAATGGACCTACAACGCCGCCCACGACGTCCTGACCGAAACGACGCCCAAAGGCGAGGTAACCACCATCAAACGGGATGCCAAAGGCAATGTCGAAGCAATCGAACGACCCGCACCCGGCGAAACGACCCAGAAATTGACCCTGAAATACGCCGCCAACGGCGATCTGCAGTCTGCGACCGACCCGCTTGCCCGCGAAACGAAATTCGAATACGACTCTTACGGCAACCTCAAAGCCGAAATCAACCCTGCGGGCGACAAGACCACCTGGACCTACAACAAAAACGGCGAGCAGCTGACCGAAGTTAGCCCGCGCGGCAACGAAGAAGGCGCCAAAGCCGAAGAATTCGAAACGAAAATAGAACGCGATGGCCAGGGACGGCCGATCAAAGTCACCGACCCACTCGGCCGGGCAACGAAACTGGCCTACGACAAAAACGGCAACCTCGAATCGGTGACCAACGCCCTTGGTCAGACGACGAAATACACCTACAACGCCAACGACGAGGAAACCAAAGTCGAAAAGCCAAACGGCAACACGACCGAATTCGGCTACGGCAGCATGGGGGAAGTCAAAAGCCGCACCAACGGCAACGGCTACACGACCAAATACGAACATGACGTGCTCGCCCAGCTAACCGAAACGATCGACCCGCTGGAACGCAAAACGAAACGGGAATACGACGCCGCGGGCAATCTGAAAAAAACCGAAGACGCTCTCGGCCGCACGATCTCCTACGCCTACGACAACGCCGACCGGCTCAAAGAAGTCAACTACTCCGAAGCATCCACTGCCGACGTCACCTACGAATACGACAAAAACAGCAACATCGTCAAAATGGTCGACGGCACCGGGACGACCACCAAGACCTACGACCAGCTCGGCCGGCTGACCGAAGTCAAAAACGGCAATTCAGAAGTCGTCAAACACAAATACGACCTCGGCAACCAGCAGACCGAAATCGTCTATCCGAACGGCGAAACCGTGAAACGGACTTTCGACAAAGCTGGCCGCCTGGAAAAAGTCACCGACTGGCTCGGCAAAGAAACCACCTTCTCCTATAACCGGGACTCGCAGAAGAAAGCGATCACCTTCCCCGTCGCGACCACCAACGTCGACGAATATGTCTACAACCGGGCAGGGGAGATGACGTCGGTCTCGATGAAGAAAGGTGCCGAAGTCCTGGCGTCGATGACCGTTACGCGGGACAACCTTGGCCGAGTGGAAAAAAACGTTGAGACTGGATTCCCTGAAGTTCCCGAATACAAATACGAATATGACACCGCCAACCGGCTGACCAAAAGCAACGGCACTACGTTCGGGTGGGACGCGGCCAACAACGTGTCGAAAATCTCTTCGACGACCTACACCTACGACAAAGCCGATCAGATTGCGACCGCGAGCAACGCGACCTTCGAATTCAACAAACTCGGTCAGCGGGTCAAAGAAACGCCCACGGGTGGGTGGGCAACCACCTTTACCTGGGACCAAGCAGGGAATCTGGTCGCTAGCAAAGGCCCGACGGTCGAAAACACCTTCAAATACGACGGAACGGGCCTGCGGACCACCGAAACCAGGAATGCTTCGACCTATCCGATGGTCTGGGACTCCACGGCAGAGATACCGCTGTTGCTACGCAAAGGGAACGACTACTTCGTCTATGGCCCTGAAGGTCTGCCGATCGAGCGGATCACCTCGGGAAGCGCGTACTACCACCACCACGATCAGCTGGGATCAACCCGGGTGCTGACGGACTCAAGCGGGAGTGTGGTGGGAACCTATCGCTACGGCCCCAACGGGGCGTTCACGAAATTCACCGGAACGCAAGGCACCCAGCTCGGCTTTGCCGGGCAATATCGGATGCACACCGAGAACCAGCTGATCTACCTGCGTGCCCGAACCTACGATCCGGTGACGGCGCAGTTCCTCAGCCCCGACCCGCTGGCGGCGGAATCAGGAGAAACCTATGCGTATGCGGCGGCCAACCCGGTCAACGCCGGTGATCCTCTTGGCCTTAGCCCCATCACTATTAGTTTCGGCGGCGATGGATGTGGTGATCCAGTACCTCCAGCCCCCACGCCTCAAGCTCCTAGACCTCAAGGCCCTAGACCTCAAGGCCCGAAGCCTCAAACCCCGCCTCCCCCCAAGCCTCCCCAGGTTCCCAAGCCGAACGAACAAAGGAGCTCAGGGCCATGCGATAAGTCGTTCGAGCAGCTATTCGCGGATAACTTTCTGACGACGAAAGGCGCCGTCGAGGGCATTGGCTCGCACTGGATGGTCCGGTGGTTAGGGTTACCAGCGGTTATTAAGGCGGCACTGAATCCTCGCAAGCACGCGCTTTTGGCGGGCGGATTCTTGAACGGAATAGGGCTTGGTTCACTATATGAGGCCGAGATGACGTCGGCGGAGTGCTACCTCTCCGCGCAAGTGGCGGCCATTCTCGCCGCTGGGGGAACGCATATCGGCAGGAGATGACTGGCTCGAAGAAAACATGGTCAGGCGAACGAGTTCGCCATGCCTAACGAAAGGACAACCCTGGGTTCGGATCAACTGTCACCAACGAACCTGGGTTGATCCCAGAAGGTTCTCTTAGGACCCGGCTCCCTGCTCGCTAGGTTGCGAGCCTATGATCGCGTCATGGGGATTTGGGCGTGGCGTTGGCTGGGCTGAGCCCGAGTACTGGCTCGCCCCCGAACTTTCCCCAGGTCGCTCTTCCGAAGAGCTCAATGGCCCCAAGCGTCATGGTTTGGTGATAGGAGCGGCAGCCGAGTAGGTTCGTCCAAGTCGTGGCCGCGACCAGATAGGGCATGTCTGGATTCGGGAAGACGAGAGTCCCCCCGTACATCGTGTCGAAGAGGCCGAGCAGTTCGAGCTGAGCCTCTTCGGGTAAGTCGGGCCGATACTGGATCGCGAGACGGCCGTGCTCGAGGGAGTGCACGACGCTGGCTGGGGGAGGGGTCTCGCGGTAGGCGCCGTCCGCCTGCTGTTCGTCGACGTGGTCTCCTGACGTCGGCGGGTTGGTCTTGTAGCGCGGTTCCGGAGCGCCGGCAGGAATGTGCTCGTCACCCTCCTCCGGCAGTCGCAGCTGCAGCTCGCAGTCTGCGGCTCGTGCTGCCGCTTGGAGGTTCTGTTCCTCGAAGGCAGGGGGCTCGATGCCGACACGGCTGTCGGGGGCGATGCCGTTGGTGATCCCGCTCTCCAGATTGATGTGGGGGTTGCCGCGGGCGGCGGAGTCCGACCCAGAGGAGAGAGCGATGATGGCGACGATCGCGATGAGCGCCACCAGTGCGACGATGGCATAGGCGGCGAGGAGGCGTCCTCTCCCTTGGGCGGCGGGCTGCCGCGACCCAGAACCGGCTGACCCTTGTTCCTTCCCGCCTCCCACCACCAGAAACTCTATTGAGCAAGATGCTGGCGCTCAACTTTTGGTCCCGAAATTGGTCCCCAAGTGCAGCGAACTCAGCCGAACTCCTTGGACGTGATCGGCTCTATCAGGCCAGATTTGTCCCCTCAGACACCCTCCGGCTGAACTTCTAATCCGACGGTCGCTGGTTCGAATCCAGCCGGGGGCGCTTACGGGCGCCCGTTGTCCCCGCGTTCGCGTTGGCGTTGCTGCTTCCAGGGGAGGAGGGGGAGGCCGAGGCGGGCGCAGGCCAGGGTTTCGGCGTGGGCGAGGAGGCGGCGTTTTTGTTGGCCTCGGAAGTCCCAGTAGCCCTGGGGCATTTCGGCTGCGAGTTGCCAGATCGTGTTGGGGTAGGCGCCGTCTTTGGTCATCTCTCGGAGGATCGGCCAGCGTTTGGAGGTGGCCATGGCCCTCTCGGCTTCGAGCCTGGCGGCGCGGTCACCCTGGCGGCGGGCTTTGTCCCATTGGAGGAACCAGAGGCAGGAGACGGTTGCGGTTACGGAGCCGGCCACCTGGTAGCGGTTGGTGGTGAGGCCTTCGTCGGGGACCCGGGAGGGCTTGAAGGTCTCGGGGACCGGGATTCCCTTCAGCATTTCGCGCACCGCGGCGTCGTGTTCTGCGGCTTTCACGACCTTCGCCGGCATCGCGTCGAGCCAGGTCTGGGAATCCACCTTCTGCAGCCAGTCGAGCCGTTCTTCGAAGGCGGCCTGGTCGGGGACCGCGGCCCTCATTTCGAGGATGTAGCCGCCTTCCGCCCAGAAGGCGACCATATGGCGGTCTCCCGGTCCGCCGAGGTCGGCGTAGAAGTCGGCCCTGGTGTCGACCTGGGCGGTGGTCCCGAGGACGGGCAGCTCGATCCAGCGCTGGCCGTGGGGGTGCGGTATCCGGCGGGCGTAGTGGATCGTTTCGGCGAGGTCGCCGTGGCGCCAGGAGAGTTCGACCTTTCGCTGACGCACGGACGGCGGCAGCATCCCCGTCACGGTCCCATCCTCGTGGACGTAGAGCGATTCGTCGGGCAGTGGCTTGCCGGTGACGAATTCCATCGACCCTTCGGCGCCTTCGCGGCCGCGGTACTGGAAGACGTCTTCGACCCGCCAGCCGGGGCCTTCGAGCAGGAGCAGCGGCGTCGATTCGGCGAAGCGGACGAGCTCGGCGCCGTAGGCGCGGGAGGAGTGGTCCCCGCTGCCTCCGCCGACGAAGACGACGACTGCGGCAATCGCGGCGACGGCCGCGGCGGAGAGGGCGAGGGCGAGCCGCCGCGGGCGATGCCGTCGCGGCGCCTCGACGGTCGGTGAGGAGGAGGCCGGCCGCTCGTCGTCGAGATCGGCCAGCAGCTCGGCTTCCATCTCCTCGAACCGGACCCAGTCGAGCTCGGCCCGGTCGACCGGATCGGCCGCGGCGAGCGTCATCTCCAGCTCTCGCATCTTCATCGTGCTTCCTCCGTGTCGAGCTCGGCTTTCAGGGACCCGGTCGCCTGGCGCTCCTCCAGCAGGTCCCGCAGCCGGCGCCGGGCGCGATGGAGGCGGCTGCGGGCGGCGAGCGACGAGATTTCGAGGACCTTTGCCGCTTCGCCCGGCGACAGCTCCTCCCAGGAGACGAGCAGGAGCAGTTCGCGGTCTCCGTCGCTCAGGTCGGCCATCGCCCGCAGGACCTCGGCCGCCTCGCCGCCGGGCGCGGGATGGGTCGCGATCTCGGTCCGCAGCGACTCGGCGAGGCGCCGGCCGAGGCGGGTACGACGCCGCTCGGTCCGCTGCAGGTTGGCGATCACCCGGCGGGCGACGGCGTAGAGCCAGAGTCGCGCCTCGGCGTCGATCGGGACCTCGCCCAGGCGCCGCCAGGCGACCAGGAAGGTCTCGGCGACGACGTCGGCGGCATCCTCGCGGTCGTCGACGCGGCGCAGGGCGTAGGCGAGGACCGCGCGTCCCTGCTCGCGGTAGAGCCGGCTGAAATGGGCCTGCGCGAGCTCGCGTCCGAGCGCGTCCGCCTCGATCTGAATCGGCGCCATCGTTCTCTATATGTCCGGTTTGCCCGGAACGTTGCGTGCCGACCTGACCGGATTGTGGCATTGCCCGGTTCAAGTAATGAGGCGCATCTGCCGAAGTGGGCCGAAGTGGGTGACAACCTGTCCAACTGGGCGCGATGCCGCCGCAGGGCTCTGGCCCTATTGCTCGCCGCCGTCGCGGCGCTGAGCCTTGCCGCCTGCGGCTCGAGCTCCGACGGTCGCGAAGGCGGCGTGCTGCGGGCGACGTTCGGGTCGTTCCCGGACTACCTCGACCCGGCGCTGTCGCACTCGGAGGAAGGGTGGACGGCGATCTACAACACCTACGTCCCGCTGCTGACCTACAACCACGCCGACGGCAAGGCGGGGAGCGAAGTGATCCCCGGCCTCGCCCGCGAACTGCCGGCGATCAGCCCCGACGAGAAGACCTACAGCTTCCGCCTGCGCGAGGGGCTGCGCTACTCGGACGGCACGCCGGTGCGCGCCTCGGACTTCAAGCACGCGGTCGAACGCGTCTTCCTGCTCAACTCCAGCGGCTCGCCCTTCTACACCGACATCGTCGGCGCCGAAGAATTCGCGAAGACGAGGAAGGGCGGGATCTCCGGCATCCTCGTCGACGACAAGACCGGCGACATCACCATCCACCTGGTGCGGCCGCGCGGCACCTTCCTGCAGGAGCTGGCGCTGCCCTTCACCGCGCCGCTGCCGGCCGGCACCCCCGTCGAAGACCTCTCCGCCGACCCGCCGCCGGCCACCGGGCCCTACGAGATCGTCTCCTCCAAGCCCGGCCGCGGCTGGTCGTACGCCCGCAATCCCTACTGGGCGAAAGCCAACGGCAAAGCGATGCCGGACCTGCCCGGCGGCCACGTCGACAAGATCGAGGTGACGGTGCTGCGCAACGCCGCCACCCAGGTCGACGACGTCGAAGCCGGCCGCTTCGAGTGGATGGAGAACATGCCGCCGCCGGACCTCTACGCGGCGGTGAAGGAAAAGTACGAAGGCACCCAGTTCCGCGAGGAGCCGACCGAGAGCACCTACTTCTTCTGGATGAACACGACCGAGGCGCCGTTCGACGACGTCCGCGTCCGCCAGGCGGTCAACCACGCGGTCAACCCGGAGGCGTTGGAACGGATCTACGCCGGGACGCTGGTCGCCACCCAGCAGATCCTGCCGCCGGGGATGCCGGGCTACGAGAAATACGAGCTCTACCCGTATGACGTGGCGAAGGCGAAGCAGCTGATCGAGGAAGCCGACCCGGCCGACCGCGAGATCACCGTCTGGACCGACGACGAACCCACCCAGGAAGAAGCCGGCGCCTACTACACCGAGGTACTGAAGGAAATCGGCTTCGACACCAAGCTGCAGGTGCTGAACGCCGACAACTACTTCTCGGTGATCGGCAACGCCTCGACCCAGGACCTCGACACCGGCTGGGCGAGCTGGTTCCAGGACTACCCGCACCCCAACGACTTCTTCCAGCCGATGCTCTCCGAAGAAAGCATCTTCCCGACCAATACCTCCAACCTGGCGCGGATCGCGGTGCCGAAGCTGAGCCGGAAGATCGACGAACTGGCCGAAAAGCCGCTCGACTCCCAGGTCGAAAGCGAATACGCGGCGCTGGACAGGGAATTCATGGAACTGGCGCCGTGGGCCCCCTACGGCACCAGCACTTTCCCGACCTTCGTCTCCTCGGAAATCGACCTCGACAAGGTCGTCTACAACCCGACCTTCAACCAGGACCTGACCAGCTTCCAGTTCAAGTAGGCGGGAATCCGGCGGCTGGTGGAAAATAGGCCGCCATGCGACAGCTTGTCGAAGAAGGCTCGCAAGGGAACGGCGGAATGGAGCTGACGATGCCCGCCGAGCCCGCCTCGGTGCCGGTCCTGCGCCACCGCGCCTCCGAGTTCGCCGCCGCCCAGGGCGTTGGTCAGCCTGTCGTCGAAGACGTCGCCCTGGCGGTCTCCGAGGCCGTCACCAACGCGGTCAAGTACGCCGACGCGGCGGAGGCCGACGGCGTGGTCGAGCTGACCGGCGCGCTGCGGGACGGTTGGCTGGAGGTGACCGTCCGCGATCGTGGCGAGGGGTTCGGCAAAGGATCGACCGACGGCCTCGGCCTCGGCCTCACGATCATCGCCCGGCTCTGCTCGGAGCTGACGATCGTTCAGGAAGGCGACGGGACCGAGGTCCGGATGCGCTTCGCGCTGTCCGAGTAGCGCTAGCGGCTAATGCCTGTTGGGCATTTTGAAGCAGCCCTGAGAACTTGAGACGTTGGTACCGCTCTCGCCGGACTCCACCATCCGTGCAGCGCTGCGAGCCTCGATCTCGAGGATTTCCAAACGGGCGCGTTCATGCGCTTCCAACGCTTCCTGCACGCCCTGCTCATCGAGTACCAGGGGAGTGCGAGTGAGGTGGAAGTGTTCGTCAGAACCGATGATTCCGGCGCGAGCGGAGACGACGAAGTCGTCGAGGATCTTCTGCATGAATTCGCAGACCAGGTCCTCGGCGATCACCGGGTCGAGCTCCTCCCACTCCTCGGTGTCGATCAGATGCCGCTCGGTCGCCCGGTAGAAGTGCTCAAGGGCGCCGCGCACCGGTCGGGTGCTGACCAGCTCGGCGCATTCGAACTCGACCAGCTGTTTGGTGTGGTAGCTGACGTTCGATAGCTCCTCGTCGAGCTCGCGCGCCATTTCCGCCGGGCTTGCGGTTCGTTCCACCAGGGTGCGGAGGATCGCCGCACGCAGCGGGTGGCTCATCGCCTTGATGCGGTTCTCGGTTGCTTTGCGGCGCTGCGTCTTGGTCGACATCGGTGTCTCGTCCCTCTCCCTTATGGCGTCTGATTACTGCCGAGGGCTTGATCGTAACTGCTAAATGGACATCGTGTTCAGATTTTTCCGCGAAATGCTGGAATGGCTCCCAATGGTGGAACGAATCTCACCAATAATGAGGTCTCCAGCGCATGCATCAAGAGCCGGGGAGGAGGTGAAGACGGATGGATCTCCGCACCGAGCGCGTGGTGCCCCTCGATTCGATCGGGAAGGGCGCATAAGCCACCACCATCTGCGGGCCGGTCCTCATTCAGGGGGCCGGCCCTTTTTTCTCGCCTAGAAGCCCGGCGGATGGCGGGCGACGTAGCCGTCGGTGGAGGCGGTCGCCAGGTGCCAGCGCGGCCCGGTGCCCTGTTCGGCGCCGACGGTGTCGAAGCGCAGGCCGGCGATCTCGACGAAGGTGTGGCCGGGGTTGGCGTAGACCGTGATCCACCTGCCGCGACCGGGCGCCCCCCAGTGCATCAGCTCGCCGGAGTCGAGCGGGCGCGGGATCAGGCCGCCGCCGAAGAGGGCGAAGCTGACGGCGCCCGAGCAGTCGTAGGCGTCGTCGTAGAAGGAGGCGTGGCCGCCGCCCCAGACGTAGGGGCGGCCGACGATCGTGTTGGCGGCGTTGATCGCGCCCTGCACCGCTGCGGGCGCTGCGGTCGGCGCCAGCGCCACGCCGGTGAGGAGGATCGCGGTCGAGGCGGGGTCGCCGCCGCGCCTGTGGGCGAAGATCTCGCCGCGGCCGAGGGAGGACTTGTGCGGGACGTGGGTGCCGTTGCTGCCGGCCGAAGCGGGTGGCAGCAGGGACGGGTCGGCGGCGATTTCGGCTGCGGTCGGCGTCTTCGGTTCGGCGCGGGCGGGCTTCGGCGTCGCCGGGCGGGCTTCCACCTGGCGCCGGGCTTCGACCATGGCCAATCCCTCGCCGACCGCGTTGACCGCGTGGTCGGCACCGCCGGTCGCAGCCAGCGCCACGACCACCTGCAGGAGTGCTGCCGAGGGCCCCATCACGTTGCAAGACTACGGAGGCGTGAAACTCCTCCTGGTTCCGTTGGCGATCATCGCCTTCGTGCTCTTCCTCCTGATCCTCGGCGCGATCGGGCTCGCGATCTCCTTCGGGATCCTTTACCTGCTCGGCGGGGCCTGGCGGTTCGTCTCCGGTGGCCGTCGTCGCGGGGCCTCTGGCTGAGGCGAGGCGGCGACCGCACGTCCCGCGGTCGCCGCTATGTCCTCAGGAGCAGCCCTGGCGCTAGCGCCTCGAGGTGAGCCCCTGGAGGACGACCTCGATCGGCGAGCGATGCTTTCCGTTCTTCCCCTCAGCCGCGCTCTCGAAGCCTCCTGCGATCTCGCTGACCTGAGCGCTGACGCTGCTGACTCCTCTGGCTGCCTTGGCGACGTCCTTGGAGTCCACCTTGATCTTGGGCCTCCGGGCAATGGCCTTGCCGAGGCCGCTCTTGCGACCTTTCTTCGAAGCGGCGAGAGCCATGCCGCCCGCCGCGCCGGCGAGCGCGGCTCCACCGGCGACCAGCGGCACTTTCGCCTTGCTCGCAGCTTTGCCGACGGTCTTTCCGGCGCTCTTGGCTTTGTCGCCGGCGCCCTCGACCGCGTGTTTCACGGCTTCGACGTTCGAGTGCCTGCCCGACGAGCCGTTCGAGCGCGATTTGCCGCTCGCGCCGTTGCTCGAGCTGCGCGCTCTGCTGCCGGCGGATTTCGGTTTGGCTTTCGACGCTTTCGGTTTCGACGATTTCGACGTCGATCTCGCTTTCGGCGCCGATCGTTTTTTCGCTTTGGCTTTCGTCGTGGCCATCGTTCCTCTCTCCTCGGAGCTTGTTCCCTTTTCGACTGGTCTCGACTGGTCTCAATGGATCGGGTACCCGATCCATTGCAGGGAAATCAGCATGGACGGATGGCTGCAGCGCTCTTCACGACCTCGAAGACGCTGCCGGGGATCCGCTTCAGCTGGTTCAGGTTCTCGTCGTCCCAGCGGCGGTCGCTGGTGCCGGAGAAGAACCAGTTGGAGCCGTTGTCGGCGACGATCAGGCCGTAGCGCTTCATCGCTTCGGCGATCGCCCGGGCCGGGCCGCTGAAGCGGCCGAGGCCGTAGCCGGCCTTGAGGCGCAGGCGCAGGCCCATCGGCGGTGCGGCGGGGTCGGCGGTGTCGCCGGCGCAGTGGGAGGCGGGGTGGACCCAGGCGTCCCGGGTGCTCTCGAAGGTGACGCGGATCGCATGGTCGATCCCGCCGCTCGCCGCCTCGTCGTAGCGGACCAGACCGGGGAAGATCGGCAGGCCGGCGGCGTCGGCCGAGGTCCAGCCATCGGGGCGGCGGGCGGCGGAGCGCAGGTCCCACTCGGTGCCGGAGTCGGCGTTCCAGTGCGGGCGCGGCTTGGCGACCGGGAAGGCGCGGTAGAGCTCATACAGCTTGCAGGCCGAGCGGTCGACGACGAGCACGTGCCGGTCGCCGTCGCTGCCGTTGCCGCCCTCTACCGGGGCGCGGGCGGGCACCGGGAACGGCCCGGGGTCGCTCTCGTCGCCGTAGGCGGTGTAGTGGATCGGGAGCTCGGGCTGACCGCCGCCGACCACCGAGTAGGGGAAGCCGTAGGCGCGCGGCGAGCCGAAGTCGGGGTGGAGGCTGTCGCCGCCGTGGGAGTTGATGTAGGCGATGTAGGCGCTCGAGCGCGGGTCGCGCGGTGCCCTGGAGATGTCCTGGTTCCAGGCCGCCTCGGTGGGAAGAGACGGCGCGCGGGGTGAAAGGGAGGCCGGCGGGTCGGGGAAGACCTGGCAGGGATCGATGGCGCGGTAGGGCCCGACGGCGGAAGCGGAGGGAACAAGCGCCCAGACGAGGAACGCCAGAAGCAGCACCAGCCCGCGAGTGCTCCATCGTTTCCAGGGTTTTCCTCGCTCCAACGAGGAAAAGGGTGGAAACGACGCGTTCTGCATGGCGGTGAGGCTAGCCTGACGCTCCGATGACCCTGGACGAGCGTCCGACCCTGCTGGCGGTGCAGCACGTGCCCTGGGAGGGGCCGCACCGGATCCTCGACGCCTGCGGCGTGCTGCACGTGCGGACGGTGAAACCGCTTGCCGGGCATCCGTTGCCGCCGCACGACGAGGTCGCCGGGGCCGTGGTGATGGGCGGGCCGATGAACGTGGACGAGGTGGAGCGCTTTCCGGCGCTGGCCGCCGAGCGCGAGTGGTTGGCCGAGGCGGTGGAGCGGGAGATGCCGGTGCTCGGCATCTGCCTCGGTGCGCAGCTGCTGGCGCGGGCGCTCGGGGCGGAGGTGCGGCCCGGGGAGGCGCCGGAGATCGGCTTCGCGCCGGTCGAGGTCGTCGATCCCGAGGACCCGGTCATCGGCGGGCTCGCGCCGCGCGCCGAGGTCCTGCACTGGCACGGCGACGTCTTCGACCTGCCCGAGGGCGCCACGCACCTCGCCTCATCCGAGCGCACCGCCTGCCAGGCCTTCCGCGCCGGCAACGCCTGGGGCGTCCTCTTCCACCCCGAGGCCGACTTCGCCCTGGTCGAGGCCTGGCTCGAGGTGCCGACGATGATCGACGAAGCCGTGGCGGCGCTGGGCAACGAGGGGGAGCACGCCCTGCCCGAGCGCGCCGCCGAGCTGGAGGCGGAGCTGATCGAGCGCACCGCGCCGGGCTTCGCCGCCTTCGCTGAAATCGTCGCCGGCGGGTAGGAGGGGCGGGATGGAGGTCTGCCTGATGATCGAGGGCCAGGAGGACGTGACCTGGGAGGACTGGCTGGCCCTGGCCGCGGCCTGCGAGGAGCACGGGGTGGGGACGATGTTCCGCTCCGACCACTACCTCTCGGTCGACGACCGCCGCGAGCGCGGCTCGCTCGACGCCTGGGGGACGATCTGCGCGCTCGGCGCGGTGACCGAGACGCTGCGGCTGGGGACGATGGTCTCGCCGGCGACCTTCCGCCATCCCTCGGTGCTGGCGAAGCTGGCGGTCACGGCCGACCACGTCTCCGACGGCCGGGTCGAAGTCGGGATCGGCGCCGGCTGGTGGGAGCGCGAGCACGAGCTCTACGGGTTCGACCTGCCGCCGGTCGGGCCGCGGATGGAGGCGCTGGAGGAGCAGATGCAGATCGTCCGCGGCCACTGGGGAGAGGGGCCGTTCGGCTTCGCCGGCGAGCACTACTCGGTCAGCGAGCTCGACGCGCGGCCGAAGCCGGTGCAGCGGCCGCTGCCGCTGATCCTCGGCGCCAAAGGCGGGCCGCGCAGCCTGCGCTTCGGCGCCCGCTACGCCGACGAGTACAACACGGTGATGTCGACCGCCGAGGAGATCGCCGACCTGCGCCGGCGGCTCGACGAGGCCTGCGAAGTGGAGGGGCGCGACCCGGCGACGCTGCCGCTCTCGATGATGACCGGCTGGCTGGTCGGCGCCGACCGGGCCGAACTGCTGGAGCGCGCCGGTCGCCTCTCGGATTGGAAAGGCGAGGGTGGCGACGGCGAGGCGTTCGTCGCCGGGCTGCGCGAGAGCACGATCCTCGGCACCGCCGAGGAGGCGATCGAGCAGCTGCGCGAGCTGGAGGAGGCGGGGCTGACGCGGATCATGGGCCAGCACCTGCTGCACCGCGACCTCGACGCGGTCGCGCTGATGGGCCGGGAGATCGCCCCGGCGCTGCGCCGCTAGCCGGGCTCGGCCTCGCCGTAGATCGCCCGCAGCCAGATCTCGATCAGGAGGTCGAGGACGCGGTCGCGGTCGATCGAGGGCTCCTCGCCGAGGAGCGTCGCGTACTGGGCACGCTCGTTCATCTGCACCAGGGCGATCGCCATCTCGCGGGCCGGCGGGCCGGGGGGAGCGGCGCCGCGGGAGCGCTCGAACTCGATCACCGCGGTGACGTCGGCGACCCAGCCCTCCATCACCGCCGACCAGAGGCCACGGGCTTCCTCGTTGGTGGGGCGCAGGTCCGAGCCCGCCCGGACCACGCCGGGGCGGGAGCGGAAGGCCGCGTAGAGGTTCTCGAGGCTGGCGCGGAGTCCCGCCCGCGGCCCCTGCTCGGCCAGCGCGGTGAGGATCTCCTCGCGCCCTTCGGCGGCGTCGGCGACGAGGCGGTCGATGATCGTCAGCACCACCGCGTCCTTGGAGGGGAAGTAGAAGTAGAAGGTGGGGCGGGAGATGCCCGCGCCCTTGGCCAGGTCGTCGACCGAGATCTCGGCCAGCGGGCGTTCTTCCAGCAGCCGCTCCGCCGTCTCCAGGATCGCCCGCTCGCGATCGTCGCCGCTGGCGCGGGTGCCGCGGCGGCCGCGAGCTTTCGGCGCAGCGGGGGCCGGAGATTTGGCTTCGGGAGTCACCGCCATCGCGCTCCACCATACAGCGCGTCGAGAAATTCGACAAGGAGTTGAACTTCTCGACACAGTGTTGATAGAGTTCTCGCCGTGAGCTCGAGCAAGCGCGTGATCATCACCGGTGCCGCCAGCGGCATCGGCGCCGCGACCGCCCAGGCGCTGCGCAAGCGCGGCGCCAAGGTCGTCGGCCTCGACCTCAACCCCGGCGAGGACACCATCGGCTGCGACGTCACCGACCAGAAATCGGTCGACCGGGCGATGGCCGAGGCGGTCGGGCGGCTCGGCGGTGGCGTCGACGCCCTCGTCAACTGCGCCGGCATCGGACTGCCGCAGAGCGCCGCCCAGCCCCCCGGCCCGGACGCCCTGCGGGTCATCGACGTCAACCTGCTCGGCACCTGGCGGGCGACCGCCGCGGCGCTGCCGGCGCTGCGCGAATCGCGCGGCCGCGTCGTCAACGTCTCCTCCGGCCTCGCCCACCTCGCCGTCCCCTTCGCCACCGCCTACGGCGCCAGCAAGCGCGGCGTCGTCGGCTACTCGGAGCAGCTGCGCTCCGAGGTCGGCGACGAGATCACAGTCACCACCGTCTACCCCGGCTACATCCGCACCCCGATCCACGACGCCAGCCAGAGCGCCGGCGCCGGGCTCGAGGGGATGGTGCCGCCGGAGCCGATCGGCGCCGCGGTCGGCACGATCGTGCGGGCGATCTACGGCCGGCCCGCCCGCGACCTCGCCACCACCCGCCGCGGCGCGATGTCCTACCGGGTCCTCGGCCTTCTCCCCAAAGGCCTGGTCGAGCGCGGCATCCGGCGCCAGATGCGCGCCGGCGCCAAGCGCGGCGCCTTCAAGCAGACCTCGATGACGAGCGACCTGCTCGCTCGCCTCAAAAGCTAAGGAGCTCCCCATGTCACCCAACCGCGAGCACGTCGACGTCCTCATCGTCGGGGCCGGTCTCTCCGGCGTCGGCGCCGGGGCCCACCTGCAGCAGAACTGCCCGGGCAAGAGCTACGCGATCCTCGAGTCCCGCGAGGCGATCGGCGGCACCTGGGACCTCTTCCGCTATCCCGGCATCCGCTCCGACTCGGACATGTACACGCTCGGCTACTCGTTCAAGCCGTGGACCGACGAAGACTCGATCGCCGCCGGCGAGAAGATCCGCAACTACATCCAGGAGACCGCCCGCGAGTACGGGGTGGAGGAGAAGATCCGCTTCGGCCACAAGGTCGTCTCCGCCGAGTGGTCGAGCGACGAGGCGCTGTGGACCGTGCGCGTCGAGCGCGGCGGCGAGACCGTCGAGCTGACCTGCGACTTCTTCTACGGCTGCACCGGCTACTACCGCTACGACGAGGGGTTCACCCCCGAGTTCGAGGGCCGCGAGCGCTTCCAGGGGCAGATCGTCCACCCCCAGCACTGGCCCGAGGACCTCGACTACCGCGGCAAGCGGGTGGTCGTGATCGGCAGCGGCGCGACCGCGGTGACGCTGATCCCGGCGATGGCTGCCGAGGCCGGGCACATCACGATGCTGCAGCGCTCGCCGGGCTACGTCGTCACCCTGCCCGCCCAGGACCCCGTTGCCAAGGCGCTGCGCAAGGTGCTGCCCGACAAGCCGCGCTACACGGTCGTCCGCTGGCTGAACGTCCTGCGCCAGATGGCCTTCTACCAGCTCTCGCGCCGGGCGCCGAGGTTCACCCGCAAGCTGATCCGCAAAGGCGTGGAGCGCCAGCTGCCGGCCGGGTATCCGGTCGACCGCGACTTCGAACCGAAGTACAACCCCTGGGACGAGCGCGTCTGCCTCGTGCCCGGCGGCGACCTCTTCCAGGCGCTGCGCTCCGGCAAGGCCGACGTGGTGACCGACCGGATCGAGACCTTCACCGAGAAGGGGCTGAAGCTGGAGTCGGGGCGCGAGCTGGAGGCCGACATCGTCATCACCGCGACCGGGCTCAACCTGCTCGTGTTCGGCGGGATCGAGGTCTCGGTCGACGGCGAGCGCAAGGAGTTCAAGGACCTGGTCGGCTACAAGGGCGCGATGTTCGGCGGCGTCCCCAACCTGGCGATCGCGCTCGGCTACACCAACGCCTCCTTCACCCTCAAGTGCGACCTGGTCAGCCAGTACATGTGCCGGCTGCTCAACTACATGGACGCGCACGGCTACCGCGTGGCGACGCCGCGCGACCCGGGCCCGGCGCTTGCCCGCGAATCGTTCATCGACCTCAAATCCGGCTACGTCCTGCGCTCGATCGACCAGCTGCCCCAGCAGGGCGA
Source organism: Solirubrobacterales bacterium (assembly GCA_036280195.1). GTDB lineage: Bacteria > Actinomycetota > Thermoleophilia > Solirubrobacterales > 70-9 > VAYN01. The sequence goes on along the minus strand of DASURF010000049.1, from coordinate 59,786 downwards.
TCGTCACCCCTGGCGCCTGCACCAGAACTACGCGCGGGACATCCGCCTCTTCAACCACGGCCCGCTCGACGAGGAGATGGACTTCTCCCGCGGGCCTGCGCCGAAGGCCGCCGCGGACGAGCAGAGCGACGGCGTGGCGGCTGTCGCCTAGGTAGGGGCGAGTCTGATGGGCGCGACGGAGACCGTGACGGCGACGACGCCGGGGAGCGGCCCGCTCGACCCCGAGGTCGCCGCCGGCCTGCCGGCGCCGCCGCTCGTGCAGATGGCGCCGCTGCCCCAGCTGCTGCGCTTCAACCAGCGCCAGATCGAGTTCGTCTTCGGCGCCCGGCGGCGGCTGGGGGATGTCTTCGCCCTGCGCACCGACGAGCCGCAGCCGCTGGTGATCACCAGCCTCCCCGAGGACGTCCGCTCGCTCTTCACCGCCAAGCCCGAGGAGGCGCCGTCGCTGGCGGCCGAGTCGCCGCTGCGGCCGATCGTCGGGCCGGACTCGGTGCTGACCTCGCTCGGCGAGCGCCACATGCGCCAGCGCAAGCTGCTGCTGCCGCCGTTCCACGGCGAGGCGATCCGGCACTACACGGCGGCGATCGCCGAGGCGGCCGAGCGGGAGATCGACAGCTGGCCGCTGGGGCAGCCGTTCGCGCTGGCGCCGCGCATGCAGGCGATCACGCTCGACGTGATCATGGCCGGCATCTTCGGAATCGACGGGCACCCGGCGCGCCGGAGCCCCGAGGGGCGGCTGCGCTCCGTGATCAAGAACCTGGTCAACCTCTCGACCAAGCCGGTCGCCCAGATCGCCGAGCTGATGAACGTCCGCCGCGAGGAGCCGGTCGGCATCACCCGCCTCGGCCGGGCCCTGATGGATCGCCGCATGGACGCGGTGATCGCGGTGCGGCGGCGGCAGGACCTGGGCGAGCGCCACGACATCCTCTCGCTGCTGCTGCAGGCGCGGAGCGAGGACGGCGAGCCGCTGACCGACGCCGAAATCCGCGACGAGCTGATCACCCTGGTGCTGGCCGGCCACGAGACGACCGCCAACTCGCTCGCCTGGGCCTGGGAGCGGCTGGTCCGCACCCCGGACGCCCACGAGCGCCTGGTCGCGGCGGTCCGCTCCGGCGACGGGGCGGAGGAGGCGATCGAGGCGACGATCACCGAGACGATGCGCTCGCGGCCGGTGGTGCCGATCGTCGGCCGCCGGGTCAAGCTGCCCTGGCAGCTGGGCTCCTACGCGGTGCCGGCCGACACCCCGGTGCTGATCAGCATCCTCCTGCTCCACCATCGCGAGGAGCTCTACCCCGAGCCCTTCGCCTTCCGGCCCGAGCGCTGGCTCGACCGCAAGCCCGGCACCTACGAGTGGCTGCCCTTCGGCGGCGGCATCCGCCGCTGCCTCGGCGCGGCGCTGGCGATGGCCGAGCAGCGTGCCGTCCTCGAGATGATGGCCCGCCGCCTCGACCTCGTCGCCGCCGACCCCGAGCCCGAGCGCGCCCTGCATCGCAACGTGACGATGATCCCGCGCCACGGCGCGAAGGTCGTCATCCGCTCCCGCGCCTGAGGCGGGTCAGCGGCCGACGCGCGCGCCTTCTTCCCAGGCCTGGGAGATGGCGATCCGCTCCATCATCGACGGGTGGGTCCCGAACATTCCCTGGACCCAGCCCGGCGGGTCGGGGTCGCTGAGGCTCTTCTCGGCGAGCTGCTGCATCAGCGAGCGGTCGGTCTCCGGTTCGCGCGTCGCTTCCAGGGCGGCCCAGTCGGCCGCGGCCTCTTCGCGGCGGAAGGCGGAGTTGAGCAGCGGCGCGGCCAGCAGCTGCGCGACCACCAGGACCAGCAGCGCGAGCGGCACCGCCTCGGGCCGGGCGAGCCCGCCGCGGCGGCGGGTCAGAAGCGCCAGCACCCCCAGCGCGGGGATCAGGTAGAGCGCCATCCAGCCGACCCGCTTCAGCGGATCGTCGTGGGCGAGGTGGCCGATCTCGTGGGCGACGACCATCCGCACCTCCTTGCGGCTGAAGTCGTCGCGCAGGAGGGTGTCCCAGAGGACCACGGTCCGGCTCGGGCCGAGGCCGGTGGCCTCGGCGTTCGGCGCGTCGGTGAAGCGGTGCACGTCCTGGACCCGGAGCCGCGCTTCCGGCGCGTCCTCGATCCGCTCCAGCTTCCGGGCTTCGGCGACCAGCCACGGGTTGTCGAGCGGCGAGGTGTCGGGGATCAGGTACGGGCTGACGAAGACGAAGAGCAGCGTCAGGGCGGCGAAGGCGGGCGTCGCGACCAGCCACCACCAGCGGCGCATCGTCCCGGCCAGTCCCATCATCACCGCGAAGCCGAGGCAGAGGAAGACGAACTCCGAGCCGAGCGAGAGGAAGCTGTTGAGCAGGTGGGCGACGTAGCCCTGGTGGGAGACGTCGTAGCGCCGCTGCCACCAGAGCGCCGCCAGGTCGAAGGGCACCTGGGTGAGCCAGACGATCGCGAAGCCGAGCATCGCCAGCAGCAGGCCGGTGCCGACCCGGCCGGCCGCCGACTCGCGCGCCAGCCGGTGGCCGTTGCGCGCGTAGACGGCGAGGGCGGCGATCACCACGGCGCTGCCGAGCAGCGAGAGGATCACCAGGAAGCGCTCGTAGGTGGCGCTGCGGTCGAGGAAGTGGTCTGAGAAGTAGCTGTGGGGGTCGAGCTGGGGGAGGTCGGCGCTCGGCAGCTCGGTCGCGCTCCAGAGCGCGTGCGCTCCCCAGGCCCAGGCCGCGGCGACGACCAGCACCCCGGCCGCGGTCGCCAGTGCCCGGGGGCTGGGGCGGGTCATCTGGCCGGGACGGCGGGCGGGACCGGCGTGACCGTTGCCGTCGCCGCCGGCGGTGGCGGCGCCACTTCGTGGCAGGGGCCGCTGTAGGGGTAGGCGCCGGTCAGCAGCAGGACGTAGCCGTAGGCCTGGGCGCCGTAGCGCAGCGCGAGGGCGCCGAGGTTGCGCAGGCCGAGCGGCATCTCGGCGGTGAAGAGGGCGGCGAACCAGCCGAGCACCGCGACCACCGCCAGCGCCTGGGAGAAGGCGCCGGCGAGCAGCAGCGCCGGGATCGCGAGGACGAGGCGGAAGAAGGCCGTCCAGCGGTTCTGCCGCCCGGGCTCGGCGACGTGCAGTTCGACCGGGTAGGAGCCGGCGGCGCCGGCGAAGCCGGGGAAGGGGTTGGCGACGAGGTAGAGGAAGGCGAAGACGTGCGTCGAGTAGCGGAGGAAGCGGGCGAGGAAGCGGTGCAGGCCCTGCGGCGAGGTGCCGGTGAAGAGGACGGCGAACCAGTTGACGATCACCGCGAAGAAGGCGAGGACTCCCCAGAGCGAGAGCCAGACCAGGTGCGGGAAGGCGAGCGCCAGGCGGAAGAAGACGGTGAGGCGGCTGCGGCGGGTGCCGTCGGTCACCTCCATCCGGATCGGGTCCGAGCGGGTCGGCAGCGGGCCGATCGCGGTCAGCGGGTCGCTGTCGGGGTACTCGTCGGTGACGAGCAGCAGGTAGCCCCAGGCCTGGGCGCCGTAGGAGAGGACGTAGGCGATCAGGTCGCGGAGGCCGCGGTCGATGCGGGCCCGAACCAGCGCGTAGAACCAGGCGAGCATCGCCGCGGTGCCGAGCAGCCCGGCGACGCCGGCCTGTTCTCCCCTCCAGAGGCCTTCGCCGGCGACGCCGGAGCCGAAGAGGGCGCCGAGCAGAAGTAGCGCCGGGATCGCGAGGACGAGGCGGAAGGCGACGGTCCAGCGGTTCTGGACGACCGGCGGCTCGATCGCGACGTCGACCGGGTAGCCGGGCTTGCCGTCGAAGGCCGGCAGCGGCTCGGCGGCGAGGTTGAGGTAGGCGTAGGTGTGGGTCGCGAAGCGGACGAAGCGGGCGAGGAAGTTGTGCAGGGGCGCGGGCGGGCGCCCTTCGAAGAGGGTCGCGATCCAGGTGACGAAGGCGACGAAGAAGGCGGCGACCGCCCAGACCGCTAGCCAGATCAAGAACGGCAGGGCGAAGATGACGCGGAAGAAGACGGTGCCGCGGCTGCGCTGGAGGTTGTCGCTGAGGATCAGGTTCACTGGCCGAGCGGACGCAGACGGTAGCCGCAGAAGCGGCAGACGTTTGCCTGCGGCTGGATCCACTCGGCGCAATCCGGGCACCGGATCAGCTGCGCGGTGGGGGGCTGGGGCGTGGCGGTGGGGGGTGGTGCGGCCGGGGGCGGTGCCGAAGGAGGCGGCGCGAGGCCGGGGGTCGGAGGTGCGGGCGGGGGAGGGGGAGGCTGCGGTTGCGCGTACTGCGGGGCCGGCGGCGGCGGGGTCGGGTGGGGCTGCGGTTGCTGGGGCTGCGCGTACTGCGGATAGAGCGCAGCCTGGGCGGTGGCGTCGCTGCGGATCTCGTCGAAGCGCTCGGTGACCCGCGAGACGAAGAGGATCGCCACCACGACGCCGGCGATCGAGACGAGCTGGCCGATGACCTCGAGCGCCGTCCCGGTCTTGATCTCCGAGACGCCGTCGGTCAGCGCGCCGAAGGCGAAGAGGTCGTGGTAGCCGTTTTCGATCGCCTGCTGGCCGGCCCAGAGGAGCGCGCCCTGGAGCAGGAACAGGGCCCACCACCAGTGCACGAGGGCCGGGACCGGCACCGAGTGCCAGCCGGCGTTGACGTCGGCGCCGCGCTCGCTGCCGCGCCAGATGTCGTTGGCGATCTGCTTCGGGCGGAAGAGGCTGAGGATGGGGACGAACCACGACCCGATCGCCCAGCCGTTGCCGTAGCGCATGTTCTGCACGCCGAGCCGTCGCATGTTCTTGTAGGCCTGGAAGAACCAGGCGATGAAGACGCCCGCGGCGATGAAGAGCAGCACGGCCTCGAAGCCGACCCAGCGGTCGTAGGCGTCGTACTTGCCGACGACGTCGCCGCCGCCGGTGACCGTCGAGCGCAGCTGGAGCGCGGCCGCCAGCCGCAGCAGGCCCAGCAGCGCCATCAGGCCGAGGCTGACGTACACGCCCCAGGCCCAGCCGCTCAGGTCGCGCGGCGGATCCGCGTGATCCACCACCCGATGGGTCCCTTGCCCAAATGCCGAGCTAGCCACCTGCACCCCCGACCTATCGGCGCCCATCCGTCACCCCATTAGCCCAACCCGCCTCCAGCAAAATCCCATCCAAGCCCGAACCCGCCCAGCCCGCTAAATTCCAAGCATCGCGGTGGCAGTAGCTCAGTTGGTAGAGCTCCGGCTTGTGGTGCCGGCGGTCGCGGGTTCGAATCCCGTCTGCCACCCCTAATCGAATCCCCTGCAAATCGGTAGGTCGGGGTCGGTCGGATCGGTTTGAACCGGACCCAAATTCCGCTCCCGATCAGGCAGAAACTGCCTGATGGATGATGGATAGGCGGGGATGCGCGGCGATAGGCGCCTATTCCGTGAAATGAAATGCGGCTGCTTCTCTTGGTGAGCAGGGGTGGGAGCCACATTCGTACTAGCTATTTTCGGGTGGAGGCTCCTAGATAAGCGGGATTTCGAACCCGCTGAGTCGCCGTTGTCGAGGAGCTAGTCGTCGTTTCGGAGCCGGGCGAGGATCTCATCGACAGATTCCTCCTTGCCGAAGATCCGCTTTGCCCGCTCTCCGGCCGCCTCGGCGAATCGGCTTTCGAAATGTTCTCCACCAGGCGCCCGCCCGCCGCCATGCTCGATGAGGAAGTTCTTGAACGAGTGCGGCGCCGCAGCGGGATCGTTCTTCCACCCCGAGACAAGTCCGAGCAGAGTCTCGCCTTGTTCCATGAAGCCTTCGCAGAAGAAGAGCTCCTCCGCCGAGATGACGGCGAGCGGCGCAATGCGCTGATCTCGAAGGTGACCCGAGGCCGCAAGCCGTTCTTTGATGGCGATGTCGATCTGATCCCGGAGCGGGAAGGCGTGCGAGGTGACGATCACAGGCCAGACCCGCTTCGCAGTCGCCGGATCGATCTCATCAAGGGCCAATTTGCCATCCAAGAAGTCGTGGATCGACCGGTCCAACTGGCCGGCCTTTCCGATGATGAGGCGGTTCACGTCAGCCTCGAAATCGTCGAGGTCGCCGCGGGTAGAGGTTCCGACCCGCATCGGCCCGGAGACGACCTCGACGAACATCGGGGATCGTTCGAACCCCAGAATGACATCGGAGGACCGCCGCATCGACGACCGCGAAGTGCCATACGGAACATCGGCGGCGACAGGAACAGGTGTGCCGGTCGCCTCATTCCCTCGGCGGAGGGTCGCCTCGACCGAATGCTGGAACGGTATGCCGAACTCACGGGTGTAAGTGCTGCGGTCCAGGCCCGCTTGTTCGGCGGTCTCGGCCAGGAGGTGGAAAATTCCCTCAGTTACCCGCCGCGCCAGGGCCCAAGGGGAGATTACGCAGAACTTCCCGGGTTCACCTTCGAACAGTGGGAAGCGCTCAATCGCGACCGAGCCGTACGTCGTTGCTCCGTAGCGTTCGTCTTCGGCTTCGAGCTCCGCCTTTAGTCTCGGGAGATCTGCTCCGATGGTCGCGAAGAACGGGTCCCAGACGTCTTCGGAGATGGCGGTGGAATTGAAGTACACGGCCGGCTCAAGGATCGCACCTGGGTTGTTCATGAAGCGGGCTTCCGCCGCGGTTCCGAGGACGAAGAAGTCGGCTATTGAAATCCCGGTGTGACTACGAAATGCAGCTTCGACCTTCTCGGCGGCCGCCGGTGAGCACTCGGGCAGAAGCACCCGATAGACCTCGTGGTGAAGCCCAACGGTCGGCAGGCGGTCCTCATGGTGGTTCACGCCGCTCTGGCGCAGCTCCCAGGAGAGACGATCCCGCGGATCCTCGATCACGAGGTCTAGATCGAGGAGGTCGGTTACGCCGAACAGGCACGTCGCCCACTCCTCGTAGAGGGTGCTGTCCGCGAACTCGTCAGGCGCGCGGTCGTCGGCATAGAGGGCGACCAGCCGCGCGAGATGGACGATTTGCTGCTCGCAGAAGATCGTCGTCGGCCGATCCTTCTCGATCGCCGCGAGCAGCACCTGACCTACCTCTGAGCCGGTACCGACCACATGGCCGATCAGCTCCCGCTGAACATCCGGCCGGAAGTACGGTTCCGGTGCGGCGTACATCTTGCTCGCGATGAAACCCAAGGACGCCATGCAGTCGGCTGCGGAAAGACGTCCCAAGTGCGCGATCAGCGCCTCCTCGGTCATCGTCTGCGGCTTGTCGAGGGCTTGGGTCAATTCGGTGTAGGTGAGGTAAGCGCCGACATGTTTCAAGCGCTGCTCGGTGTAATCGTCTTCACCGTCGGTCGTTGGTGGCAGATATAGACCCAACTCATGCCGCTGCCTGAAGTTGCCCATGTCCCACACACAGTGAGGCTACCGCCAGGGCCATGCCTCGAAGGAGAGGTGTCGGCGGTGAGAGAGTCGCGATGGCGCGCCTCCGGCGTGGACGCGCGCTGGGGTAGGTCTTTCGGGCCGCACCATCGTGGTGATTTGACAGATTGCTGGACCGATGGCGCGGGGAATGTGGGTTACGGCCGAGACCAGGACGGAGGCCGAAGAGCAGATCGACGTGACCAAGCACGAGGTGCGGATCGTCGCCTGCCGCAAGATCGACCTGAGCGGACTCCCGCCGCTCAAGAGCGGCCCGCTCCCCACTCACTGGGTCGTCGTCATCGAGGATCTCTACGCCGAGTTGGAGGCGAGACGGCCACAACAGGACGACCCCGAGGGGGAATGCGAAAGGGAGGTCCGGCTCATGTATCTGAAGATGGCGACCGATCCCGAGCTTCTCGTTGCCGGAACCTGGGAACAGCTCGACTGCCCTGCCTGCGGCGAGTCGGTCTCGTTCGAGGGTCCCGCTCCGCGCGAGCGGAAGAAGCCCGACCCCGGGCACCGCGATTGCCCGGAGTGTGGAATTCACCTTTCGCGGACGGGATCCAACGGTGAGTGGGAGGTGTTCGTCGCGCCGAGGAAGCCTGACAAGACGTGCATCTTCTGCGGCGCGCGGGCCGACAGCATGGAGCATGTCATCCCGGCCTGGATCGCGAAGCGGCTGGACATCAGGGGCCAGGTCGAGCCGAGAAGAACGATGCAGATCGGGCGGGCACCGCGACGGCAGCCGATCTCGTTCGGAAGCTACCGCGCCAGGATTTTCTGCGGCGACTGTAATAAGCACTTTCATCATCTCGAGGACGAAGTGATCCCCTGGCTGGTGCCGATGGCGCGCGGTGTACCGGTCAGCCTCGGCGCAGAGAGCCGTGCGGTGATCGCCAGGTGGGCGGTGAAGACCGCGATGGCCCTCCTTAGCGCCGAGCCTGGCGACCAGGACATCGTCCCTCGCGCCCATCGAAAGGCTCTGCGCGAGGAGGGGCGCGTGGTTGCCGACACCTGGGTCGGTCTCTTCCGCTGGCACGGCCCGCCGACCTTGATCACCGGCCAGTCCAGCGCGCCGTTTTCCCATCCGGATGGTCGCGCTGTCGATGAGTACTCGGCTCTGCTCGCGTTCGAGGGCCTCGGGTTCTACGTCACCGCCTTCCATGAAGACCTGCCGGTGAGGCTCTCTCTGGTCGGAGATCGCCCGCCGATGATCAGCTTCCTGCCGGTTCGCAGCGACATGATCCACTGGCCGCCGCCCGCGACCGATGATCGAATGTTGCCCTCGCTGCTTAACTGGACGCCGCTCGAGGACTGACTGAGCAATTCCGGCATCGGCGGCGGCACTAATCCACGAAGCGCACCGTTGGGGCGCGCTTGGAGATCACCTCAGTCAACGGGCTGTCCTCCGGCACGCCGTGCACCACCAGTCGCCGGGAGGAGAGCTCGGGCAAGAGCGCATGCAGCAATGACATCCAGGGGCTGATGCTCCAGCCAGCTGGGTGATAGAGGTGGAGCTCGTCGCAGCCGTCGAGGCGGGCCAGCTCAGACTCGGCGAACTCATGAATCGTCGTGCGGCGTGCGTCCTCTAGGCGAAGCGTGCAAGGGACGCCGGTCCCCATGGTCGCGACCTCATCGACCACCACCCAGCTATTTCGCCCATCGGCTCGGAGCGACCGCTGGCTGAAGCTGCCGCCGAGGCGCTCCTCGAAATAGCCGAGCGCCAGTCCGCCACCTTTGGTGCTGCGGCGCAGGAGCTGGGCCTCGAACGAGGGTCCCGAGTCGCTCAGGGTGACCGTCCCCTCGCTGCTTGAGATCTGCACCGAGCTGACACCACCGTGCCGAAAAGCGTTCAACGCAACCTCGGTCAGCAGGAGCCTGATCGGCTCGACCGATCGGCCCCAGGCGCGGGTCGCCCCGACATCGTCGAGGAAGCGAAGGACCTCCTCTCCCGCCCGGTCCTCGGAGCTGAGCGTGCGCTCGAATGGGACGAGCCGGCGGCTGCCGCCACCTGCGGCCAAAGTCTCCGGCCGACCCCTGACTTCGTCGGCGAAGACCTCGGCGTCGCGGCGCCAGCCTTCGAGCAGCTCCACCGTGTAGCGCTCTTCGTCGTCGATCGCCTTGGCGTCGATCCGGCAAAGCCAGATCCCGTTGGAGCGTCCGCTGCGCTCCTCCGGCGTCTGGGTCGGGTCATAGCGCGGCCCGCCTTTTGATGCCGCGCATATGTGGGCAGCCTCGCCGGCGTTCGAGGCCCCAGAACTGCGACTCTCGGAGGGGCCAGACGTGGGCGCCCGACAACCAGGGCGCGAGCACCGGTGGCCCGCCCGGGCGGCAAGTTCTTCTCTCACCGTCTTGGTGAAATCGTCCGGTCTAGCCACGCTCAGCTCCGTCGTGGTCTCCGGCGATGAGCTCTGCACCTTCGTAGACGACGCCGCCCGAGTCGAGCACAAGCTCGCGCACGGCCCGGTCGAACTCGCCGCGCAGCCCCGCCACGCCGGGCCGTGCGCCGAGCGCCTCGCACAGATCGACCAGGCGCCTCGTCTGCTCGAGGTTGAGCCAGGAGGCGGTCATCTTGCACTCGAAGATTCGTGCCGAGGAGCCGTCGGAGACCAGGAGGTCGCCGTCGACCTCCGTTCCCTCGCGCTCGAAGAGGAGGCCTGGCCAGGCGTAGAAGGACTCGGCTGAGGGAGAGTCGAGTAGCGCCCGCCGTAGGGCGAGGATTACCGAGAGCAGGTCCTGCTCCATCAGCCGCGCGGTCAGACCGTCGAGAAAATACGCGGGCGGGTGCTCGGAGTCGCCACTCAATACCGGCACTACCATCTCCTTGCGGCAGGCCTGACACTCGACCCGCTCGTCGAGATCGGAGAGCGGCACCACCTGATCGAACCCACAGCGCCGGCAGGGGAAGCCGATCCCGCGGCGCACGAACCCCGTCTCGACCATGGCGGCGAGCGCGAGCGCCACCTCGCGCTTTCCCCTGCCTACGACGGAGGCGATTTGATGGAGGGTCTTCGCCGCCACCCGCAGAAGGAGGCCCTGGCGCTGCAGGAGTTCGAGCAAGACCTCCTCGTCGAGTCCTTCCGGCCCCATCTCGACGTCGAGGCTGAGACGCTGGGCGAGCTTCTTGGTCGAGTCGGGGGTCAGCTCAGCGAGGATTGCTCCGGCGAGCGGATCGGCCAGCGCGTCGAGGTCGGACGGGTCATCCAGCCGCGCCATGAGCGCCTGTCCATAGCGTCCGGGTTGGGAGGGCCGCACCTCATATCCCGAGGAGGAGGCCCAGTCGGCGAGCGCCTGCTCGGCGTCGGGCAGCTCGAACTCAAAACGCCAGTTCTTTTCGGTGTGGGTCTTCACCGTCAGACCCTCCTGCGAGACCCAAGCGTTCGGTATCAATCGGCGGGCGCCGGTGGCGCTGAGTGGAAGAGGCAGGGGCAGGCCCTCGATCCCTAAGCGCAGGTAGCCGAAGGGCAGGCGCACCCCGTCGGGGGAGGGCAGGTCGAGCGAGATCCGCCGGCCAGTGACCGTCGCCAACACAGAGGCCGCGGCCCCGCGCTTCATCGGCCCGCCGAGCTGGGCGCGCCCGAGCTCAAAGTACTCGAGTTTCTCACGGCCCTTCGGCGCCTCGGGAAAAGAGTGCCGGTAGCGGGTCCTCCTACCGGCCGAGATGAAGCCGAGTTCCTCGAGGGCCGCCCGTGCGGCCGGACCCTCCTTCTTCGACGTCGCGAGGGTGATGTCGGGTTTGAAGTAGTTGTCGTAGGCCGGCGGCTCCACCCACCGCCGCAGCGGCTCGAGGTCGGCGGCCGAGAGCAGCTCCCGCGGCACCCCTACGATGCCACGTCTGCCGTAGGTGCCCGACAGTCGCGAGCGCAAATTCCAGAAGTGAACTATCTCTTCGAAGGAGGCCTCGCCGAAGACGAAGACGCAGGGCCAGCCGTCGAAACCGCCCCACTGTTCAGTCGAGCTCATGTATCGGCCGCCCAGCTCGAGCGGCGAGTTGCCGCGCAACTGGGCGGCGAGGAGACCCCTCAGGGCATCCTTGCGGTTGGCCTCCTCGGTGACGGTGAAGCGGCGGCGCCAGTCCTCCAGATCCTCGTCCGGGATCTCGCCCCAGGTGGCCAGCGCGATCCGCCGCAGTCGCCGTGACCGAAGCAGCGGCCGCTGGATCGCGGCGAGCTCCTCGTCGCGGTCGTTCAGCGAGAGGTAGAAGGGATGGATCTCGTGATCGTCGACCCACAGCGAACCGACGGTCTCGAAGCGTCGACCAAGTGCCTGTCGCGCCCGCTCGCCGAGACTGTCGTGGAGGAGAACCTGCTCGACCCCCCGGATCTCGAGCATCCACTCGATCATGGGGTCGAGGCGACCGTCGCGGCGCACCCCGATGATTAGGCTGCCGATCCCGTTCCAGTAGGTCGAGGCGCTGCGCATTGCATCTTCGAGCGCGGCATGGTCGCCCTGGGGGATCGCGATTCCCCACTCCGGCCCCCGCACGGTGTATCCGATCCGCGTCACCTGGACCGGCCCCGGACCCCAGATCATCGTCCCGGCTCCGTCGTCCTCATCTCACCGATCCGCTCCGCCTCGCCATCAGCCATCACGGCTCCGGTCGGTGAGCCATTGTGTCCGCTGAGGAGGAAGGCAAAGGAAGCCTCGTAGCGCCAGAGCCGGCGCTCGTCGGAGTAGCGGAGGACCAGGGAGCGACCCGCCTGGGCGGCAGTCGGTCCCACCGGTGGAGCGGGGATCTCGCGTAGGGTGAGGAGTTCGACCCCGCCCGGCGCCAGTCGCTCGATCTCGCGGTGGACGCGCTCTTCGTCGGCGAAGTGGGCCTCGAGCACGATGTCGAGGGCGGCGAAGCGGGAGTCGTTGGTAACCCGCGCCTGCCAGATGCCGTCCTCGCTCGGCACCGACTCGCCGATCGCGAAGGTTTCGAGCACGAGGTGCGGAGCGAGCGCGAGGGCTAGGGCGTCGGCGGCGTCCCGGCTCGTCTCCTTGCTCGCGCTCGCTGCTCGCCATGCAGCCGCGGCACCGGCCGCCGCGCCGATCCCGCCGACGCCCGCGCCGATCCCGCCCACTACCTCATACCACGCCCCTCCCATCGCACGTCAGGCTAGAGGGTGGGGGCGCCCCGCGCTGGGCGCAGTCGGCAACACCGAACGGCCGCACCGTCCTTGCAGGCGGCGGTCCACAGGGACTATCGGCCACGACCTGATTCCTCTATCGATACAGAGAATCAGCCGAAACCGAAACGATGGCTGGCCGGACAAGAGCCCTGGCTGCTAGTGACTCGGCCCCGCCTGGTGCTTCGTAGAGGTGCTGATTAGCGAGGAAAGGGGCGGATCGACCGAGTCGACGTAACGGGCGTTATAGGGCGGCGCTGGAAGCGGGCGTCGTGCCGAGCACGCTGTTGTCTCGAGCCTTCGGCCAGGTTTGCTACTGGCTCGCCGGCCATCAAACCGGGGGTATGCCCGAACAGGCAGAAATCCGCATTTCTGCCAGTACACCCCGACAATCGCCGAATATCCCCGCATGTCGAGGTCCGGCAGCAGCAAACGGAGGCGGGCGCAAACCCGCTTGCCGTGCGGGATTCGCCCTCAGCACCGCCGGGCGGCAGCCTAATTGTGGTGCCGGCGGTCGCGGGTTCGAATCCCGTCTGCCACCCTTCTTGAAGTTGCGGCACCGGGCCTCAACTAACTACGCAGGTACTTGGTCTCGATGCCAATGGCAGGCAGCTGTTCGATGTTGTATTGGAATCCAATCCAGCCAGCGCGCTGTGCTTTTGGACCCAGCGCTTCCCTGGGTTCAAAAACGTCTGGAGATGCCTGCAAGATATGGGCGGGTACGTAATCGATGCGTACTAGGCGCTTGCCCCTGTATCCGACCAAGTAGAGCCCATGGTAGATGCCCGCCATGATCTGCTCGTGCTGCACTTTCCAGCCGGCGCCTGGAACTCGAGCGGGCAGGTCATCGGAAGGGGTCTTAAGCGTGTACGTCTTGACTTGAGCAAGGAAACCGCAGAACTTGCAGATCAAGTCTGCACAAGGAAAGTTCCTCTGCAACGGCGCTAAGTGCCGTATCCGCCCGCAGCGAGGACAGCTCACCTTCTCGCGGACCGACTTCTCTCCTTTAGCGCCAAGTTCTTGATTTGAAGTCGCCATATCTTCGGTGTGGTGATTATCAGCTCAGCCATCGTCGGGGTTGTGGCCAGGCGGTCGCCGGTTTGAATCCGGTCATCCACCCTCTCGACCGCTTCGCTGGCCAATGTGCTGCCCCAGACCTCCCTTCGAAGTCGTCAGCTCGCGAGGGTTCTTCGGCGCTGTTCGTACTCCTCGGGGGAGAGTTTGCCTTCTGCGAGGCGGCGGTCGAGGATGGTGAGGGGGTCGCTGTTGCGGTTGTGTCCGATCGCCTCGCGCAGGAGCCAGACGATGCCGAGGACGATCAGGGTCCAGAGCAGCACCGTGCCCAGCATCATCACGATCATCCAGCCGGCTCCGATATCGCCGTCGTGCATCCCCCAGGTGTCGGCGAGGGGAAGTGCGAGAGGGGCGAGGCCCAGCTCGTCGATGGTTCGCGGGCTCATCGTTCGATTGTCCTGGCTGATTGCCGATCCGGCATGCGGGGGGAACCGCTTCCGGCCCTGCGGGATTCCCCGGATGACCTCGGTCCGGGCCCGGCTGGATTTCAAGTGCTCAACGGCCCGCTGAGCACTCGCCCGCGGAATCGGAGACGATGCCGGGCATGTCAAGCCGCCTGGTCGCAGCCGTCGCCTCCCTCGCGGCAGGCCTGTTCGTCTTCACTTCCTCCGGCGCTGCCGAGGACGGGGTTCCGGCGACGCTGAGGGAGGGCGGCGGGTCTCCGCAGCTTCTCTGCTTCAAGCCCGCCTCCGGGAGCATTGTTCCCGCTCGCAGACCCCGCCGTTGCGTTATCGACACCGTGCTGGGGCCGACCCGGCTGGACCTTCGTGAGATGCACTGGCAGCGATGGGACAGGAAGGCCCTCGGCCACGGGCGTCTCTTCCTTCAGGACGAGGGCTACCCCGACATCGGCGGTGCGCCCGGGTTGGTCGGCCGGGTGGAAGTCCGGCTCAGCGGTCACTTGCCTTCGGCTCCGCCGCCGTGCTACGGCGGTCGCTGGTACGGGCGGGCGGTCCTGCGGGTCGAGTCCGGCCCCGAACGCGGGCGACGGATCGAGCAGCGCCTCACCGGCGGCTGCCTGGCCTGAGAACGGGGCTGCCGGGTGGCGCGGTAGTTCCGGGCCGGCGCGGTCGAGCTGTGGGCGGTATCGCCGCAGGCGGCGCGGCAGGAATAGGGGCTCGCTTCAGCGCAGCTCGTCGAGCGACTTGACCTCGAGGTCGAAGGGCTCGTCGGCGGCGCGGCGGCGGCGATAGGGGGAGACGGTGACCCGATGGGTTTCGCCGCAGGGGCAGGGAACCTCGATCGGGCTGGTGTCGGAGGAGGGGTCGGTGTCGACCTTGAGACGGCGCAGGCTGCCCGTGGTTTTGCAGCCGAAGGAGATCACCCAGCCGAAGTCCTGGCGCTCCTGGCGTTGTTTCGGGGGACGAGGCATCGGCACATCCTGCCTGTTTTCGGGTCCAGGCGGATGGGCGGGTCGGCGATACCCCCACCGATCGGGCTCGCAGGTTCGGATGAAATCGAACCTGCGAGGGCGAAAGTAGTAAGGAAACCTGATTACGTAAGTGACTTGTCGAGGATGAACACCTCGACCGCCATGTCCGGCTCGATGTGATTGTCACTTAGGAATGCGGTGACCTTGCAGCCGGTTATCTCTTCGACGCATTTCTTCAGCTCTGGCGCCATGTTCCTCTGGTGAAGGCGCCGGATCTCCAGCACCGCGTCACCCTCGCCGTTACCCGCCAGGCGCTGCTCGGCGTGGGTGAGGACGTCTTCGAGGACGGTGATCAGGACGTTGCCGTTGTGGAACGAGAACGCCTTCTTCGGCCCGCGCCCATGGCTTTCGTTCTGCACGCGAATGACCTCGCGCGTAACTGCGGCGTTGAGCTCGCCGCCGCTGAGCGGTTTTGAGTCGAGCATGGACCGGGTTCCCAGGGTTGCGCTGCGGAGAGCGATCCGACGAGTCGAGCCGCGCCTCAAAAGCCCAACCGCACCCATCGTCCATCAGTCAATACCGCTGCCAGCCCAGATAGGACTACACCGGTATCGAGTGAGCATCCTATCGGGCGGTGGTGCGTCATACCCGAACGTTGCCCGGGTGGATGATTAACAAACTCGACTGAGCACAAGTACTCCAGTGTTTGAAAGGGAATGGGCGGTATCCTTGCCGGCGGCTTCGGCGTTTCCACGGGATTCGCGCGGGGGCCGGCCTGAGTGGATGAGTGCTCGAGCGGCTGGACCGGCCGCCCCCGGCTCGTCTGTCCTCGTTTTCAGGAGCGCCAAGCATCCTGTGTTGACCTACCGGCAGGGGCCATGACCGAGCGGGACGCCGCGGCGCTCGACGCCGTCGTCGCCGTCGCCCGAGCGCTCGGCGGCCGGTACGACCTCGATTCGATATTCGACCTGATCGCCAAGCGCGGCCGGGCGCTGGTCTCCGCGCGGGCGCTGGCGGTAGAGGTCTCGGAAGGCGGCCGGACGGTCGTCGCCGCCGCGGCCGGGGAGCTCCGCAAGGGGGAGCTCGACCCCCAGGCCGAGCCCGAGGGCTCGGTGCTGGTCGTTCCCCTTGCCCTGCGGGGCCGCCCCTACGGGGCCCTGGTCGCCGTCGACCGGCAGGGTGACCAGCCGCGCTTCACGATCGCGGACGAAGAGTTGCTGGAGGCGCTGGCCGCGGGAGCCGCGACCGCGATGGCGACGGCGCAGATGCTCGACCCGGCGCCGCGCCGCGAACGGCTCGCCGCCGAGGAGGCGGAGCGGGCGGCCTGGGCGCGGGAGCTGCACGACGGGGCCCTGCGCGGGCTCGACGCCCTGCGCATGTCCCTGGCGGCGATGGAGGAAGCCGATCCGGCGGACGCGCAGGAGCTGCTTCAGGGGGCGATCGCCGACGCCGAGGCCGAGGCCGAGAAGCTGCGCGGGCTGATCGCCGACCTGCGGCCGGTCGTGCTGGACCAGCTCGGGCTCGCCGCCGCGATCGAGTCCCTGGCCGACCGGCTCGAAGTTCCCGAGCTGGAAATCCGGACCAGTATCGACCTCGCCTTCGAGGAGGGGCGCGCCGAGGACCGACTCCACGGCGAGCTCGAGACGGCGATCTACCGGATCGTCCAGGAGGCGCTGAGCAACGCTCTCGAGCACGCCGGCGCTTCCCGCGTCCTCGTCGAGGTGGCCGAGGACGACGTGCTCGAGGAGGTGAGGCTCCTGGTCCGGGACGACGGCGGCGGTTTCGACCCCGGCGCCGAGGGGGAGGGCCTCGGCCTGACCCTGATGCGGGAACGGGCCGAGCTGTTCGGCGGCTCGATCGAGATCCGCTCCGGCCGGGAGGGGACGCGGATCGATGTGGTGCTGCCTGCCGATCGGCGAGGGCGCAGTATGCTCAACACCGACTGATCAAATGCCGCGTGAGTGTCGGGACAAGGGCCGGCGCGGGCAGGGCGGGCGGTCGAGTTTCGGGAGGAAGCAAGATGAATTGGAGGCGCATTTCCGCGGTTCTCTGCGTGCTGGCCCTGTTCGCCGTGTTCACGGCGACGGCTTCGGCGGTCAAGTACGTCGCTCTCGGCGACTCGTACTCGTCGGGGACGGGGACGAGGACGTTCTACGAATCAACCTGCCAGCGGTCGGTGTACGCGTATCCGTACCTGCTGCACAACGCCCATCCGGAATGGACCTTCGTCAACGCGACGTGCTCGGGGGCGAAGACGGGGGATGTGCTCAACACCCAGGTGAACAGCGTCACCTCCGACACCAACTGGGTCACCTACACGATCGGCGGCAACGACGCCGGCTTCTCCAGCGTGATCACCACCTGCGCGCAGCCCTCGTGGGCGTCGAACTGCGACGGCGCGATCAACACCGCGCAGTCGTACATCACGAACACGCTGCCGGGCCGGCTCGACCTGGTCAACAACGCGATCAAGTCGCGGGCGCCGAGCGCGAAAGTGGTCGTGCTCGACTATCCGCGCCTGTTCAACGGCACCGACTGCAACGCGCTCACCTGGTTCAGCGGCAGTGAGATGACGCGGCTCAACCAGACCGCCGACATGCTGAAGAACGTGATCAGCGCCGCGGCGACGCGGGCGGGGACGAACTTCGTCTTCCGCGACGTGATCCCACCGTTCGTCGGGCACGCCGTCTGCGACGGTGGCGGCGGCTCGTCGACGGAGTGGATCAATGGCCTCTCCAACCCGGTCGGCGAAAGCTACCACCCGAAGGTCACCGGTCACGCCAGTGGTTACTACCCCGTGGTGAAAGGGGTCACGGGCTAGACCGCGCGGTCTGCCGCGCCATGTCTACCGCCGCCTCGCGGGTGTGAACTCCGAGGCGGTGGTAGATGTGCTCGAGGTGCTTGCGGACGGTCTGCCGACTGATGAACAGCTCGGTGGCGATCTGGTCGGTGCCGCGCCCCAGCGCCAGCAGGTGGAGGACCTCGCTCTGGCGTCGGGTGAGGCCGAGGGCGCGCAGCGTCTCGGCGCTGGCCGCGCACTCCTCTTCCAGCACCAGGACCAGGCCCGACCGCGGGCTGGCGGTGATGCGGACGGTGAGCCGGCCGCGATCTCCCTCGACCGTCAGCGGCTTGCCGCCGAGCGCCGGCGCATCCGCCAGCCACTCGGCTACCGGCAGGGGCAGGGAGGCGCCCTGGCTCGCCGGGAAGTAGGCCGCGAGCAGGTCGAGCGCCGGGCCGCTCGCGGCGGCGATCGCGCCCTCGGGCCCCAGCGCCACGACCGCCGTGTCCTGCTCCCGGAGGCCGTGTTCGAGGGCTTCGATCAACCGGTCCAGCTGCTCGCGCTCGCGCAGGCGGGCATGGGCGTGGGTGAGGTGGGGGCGCAGCAGGTCCAGCAGGGCGCGGTCGCGCTCGCTGAAGCTGCGGCGATCGCGGTTCATCGCGATCCCGATCACCATCGGTCCCGGCAGCCCGAAGGCGATCTGGTCCTCGGCTTCGAGCAGGCGGTAGAGCTCGTCGTACAGCTCGAGCCCGTGGAACTCCCGGCGGCTGAGGAAGTCGGAGATCTTGTAGGTGCGGCCGTCGCCGTTGGCCTGGACCGCGATCAGCGGGTGCTGGTGGGCGAGTCGCGACAACACCTCACCGGCGACTTCGAGAGGCGGGTCGGGGTAGGTGATGACCAGCGCGTCCTCTCCGCTCGGGACCTCGTTGTAACCGACCAGGTCGCAGGGGATGAGCCCTTCCAGTCCCGGCAGGATGCCGCTGCGAAACGAGTCCAGGTCGGCGAACGAGTGCGCCTCGTCGACGAAGGCGAGGGCCGCGTGCAGATCCCGCGCGGGCAGCTGGGGCATCGGACTTCAAGTCTATGCCGGGAAAAGTTACGGCGGGTGACGTATTCAAACCGGAAGGTTGACTGGGTAGGTTCGCGCCGGTTATGCCGTCTACCAGTCAATTCGGTGGCCGCCGCGTACGGCGCTGGGCGATTCTGCCCGTGCTGGTCTCTGCCGCAGCGGCCTTCGCTCTTCCCTCGACCGCGTCGGCGGCGTCCTGCCCGGTCACTCCCGGCGTCTTCGCCACCGCCTGGATCGGCGGCAGCGGCAGCCTCCACAACGACGCCAACTGGAGCAACGGCACCCCGAGCGGGTCGTGCGACGTCTCGATCGCGACTCCGGGCAGCCCGGTCATCACCATGACCGGCGGCGCCAACGCGAAATCGTTCACCCTCGGCGGCACCGGGTCGACGCCGCAGCTGATCATCTCCGACGAGAGCCCGAACACGAACCTCGACGCGCAGCCGGCCGGGATCACGATCGCCGCCGGCGCTTCGGTGACGCTCACCTGCCAGCCGGGCGGCTGCCCGGGAGGGGGGCCGGACATCTACAGCGGCCCCAGCAACTTCGCCAACGCCGGGACGATCACGGTCGATTCGAACACCGGCGGCGGTGCCGGGGTGGGCGGTCAGATCACCAATACCGGCACGCTGAAATTCGAAAAAACCGCCTCGCTGGGCGGCAAAGTGACGAATAAAGGCTCCCTCCTGGTCGCCGACGGCGCCATCGTGACCAACCAGGGCAGCTCCTGCGGCGATACCGGCGCCCTGGTGAAAAACGACACCGGGGGCCTGATCGACGGCGGCGCGACCGGCGTCCTCAGCGTCAGGAACTTCGAGCAGGGCGCGGGCACCACCAAAGACGTGACGATGCCCTGCGGCGGCACCCTCGACTACACCGGCAACGGCGCGAGTGAGATCCGCGCCACCGGCGGCTTCAACCTGACCGGCGAAATGCAGGCCGGGCAGGCGCTGACCGTCAGCGCCGAGGGCAGCAACACCAACGCCGTCCTGCAGAGCAACTTCACCAACAAAGGCTCGATCACCCTCACCTGTCCCGCCTCGCCCGGCACCTGCAGCGGCGGCTCGGGTGGCGGCGCCGGGTTCAACGTCAACGGCAAACAGTTCGTCAACGCCGGCACCTTCACCGTCGCCGCCGACTCGGGGACCGGCGCGGGGCTCGACAGCGGCAGCGGCGGCACGATCACCAACACCGGGACGATGAACTTCGACCAGAGCGCGGCTCTGCGCGGGGTCACGGTGAACCAGGGCAAACTCAACATCGCCGACGGCAAGACGGCCACCTCGCCGGCGGAATCCTGCGGCAACACCGGGCCGCGGGTCGTCAACGACACCGGCGGCTCGATCAACGCCACCGGCAGCGGCTTCCTCAGCGTCATCAACTACGAGCAGGGCAACGGCACCACCAGCGGTACCGCGCCGGTGCAGATTCCCTGCGGCAGCCTCAAATACACGGGCAACGGAGCCGGCGTCGTGCAGGTGAACGGGACCGTGCCGCTGACCGGCAACCTTGCCGCCGGTCAGACGCTGCACGTCGTCGGGCAGGTCAACGTCGGCACCCTCGCCAACGCCGGCAGGATCGAGGGCGCCGGCACGATCAGCGGCACGCTCGAAAACAACGGCGTCGTCTCGCCGGGATCCAGCCCCGGGACCCTGACTGTGAGCGGTAACTACATCCAGGGCGCGAGCGGTCGGCTCGACGTCGAGATCGCCGGTACCACCGTCGGGCAGTTCGACGCCCTCGCGGTGAGCGGCAACGCCACCCTTGCCGGAACCGCGGCTCTGGTCCTGACCGGCAGCTATCCGACCACCTTGGCGATCGGCGACAGCGTCGCCTTCCTCACCTACGGCGGCAGCCTGGCCGGAGGGTTCGGAGCAACGACCGTCACCCCGGCGCTGGACTGCTCCAAGCAGATGACCGTCAGCAACGACGCCGGCGCGAAAGCGCTGAAGGCGACCGTAAGCAGCGCCGGCTGCGCCGGCCCGCCGGTCGTCCAGCCCCCGGTCCTCACCCCGCCGGCCTCGCCGCCCGCGAAAAAAACCTGCCCCAAGAGCAAGCGGCTGAAAAAAGGCAGGTGCGTCCCGAAGAAATGCCCGAAGGGCAAGAAGCTGAAGAAGGGCCGCTGCGTCAAGAAGAAACAGCCGAAGGCGCGTTCGCGGCGGCGCTGACCACCTTCTCGGCCTGGTGGGCCGGGACCTCCTCGTAGCGCTCGAACTCCATCGTGAACTCGGCGCGGCCGCCGCTGATCGAGCGCAGGTCGGGGGCGTAGTCGAGCACCTCGGCCATCGGCACCTCGGCCTTGACCTCGGTCACCTGGCCTTTCGCCTCCATCCCCAGCGGCCGGCCGCGGCGCGAGTTGAGGTCGCCGATCACGTCGCCGACGACGTCGTCGGGGCAGCCGATGGTGAGCTTGACGATCGGCTCGAGCAGCACCGGGTCGGCCGCCGCCATCGCCTCTCTGAAGGCCATCGCCCCGGCCAGTTTGAAGGCCAGTTCCGAGGAGTCGGTGTCGTGGTGCTTGCCGTCGACGAGGCGGACGCGGACGCCCTTGACCGGATACCCGGCGACGGTGCCGTGCTGCATCGCTTCGCCGACGCCCTTCTCGACCGCGGGGATGAAGCCGCCGGGGATCGCCGCCCCCTTGATCTGGTTGACGAAGTCGAGCGCGACGCCGTCCTCGGCCGGCTCGATCTCGATCGCGCAGTCGGCGAACTGGCCTTTGCCACCGGTCTGCTTCTTGTGGCGGGCGTGGGCCTCGGCCGGCCGGCGGATCGTCTCCTGGTAGGGGACCCGCGGCGGGTGCAGCTCGATCTCGGCGCCGAAGCGGTCCTTCATCCGCTCGACCAGGACTTCGACGTGGACCTGGGTGAGGCCGGCGATGATCTGGTCGCCGGTCTGCGGATCGCGGTGGACGTCGAGGGTCGGGTCCTCCTCGCTCAGCCGCCGCACCGCGTTCGCCGCGCGGTCCTCGTCGCCCTTCGACTTCGGTTCATAGGAGAACGCCATCACCGGCGCCGGCAGGTCGAGCGGCTGCACCGCGAGGTCGCGCTGCGCGTCGCAGAGGACGTCGCCGGCCCGCGTCTCCTTCAGCTTCGCCACCGCGCCGATGTCGCCGGCCCCCAGCTCGGGGACCGGCTTCAGGTCTTTTCCCAGCGGCTGGCCGATCTGGCCGATCCGCTCCTTCTGCCGGCGGGTGACGTTGACCGCCTGCGAGTCGGAGCGCAGGGTGCCGCTGTAGACGCGGAAGATGTTGATCCGGCCGGCGTAGGGGTCGGCGGTGGTCTTGAACACGTAGGCGACCAGCGGCCCGTCCTCGTCGGGGGCGATCTCGACTGCCTCGCCGTCGCCGTCGAGCGCTGCCAGTGGGCCGCGCATCCGCGGCGAGGGCAGGTCCTCGACCAGCGCGTCGAGCAGCCGGTTGGTCCCCAGGTTGGCGATGGCGACGCCGCAGGTGACGGGGAAGAGGTGGCCCTCGGTGACGCCCCGCTTCAGCGCCGTGACGATCTCCTCGTGGTCGATCTCCTCGCCGTCGAGGTAGCGCTCCATCAGCGCGTCGGAGTTCTCGGCGACCTCGTCCATCAGCTTCTCGCGGTACTCCTCGGCCCGGGGGAGGAGGTCGTCGGGGATCGGCACCCGCTCGGCGTTGCCGCGGCCGGCGCCGTCGTAGACGAAGGCCTCCATGTCGATCAGGTCGACGACGCCGCGGACCTCGTGCTCGGCGCCGATCGGGATCTCGGTGGCGACGACGTGGGACCCGAAGGCCGCCTTCAGCGACTCCAGGGCGGCGAAGAAATCGGCCCGCTCGCGGTCGAGCATGTTGACGAAGACGAGGCGCGACAATCCCTCGGCGTCGGCCCGCTGCCAGAGCCGTTCGGTCTGCACCTCGACCCCGCCGACGCCGTTGACCACGACCACCGCCGAGTCGGCGGCGCGCAGCGCCGCGGCGGCGTCGGCGACGAAGCTGGGGTCGCCGGGGGTGTCGACGAGGTTGATCTCCCGGTCGGCGTGCTGGAAGCAGGAGACGCAGGCGTTGATCGAGAGGCCGCGTGCCTGCTCGTCGGGTTCGTGGTCGGAGACGGTCGAGCCATCGGCGACCGTGCCGAGCCGGTTGATCGCCCCCGCCTCGAACAGCATCGCCTCGTGCAGGCTGGTCTTGCCGCACCCCCGGTGGCCGATCAGAGCGACGTTCCGAATCCGATCCGCAGCCTTGTGCGACATGTATCGAAAGTACACCCGCGCGCAAGCCGCATCAAATTCTCCTGAAAAGCCAGCCGATTTATGCGATGAATACCTTGTGCGTACCAAGATCTTCATCAATTACCGCAAGGTGGAAGCGGCGGGGTGGGCGCGGCTTCTCTACGAGCAGCTGGCTGACGAGTTCGGAAAGGAGAACGTCTTCCTCGACCAGGTGAACCTGGAGCCAGGGGAGAAGTGGCTGCACGGCATCCGCTCGGGAAGCTCCGGTTGTGCGGCCTTCCTGGCGCTGATCGGTCCCAGGTGGACGGCGACGCTGGCCCAGCGCGCCGAAAGCGGCGAAGGCGACTTCGTCCGCGACGAGATCGAGACCGCGCTGGAGAGAGGCTCCCAGGTGCGCGACGTGATCCCGGTCCTGGTCGAGGACGCGGAGCTGCCGAGCAAGGAGGACCTCCGCTACGTCGGGTCGCTGAAGCGGCTGCTCAACCACCAGCAACTGGAGCTGCGCCCCTCGCGCTGGGAGGCCGACGTCGAGGTCCTGGTCGAGCGCCTGAAGCGACCACCGGAGGATGCGGAGGAAGAAGAGAAAGAGGAAAAAAAGGAAGAGGGGGAGGAGGTGGAGTCAGAGCCGCAGCTCGCGCCGGCGCCTGACCATGCTCACTACGACGAACTGGCCCATCTGCTGCTCGAAGAAGGGTCGCTGGTCGTCCCCTTCCTCGGTCCGGGCACCAACTCGTGCGACCGCACCGAGCCCTGGCGGGACGTCGACTCCGCCCACCTGCCCGACGCCGAGGAGCTGGCCGCCTACCTCGCCGCGCGGATGGGGATGAAGGCAACTCCCGCCAGCCTCGCGCTCGTCTCGCAAAGCCTCTCGGTCGCCAAAGGTCCCGGCGACCTCTACATGGCGCTGCGCCGGGCGCTGCCGCCGCAGCGGCAGCCGAGCTCGGTCCATCGCTTCCTCGCCGGCCTGCCCGCGACCCTGCACGGGCTCGGCGCGCCCGACCGCTACCAGCTGATCGTCACCACCAACTACGACAACGCCCTGGAGCAGGCCTTCGACGAGGCCGAAGAGGCCTATGACCTCGCCGTCTACCTCGCCCGCGGGCGCGACAAGGGCAAGTTCGTCCACGTTCCCCACGACGGCGAGCCGCAGCTGGTGACCGATCCCAACTCCTATGACGGCTTCCCGATCGACGCCTTCGGGCGGGTGGAGCGGACGGTGGTGATGAAGGTCCACGGCGCCGTCGACCGACCGCAGAGCCCGAACGTCTGGCGCGACAACTACGTGATCACCGAGGACGACTACATCGACTACATGAGCGACGGGGAGATCGAGTCGATCGTCCCCCAGCAGCTGCTCGGCAAACTGCGCGACTACAGCCACTACCTCTTCCTCGGCCACGGGATGTACGACTGGAGCCTGCGGGTCTTCCTGATCCGGGTCTTCGGCGACCGTGGCCAGCCGAACACCTCCTGGGCGATCGAGCGCGAGCCCAACCGGCTCGACGAGCGCTTCTGGCAGCGGATGGGGGTCGACCTGACCGCGAGTCCGCTCGACACGTACGTACAGGAGCTCGGGAGTCGCCTGGTCCGGGTGGCCGCCGAGAAACAGCCGCAGCCATGACCGTCGCCGAGGCGAGGACCCTGGCGCTGCCGCTGGAGGACCCCTATGTGGGGCTCACCCACTTCACCGAGGAGTACGCCGACTTCTTCTTCGGCCGCGAGGCAGAGTCGTCGCTGATCATCGGCAACCTGCGCGCGTCGCGGTTGACGCTCCTCTACGCCCAGAGCGGGGTCGGCAAGAGTTCGGCGCTGCGGGCCGGGGTAGTCGCCCGGATGCGCGAGGTCGCCGCCCGCGACCTGGAGGCGCGCGGCGCCCCCCGCCTCGTCCCGGTCGTCTTCAGCTCCTGGAGCGAACGGCCGGTGGCGATGCTGGTCCACGCGATCGACGAGGCGATCCGGCCCTACCTCGGCGAGGCGGACCCGCCCGCGCTGCCCGAGGACGATCTCGAGGCGGCGCTGGAGGCGGCGAGCCAGGCGCTGGAGGCGACTCTGCTCGTGATCCTCGACCAGTTCGAGGAGTACTTCCTCTACCCCGACGACGCGCCGGAGCCGGAGCGGATCGCCGCCCAGATCGCGCGCTGCGTCAACCGCGCCGACCTGCGGGCGAACTTCCTGATCTCGATCCGCGAGGACGCCTACGCCGAGCTGGGCGACCTCTTCCGCGGCAAGGTGAAGAACGTCTACGGCAACTTCCTCCACCTCGACTTCCTCAACCGGGCCGGGGCGCGGGAAGCGATCGAGCGGCCGATCCAGCGGCTGAACGAGCTGCAGCCGGAGGCCGAGCCGTTCAGCCTCGAGCCCGAGCTGGTCGAGGCGGTGCTCGGGCAGGTCGGGCACGACGAGGAAGACGACAGAATCGAGACGACCTACCTGCAGCTGGTGATGCGGCGTCTGTGGGAGGAGGAGACCGAGACCGACTCCCGGGTCCTGCGGCTGGCGACGCTGGAGCGGCTGGGCGGGGCGCAGGCGATCATCGGCAGCCATCTCGACCGGGCGATGGAAGGCGGCGGCGAGGGTGGCGGCCTCAGCGCCGAGCAGCGGCTGATCGCCGCGGCCGCATTCCGCTTCCTCGTCACCAGTGGCGGGACCAAGATCGCGCTGACCGCCTCCGACCTCGCCGAGCTGACCGGCTTCTCCGGCGCCGAAGTCCAGCCGGTGCTGCGGCACCTCTCCTCGCCGCGGCTCCACATCCTGCGCCCGGTGGTGTTCGAGGAGGGGGACAGCGAGCCGCGCTACGAGATCTTCCATGACGCCCTCGCCGAGCCGATCCGGGAATGGCGGATGCGGGTCGAGGAGGAGGAGCGCAATGCCCGGCGCCGGCGCGAGCGGGCCGAAAAGGAGGAGGCGCAGCGAGCGGCGGCCGAGGCCGAGCAGCGGGCGGAGCGGGAGCGGCAGCGCAAGCGGGTGGCGCAAGGACTGCTGGCCCTCGCGGTGGTCGCCCTGCTGGCGGTCGCCACCTATTTCGCGTTTCACCAACGGGACCTGGCGGAGAAGCGGGACGCCGCGAACCAGTCGGCGCGCGCGGCGAAGCGCATCGAATACCTCTCCGTCGCGCCGAACTTCGGCCCGACCCCGGCGGCGCTCGCAAGCATCGAAGCCTACGAGCTGTCTCCGACGATCGAGGCGCGCAACCAGGCGCTTGCGCAGCTGCAGACGAACCCGGGGTTGCCGAGGGTTTTCTCCGGCCACACGCGTTCCGTCAACGTGGTCGCCTTCTGGCCCGGCTCGAAGAAACTCGCCTCCGGCAGCTCCGACGGGACGGTTCGGCTCTGGAGCGAAAACGGCAGGGAAATCGGCTCGCCCCTGGTCTCCGACGGAGAGGTGGTCACCGGGCTCGCCGTCAGCGAGCCGATGGAGGAGGGCGCGCGGATTCTCGCTGCCGCCTACGACTCTGGATTCGTCGATTTCTGGAAGATCGACCGCGAAGGCGAGGTGGAGCCCGGCTCCCACGAGTTCGTCCCGATTACCGGAAGCGAGCTGCACGGACTGGCGTTCGACCCCCGGCGGCCCCGCACGCTCGCCGTCGGCGGCGAAGACGGCTCGCTCACGCTGATGGGCGTGGAGCGAGGTTCGAAGGCCAGGATCCTCGACCAGGTGCAGGTGTCCGGAACGGTCGAAGACCTGGCCTTCACCGCCGACGGCAGGCTGCTCGTGGCCGCCGGCCGCAGGGGAGTGATCGTCGACGTCACCGCTGCGGGGTTCGCCGGTTCGCAATCGATCCGCACCGCCGGCAACGGACTGGCGGTAGCCACGGCCCCGAACGGGTCCTATGGCTTCGGCGGGGACCGCGGGATCATCGTCTGGGATGACGTCGGGGAGCGGGAACTTCGCCTGCAGTCGCCCGGCGACGTGTACTCACTGGCCTTCGCCCGTGGCGGGTCCGCGATCGTCGCGGGGGGAGAAAGCATGGACGTCACCAGCTGGGATGTCGAGACCGGGCGTTCTTTCGGCCCGCCCCGGCCGACGAACTTTGACCTGGTGGCGGACGTGGCGGTCAGCGAGGACGGCGACACCATCGCCGGCGCCAGCCTGGACGGCCTGGTGAAACTGTGGCCGCTGGAGCCGCGGGCGCGGCCGCCGCTGGCGCAGACCGTCGGCAGCCTTGCTCCCGGCGAAGCGGGAGGCGACCTGCCGACCATCTACGCGCTCGCCGTCGGGGCCGGCGGCAGGCTGGCCGCTGCGGGCGGTGAGGCCGGGACCTCGATCTGGTCCCTGCGGGACCTGCCCGAGCCGGATCGGCCGCCCGAGCCGCTGGCACGGATCAAGGGGAGGAGCTACGCGGTTGCCTACGAGGTCGACGTCCTCGTCACCGGCAGAGGAAATTCCTTCGCCGTCTACGGAACCGGCGGTGCCTGCCGCGGCAAGGGGGCCGAACCCTGTCTGCTCGGCGTTCCCGCGAAGCCTCACTCGGATGCGCTCGTCGAAAGCCTCGCGGTGCGCGAGTACGGATCCCGGGTGCTCCTCGCCTCCACCGGCGCGCGGGCGGGCAAGGGGGTCTTCAATCTCTGGGATCTGAGCCGGGCGAAAGAGACCGGGGAGATCGACCACCTCTCCTCGCGGCCCCTCGAGACCGAAATCCGCCAGCTCTCGTTCAGCCCCGGCGCTCCGCTTCTCGCCGCGGGGACGGACGACGGGAAGACCCGGGTCTGGGACGTCAGCGACCCCCGGGACCCGGACGGGGTCACGATCAAGCACGCCCGCGGAAACGAAAACCAGCCGGTCACTGCGATCGCCTTCTCCCGGGACGGATCGCTGCTCGCCTCCGGAGGGCAGGACCAGCAGGTCGTGCTCTGGCGGGTGCGAGGCGCCCCCGGCAACGTGACCGTGGAAGGCACTCCGCAGACGCTGGTCCAGACCCAGACGATCTTCGCGCTCGCGTTCAGCCCGGACGGGGAGACGCTGGCCGTCGGTGACGGCGACGGGGCGACGTGCCTGTACGACGTGGCGACCCGGCAGGTGATCGGCAGCGGCAGCGTCTGCCTGCTCGGTCCGCACACCGAATCGGAGGGAGGGGTCAACGCGCTCAAATTCGCCAACCTCAGGGGACAGAAGCCCGTGCTCCTCAGCGCCGGCACCGGGCAGTCGATCGTGAGATGGGACTCCCTCCTCTGGAACCTGAGCGAGGACGACCAGGTCGAGGACCAGATCGCCGGCTATCTCTGCACGCTGGCCGGGCGCAACCTGACGCCGGACGAGTGGAGCTCGGTCTTCCTTCCGACCGACCTTGCCGACGACTACCACGGGACCTGCGACCAGCCTTCCAAGTGAGCGCCGAAGCCGAACACCGCAAATCGCCCGCCTGGGCCCGGCTGCAGGAACAGATCTCCTGGTACGACCGGAAGAGCCAGGTCTGTCAGCAGCGGTTCAAGCTGCTGAAGGTCCTCCAGATCGTCACCGCCGCGGCGATCCCGGTGGCGGTGGCGGTGTCGGCGGAGGACTGGCTCGTCGCCGTCGCCGGCGCCCTGATCGTCGTCCTCGAGGGGTTTCAGCAGCTCGAGCAGTACCAGCAGAACTGGACCACGTATCGATCCACCTGCGAGCAGCTCAAGCACGAGCAGTTCCTCTACCTTGCCGGCGCCGGTCCTTACCGCGATGCCGCCGATGCCGACCAGCTGCTCGCCGAGCATGTCGAGGGCCTCGTCTCCCAGGAGCACGCCGGCTGGGTCTCCAACCGCAAGGAGGCGGACGCGAAGGCCTGAGATTGCGAGGATGGGGCGACGTGATCGAGGCGATTACCTTCGACTTCTGGAACACGATCGCGCGGGTGCCGAGCGGGGCGATGAGCGAGGCGCGGCAGCGGGCGGTGGCGCGGGCCTGCGAGTCGAGCGACGTGAGGGTCGAGGCGGAGCTGCTGGTCGCGAGCCTGGAGGAGGTGGGGCTGCACTGGGAACGGTCTTGGGCTGCGGGGCGGCACCTGCCGCCGCGCGAGGGGGCCGAGACGCTGGTCCGCGCGCTCGGGGTCGAGGGGGCGGCGCGGGAGATGGTCGCCGAGGCCTTCCTCGGCGCCGGACGGGAAGTCGAGCTGGAGCTGGCGCCGGACATCGGCGCCTGCCTGGAGGGGCTGGGGGAACGCGGCGCCCGGCTCGGGATCGTCTGCGACGTGGGCTTCAGCGGCGGCGAGCTGCTGCGCGAGCTGCTGGCGGGGGAGGGGCTGCTGGAGCACTTCTCCGGCTGGGCCTTCTCCGACGAGGTCGGCCACTACAAGCCCTCGCCGCGGATCTTCGAGGCGGCGCTGGGCGCCCTCGGCGCCGAGCCGGCCGCGGCGCTGCACGTCGGCGACCTGCGCCGCACCGACGTCGTCGGCGCCGCCGCTCTCGGCATGCGGACCGTCCGCTACAAGGGGATGAACGACGAGGGCGAGGCCGACCCCGGGCCGGAAGCCGAATTCGTCCTCGACAGCCACCTGGAGCTGCTCGATGTCGTCGACCTTCTCGATCGAAACTGAGCGCCTGCGGCTGCGCGCCGCGGAGCCCGGCGACCTCGAGGACCTGGTCCACCTCCACGACGATCCGCTCGTGGCGCGGTACCTGGGAGTCCGGGACCGCGCCTGGTACGAGTGGCGGCTGCGGGCCAGCGACGAGGAATGGGCGCAGCGCGGACACGGCTTCGTCGTCCTCCTCGACCGCGTCGGCGGGCGTTTCCTCGGCCGCAGCGGGCTCAAATTCTGGCCCGAGTTCGGCGAGACCGAGCTGGGCTGGGTGCTGCGACCGGAGGCTCGCGGCAGGGGTCTCGCGACCGAGGCCGCCGGCGCCCTGCTGCGGTGGGGGTTCGAGAGCTTCGACCTCCCCTACATAACGGCGATGATCCGCCCCGACAACGCGGCCTCGATCGCCGTCGCCGAGCGGCTGGGCATGGAGCCGCTGCGCGAGGACGTGCTGCTCGGCGACGAGGTCGTCGTCTACGCCGTCAGGCGCGGCTGACCGCGTAGGCCGCCATCCCGGCCGGCGCGCCCTTGGCGCTGAAGCGGCGCTTCTTCGCCGCCGCGGTGCCGGGCGGCAGCTTCTCCAAGGCCCGGTCGGAGACGAGGATCTCGCCGGGCCCGGCGGCGTCGGCGAGGCGGGCGGCGACGTTGACGTCGACGCCGAAGTAGTCGCCGCCGAGCTTGCGCGGGCGACCGAGGTGGATGCCGGTGCGCAGGCGCGGGCGGTAGCCGTCGACCTCGATCGGGGCGACGCGCTCGCCGGCGGCGAAGGCGGCTTCGACCGCGCGTGGCGCATCCCAGAAGGCGGCCATCAGCCCGTCGCCGAGCCGCTTCACCACCTCGCCCTGGCGCTCGAGGACGGGCGGCTCGATCGCCTCGCCCACCTCGCGCAGCAGCCGCAGCGCCGCCCGGTCGCCCGCCTCCAGCGCCCAGCTGGAGAAGCCGACAAGGTCGGTGAAGAGGATCGCCACGTCGGCCTTGCCGCGGCCGCGGTCCTGCGACTCGGCCAGTCGCTGCCAGGTCTGCAGCGCGGTCAACCCGAGCTCACCGACGAAGCCCGGCTCGTGGCCCCGCAGCTCGACCAGCCGGCGGGCGGCGAGATCGGAGGGGCGGCCGCGGGCGGTGGAGAGGTGGTCGATGTGATCGTCGTCGCCGAGGCTGCGCTCCCGCGCCCGCCGCGCGAACCCGATCAGTTTGGGGTTGCGGTTGAGCCGCCGCGCCGCGGCTGCCCATCGCCTGCCGGGGCTCTCGCTCATCGCGAGGAGACTGCCGGCTTCAGCGGCTCTTCAGCAGGCGGCCGACCGCGGCCATCATCTCGTCGGTCTTCTCCTCGCGCGCCTCGGGGGTCTCGGCGCCGACGACGCAGTGGCGGGTGTGTTCGTCGAGCAGGGCAAGCGCGACTTTGTCGATCGCGGCCTGGGCGGCCGAGATCTGGGTGAGGATGTCGATGCAGTAGCGCTCCTCGTCGACCATCCGCTCGATGCCGCCGATCTGCCCGGCGATCCGCCGCAGCCGGTTCTTGACCTGCTCCTTGTTCTCGATGTAGCCGGGGTCCGCCATCTCTTTCCTTCCGCTCGGGTCCCCAGAGTATACCCCCTCTGGGTATGTGCTACAGTCCTCGCATGGATACCCCCCGGCCGTATCAGAAAATCGCTCTCTTCGTCGCTGCGTTGGCGGTGGTGTTCGGCGCCGCGGTGGCGCTCGGCTCTGTGGTCGAGCCGGCCGAGACGAACGAGGGCGGGATGGAGGAGACGATGGCGACCCACACCGCAGAGACCGAGACCCACGGCACGCAGGCGAGCGAGGAAGCGGGGCACCGGCCGGCCGGACTCGGCGTCGCCGAGGACGGCTACGCCGTCCGCTTCGCTTCGACCGAGTTCCAGCGCGGCGAGGCGAGCGAGCTGCGCTTCGCGATCGAGACCGAGGACGGCGAGGCGCTGACCGAGTTCGACGAGCTGCACGAGCGCCGCATGCACCTGATCGTCGTCCGCCGCGACGGCACCGAGTTCCGCCACCTGCATCCGGAGATCGACGCGGCCGGGACCTGGAGCGTCCCGGTCCGGTTCGCGGAGCCGGGCGTCTACCGCGCCTTCGCCGACTTCTCGGCCGGCGGCGAGCAGCACACGCCGGCCGGCGACCTCTTCGTCTCCGGCGGCGAGTTCGAGTCGCGCCCGTTCCCGGCGCCGCGGGCGGTCGACGAGACCGACGGCTATGAGGTGCAACTGCGGGCGGGTGAGCCGGTAGCGGGCGAGCCCTCCTCTCTGACCTTCGGCGTCAGCGAGAACGGCCATCCGGTCCACGACCTGCAGCCCTATCTCGGCGCCAAGGGGCACCTGGTGGCGCTGCGCGAGGGCGACCTCGCCTTCCTCCACGTCCACCCCGAGGAGGGGCACGGCGACGGGGCCGCGCACGGGCACGAGGGTGCGGCCGACGAGATCGCGTTCGAGGCCACCTTCCCGACCGCCGGCCGCTACCGCCTCTACCTGCAGTTCAAGCACGAGGGCGCGGTCCGCACGGTTGAATTCACCGTGGTGGTGCCGCGATGACCCAGGCCGTGAAGAACACTCAGGCGGAGCGGCTCGAGCTGCCGATCGAGGGGATGACCTGCTCCTCCTGCGCCGGCCGCGTCGAGAAGAGCCTCAACCAGCTCGAGGGCGTCGAGGCGACGGTCAACTTCGCCACCGAGCGGGCGACGGTCAGCTTCGACCCCGCCCGGGTCGCTCCGGAGGACCTGGTCGGCGCGGTCGAGGACGTCGGCTACGACGCGGCGCTGCCGGCGACCGGGGGCGGCGAGGAGGAGGCCGGGGAAGTCGACCCGACCGAGGATCTGCGCCGGCGGCTGATCTTCTCCACCGTGCTCTCGCTGCCGGTGCTGGCGATGGCGATGATCGAGCCGCTGCAGTTCGAGAACTGGCAGTGGCTCTCGCTGCAGCTGGCGACGCCGGTCGTGCTCTGGGCCGGTTGGCCGTTCCACAAAGCCGCCTGGCAGAACCTCAAGCACGGCGCGGCGACGATGGACACGCTGATCTCGCTCGGCACCCTGGCCGCGCTCGGCTGGTCGCTCTACGCACTCTTCTTCGGCGACGCCGGCATGCCGGGGATGAAGATGCCCTTCGAGCTGGTCACCGAGCGGGGCGCCGGCGCCGACGAGATCTACCTCGAGGTTGCCGCCGTCGTCACCACCTTCATCCTCGCCGGCCGCTACTTCGAGGCGCGGGCGAAGCGGCGGGCCGGGGCGGCGCTGGAGGCGCTGCTCGGCCTCGGCGCCAAGGAGGTCGCGCTGCTCGACGCCGACGGCAGCGAGCGCCAGGTTCCGGTCGAGCAACTCGCGGTCGGCGATCGCTTCGTCGTCCGGCCGGGAGAGAAGGTCGCGACCGACGGCGTCGTCGAGAGCGGCGCCTCGGCGGTCGACCAGTCGCTGGTCACCGGCGAGTCGGTGCCGGTCGAGGTCGGCCCCGGCGACGAGGTGATCGGCGCGACGATCAACGCCGGCGGCCGGCTCGTCGTCCGGGCGACCCGGATCGGCGAGGAAACCGCGCTGGCTCAGATCGCCCGCCTGGTCACCGAGGCGCAGTCCGGCAAGGCGCCGGTCCAGCGCCTGGCCGACCGGGTCAGCGCCGTCTTCGTCCCGATCGTCATCGGCCTCGCCGTCGGCACCCTCGGCTTCTGGCTCGGCAACGGGGCGGGGGCGAGCTTCGCCTTCACCGCCGCGGTCGCGGTCCTGATCCTCGCCTGCCCCTGCGCGCTCGGCCTGGCGACGCCGACGGCGCTGCTGGTCGGCACCGGCCGCGGCGCCCAGCTGGGGCTGCTGATCAAGGGCCCGGAAGTGCTCGAGTCGACGCAGCAGATCGACACCGTCGTCCTCGACAAGACCGGCACGGTGACGAGCGGCGAGATGTCCGTCGTCGCCGTGCACCCCGCGCCGGGCGTCGACGAGGCCGAGGTGCTGCGCCTGGCCGGCGCGGTCGAGGACGCCTCCGAGCACCCGATCGCGACGGCGATCGCGACCCGAGCCAAGGAAGAGTTCACGCTGCTGCCGGCGGTCCACGAGTTCGCCAGCTCCGCCGGGCTCGGCGTCCAGGGCGTGGTCGGCGACCACGCGGTCGCGGTCGGCCGCCCTTCCTTCCTCGCCAATTGGGCAAATCCCCAGCGTCGTTTCCACCCTTTTCCTTCCTATAACGAGGAAAAGGGTGGAAACGATGGCTTGCCGCCGGACCTGGAGCGGGCCCGCCGCGAGGCCGAAGCGCGCGGTCAGACCGCGATCGCCGTCGGCTGGGACGGGGAGGCGCGCGGCCTGCTGGTCGTCGCCGACACCGTCAAGCCGTCGAGCCGCGAAGCGATCGCCGAGCTGCGCGAGCTCGGCCTGCGCCCGGTGCTGCTGACCGGCGACAACGAGGCGACCGCAAAGGCGGTGGCCGCGGAAGTCGGGATCGACGAGGTAATCGCCGAAGTGCTGCCGGACGAGAAGGCGGCGACGGTCGAGCGCCTGCAGGCCGAGGGCCGCACCGTGGCGATGGTCGGCGACGGCGTCAACGACGCCCCGGCGCTGGCCCAGGCCGACCTCGGCCTGGCGATCGGCACCGGCACCGACGTCGCGATCGAGGCCTCCGACATCACCCTGGTCTCCGGCGACCCCCGCGCAATAGCCGACGCGATCCGCCTCTCCCGTCGCACCCTGACCACGATCAAGGGCAACCTCTTCTGGGCCTTCGCCTACAACGTCGCCGCCCTGCCCCTCGCAGCCGCCGGCTTCCTCAACCCCCTGATCGCCGGCGCCGCGATGGCCTTCTCCAGCGTCTTCGTGGTGACGAACTCGCTGCGGCTGCGCGGGTTCAGCCCGCGGCGCTGAGCCTTCAGCCGGCGGTGGCCCTGAGCTCTTCGCTCGCCAGGTAGCCGCTGCTGCGCCCGCGCCCTCGCTGCTCGACGAGGCCGGCGTCGAGGAGGCGGCGGAGGTCGGCGCTGGCGGTGGCGGGGGAGACGTCGGCCTCGTCGGCGTACCTGCTGCGGTCGGTGCCACCGAGGAGGCTCTGCTCGAGGGCGATCGCGATCCGGTCGGGCCAGCCGCGCCCGGCAACGAGGTCTTCGAGGCGCTGCCAACGGGAGGCGGCCTGCTCGACCTGGGCCAGCCGGCGGCGCGCCTGGCTGAGGTGGGCTTCGAGGCAGAAGGCGACCCAGCCGGTCGCGTCGCGCTCCGGCTGGTAGCTGCCGCTCTGGGTCCCGCGCAGGGCTGCGTAGTAGTCGCTCGTGTGCTCGCCGAGGTATTCCTCGATCGAGAAGAACTCGGGTGCGCCGAGTCCGCCGCGGGCGAGGACCAGGGATTGCACGATGCGGGCGATCCGGCCGTTGCCGTCGCGGAAAGGGTGGACCGAGGTCACGTTGAGATGCGCCATCGCCGCCTTCACCACGACGTCGGTCTCCGGTCCGTCGGCCGCCAGCCAGGCCAGGACCTCGTCCATCAGCGCAACGACGTCCTCGGCCTCGGGACCCCGGTACTCGAGCGAGCCGTCGGCGCCGGTGACGCCGATCGGCCCCGTCCGCCACAGGCCCGGATCCTTGTCGCGCTGGAAGTGACACGCCTCGAAGTGGAGGTCGAGGATGACGCGGTCGAGCCAGCGGAACGACGGGTCGACCGCCAGCGTCCCGACGTGGTCCATCGCCTGGGCGTAGCAGGCCACCGCGAGCTGGTCCCCGTCGCCCTGGTCCGGCAGCTGCCGGCCGCTGGTCAGCGCCAGCGCTTCCTCGGGGGAGACGCTGAACCCCTCGATCGAGGTCGAGCTCCCGATCGCCGCGGCCCGCACCTGGCGCCGCAGCGAGCCGATCCAGCGGCTGCGCGTAGTCACTTCGCCGCCGAGCTTCGCGCGCAGCCCGTTCAATTCATCGAGCTGCTCCGCGAGCTGGCCTCCTATGGGCGGGGATCGGAATATCACCCGCCCAGTTTAGACGATTAATCGTCTAAACGAATAAACGATTAATCGTCTAATGGGCTGCGTTCAGCGCTGGATCAGCTTGACCGTCTTGCCCTTGGTCTTGGCCTTGCCGCCGGTCGGGACGAACTTGACCTTGATCCGGACCTTGGCGCTGCCGGTCTCGGCGAGTTGCTTCTTCGTCTTCGGCTTCGGGCGGATGTTGAGGGTGACGGTGGCGGCCTGCTTGGCGCTGCGCTTGACCTTCTTCACCTGCTTGCCGGAGAGGGTGAGCTTGCCGGGGGAGGGGAGCTTGATCTTCAGCTTCGCCGTTCCCTTTTTGGCGTTTTTCGTCAACTTGCCGAATTTGAAGTTGTTCGGCGCCTTGACGTTGAGCGACTGGGCGAGGGTGCTGTTGCCGTTGCAGTACGCGGTGCGGCCGGTGAAGACGAAGCCCGAGCAACCCTCGTTGTCGAAGACGGTCAGGCCCGCGGTGTAGGTGCCGGCTTTCTTGTAGGTGTGGCTAGGAGCTGCGCCGCCGTTGAGCAGGGTGGCGCCGTCGCCGAAGCTCCAGTCCCAGCGGGCGACCGTGCCGTCCGGGTCGGTCGAGCCGGCGCCGTTGAAGGCGAGCTTCAAGGGCTGTTTCTTCGACGCGGTGGCGGTGAACGACGCGACCGGCGACTGGTCCGGCACGATCGCCACCTGCCAGGGCCCGCCCGCGACCGGCAGGTTGACGGCCTGGCCGGTCTGGACGTTGATCACCGTGACGCTGTCTTCGGTGCCGTAGTTGGCGACGTAGACGGACTTGCCATCCGGCGTGACGGCGAGTTCGTAGGGTTCGTCGCCGGTCGGAATCGGCAGGCCGACCACCTGCCTGGTGGCGGTATCGATCACCGACACGTTGTCGTCGGCGTAGTTGCTGACATAGAGCTTGGTCCCGTCCGGAGTCAGCCCCAGCCCCCACGGTTCTTCGCCGACCGGGATCGTCGCCACGACCTGGCGGCTCGCGGTGTCGATGACGGAGATGGTGTTGCTTTCGAAGTTGCCGACATAGGCGGTCTTGCCGTCGGCGGAGATGACGATGTTGATCGGCTGGTTGCCGACCGGGATCGGCAGGCCGACCACCTGCCTGGTGGCGGTGTCGATCACCGAGACAGTCGCGTTGTCTTCGTTCGTCACCCAGGCGGTTTTGCCATCGGGCGCAAAGGCGACGCCCCACGGGTTGCCGCCGACCGGGAACGGCGTGCCGGCCAGGTTGCTCTGCAGGTTGACGGGGACGATCAGGTCTTCCCCGGAGGCGGTGACGTAGGCGGTCGTGCCGTCAGGGGAGATCGCGATCGTGGCGGTGGAGATGCCGAGGAAGATCGAGCCGGAGGGTTGGTTGGTCTGCGTGTCGACGATGGTCAAGTCGTCGCTGTTGCTGTTGCCGACATAGAGAGTTTTGCCGTTCGGGGTAATGGCCATCGTGTAAGGACCGTCGCCGACCGGAATCGGCGATCCGACCACCTGGTTCGTCGCCGTGTCGATCACCGAGACGTTGTCGTTGTCGTAGTTGCCGGTGTAGACGTACCGGGCGGATGCCTGCGAGGCGAAAAGCGCCAGGCACAGCACGGCGAGGGCGGCGATCAGAGGGACACGGACATGAAGGGAACGGCTCGTAATCGGCATGGGGCCACTCTAACCCGCACTCGGGACGATTGCTGAAAACCACTGTTGCAATCGCTCGTCGGTGAAAACCCCGCTGCGGGGGCGCAGTTGACGGGCGAGGGCGTCGCGGAGATTCTGGCTCGCCTCGGGGTCGGCGACGAGGCCGTCGAAGATCGGGCCGGCCGCCTGCGGATTGGGGAAGCGGGCGAAGTCGAAGCTCCACTCGTAGTGCTCGCGGGCCCGCTCGTCGCGCCAGGCTTCGTAGCCGTCGAGGCTCCCGCTCGGACCGTCGAGTTCATCGGCGACGTGCAGCGCCTGCTCGATCGCGTCGGAGATGCCCTGCGCGGTCGAGGGGTTCTTGAAGTGGCCGGCATCGCCGACCAGCGCCCAACCGGGCCCGTCGGCCTGGCGGAAGAAGCCGCGCAGCATCGTCTCCGGGGCGAGGTGGATCGGGCCGACCTGCTCGGCGCCCGCCAGCCAGTCGCTGTCGAACCAGTCGTCGAATCTGCGCACGCCTTCGAGGAAGGTCAGTTGCCGCTTCGTCGCGTCGCCGCGGGTCAGCTCCGGGTCGAGGCCGAGGATCAGCAGCCCGAGGTCGTCCTCGCACGGCGACCAGGCCAGCGAGCCGCTCTCGACCACGTCGATAAAGAAGCGGTCGCTCTCCGGCAGGCCGCGCCAGTAGCCGAACATGAAGGCCATCTCGCCGGCCAGCGGTCGTTCCTTCTCCAGGTGGAGCAGTTTGGCCACGGTCGAGGCGCGGCCGTCGGCGCCGAACACCCAGCGGGCCCCGATCTCCTCGCCGCTCTCGAGCACCACACCGCGCACCGGATGATCTGGGGTCCCGGCGCCGATCAGCCCGGTCACCTTCTCGCCGAAGCGGGTCTCCGCCCCGGCGTCGACCGCGACCTCCAGCAGCGCCTTGTCGAGCACCGGCCGGGTGATCGTCGCGGCGCGGTCGAAGCCGCCGATCGGGGTGAAGCGCCCCGAGACCTCGCGCCCGAGGGTGCGGACCCCGTAGTCGATGAAGTTGACCCGGTGCTCGGCTTCGATCCGCTGCATCGCCCCCAACTCGGCCAGCCGCGCCAGCGTGTTGGGGAAGAGGCAGTGGGTCGAGAGCACGTTCGCCGGCGGCGGCTCGCGGTCGAGGAGCAGGACCTTCCAGCCCTGCTCCACCAGCCGCGCCGCCAGCGGGGAGCCGGCGGCGCGGGCGCCGACCACGACCGCGTCGTAACTCGCGCCGCCGCTCATCAGCGCACCCGCCCGACGGTCAGCAGGTACTCCATCTCGAAGCGCGCGTCGTCGTCGGAGCCGAGGTTCTGCGCGGCGAAGAACTCGCTCAGCGCCTGGTTCAGCTCCTCCGTGCGCCCCTCTTTCTCGGCGTTGGCGCGGGCGGCGATCGTCGGCCCGTAGAACCCCTTGAAGTGCTCGGCGAACTCGTCGGGGGTCTGGAACGCGGTCACCTCGAGCACGTCGCGCTCGACCTTCTCCAGCTCGACCCGGTCGCCGAACAGCTCTCGCAGGTGGTCCTCGCCACCCCATAGCGGCGGCGGCTGGGCGCCGGGCGGGGGAGGGGGCATGAACTGACCCATGGTCTTGAACAACCCGCCGATCATCCCCTCCGGGGTCCAGCTGAGCAGGCCGATCGTGCCGCCGGGACGCGCGACGCGGACCAGCTCGTCGGCGGCGGCCTGGTGGAAGGGGGCGAACATCACGCCGATCGAGGAGATCACCGCGTCGAAGCTGTCGTCCTCGAAGGGCAGGCTTTGGGCGTCGGCCTCGGCCCACTCCAACTCGACCCCCGCCGCCGCGGCACGTGCGCGACCGGCCTCGAACAGCTCCGGGGTGAGGTCGCTGGCGATTACCTCGGCGCCGGCCTGGGCGGCCGGGATCGAGGCGTTGCCGGTGCCGGCGGCGACGTCGAGGACGCGCTGCCCGGCGCCGATCCCGGCGAACTCGACCAGGCGCGGGCCGAGCGGGGTGAGGAAGGTCTCGACCATCGACGGGTAGTCGCCGGAGGCCCACATCTTGCGGTGTTTCTGTCTCAACTCTGGGTTGACTGCCTGGGTGCTCACTGCTTCACGTCTCCTTTGGATCGGTTGGTGATCCTTTTCTACGCTCGCCCCCGAGGCCGATCAACTTCAAGATCTGCAGTTAGGCGCCTACACTGCCTCCGAGGAGATGC
The DNA here is from genome assembly GCA_036280195.1 of Solirubrobacterales bacterium. Classification (GTDB taxonomy): domain Bacteria; phylum Actinomycetota; class Thermoleophilia; order Solirubrobacterales; family 70-9; genus VAYN01. Next base: position 20,652 of record DASURF010000049.1, on the reverse strand, counting down.
CGGAGAGCTACGGACAGTTCTGCCCGGTCGCCCAGGCGGCGGAGGTCCTGACCGAGCGCTGGACCCTGCTGGTCCTGCGCGAGCTGCTGATGGGCAGCACCCGCTTCAACGAGCTGCAGCGCGGGGTGCCGCGGATGTCCTCGTCCCTGCTCAGCAAACGGCTGCGGGAGATGGAGCGCTCGGGGCTGCTCACCCGCGAACCGCTCGAGGGTGAGCGCGGACATGCCTATCGCCTGACCCCCGCCGGCGAGGCGCTGGGGCCGCTGGTCGTCTCGCTCGGCAACTGGAGCCGCGAATGGCTGAAGCGGGAGGTGACCGAAGAGGAGGCCGACCCGGCGCTGCTGATGTGGGACGTGCGGCGCAGCGTCCAGCTCGACCGCCTGCCGCAGGAGCAGCTGGTCGTCTTCTTCCGCTACCGCGACGCCGAGGAGGGAAAACGGGCCTGGTGGCTGGTCGCCCGACCCGACAACGCCGACCTCTGCTTCACCGACCCGGGCTTCGGGATCGACCTGCAGGTCGACGCCGAGGCCCAGGCGATGGCCGAAGTCTGGATCGGCCGGCTCGAGCTGGGCGCCGCGATGAAGGCGAATCGGCTGCGGGTCGACGGCCCCGAGCACCTGGTCCGCAGCCTGCCGGACTGGCTCGGCTTCAGCACCTTCGCCTACGACGACCCGGCGGCGGAGCTGGCCCGCCGCCAGGCCGCATAGGAGGGACCGCCCGCTAGGGCCGTCCCTCCGTCGCCACCTCCGGGCCCGCCTTCTCGACGTCGATGCTGGGGAGGGCCCGCTCCAGCCAGTCGGGAATCCACCAGTTGCGACTGTCGAGCAGCTGCATCACCGCCGGCACCAGGACCATCCGGACCAGGGTGGCGTCGAGGAAGATCGCCGCCGCCAGGCCGATCCCGAAGAGCTTGAGGAAGACTTCGGGCGAGGCGACGAAGGCGAGGAAGACGACGACCATGATCGCCGCCGCGGCGGTGATCACCCGCGCCGTCTTCGCCAGGCCGTCGGCGACGGCCCGCCGCGTATTCCCGTCCTTCAGGTACTCCTCGCGGATCCGCGAGACCAGGAACACCTCGTAGTCCATCGAGAGGCCGAAGAGGATCGCGAACATCATCACCGGCATGAAGGGCGCGATCGGCACTTCGTGGTCGATCCCGATCAGTTCCCCGACCGCGCCGCCCTGGGCGACCAGGGTCATCACCCCGTAGGCGGCGCAGACGGAAAGCAGGTTCATGATCCCCGCCTTGAGCGAGATCAGCGGCGAGTGGAAGGCGAACAGCAGCAGCAGGAACGAGAGGCCGACGACGGCGATGATGAACAGCGGGATGCGGCCGGTGATGTAGGTGCTCTGGTCCTCGAGCGCGGCGTTGACGCCGCCGACCAGGGCGTTGACGCCCGAGCCGCCGACCGCGGCCGGGATCACCGTGTCGCGCAGGTGTTCGACCAGCTCCGTGGTCGCCTCGTCCTGGGGGGAGGTGGTCGGGATCACGGTGACGATCGCCGCGGTGCCGTCCGAGTTGAAGCGCACCGGCGGCACGTAGGCGACGCCTTCGTCCTGGCGCAGGTCGGCTGCCAGGGCGTTGACCGTCCCCTTGGCCCCGGGATCCGGGAGTTCGGCGGCGATCACCAGCGGCCCGTTGGCGCCCGGCCCGAAGCCCTCGCTGATCAGGTCGTAGGCCTGGCGGGTCATCGTGTCCTTGGGATCGTTGCCGGCGTCGGGGAAGCCGAGCCGCATGCCGAGCGCCGGCGCGGCGAGCGCGAGCAGGATCGCCGTCGCGACGATCGCCGCCGGCCACGGCCGCCGCTGCACCCAGTGGCTCCAGCGGGCGGCGGGCGATTCGCCGTCCTCGTCGACCTTGTCGAGGCGGCGGCCGAGGAACGGGATCCGCAGCCGGTCGACGTTCGGCCCGAGGTAGGAGAGCAGCGCCGGCAGCAGGGTGATCGAGGCGAGCATCACCACCAGCACCGCCAGCGAGGCCGAGATCGCGACCCCGTACATGTACGGCAGTCCGGTGAGGAAGAGCCCCAGCACCGCGATGACGACGGTGCCGCCGGCGATGATCACGCTGCGCCCGGCGGTGCTGACCGCCTCGACGACGGCGTCGTGGCGGTCCTTGCCCGCCTTCATCGCCGAGCGGAAGCGGGTCAGCACCAGCAGCGCGTAGTCGATCCCGACGCCGATCCCGATCAGGCCGGCGACGGCGAGGGTCCAGTCGGGGACGTCGATCACGTTGGCGAGGAGGGCGATCAACCCGCCCCCGGAGATCCCGATCCCGATCAGGGCGATGACGAGAGGCAGCCCGGCGGCGATCAGCGAGCCGAAGGCGATCACCAGCACGATCGCCGCCGCGAGGAAGGCGATCCCCTCTTCGTTGCCGCCTTCCTGGGCGCGGACGATCGGATCGCCCCCGAGCTCGATGTTCAGGCCGTCGCCGCTGTTGTCTTCGGCCGCCGCGACCAGCGTTTCGCCGTCCTCCTTCGGCACCTCCCAGCCGGGGACGGTCAGGGGCAGCGTCGTCGTCGCGATCGTGCCGTCGTCGGAGACCCGGATCGCTTCCCGCCTCTCGATGTTCTCGACCCCTTCCGCCTCGCGGAAGAAGGCGTCCACCTTCTGCTTGGCGGCCGGGCTCATCGCCCCCGAGGGGTCCTTCCAGACGACGTAGACTTCCTGCCCCGAGTAGCCGTCGAAGGCGCTTTCGGTCAGCTCGCTCGCGGCCTTCGACTCCGAGCCGGGCGTGTTGTAGTCGGCTTCGTACTCGCCGGCGAACGAAGAGCCGAGCCCGATCAGGACGACGGTGGCCGCGATCCAGGCAAGGACCATGGTGCCGCGGCGGCGGTAGGCGATGTCGGCGAGGCGGGAGAGGCGGCGGGTCATGGAGTCCCTCCTGTGAAGATTGTTAACGACTGGAATAATTCTCGCGTAAAACGATTCATATCACAAATCACCGGGTAAGCTTCCTCTCCGATGACCGAGGAGAGGATCAACGGCGACCGGGCGCCCTCGACGCTCGCCTTCCTGCTCTCGCAGGTGGGGATCCACGCGTCGCGGCGGTTCGCGGAGCGGATCGCGGCGGTGGAGCTGAATCCGCCGCTGTTCCGGGTGCTCAACTTAGTCGACGCTGCGGAGGGCCGGTCGCAGCAGGCGATCGGCGCGGCGATCGACGTACCCCCGAGCCGCATGGTCGCGCTCGTCGACGAGCTCGAGCAGCGGGGCCTGGTCGAGCGGCGCCCCAACCCCGGCGACCGCCGCGTCCGGGCGCTCTACCTGACCGCGAAGGGCCGCAAGGCGCTCGCCCGCGGCCGCCAGATCGCGCACGAGCACGAGGAGGCGCTGACGCACGGGCTCTCCGCGGCCGACCGCAAGCGGCTCGTCGACCTGCTGCAGAAGATGGTCGACGAACAGGCGATCGGCAAGGGAGTCCATCCCGGCCTCAGCGACGCGAAGCCGCTGCGCAACTGAGGTTGCAGGCCCGCTTCCGGGGCGGCGCGAGCCTTTCGGCCCGCCTACGGTTTATGCCAGAGCCGGCGCGTATGCCGGCTTTCCTCTTCCTTCATGGCGAAACCGACCGCAAAACCGCGCCGGCGCTGGCTTCTCTCGCTCTCGGCGATGGGCCTTGCCCTGCTCGCGAGCTGCCTGGTCGCGGTCGCCACCGCGCCCGCGAAGAGCAATTCGGAGAAGCTGGAAGCGGTCGAAGACAAGATCGGCGCGGTCGAAGAACGCGAAGGCGTCCTCACCTCCGACATCGAAGCGATGGGGGATGAAATCTCCGCCCTCGAAGGCCAGGTCTCGGCGCTGCGAAACCAGGAGGCCGCGGCCGAAGCAGAGCTCGCCGCCAGGCAGGCCGAGCTCGACCAGGCCGAAGCCGAACTGCGGGAAGCGTTGGACCGCCTCGAGACCCTGCGCGGGCGCCTCAAGCGGGCGCTGACCGTGCTCCGCGAACGCCTCGTCGCGATCTACACCTACGGCTCGACCGACATCACCTCGGTGGTGCTCAGCGCCGAGGACTACGGCGACATGGTCGCCCGCACCGAGTACTTCGACGCGATCAACGAAAGCGACGCGAAGCTCGCCGAGCGGGTGCGCGAACTGCGCGACGAAGCGAAGAGGCTGGTCCGGGTGCGGAAAATCTCGAAACTGACGATCGAAAAGGCGCGCGACCAGATCGCCGCCAGGGAGCAGCGGCTGGAAGTGACCCGCTCGACCCTGGAGTCGCGCGAGGGTGCCCTGCTCTCGGCGCGGGCGGAGCGGCGCCAGACGCTGAAGAGCATCGAAGGCGAGCGCCACGAGCACGAGGACGTCGCCGCCGACCTGCGGGCCGAGATCGCCCAGGAAATCGCCGAAGCGACCGGCGGCTACCCGCTGCCGGCCGGGCCGCTGCCGAGCGCCAGCGCCGCCGGCTTCATCTGGCCGATCGAAGGCACCGTCACCTCCGGCTTCGGCTACCGCTGGGGGCGGATGCACGAGGGGATCGACATCGCCGCGGCGGAAGGAACGCCGATCCGCGCCGCTGCCGACGGCACCGTGATCCTGATGCAGTCCGAGTACGAAAGCGGCGGCTACGGCAACTACACCTGCATCGACCACGGCGGCGGGCTCTCCACCTGCTACGCCCACCAGTCCAGCTTCGCGACCTCGACCGGTGCCCAGGTCAGCCAGGGCGACCTGATCGGCTACGTCGGCAACACCGGCCACAGCTACGGCGCCCACCTCCACTTCGAGGTCCGCATCAACGGCGCCCCCACCGACCCCCTCGGCTACCTCTAGCTCGACCTCTACGCTTCACGGCGTGGCGGAGCTGATCCTCTACGCGATTCCCGCGTTCGTCCTGCTGCTCGTCGTCGAGCTGCTCTCGTTCAAGTACGCGCGCGACGAGGACCTGGTCGGCTACGAGGCGCGCGACACGCGGACGAGCCTGACGATGGGCGGCGGCAACGTCGCCATCAACGCCGTCTGGAAGCTGGTCGTGGTCGCGATCTACGCCGGTCTGTATGAGCTGACGCCGCTGCGGATGCCGGCCGACATGTGGTGGACCTACGCGCTGCTCTTCCTCGCCGACGACTTCGCCTACTACTGGTTCCACCGCATCCACCACGAGATGCGGATCTTCTGGGCCAGCCACGTCGTCCACCACTCCTCCGAGCACTACAACCTCTCGACCGCGCTGCGCCAGACCTGGACGCCGATGACCGCGCTGCCCTTCTGGGCGCCGTTGGCGCTGCTCGGCTTCCCGCCCTGGATGATCCTCACCCAGCAGGCGATCAGCCTCATCTACCAGTTCTGGATCCACACCGAGCGGGTGAAGAAGATGCCCGCCTGGTTCGAGTTCCTCTTCAACACGCCCTCGCACCACCGCGTCCACCACGGCTCCAACGAGGTCTACCTCGATCGCAACTACGGCGGCATCCTGATCGTCTGGGACCGCCTCTTCGGCACCTTCCAGGGGGAGACGGAGAAGGTCCGCTACGGCCTGACCCAGAACATCCGCACCTTCAAGCCGACCCGCGTCGCCTTCCACGAGTTCGTCGCCATCGCCCACGACGTGCGGCACGCGAAGAGCTGGCGCGCCCGCTTCGGCTACCTCTTCCGCGGTCCCGGCTGGTCGCCGGACGGGACCGGCGGCGGCACGCGGGGGTAGGCGTGTCGCTTTCCTCTCGCTATGCGAGACAAAAGCGACACTAGGGCTGCAGGCGCCGGTGGCTCCAGCCGCTCTCGCCCTTTATGTAGAGCAGGCGACGGTGTAGACGAGTCGGGCTGCCGTGCCAGAACTCGATCAGGTCGGGGTCGAGGCGGAAACCGCCCCAGCTCGGCGGGCGTTGCAGCTCGCCACCCAGCTCGTCGGCTTTGCGTCGTAGCGCCTCGGGATCCGCAAGCGCCGCGCCCTGGTCCGAGGCGACGGTCGTCGCCCGGCCCGCCGCCGGCCGCTCGGCGAAGAGGGCGTCCGACTCCGCCTCGCTCAGCCGGAGCACAGGGCCCTCGATCGTGATCTGCTGCAGCGTCTCGCGCCAGTAGAGCGTCCCCGCCGCGCGCGGGTTGACCGCCAGGTCGCGGCCCTTGCGGCTCCCGTAGCTGCCGGAGAAGACCAGGGTGGGGGTGAGCTGCTTGACGAGCAGGGTCCGCACCGACGGCCGCCCCTCGGCGTCGGCGGTGGCCAGCGCCAGCGCCCGCGGCTCCCGCACGCCCATCTCGTCGGCGTCCTGCAGCCAGCGCTCCAGCAGCGGCAGCGGATCGGCCGGCGGCGCGTCGAACTCGGGCAGCTCCAGCGTCGCGTCGCCCGAGAGCGTTTCGACCGGCTCCATCGCCCCACTATCGCGCATCGGGTTAAAGGAACTGAACCTTTCGCCCGAAAGAGGCGGCAATGACCTCACCCGCCAAGCACCTCGCGTCCCGTTCTCCCCTCTACCTGCTGCTCGCGCTGCTCGCCGCCTCGGCCTTCCTGTTGCTGATTGCCGGCTCGTCCTCCGCCGCGCCGAAGCCGGCGGTGCTGAGCTTCAAGACGGCCCGGGTGACCGCGCTCGGCAACGCCTCGGCCTCGATCGTGCCCTTCGAAGACGCGATCTACGGCAGCTGCGGCGAAGCGCCCGAAACGAAGAAAGGCTGCCAGGGCGTCGGCGGCGTCAAGCACCGGTACGGGATCGGCGAGCTCGAGGTGACGGTCGCGCAGTGGGTGGCCTTCCTCAACACGGTCGATCCTGCCGGGCGCAACCTGCGCCGCCTCTACAGCGACAGCGAGAGCCCGCAGGCCTGGCCGAAGTACGGGCAGATCGGCTTCGCCGCGAAAGCCGGCAAGGGGCGCCACTACACGGTCGCCTCGCCGGAATGGGCTGACAAGCCCTACGGCTTCGCCAACTTCCTCCGCGCCGCCCGCTTCGTCAACTCGCTCTACAACGGCGAGGCTCTGGCGAGCAAGGCGAGCAGCGAAGGCGGCTTCCGCTTCGTCACCTACCGGGTGCGGCTCTCGCGGCGGACCGAGACCGGGATGTACGACATGCGCAAGCGCGCCCCCGTCCGCGCCCACAGGGCGGGCTTCGTCCTGCCGAGCCAGGACGAGTGGATCAAGGCCGCCTACTACAACCCGAGCACCGGCTCCTACTGGAAGTACCCGACCAATCCCGGCGTCTTCGGCGCCAAGGAAACCGACGCGCCGGCGGTGACCGCGCTCGACCCGAGCAACGGCGACGTCACCAACGCCGGCGTCCAGCCGCTGGCCAACTGGCGCTCGCCCGACGCCCCGGCGCCGAGCTGGTGCCCGACGACCGCCACCCCCGAAGCCTGCGCGACCGTGAACCCGCTGGGCCTCGACCCGCAGGCCTACGGCCTCGCCTTCCAGGGCAGCCTCAGCACCGTCGGCCAGGCGCTGACCCGCTCCCCCTGGGGGACCCTCGACCAGGGCGGCAACGCGGTCGAGTGGACCGACACGATCACCCCGCCGCCCTTCGGCAAGAAGGGCGCGAGGGTCTGGCGGCGCCTGCACGGCGGCATCGCCAACGCCCCCGCCTACCAGCTCTGGCTCTCGGCGGTGGGGCTGCAGCCGCAGGACAACACCTTCTTCACCGCGACTTACCCGTGGCTCGGTTTCCGCATCGGGGTGGTGGGCAAACCGGGCTCCGCGGGCTGAGCGGCTGACGGTCCGTCCGGCGGGCGACAGTAGGTTGCCCGCCGTGCACCGTTGCCTCTTTCGCCAAGCCCTGCTGTCGCTATTCGCCCTTGGCGCCGTCGCGGCGCTATGCCTGCCGGCCGCCGCGGTTGCCGGGCCTGAGAAGTCCCAGAGCAAGCACCGCACCCCGCGGGCGCTGATCAAGCGCGGCACGCTGAAGCAGCTGCCGGGCCAGCGCGGCTGCCTCGCCACGCGGCCGGCGAAGGGGAGCTGCGCACCGGCGCGGGGGCTGCGGGGAGCGGGCCCGTTCATGGGCTCGCGGGCGATCGCCGTCAGCCCCGACGGCCGCAACGTCTACGTCGCCGCCTCGCGGAGCGACGCGATCGCCGTCTTCAGCCGCGAGCGTGGGACCGGGGCGCTGACCCAGCCCCGGGGCAGCGCCGGCTGCGTCGCCGCGCAGGGAGCGGAAGGCTGCGGCCGGGCGATCGGCCTCGACGGGCCCAACTCGGTCGCCGTCAGCCCCGACGGCCGCTTCCTCTACGCAACGGCCCGCGACAGCGCCTCGGTCGCCGTCTTCCACCGCGACCGCTCGAGCGGGGCGCTGCGGCAATTGCCGCCGGGCAGCGGCTGCGTCTCCGGGCTGCCGATTCCCGGCTGTGCGCCCGGGCGGGCGCTGTCCGGGCCGGACGTGGTCGTCGTCAGCCCCGACGGCGAAAACCTCTACGTCGGGTCGTTCTTCGGCAACGCGGTCGCCACCTTCGTGCGGGCGAAAAACGGGGCGCTCTACCAAGCTGCCGGTACGGAAGGCTGCATCGCCGAAGCGATCGCCGGCTGCGCGACCGGGATCGCCCTCGGCGCCCCCGAGGGGCTCGCGATCAGCCCCGACGGCACCAGCCTCTACGTCGGCAGCGCCCTCTCCAACGCCGTCGCGGTGCTGAACCGCGACGCCGCCGCCGGGGGCGTCCTCAGCCAGGCGACCGGCGGCAGCGGCTGCGTCGCCGACCAGGCGCTCGCCGGCTGCTCCGGCGGCGTCCAGCTCGCCGGCGCCAACGCGGTGGCGATCAGCCCCGCCGGCCGCGACGTCTACGTGACCTCGCTGCTCAGCAACAGCGTCACCGCCTTCAGCCGCTCCGCCGCCGGGGTCCTCACCCAGAAGCCGGGGACCGCCGCCTGCCTGATCTTCCTCCGCGCCGCGGGCTGCTCCTTCGGGCGGGCGATGGTGGGGCCGGAGGGGATCGCCGTCTCACCCGACGGGGCGAGCGTCTACGTCGCATCCTTCCGCAGCGGCGCGATCGACGTCCTCGACCGCGAACGCGAATCCGGGGTCGTCCGCCAGAAGCCCGGGAAGCCCGGCTGCCTGGCCCCGGCCAAAGTGCCGGACTGCACTCGCGGCCGGGCGCTGGCCGGGGTCAGCTCGATCGCCGTCAGCCCCGACGGCCGCAACGTCTACTCGACGGCTTTCGCCGGCAACGCCGTCGCCGTCTTCAGGAGGATCAGATGAGCGAATCCGACGAGCGCCGCGAGGCGGAGCGCGACGGGCTGACCCGCAAGCAGCTGCTCGGCTCGGGGGCGAGCGCCGCCGCGGCCGCGCTGCTGGCCCAAGGGGCCGGGGTCGAGGCGCTGGCCGCGGCCAAAGGCGGCGGCCGGGACGTCAAGGGGATGAACGTGATCCTCTTCCTCACCGACCAGGAACGGGCGATCCAGCACTTCCCGCGCAACTGGCTGCGGCAGAACCTGCCGGGGATGCGGCGCCTGCGCCGCCACGGCCTCAGCTTCGAGCGCGCCTTCACCAACGCCTGCATGTGCTCGCCGGCGCGCTCGACCCTGATGACCGGCTACTTCCCCGCCCAGCACGGGGTCAAGTACACGCTCGAGGAAGACATGCCGGCGAGCGAATACCCGCAGGTGGAGCTGCCGGCGCCGCCGGAGATGCCGAACCTGGCGACGGTGATGCGGGCGGCGGGCTACAACGTCGTCTACAAGGGCAAGTGGCACTGCTCCAAACCCGCGGTCTCCGGGGACGCCCAGCCCTCCGACCTCGAAAAGTACGGCTTCCTGCGCTGGAACCCGCCCGACGCCGGCGCCAACCAGACCGTCCCCGAGGCAGGCGGCGGCTACGTCGACAACGACGGCCGCTTCGTCGAATCGACCGGCGACGTCGCCGCCGGCGACGAGGGGGTGATGCAGTACCTCAGCTCGGCCGCCGCCCAGCAGCAGCCCTTCTTCCTCGTCATCTCCCTGGTCAACCCGCACGACGTCCTCTTCTACCCGAGCCGCACCTTCGAAGAAGCGGGCTACGACCCGAGCTGGCTGCAGGGAGACATCGAGGTCCCGGCCACCAACGAAGAGGACCTCTCGACCAAGCCCTCGGTGCAGGCAGAATTTCTCCGCATCTTCAACCTCACCGGCAAACCGCGGACCGAAGCGGAAAAGCGCGCCTACCTGAACTACTACGGCAACCTGATGCGCTCCTCGGACAACTACCTGGTCGACGTCCTCGACAAGCTAGAAGCGACCGGGCTGCTGGACGACACCCTGATCGTCCGCACCGCCGACCACGGCGAGATGGGCCTGACCCACGGCGGCCTGCGGCAGAAGAACTTCAACTTCTACGAGGAGGCGATCCGGGTCCCGCTGGTCTACTCGAACCCGAAGCTCTTCCCGCGGCCGCTGAGCAGCGATGCGCTGGTCTCCCACGTCGACTTCCTGCCGACGCTGGCGAGCCTGGCCGGCGCGCCGAAATCGGCGCGGGCGAGCTGGCAGGGGGTCGACTACTCGAAGCTGGTCCTCGAACCTTCGAAGGGAGGGTCGACCCAGGACTACATCGTCTTCACCTACGACGACTACCAGTCGGGCCAGAACAACCCGCCCTACCCGAAACCGCCCAACCACATCGTCAGCATCCGCGAAGGGCGCTGGAAGCTCGCCAAGTACTACGACAAGGCGAAGCTCAACCCGAAGCGGCCCCAGTGGGAGATGTACGACCTGGAGACGGATCCCGAAGAGACCGAAAACATCGCCCACCCCGGATACGACCGCTCGCCGCAGCAGGAGCGTCAGCTGCAGCGGCTCAAACGCAAGCTTGCCCGGGTGGAAGCGACGCGGCTGAAGCAGCCAGGCGCCGGTAGAGCTTGAGGTAGGCGCGGGCGGACCGCTTGATCGAGAGCTCGGCGGCGCGCCGCTGCGCCCGCTCGGCGAGTTGCGCCCGCAGACTGCGGTCTTCGATCAGCGTTTCCAGCACGTCGTGCAGGGCGCGGTCGTCGCCGGGCTGGACGAAGATCGCGGCATCGGCCCAGAGCTCGCGCAGCGAGGGGATGTAGCCCAGCACCAGGGCGCAGCGCTCCCGCGCCGCGGCGAGGATCCCCAGGCCGGAGGGCTCGTACGAGGTCGGCGCGGCGAAGATCGAGGCGCTGCGGCGCAGCTCGGCCAGGGCGGCGGGGCCGAGGGAGCCGGTGCTCTCGGCGAAGCGGACGGTGCCCATCGGCCCGAGGTCGCCGGCGACCGTCACCGGCCAGGCGAGCCGGGCCGCGGCGGCGTCGAGGGTCGTCAGGTTCTTGGCCGCGTCCCAGACGCGCTCCGCGCCCAGCACCAGCGCGCTCTTGCCGACGTCCGAGGCGGTCGCCGGCTCGGCCGCGCCGTGGTGGATCACGTGGGCGCTCCCGGGCCGCAGCCGGTGGTCGCGTTCGAGCTCCTCCAGCATCGCCCGCGTCGGCGCGACGACGGCGTCGGCACCGTCCAGCCCCGCCGCCATCTGTTCGCGGTAGTGGCCCCATTGCGACGGTGCGTCGGAGCCGTGCACCGCTCGCCACCAGGAGAGGACCGAGGAGTGGGCGACCGCGACCTTCGGCGCCGCCAGGGGCAGGGCGCCGTGGGCGTAGGAGCAGAGGTGGACGACATCCGGCCGCTCTTCCTCCTCGAGGATCTGCAACCAGCGGCCGGCAGCGGCGACGTCGACCCAGGAGCCCTCCATCCACTCCAGCCGGTAGCCGCTTTCGTGCACGCGGCCGGGCAGCAGGGCGCGCTGCTCGCGCCGCAGCCGCGGCCCCATCGTCGCGACGACGACCTCGACGCCCTCGGCCTCGAGCGCGGCCGCCAGCTCGACCGTGTAAGCGAAGACGTCGCCGACGGTGTCGGTTGCGATCAGGACCTTCATCCCCTGGCCTTCCGAAGTTTGGTCAACGTACCCACACCTACCTGTAACGCCCGGGGGATAAACCGCGCCAGGGACGAGTGCGATCCTTTCCGCTGTGAGCGAGGAAAAGAAGGGAATACGCGCCGCTGTGCGCGGCAAGGTGCAGGGCGTCTTCTTCTGCGACGCGACCGTTTCTCGGGCGGGGGAGCTGGGCGTGCTGGGCTGGGTTCGCAACGCCGACGACGGCAGCGTCCGGGTCCACGCCGAGGGGCCGGCGACCGCGGTCGACGAGCTGATCTCGTTCCTCGAGGAGGGACCGCCGGCGGCCCGGGTCGAGGCGGTCGAGGTCGAGCCGGCGAAGGTCGAGGGCCACGAGCAGTTCGCGGTCCGCGGCGTCAGCGCCGGCGCCTTCGTCGTCCAGGAGCACTGGGCGACCGCGCACCACTTCGACCTGCGGCTGGAGGTCGACGGCGTCCTGCGTTCCTGGGCGGTGCCGAAGGAACCGTCGATGGACCCGGCCGACAAGCGGCTGGCGATCGAGGTCGAGGACCACTCGCTCGAGTACGGCAGCTTCGAGGGCGAGATCGACGGCGGCAGGGTGGAGATCTGGGACCGCGGCAGCTACGAGCAGGGCGGGCGCGTCCCCTGGCCCGAGGCGCTGGAGCGCGGCCACGCCGTCTTCGTCCTCCACGGCGAGAAGCTGCAGGGCGGCTTCGCCCTGCAGCGGACCCGCGGGGGAGAGAAGCCGCAGTGGCTGCTGATCAAGCGGAAGGACGAGTTCGCGCGACCGCGCTCCGCCGGCTAGCGGCGTAGAGGCCGATCGCGACCAGCGGGGCGACGAAGTCGGCCCACAGCACCAGCCCCGTGTTGTCGGGGTCGTGGTTGTCGTGGATCGCCGCCTGGTGCAGGTGGCCGTAGGCGTCGCCGAGGTAGCAGATCGAGACCGCGATCACGACGGCGAGGAGGAAGCCGTCGCGGTAGCGGGCGCAGAGGATGCCGAGCACGCCGATCGCCAGGTCGGCGAAGCCGACCTCGGTCTGGAAGCCGCCGTCGCCGTTGGTGTAGCCGATTTCGCGCGCCGTATCCGGGCCGTCGAAGAAGTGGAACATCGAGCCGAAGACGGCGGCGACCCCGACCGCGACCACCATCCACCAGATCAGGAAGATTTCCAGCGTGCGCGCGGTGCTGTGCGGTTGCCGGTCGCGGTGGGCGTGGATCGCGGCCCCGATCAGGGCGATTGCGGCGAAGAAGAGGAACGGCACGGCGGCGCATAGTACGGCTCAAGTCATTGGAAAAAACGACCGATGTACCTCGGGTGGACAAATCGTCTAGTAGATCTGACCGCTCGCGGGCGGTCGCGTTCGCCGCGCTCGGGCTGCTGGCGGCGCTGCTCGCCTTCTACGCCGTCGTCGTAGTCGGCGAACTGCCCGGCGAAGGGCTGCAGGATGCTGTCGGGCGCTGGGTCTACGACGCGGTCGTCCTCGGCGCCGCGGCGATCGTCCTCTGGCGCGCCCTGCGGATGCCGGCGGAGCGGCGGGCCTGGCTGGCGCTCGGGACCGGCCTGCTGCTCTGGGCGCTGGGGCAGACCTACTACTCGGTCGTCCTCTACTACGCCGAACCGGCGCCGTTCCCCTCGCCCGCCGACGTGCTCTTCCTCGCCTTCTACCCGGCCAGCTTCGTCGCCCTGGTCCTGCTGCTGCGGGCCCGGGTCGCCCAGCTCGACCCGCTCGCCTGGGTCGACGCGCTGATCGGCGCGCTGGCCGTCGCCGCGGTCGCCGCGGCGCTGATCTTCCCCTCGGTCCTGGAAGCGCTCGGCGGCAGTCCGCTCGGCGTCGCCGTCAGCCTCGCCTACCCGTGCATGGACCTGGTCCTGCTGGGCCTGCTGAGCGGCGCCTTCGTCCTCTCCAGGTGGCGAGCTGGCGGAACCTGGCTGCTGATCGCCGTCGCCTTGTTGCTCTTCGGCGCCTGCGACGTCGTCTATCTCTCGGCCGCCGGGCAGTCGACCACGGCCTTGAACGCGGCCAGCGTCGGCTGGCCGCTCGCCTTCCTCCTGCTCGCCCTCGCCTCCTGGCTGCCCGCGACCGAGGCGGAGGCGACCGTCACCGCCCCGAGCCGCCGCCGCATCGCCGTGCCGCTGGCGATGGCGGCTGTCGGCATATCCCTGCTGGTCGCGGCCAGCTTCCTCGTCGTCGACCCCACCGCCGTCGCCCTCTCCGCCGCCTGCCTGGTCGCGGTGCTGGTCCGCCTGCTGATCACCTTCAACCAGAACACCGGCATGCTCGAGGCGAGCGAAGAGGAGGCGCTGACCGACGACCTCACCGGGCTCGCCAACCGCCGCGCCCTGATGATCGACCTCGAGCGGGTCGCCGCCGCCACCCCGCCTGAGCCGACGGTCCTGGCGCTGTACGACCTCGACGGCTTCAAGGCCTACAACGACACCTTCGGCCACCCCGCCGGCGACGACCTGCTGCGCCGGCTGGGCGGGCAGCTCGCCGCCTCGGTCGAGCCGGTCGGCACCGCCTACCGGCTCGGCGGCGACGAGTTCTGCATCCTCGCCCCGACCCGCGGCCGTTCCGCCGGGGCGATCTGCGAGGCGGCGGAGGAGGCGCTCTCGGACCGCGGCACCGGCTTTTCGATCAGCGCCTCCTGGGGCAAGGTCCTGATCCCGGTCGAGGTGGTCTCGCCGACCGATGCGCTGCGCCTCGCCGACCGGCGGATGTACGCGAAAAAGGGCCGCCGCGCCGACTCGGCCCGCAGCCAGACCCGCGGGGTCCTGCTGCGTGTCCTGCACGAGCGCGAGCCGGGGCTGGAGCGCCACCTCGACGGCGTCGGCCGCCTCGCCGCGGTGTTCGGCCGCCAGCTCAACCTCGACGCCGAGGAGATCGACGTCCTGGTCCGCGCCGCCGAGCTGCACGACATCGGCAAGATCGCGATCCCCGACGAGATCCTCCACAAGGACGGTCCGCTGAGCGACGAGGAGTGGGCGCTGATGCGCAAGCACCCGAAGATCGGCGCGCGGGTGCTGGACGCGGCTCCCGCCCTGGGGCCGGTGGCGAACCTCGTCCGCTCGACCCACGAGCGCTGGGACGGCGAGGGCTACCCCGACAAGCTCGCCGGCCGCGACATCCCCCTCGGCTCCCGCGTGATCCTCATCTGCGACGCCTACAACGCGATGACCGAAGGCCGCCCCTACCGGGCGCCGATGAGCAGCGAGGGCGCGATCGAAGAGCTGCAGAAAGGCGCCGGCACCCAGTTCGACCCCGAGCTCGTCAAGTGCTTCGCCGAGAAGGTGGTCCCGGCGCTGGAGCGCGAGACCGCCGTCACCTCCCGCTGATTCGGCGAACTCGTGGTTCCTTTGTCCTCTATAGGCGGACAAAGGAACCACGGATACGGTTGGGCGGTGACGGTGACGCTTGACGAGCTGCTTGTGGCGGACGCGGCGGACGCCTGGCGCGCCTGCGGGTTCGCGGTCGACGGCGACGTCTGCGTCGTCGGCGAGGTGCGGATCCGGTTCGCGCCGGAGGGGAGGCGCGGGCTGAGCGGCTGGTCGCTGCGCGGGGTCGGGTCGACCGAGCTAGACGGGTTGCCGACCACCCGTTCGGAGCACTCGGCCCCGGTCACGGCGCCTGTGCACCCCAACGGCGTCGCCGGGCTCGACCACGTGGTCGCGATCTCCTCCGACCTCGACCGCACCGTCGCCGCGCTCGAGGCCGCCGGCCTCGACCTGCGCCGGATCCGCGAGGAGCCGACCCCGGCGGGGGCGCCGCGGCAGGCCTTCTTCCGGCTCGGCGCACCGATCCTCGAGGTCGTCCAAGAGCCGGCCGAGGCGACCGAGCGGGCCGGGGGAGACCGGCCCGCCTTCTTCTGGGGCCTCGCCTTCGTCGCCCCCGACCTCGACGCCACCGTCGCCCATCTCGGCGAGGGTGCGAGCGAGCCCCGCGACGCGGTCCAGCCCGGGCGCCGCATCGCCACCCTGCGTCGCAGCGCCGGCCTCTCGCTACCCGTCGCCCTGATGACGCCTCCTCCCTGAGCGTCGTTT
Source organism: Solirubrobacterales bacterium (assembly GCA_036280195.1). Lineage (GTDB taxonomy): Bacteria > Actinomycetota > Thermoleophilia > Solirubrobacterales > 70-9 > VAYN01. Next base: position 4,884 of record DASURF010000049.1, on the reverse strand, counting down.
CCACCCTTTTCCTCCCTATAGGGGCCAAAAGGGTGGAAACGACGTTTGAAAAGAACCCTTTCGAAAGCTATCTTTCGAACGTGGCCGAGCGGCGGACCGTCACTCTCACCGACCCTCGGGCGCTGCGGGCAATGGCGCACCCGACCCGGCTCGAGCTGATCGGGCTGCTGCGGCGCGGCGGGCCGCTGACCGCCACCCAGGCGGCCGAGCAGATCGGCGAGAGCCCGGCCAGCTGCTCGTTCCACCTCCGGCAGCTGGCGAAGTACGGGCTGGTCGAGGAGGCCGGCGGCGGCCGCGGGCGCGAGCGCCCCTGGCGGGCGACCGCGATCTCCACCGAGTGGCCGGTCTTCGGCGAGAGCGAGGAGACCCGGGCGGCGGGGGAGATGCTCTCGCGGGTCGTCGTCGAGCGCTATTTCGAGAGCGCGGTCGAGTGGCTGGAGCGACAGCCCGGCGAACCGCCGGAGTGGGCCGAAGCGGCGCTCTTCGGCGACGCCCAGGTCGAGATGACGGTCGCGGAGATGCGCGAGGTCGAGGCCCGGATCCGCGACCTGCTCGAGCCCTACCTGAAGCGGCTGGAAGACCGCTCTCCTCCAGTGGCGGGCTCGCGCCCGGTCAGCGTCATCGCCCTCGCTTTCCCCCTGGCGGAGCGGGAGCGCGGGGCCTAGGGTGCGGCGGCCGCCGACCCCGCCGCTGCTGCGCTCGAACCGCTCCTTCCGGGACTTCTGGACCGGCCAGACGATCTCGCTGTTCGGCGACGAGATCACCCTGCTCGCGATCCCCCTGCTGGCGGTGCTCGAGCTCGACGCCGGTCCCGCCCAGGTCGGCCTGCTGAGCGCGGCGGGGCTGGCGCCGAACCTGCTCTTCTCGATCCATCTCGGCGCCTGGGCGGACCGCCGCGACAGCCGCCGGGCGATGATGGTAGCCGCCGACCTCGGCCGCGCCGCGCTGCTGCTGACGGTCCCTCTGGCGGCGCTCTTCGGGGTCCTGACCCTCGGCCAGCTCTACGTCGTCGCCTTCGCCGCCGGGTCGCTCGGCGTCCTCTTCGCCGTCGCTTACAACGTCGTCTTCGTCTCCCTGGTCGAGCGGGACGACTACGTCGACGCCAGCTCCCTCCTCAACGGCAGCCGCGCCGTCGCGATCACCAGCGGCAGCGCTCTAGGAGGATTCCTCGTCCAGCTGCTGACCGCGCCCCTCGCGCTCGTCGCCGACGCCTGTTCCTACCTCGCCTCGGCCTTCTTCGTCGGCAGGGCGAAGGGGGACGAGGCCGAGCCGGATCGCGACCCGGGGCAGGGCGGCCTGGCGGCGGGCGCCCGCTACCTCGCCCGCACGCCGCTGATTCGCGCGTCGATCCTCGGCGCCGCGACCCTCAACCTCTTCAACTTCGGCTTCTACGGGCTGTTCGTCCTCTACGCGACCCGCAACCTCGGCATTTCGCCGGGAGCGCTGGGGCTGGTGATGGCGGTCGGCGGCATCGGCTCGTTGATCGGGATCCTGCTCACCGGCCGCCTCAGCCGCCGGATCGGGCTGGGCCGGACGTTGATCGCCGGCTTCGTGATCACCCCGGCGCCCCTGCTCCTGGTGCCGGCCGCGGCGGGGGCGCCGAGCCTGGCGCTGCCGATGCTCGCGGTCGCCGAGCTCTTCAACGGCCTCGGCCTGATGCTGCTCGACGTCGGGCTCGGCGCCCTCTACGCCGCCGCGGTCCCGGACGCCCTGCGGGCGCGGGTCTCGGGCGCCTTCCTGCTGGTCAACTACGGCGTGCGGCCGATCGGCGCCCTCGGCGGCGGCCTGCTGGCGGGGGCGATCGGGCTGCAGACGACGATGTGGGTGACCGCGGTCGGCGCCCTGCTCGGGGTGCTGTGGCTGCTCCCCTCGCCGATGCCACAGTTGCGGGACCTGCCCGAGGCGGCGCTCGACGGCCCCTCGGCTGGCTAGCCGCCCAGCCAGGACGTACCATCCGTTTCATGGGCGAGTTCCGCTACGAGGGGCACCGCATCTCCTACGACGCCTACGGCGACGGGGAGCGGCCGGTCGTGCTCGTCCACGGCCTGCTGATGAACCGCCGCATGTTCGACCGCCTGGGCCCGGAGCTGGCCGAGCGCGGCAACCGGGTGATCACCGTCGACATGCTCGGCCACGGGCGCTCAGACCGGCCGGAGGACCTGCGCCTCTACTCGATGCCGCTCTTCTCCCGCCAGGTGGTGGCGCTGCTCGACCACCTGGAGATCGACAAGGCGGTGATCGGCGGCACCTCGCTCGGCGCCAACATCGCCCTCGAGCTCGCGGTCCGGCAGCCGAAACGCGCCCAGGCGCTGTTCATCGAGATGCCGGTCCTGGACAACGCGCTGGCCGCCGTCACGGCGCTCTTCGCGCCGCTGCTGCTGGGGCTGAAAGTCGGCCGACCGGTCTTCGAGGGCGTCTCCTTCGCCACCTCGCTGATCCCCCGCACCAACTATCTGCTGGACATCGGCCTCGACTGGGTCCGCCAGCGGCCGGGCCCCTCGCAGGCGGTGCTGGAGGGGCTGCTGCTGGGCGAGACCGCGCCGCACCGCGAGGAGCGGGTGAAGATCGACCACCAGACGCTGATCGTCGGCCACCCGCGTGACCCGCTGCACCCCTTCAGCGACTCCGGGATGTTGCTCGAAGAGCTACCCAACTCGCAGCTGGTGGAAGCGAACTCGATCCTCGAGTGGCGCCTCAACCCGGAGCGACTGAACGACGAGCTGGCTGCCTTCCTCGACGAGGTCTGGGCGCCGAAGCTGCGCGCCGTGGCGGCCGGTTGAGGCCCTGTCAGACTTCAGGCCCGTGAGCCAGATCTCCGACGACAAGCGGCTCGAACGGGACGCCGAGTTCTCGACCATCTCCGGCCAGGAGATCAAGCCGCTCTACACCGAGGAGGACCTCGGCCCCGACGCGGCCGAGGCGATCGGCGAGCCCGGCTCCTATCCCTTCACCCGCGGCCCGTACCCCTCGATGTACCGGGGACGGCTGTGGACGATGCGCCAGTTCGCGGGCTTCGGCACCGTCGAGGAGACCAACGAGCGCTTCCACTACCTGCTCGACCACGGCCAGACCGGGCTCTCGACCGCCTTCGACATGCCGACCCTGATGGGCTACGACTCCGACCACGCCCGCAGCCTCGGCGAGGTCGGCCGCGAGGGGGTCGCCGTCGACACCCTGGCCGACATGGAGCGGCTGTTCGAGGGGATCCCGCTCGGCGGCGTCACCACCTCGATGACGATCAACGCCCCGGCCGCGATCCTGCTCGCCTTCTACGTCCTGGTCGGCGAGAAGCAGGGGGTCCCGGCCGAGAAGCTCGGCGGCACGATCCAGACCGACATCCTCAAGGAGTACATCGCCCAGAAAGAGTGGTGCTTCCCGATCGAGCCGGCGATGCGGCTGGTCACCGACATGATCGAGTGGTGCACCGAGAACATGCCGCGCTGGCACCCGGTCTCGATCTCCGGGTACCACATCCGCGAGGCCGGCTCGACCGCCCAGCAGGAGCTCGCCTTCACCCTCAAGGACGGCTTCACCTACGTCGAGCGGGCGATCGAGCGCGGCCTCGACGTCGACGACTTCGCCCCGCGGCTCTCCTTCTTCTTCAACTCCCACATCGACTTCTTCGAGGAGATCGCCAAGTACCGGGCGGCGCGCCGGATCTGGGCGCGGGAGATGAAGGAGACCTACGGGGCGACGCGGGAGGAGTCGATGCGACTGCGCTTCCACACCCAGACCGCCGGGGTCAGCCTCACCGCCCAGCAGCCGCTCAACAACATCGTCCGCACCGCGCTGGAGGCGCTGGCGGCGGTGATGGGCGGCACCCAGTCGCTGCACACCAACTCCTTCGACGAGGCGCTGGCGCTGCCGACCGAGGAGGCGGTGCGGGTGGCGCTGCGCACGCAGCAGATCATCGCCACCGAGACCGGCGTCGCCAACACCGCCGACCCGCTCGGCGGCTCCTACTTCGTCGAGAAGCTGACCGATGAGATGGAGGAGGCCGCCTACGGCTACTTCGCCCGGATCGACGAGCTGGGGGGGATGGTCGAGGCGATCCGCCGCAACTTCCCCCAGCGCGAGATCGCCGACGCCTCCTTCCGCTACCAGCAGGAGCTGAACGAACGGCGGCGGATCGTCGTCGGCGTCAACGACTTCACCCAGGAGAACGAAGAGCAGATGCCGATCCTGAAGATCGACCCGGCGCTGGAACGCAAGCAGGTCGATCGCCTGGCGGCGACCAAGGCCGCCCGGGACGGCGCCGCGGTCGAGTCCGCCCTGGCCGAGCTGAAGCGCGCCGCCGCCGGCGGCGACAACCTGATGCCACCGATCATCGAGGCGGCCCGCACGCAGGCCACCGAGGGCGAGATGATCGCGGCGATGCAAGAGGTCTTCGGGACCTACACCGAGTCCCCCGTCTTCTAACCGGACATCGTTTCCACCCTTTTCCTCCCTAGGGCGGGGAAAATGGTGGAAACGAGGATTACGAAAGGAACAAATGAGCGTCGAGACTGTGCCCCCCGCCTACGAGATCTCCCAGGAGGCGCTCGACCTGCGCGACATGGTCCGCCGACTGGCTCAGGACAAGATCGCGCCGCGGGCCGGTGAGATCGACCGCAAGAGCGAATACGCCTGGGACGTGCGGGAGCTGCTGGCCTCGCACGACATCCTCGGCCTCCCCTTCGCCGCCGAGTACGGGGGGACGGGTACCGGCACCCTGGTCCTGCAGATGGCGGTCGAGGAGATCGCCAAGGCCTGCGCCTCCTCGGCGCTGATGCTGATGGTCCAGGAGCTGGGGACGCTGCCGATCCAGCTGTTCGGCTCCGAGGAGCAGAAACAGCGCTGGCTGCCGAAGTGCGCCAGCGGCGAGTGGACGCCGGCCTTCGCGCT
>DASURF010000048.1:0-18496 GCA_036280195.1 Solirubrobacterales bacterium | reverse complement strand
CGTCCCCGAGCCGGGCTCGCCGTCGATCACGTAGGTGACGAAGCGGGCGCCGTTGTCGACGTCCCAGACGTAGACCTGCTCGTTGGTGATCATGTCGGCGCCGGCCATCAGCTCGGTGTCGATCGTGATGCTGCCGATGTAGTCGACGTCGCAGTCGGTCACCGTTGCCCGGTGGATCTTCGACTTCAGCATCTGCCTCTGCACTTGTCTCCCCTTTCGGGCTAGGTGTCCGGTTGGTCGGAACCAACGGGTTGGATCAGGACGTTGTCGATCAGGCGGGCGGCGCCGACGCGGGCGGCGACGGCGACGAGGACCGGGCGGGCGCCCAGCTCGTCGACCGGCTCCAGCGTCTCCGCGTCGCGGGCCTCGAGGTACTCGGGCTCGATCGCGGCGGCGGCCAGCTCGGCGCGGGCGGCGTCGAGGCCGGCGGCCAGCGAGCCCTCGCGAGCGCCGCGCTCGGCGGCGGCGAGGGCGCGGGAGAGCGCGATGGCGCGCTCGCGGTCGGCCGGCTCCAGGTAGGCGTTGCGGCTGCTCATCGCCAGCCCGTCGGCCTCGCGCACGGTCGGCATCACCTGTATCCGGACCGGGAAGTCGAGGTCGCGGACCATGCGGCGGATGACGACCGCCTGCTGGGCGTCCTTCTGGCCGAAGTAGGCGACGTCGGGATCGACGACGTTGAAGAGCTTGGCGACGACGGTGGTGACGCCGCGGAAGTGCTCGCGGCCACGGCGCTCCGGGTCGCCGTCGAGCACGCCGGTCAGCGGGCCGGCGACCTCGACCGCCGTGGAGGCGTCGGCGGCGTAGATCTCCTCGACGGCCGGCGCGAAGACAATGTCGGCGCCGGCCTCGGCGGCGAGGCGAAGGTCGCGCTCCTCGTCGCGCGGGTAGCGGTCGAGGTCCTCGCCGGGGCCGAACTGGGTCGGGTTGACGAAGAGGCTCATCACCACCAGGTCGCATTCGGCGCGGGCGGCGCGGATCAGCGAGAGGTGCCCGTCGTGCAGGTAGCCCATCGTCGGCACCAGGCCGACCGTCTCGCCGGCGCGCTTGGCCGCCCTGACGGCAGCGCGAAGCTCGGCCTTGGTGCGCAGCACGGCCACGAGGGAGCGAGGGCTATCCACGAGGAGCTCTGGGTTCATAGGTCCATGCCCAGGTCGGGTCACGGCCAACTACGGAAAGTATAGGCACGGTTCGCGCGGTTCTTGACACATCCGTTTCCAAAAAGATTCGTAACCAGCGAAATTCGATTTTGGTGATCCGCGCTTCAGCCCCTCTCGTAGAGGCCACCTACCGGGACTGGTCCCCGGTCACCCCCCGGGCGCGGCGAAGTCGATCTTGCGGATCGGCTTCGCCGGCGCTCCGGCTGCGATCGTGCCGTCCTCGACGTCGCGGTTGACGATCGAGTTGGCGCCGACGACGCAACGGTCGCCGACGCTGACGCCGCTGGTCACCGCGCAGTTGACCCCGAACCAGCAGTTGGCGCCGATCGAGACCGGGCCCTTCGTGGTGAAGCCCTGCCAGGTGATCGGCTTGGTCGGGTCGTCGTAGCGGTGCTCGGCGTCGCCGACGAAGCAGCCGTTGGCGAACATCGTGTGGTCGCCGATCGTCACCCGCTCCTGGGCGGCGATCATCACGTTGCGGTTGAGGAAGCAGCCGGCGCCGATCTCGATCCGGGCATCAGGCGCGAGCGTCAGCCAGCAGCCCGGCTCGAGCAGGGTCCCCTCGCCGATCGTCAGCCGCCCCTCGTCGAGCGCCTCCAGCACTTCCCCCTCGACCGGGTGGCGGATGAAGAAGCCGCCGCGCGCAGCGTGGCGGTCGATCCGCCAGCGCCGCAGGAGCCGGTGATTGCGCTCATACCAACGCCGCTTCTGCCACCAGAGTCGCCAGCCTTTCGTTGCCATACCGGCACGTTATGCCAACGGCGTTCGTCCTTTTACCGACATATCGGTGAAAAGGACGAACGCCGGGCTTAGACTGCGCGCGTGGCTGACCTGCGCGGCGGCATCGACCTCGGCGGCACGAAGATCCAGGCGGCGATCGTCGATGCGCGCGGCGACGTCTCGGGGCAGGCGCGGCAGCCGACGCCGACCAGCGGCGGGCCGGAGGACGTGGCGGCGGCGATGGCCGCGGCGCTGCGCGAGGCGGCGGAGGAAGCCGGGGTCCAGCCGGCGGACCTGGTCGGAGTCGGGGTCGGCTCGCCCGGCGACGCCGACGAGAGGACCGGCGTCGTCTCCTCGGCCAGGAACCTTCCCGGCTGGGAGGGCAGCTTTCCCCTGGCCGAAGTCCTCGGCAAGGAGCTGGGGACGGGGGTCAAGGTCGGCAACGACGTCCAGGTCGCGACCGAAGCCGAGTTCCACCTCGGCGCCGGCCAGCAGTTCCAGAGCCTGATCGGGGTCTTCTGGGGCACCGGCGTCGGCGGCGGCCTCGTCCTCGACGGCAGGCCCTGGCTCGGCCGCGGCGCGGCCGGCGAGATCGGCCACGTGGTCGTCAAGCGCGGCGGCGCCAAGTGCCCCTGCGGGCGCAAGGGCTGCCTCGAGGCCTACGCCGGCCGCTCGGCGATGGAAGCCGAGGCGCGGCGTCAGCACGAAGAGGGCCACAAGACCGACCTCTTCCACCTGATGGAGAAGCACGGCAAAACGCGCCTGACCAGCGGCATCTGGGAGCGGGCGCTCGACCACGGCGACCACATGACCAAGAAGCTGATCGAGCGCGCGATCGAGGCGCTGGGGACCGGGATCGCCTCGGCGGTCAACCTGCTCGACCCCGAAGCGGTGATCATCGGCGGCGGCCTCGGAATCCGCTTCGGCGAACGGCTGATGGACCCGCTGCTGGCGGAGATGCACAAGCACCTCTTCCTCGACGAGCGCCCGCCCGCGGTCCGCGTCGCCTCGCTCGGCGACCTCGGCGGCGCGATCGGCGCTTCGCTGCTGGTCTCCCGTTAGACCCGCCCCGAGGTCTGCCGCTGCTGGCGCGCGACCGCGTCGACCAGGACGGCGAGCAGGAGGACGCCGCCGGTGACCATCAGTTTGACCGCGGAGGAGAGCGAGAGCAGGTCCATCCCGTTGGAGATCGAGCCGATCACCAGGGCGCCGAGCAGGGCGGTCCAGACCGAACCGCGCCCACCGAAGAGGCTGGTGCCGGCGATCACCGGCCCGGCGATCGCCAGCAGCAGGAGTTCGTTGCCGCCGGAGTTCTGGTTGACCGCGAAGAGGCGCGAGGCGGCCATCACGCCGCCGATCGCGGCCATCGAGCCGGCGATCGTGAAGACCGCGATCCGGACCCGGTTGACGTGGATGCCGGCGCGCCGCGCCGCCTCGGCGTTGCCGCCGACCGCGAAGACGTGGCGGCCGAAGGTGGTCCGCTTGGCGACGTACTCCATGCCGACCACGAAGGCGAGCAGGATCATCACCGCCAGCGGCACGCCGCGGTCGGAGTTGAGGATCGCGACGGCGGCGAGCACGATCGCGGCGAAGAAGACGAAGCGGACGATCACCGGCAGCGGGTTGGTGTCCTCGAGGCCGGCGGCGACGCGGCGCCGGTAGCCGACCGCCACCACGGCGCCGAAGGCGGCGATGATCACCGCCGCGAAGATCCAGCCGACCGTGTCCGAGTAGAAGATGTTGGCCAGGCCGGTGATCTTGGGGTCGGTGATGTTGAGCGAGCCCGTCTGACCCAGCACCTGCAGGAGCGCCCCTTCCCAGGCCAGCAAGCCGGCCAGGGTGACGACGAAGGAGGGCACGGCAAAGCGGCTGAAGAGCGACCCCTGCAGGCAGCCGATCGCGGCGCCGACCACGACCGCGGCGGCGATCGCCAGGTAGGGGTTCCAGCCGTGCTTGACGCTCAGCACGGCCATCACCGCGGCGGAGAGGCCGCTGACCGCGCCGACGGAGAGGTCGATCTCGCCGAGCAGCAGGACGTAGACGACGCCGACCGAGATCAGGCCGATCGTCGTGATCTGCAGCATCAGGTTGGTCAGGTTCTCGGCCGAGAGGAAGCGGGGTTCCTGGACCTGGAAGATGACCGCGATCACGACCAGGCCGAGGACGACGCGAACCGCGGAGAGATCGCCCTGGACGATGCGGCGCAGGGTCTCCCCGGCCGTCGGGCGGTGCTCGGTCGCCCCCTCGGCGGTCGCCGCTCCGGTGGCGCTCATGCCTCCTCCCCCTCTCCCGCCTGCTGGTTGTTCCTCTCGCCGCCCTCGCCGACGCCGGTGATCGCGCCGATCACGTGCTCCTCGGTGGTCTCTTCGGCCCGGAACTCGCCGGCGGCGCGGCCGAGGCGGAGGACGAAGACCCGGTCGGCGACCTGGAAGACGTCGGCCAGGTTGTGGCTGATGACGACGACGCCGAGGTTGCGCTCGCGCAGGCGCCGGATCAGCCCCAGCACCTGCTTGGTCTGCGGCACGCCGAGCGCCGCGGTCGGCTCGTCGAGCAGCACGACCTTGGGCTCGCCGAGCAGCGAGCGGGCGACCGCGACCTGCTGGCGCTGCCCGCCGGAGAGGGTCCCGACCTCGCTGCGCAGGCTGGGGATCGTCACCGCCAGGTTGGAGAGCAGGTCGGCGGTCTCGTGCTCCATCTTCACCTCGTCGAGCTGGCGCGAGACCTGGCCGGGGCCCGGCGCTACCTGCTCGCGGCCGAGGAAAAGGTTGGCGACGACGTCGAGGTTGTCGCAGAGCGCGAGGTCCTGGTAGACGGTCGCGATCCCCAGTTCGGTCGCGTCCTGCGGCCCTTTGATCCGCACTTCCTCGCCCTCGAAGCGGATCGATCCCGCGTCGGGGCTGTAGATCCCGGCGATTGCCTTGACCAGGGTCGACTTGCCGGCGCCGTTGTCGCCGACCAGGCCGACCACCTCGCCGGCGTGGACGGCGAAGTCGACCCGGTCCAGAGCCTGGACCGGGCCGAATCGCTTGCTTACTCCCTCCAGCGCGAGGAGTGGAGTGCCGTCCGCGGCCATCTCAACCTGAGATTCCCGCTTCTTTGCAGGCGGCCGCGTAGGGGCCGGTGCAGAGTTCGGAGGCTTCGACGAACCCGTCTTTGATCACGGTGTCCTTGATGTTGTCCTTGGTCACCGCGACCGGTTCGAGAATCGCCGAGGGGACGTCGGTCTTGCCGTTGTTGACTTCTTCGGTGACTTTGTCCTGCGGCAGTTCTTCGTCGGCGCCGAGGGCGATCGCGAATTCGGCGGCGATCGCGGCCTGCGGCGGGATCGCCTTGTAGATCGTCATGAACTGCTGGCCGGCGAGGATCCTCTGCAGGCCGGCGACGGTCGAGTCCTGGCCGGTGACGGGACGTTCTTCGGGGTTGATCCCGGCGCCTTTGAGCGCCGCGATCGCGCCGCCGCCGGTGTCGTCGTTGGCGGCGTAGACGCCCCAGAAGCCGTCGTTGCCGAGCGAGGTGATCGCCTGCTGCGCCTCACGCTGGGCGTTTTCCGCGGTCCAGCCGGGGGTGTCGTATTCCTTGGCGACCTTCACCCCGGCTTCTTCGAAGCCCTTGTTCGAGCCCTTCTTGAAGAGCGCCGCGTTGGGGTCGGCGGGGTCGCCGTTGATCTTGATGATCGGCCCGCTCGGGTGCCCGTCTTCCTTCAGTTTCTTCGCCAGCGTTTCGGCCTGCAGTTCGCCGACCCGTTCGTTGTCGAAGGAGACGTAGGCGTCGACTTCGCTGTTTTCGATCAGGCGGTCGTAGCTGACCACCGGAACGTCCTGGGCGTTCGCCCGTTCGGCGATCGCGGCCGCCGATTTGGAGTCCATCGGGTCGAGGACGAGGACGTCGGCGCCTTTGGTCAGCGCGGCTTCGCCCTGGGACTGCTGCTTTTCAGCATCGCCCCCGGCGTTGAAGTAGATGACGTCGCAGTCGGGACACTGTTCGGAGACCGAGTTTTCGAAATCGGGCCGGTCGTTGGTTTCGTAACGGGGGGTTTCGTTTTCCGGGAGCAGGAGGGCGATCGTCGAGCCGCCACCTCCCCCGCCACCACCGGTCGTGTCGTCGCTGCTGCCGCAGCCGACGGCGACAAGGGCAATGGCGACCAGGGCTGCTACTGCGAACGAAACCCGCGAGCTCAGTGCTGACATCGGTTCCTCCTGTTCTGTTCCCCTGCTCCCGCGAGCGTCAATACCCCGCCCGAGGGGCTTTCATGCGCATAACCAGGGAATTCGCAGCGGAACCGGTTCTCTTAGGCCACAGCGGACAACTCGCGCTTGGCGCTGCGCCGTTTCGGCTTCACCGGCTCGACCAGCTCGGCGAGGAAGCGGCCGGTGTAGGAGTTCGCCACCCCGGCGACCTCCTCGGGGGTGCCGGTGGCGACGATCTCGCCGCCGCCTTCGCCGCCCTCGGGGCCGAGGTCGACCAGCCGGTCGGCGGTCTTGATCACGTCGAGGTTGTGCTCGATGACGACCACGGTGTTGCCGGCGTCGACGAGGCGGCCGAGCACGTCGAGCAGGCGCTGGACGTCGGCGAAGTGCAGGCCGGTGGTTGGCTCGTCAAGGATGTAGAGGGTTTCGCCGGTGGCGACTTTGGAGAGCTCGGTGGCGAGCTTGACCCGCTGGGCCTCGCCGCCGGAGAGCGTCGTCGCCGGCTGGCCGAGGCGGATGTAGCCGAGGCCGACGTCGTTCAGGGTGCGCAGGCGGCGGGCGATCTTCGGCACGTTCTCGAAGAACTCGACCCCCTCTTCGACCGACATCTCCAGCACGTCGGCGATGTTCTTGCCTTTGAAGCGGACCTCCAGCGTCTCGCGGTTGTAGCGCTTGCCGTGGCACTGCTCGCAGGGGACGTAGACGTCGGGCAGGAAGTGCATCTCGATCTTGATCTGGCCGTCGCCCTTGCAGACCTCGCAGCGCCCGCCCTTGACGTTGAAGCTGAAGCGGCCGGGCTTGTAACCGCGCGCCCGCGCCTCCTGGGTCTGGGTGAAGAGCTGGCGGATGTGGTCGAAGACGCCGGTGTAGGTCGCCGGATTGGAGCGCGGGGTGCGGCCGATCGGCGACTGGTCGATGTTGATGATCTTGTCGATCTGGTCGAGCCCGTCGATGCCGTCGTGGGCGCCGGGCCGCAGCTTCGCCTGGTGCAGGCGGTTGGCGACCGCGTGGTGCAGGGTCTCGTTGACCAGGGTCGACTTGCCCGAGCCGGAGACGCCGGTGACGCAGCAGAAGACCCCGAGCGGGAAGGTCACGTCGACGCCCTTGAGGTTGTGTTCGCGGGCTCCGCGGACGACCAGCTCCCCGGCCGGCTTGCGCCGCTCCTCGGGCACCTCGATCTTTTTCTTGCCGGACAGGTACTGGCCGGTCAGCGAGCTCGGGTCCTTCGCCACCTGCTTCGGGGTCCCGGCCGCGATCACGTGGCCGCCGTGCTCGCCGGCGCCGGGGCCGAGGTCGACGAGGTGGTCGGCGGCGAGCATCGTCCCCTCGTCGTGCTCGACGACGATCACCGTGTTGCCGAGGTCGCGGAGGCGGTCGAGGGTCGCGATCAGCTTCTCGTTGTCGCGCTGGTGGAGGCCGATCGAGGGCTCGTCGAGCACGTACATCACCCCGACCAGGTGCGAGCCGATCTGGGTCGCGAGCCGGATCCGCTGCGCCTCGCCGCCGGAGAGGGTGCGGGCCGAGCGGGCCAGCGAGAGGTAGCCGATGCCGACGTTCTCGAGGAAGGAGAGCCGCTCGGTGATCTCGCGCACGATCAGCCGCGCGATCGCCCGCTCGGTCTCGGTCATCTCCAGCTCGCGGATCCAGGCGGCGGCGGCGTGGGCGGAGAGGTCGCTGTACTCGGCGATGCTGAGCCCGCCGACCTTGACCGCCAGGCTCTCCGGGCGCAGGCGGGCGCCGTGGCAGGCCGGGCAGGGCTGCTCGGCCATGTAGCCCTCGATCCGCTCGCGGTTGGACTCCGAGTCGGTCTCTTCGTAGCGCCGCTGCAGGTTGTTGACGATCCCCTCGAAGCGGACCTTGTAGGAGCGGCGTCGACCGAAGCGGTTGGTGTAGCTGACCTGGTGGCGCTCGTCGCCGGTGCCGTAGAGGAAGATCTCCTTCTCGTCTTTGGACAGCTGCGCCCAGGGCTTGTCGACGTCGACGCCGTACTCCTCGGCGACCGAGGCGATCAGCCGCTTCCAGTAGGCGCTGATCCCACGGTTCCAGGGCTGCAGCGCGCCCTCGGCGAGCGAGAGGGTCGGGTCGGGGACGACCAGCTCGGGGTCGATCACCCGCTGGAAGCCGAGCCCGTGACAGCGGTCGCAGGCGCCGTGGGGCGAGTTGAAGGAGAAGATCCGCGGCTCCAGCTCGGGGATCGAGGTGCCGCAGTTGAGGCAGGCGAACTGCTCGGAGAAGAGCATCGTCCCGCCCGGGTGCTCGGCGCCCTTGCTGCCGGCCGCGCCCTTGCCCTCGACGATCTCGACTTCGACCAGGCCGGCCGCGAGGCCCGCCGCCGCTTCGACCGACTCCGAGAGCCGGCGGCGCAGGTCCGTCTTCATCACCAACCGGTCGACGACGACCGAGATGTCGTGTTTGTACTTCTTGTCGAGCTCGATCTTCTCGTCGAGGCGCACCAGCTCGCCGTCGATCTTGGCCCGCGAGTAGCCCTCGAGCCGCATCTGGTCGAGCAATTTCCCGTACTCGCCTTTGCGGCCGCGGACGACCGGCGCCATGACCATGAATTTGGTCCCTTCCGCCAGGGTCATCAACCGGTCGACGATCTGCTCCTGGGTCTGGCCGGTGATCTCCTCGCCGCACTCGGGGCAGTGCGGGGTGCCGATCCGCGCCCAGAGCAGCCGCAGGTAGTCGTAGATCTCGGTCACGGTGCCGACCGTCGAGCGCGGGTTGCGCGAGGTCGTCTTCTGGTCGATCGAGATCGCCGGCGACAGGCCCTCGATCGAGTCGACGTCGGGCTTCTCCATCAGCCCGAGGAACTGCCGCGCGTAGGCCGACAGCGACTCCACGTAGCGCCGCTGCCCCTCGGCGTAGATCGTGTCGAAGGCAAGGCTCGACTTGCCGGAACCGGAGAGGCCGGTGATGACGATCAGCGCGTCCCGGGGCAGCTCGAGGTCGACATCCTTGAGGTTGTGCTCCCGGGCGCCGCTGATGACGATTCGCTCAGAGGCAGCCACTCACGTCGATTCTAGCCAAGCGAACAGATGTTCCCTTGGGGAGAAATGACAGCGGTGTGCCTTTTCCCCGCTATCGGGGGGATAAGGCACACCGCTGTGGATGAGGCTAGATGGCCTCCGGCTCGGGCTCGCGGACGCGCGGCAGCCAGCCGAGGAACTTCGGCAGGTACCAGTTGCGCTCGCCGAGCAGCTTCATCGCCGCTGGCAGCATCACCGCGCGGACGATCGTGGCGTCGATCAGGACCGCGACGGCGAGGCCGACGCCCATCTCCTTCATGTCGAGGATGCTGAGGGTGGCGAAGACGGAGAAGACCGCCACCATCACGATCGCGGCGCTGGTCACCGTGCCCGCCGTGGCGGTGATCCCGCGCCGGACCGCCTCGTCCGTCCGCATCCCTCGGTCGACGTACTCGCGGACCCGGCTGAGGATCAGCACGTGGTAGTCCATCGAGAGGCCGAAGAGGATGACGAAGAGGAACATCGGCAGCCAGGAGCTGACGCCGCCGTTGGAGTGGAAGCCGAGCAGCGACTCCCCCAGCCCCTCCTGGAAAACCAGGACGAGCACTCCGTAGGCCGCCCCCACCGAGAGCAGGTTGAGCAGGATCGCCTTGATCGGGACGACGATCGAGCGGAAGGTGACCAGCATCAGCAGGAAGGCGAGGCCGAGGACGAAGCCGAAGACCAGCGGCAGGCGCTCCGCCAGCAGGTCGCCGAAGTCCTTCGATTCGGCCGCCTCGCCACCGACGTTGACCTCGGCGGCGCTTGCGGCGAAGGCCGCCGGCACCAGCTGCTCGCGGACCTGTTCCATCGCCGCCGTCGCGGTCGCGTCGCTGCCGTTGCCGACGGTCGGGATCTGGACCGCGGCGACGGTGCCGTCACGGCTGGTTTCGACCTCGACCGTGCCACTCACCCGCGGGTCGGCTTCGGCCCGCTGGACGAGGTCGTCGATCGACGCGGCCACCGGTCCCGAGGAGACGTCGTCCGCCTCGACGACGACGGTCGCACCGGCCGCTTCGCCCGGGAAGGCGGCGGTGATGCGGTCGTAGGTCTGGACCACGGGGATGTCCCGCGGCAGGTCCTCGGCGCCGCTGACCTTGGTCTGCATCGAGAGGGCCGGGATCGCCAGCGCGACCAGGAAGCCGGCCGAGAGGGCGAGCGAGAGCGCCGGCCGGCGCATCACCCGCTCGACCACGGCGGCCCAGGCGGAGCGCCCGGCGCGGCGGCGGCGCAGACGGGCGAGGAAAGGCACCCGTCCCCGGTCGACCCTGTCGCCGAGCTTCGAGAGCACCGCCGGCAGGACCGAGATCGAGGCGAACATCGCGACCGCGACCACGGTCATCGTCCCGACCGCGAACGAGGTGAAGGTCGGGCTGCCGCTGAACAGCATTCCGGCCATCGCCGCGATCACGGTCAGGCCGGAGACCAGCACCGCCCGCCCCGAGGTCGCCGCCGCGGCCTCCAGCGCCGCCGTCGCCGAGCGCCCGGCGCGTCGCTCCTCGCGCTCGCGGCGCATGTAGAAGAGCGAGTAGTCGACGCCGACCGCGAGGCCGACGAGGACGACCACCGAGGCGACGTTCGAATCCATCGGCACCAGCTGGCTCGGCAGCGCCAGCAGGCTGACGGTGGCGAGCACAGCCGAGAAGCCGACCAGCAGCGGCACCAGTGCCGCCACCAGGGCGCCGAAGGCGAGCAGGAGGATGATCAGGGTGATCGGCAGCGAGGTCGTCTCGGCCTTGTGCAGGTCTTCGGCGAAGACCTCTTCCAGCGCCTTGCCGGCGCTGGCGCCGCCGAACTGCTCGACCCGGACGCCGGGGTTGGCCTTCTGCACCGCCGCGGTCGCGGCGAGGCTGGCGTCGACCCGTTCTTCGGCCTGGTCGTCGTCGCCGGGGATCTGGAATTCGACCAGGGCGGTGTGGCCGTCGGCGGAGACCTGGCCGCCTCCGTCGGCCGGCGAGCCGAGATGCGCCACCGACGGCAGCGCCGCCAGCTTCGCCGTCGCTTCGTCGACGGCTCGGTCGAAGGCGGGATCGCCGGCGACCAGCTCGTCGCTCTGGACCATGACCATCTCGTCGTTGGGGGTCAGGCCGGCCTTTTCCAGCGCCAGCTCGGCACGGCCGGATTCGCCGGCGCCGGCTTCGGCGTCGGTCAGCTGCTTGGTGCCGATCGCGCCGCCGAGGACGACGGAGACGACGACGAAGGCGATCCAGCCGAAGATCGCGATCTTGCGGTGAGCCGCGCTCCAGTGGGCGGCGCGGGCTGCGATGTTGCGCTTGGTCTGCATGGGAGTCCTTTCGGTCGGGTTGGGTGATGCCAGCCCAGGCTCCCAACGCGCGGCCCGCCCTCCCATGGGGCTGGCAGGCGTCTCGGGGTACGGGCTGCCGCGCCGAAAGGTGTGGCCAGCCGTACCCCCGAGCCGCCCCATGTAAAGGAGAATCGGGGCGTGCCCAAGACCGTCCTCATCGTCGACGACCACCCCGGCTTCCGCGCCAGCGCGCGGCGCATGCTGGAGGCGAGCGGCTACGCGGTCGTCGGCGAGGCGGCCGACGGCGAGGAGGCGGTCACCGCCGCGGGGGTCTTGGCACCTGACCTGGTGCTGCTCGACGTGCAGCTGCCCGACGTCGACGGCTTCGAGGTCGCGGCGCGGTTGCAGGGGCTCGAGCGCACGCCCGCGGTCGTCCTCACCTCCAGCCGCGACCGCGCCGACTTCGGCGACGCCGTCGCCGAGAGCCCGGCGCGCGGCTTCATCGCCAAGGCCGAGCTCAGCGGTCCGGCGCTGGCGGAGCTGGTCGGATGAGCGGCCTGCGGCGCGCCCTCGTCGCGCTCGGCGTCCTCGCCACCCTGCTCGGCCTCCTCTCGACGGCCCTGGTTCTGACCAGCGACCACGCCAGCCCCCGCGGCCTGCTCCTGGCGCTGATCCTCGCCACCGGCTGGAGCTTCGCCTTCACCGGTCTCTTCGCCTGGGACCGGCGACCGCAGAACAACACCGGCCCGCTGATGACCGCGGTCGGCTTCGCCTGGTTCTTCCAGGCGCTCTCCGCCTCCAACAACGAGTGGATCTTCGCGATCGGAATCCTCGGGCAGAACCTCTCCTTCGCGATCCTCGTCCACCTCCTGGTCACCTTCCCCTCGGGCCGGCTGCGGACCCGGCTGCAGATCGTCACCGTCGGGATCGCCTACCTCGCGACCGGTCCGCTGAACTGGCTCTGGGCCCTGTTCACCGACCCGAGCGCGCAGGGCAATTGCCAGGGCTGCCCCGAAAACCCGGTCCTGGTCGGCGGCGCCGAAGGCGTGGCGAACGTGATCAACGCCCTCCAGGTGATCGGCGGCAGCGTCTCGATCGTGCTCGCGATCGGGCTCCTGATCCGCAACTGGCGGCGCAGCTCGGCCGCCGAGCGGCGGGTGCTGACCCCGGTGCTCGCCACCGGCGGCCTCGCCTTCTCGGTCCTGCTCGTGCAGCTGGTCGCGGGCGAACTCGGCGCCTCGAACACCTTCAAGGGGGTCACCTTCATCACCGCCGTCACGATCTTCGCCTGCCTCCCCTTCGCCTTCCTGGCCGGGCTGCTGCGCTCGCGGATCGGCCGCGCCGAGGAAGTCAGCTCGGCGCTGAGTGCCGAGAACGAGCAGCTGACGGCGGAGCTGGAGGCGAAGGTAGAGGAGCTGCGCGCCTCCCGACACCGGATCGTCGAAGCCGGCTACGCCGAACGGCGGCGGGTCGAGCGCGACCTCCACGACGGCGCCCAGCAGCGGCTGATGGCGCTGACGATGACCCTGCGGCTGGCCCGCGAAAAGCTCGACGCCGACCCTGCCGCGAGCGCCGAGCTGCTCGACGAGGCGATGGAGGAGCTGGGCGCGGCGACCGCCGAGCTGCGCGAATTCGCCCGCGGCATCCACCCGGTCGTGCTCAGCGACCGCGGCCTGGCGGCGGCGCTCGGCGGGCTGGCGGAACGCTCGCCGGTCCCGGTCGAGATCGCCGCCGCGCCCGAGGAGCGACTGCCGATGCCGGTCGAGTCGGCCGCCTACTTCGTCGTCGCCGAGTCGCTGACCAACGTCGCCCGCTACGCCGGCGCCGAGCTGGCGACGGTGCGGGTGGAGCGGCGCGACGGCGTGCTCGAGGTCGAGGTCACGGACGACGGCGCCGGCGGCGCCGACCCCGGTGCGGGCACCGGCCTGCGCGGCCTCGCCGATCGGGTCGCGGCGATCGACGGCAGCTTCGCCGTCCGCAGCGAGCCGGGCGAGGGAACGACGGTGGAGGCGCGGATCCCGTGCGCGTAGTCGTCGCCGACGACTCGACCCTGCTGCGCGAGGGCGTGGTGCGGCTGCTCGAGGAGGCCGGGATCGAGGTGGTCGGCCAGGCCGCCGACGGCGAGGAGCTGCTGCGCAAGGTGCGCGCCCACAAGCCCGACGTCGCCCTGGTCGACGTGCGGATGCCGCCGACCCACACCGACGAGGGCCTGCGCGCGGCGCGCGAGATCCGCACCGAGATGCCCGAGGTCGGAGTGCTCGTCCTCTCCCAGTACGTCGAGGTCGCCTACGCGCGCGAGCTGCTGGCGGAGAGCGCCGAAGGGCTCGGCTACCTGCTCAAGGACCGGGTCGCCGACGTCGCGGCGCTGACCGAGGCGGTGCGCCGGGTCGGCGAGGGGGGCTCCGCCCTGGACCCCGAGGTCGTCTCCCAGATGCTCGGCCGCCGGCGCCGCGACGATCCGCTCGCCGAGCTGACGCCGCGCGAGCGCGAGGTCCTCGCGCTGATGGCCGAGGGCCGCTCCAACGCGGCGATCGCCGCCGAGCTGGTGGTGACCGAGCGCGCCGTCGAGAAGCACGTCACCGGCATCTTCGCCAAGCTCGACCTGACCGCCAGCGGCGAGGACCACCGGCGGGTGTTGGCCGTCCTGCGGTTCCTGGATCAGCCGAGCTGAGCTCAGCCGAGGGCGGCGGAGAGCCTGCGGCGGTAGTCGCGCGCGCGCGGGTCGGCCGGGTCGAGCTCGCTGAGGATGCCGACGACCGCCCGGCGCAGGAGGTCCCGCTGCGCGTCGTCTGCGGCTGCCATCGCGTCGAGGAGGCCGTCGAGCGCAGCCTCGCGGTCGCCGCGGTCGAGGGCTTCGAAGGCCTCGGCACCGACACCGGCCTGGACGAGGCGGACGCGGGCGGCGATTCCGGCGGCGGCGAAGTCCCCTTCGTGGCTCTCGACCGCTTCCAACGCCTCGGCCTCGGCCCCGCGCTCGAGGCGGGCCTTGGCCAGGGCCACCGCTATGTCGGCGCGGGCCGGCTCCAGTTCGGCCGCCTCGCGGAGGGAGAGCTCGTCGCCCGCTGCCAACAGCTCGTCGGCTCGCGAGGGCACCAGACCGTCGAAGAAGGCCTCGACTTTGGCCGGCGGCAGGGCGCCGACGAACTCGTCCGCGACGGCGCCGTCGCGGAAGGCCTTCACCGCCGGGATGCCCTGGACCTGGAATTGGGCCGAGAGAGCCTGATTCGAGTCGACGTCGACCTTGGCCAGCACCACCCCGCCGGCCCGCGCCGCCTCGGCTCGCTCCAGCGCCGGGCTCAGCGCCTTGCAGGGTCCGCACCAGTCGGCCCAGAAGTCGACCACGACCGGCAGCTCGCGCGAGCGCTCGACCACCTCGGCCTGGAAGGTCGCTTCGGTGACGTCGATCGGCACGCCCCCAGGTTAGCCGGGTCGTGTCCCGGCTAAGAAGAGCGGAAGCCGGTGGCGACCGGCTCCCGCTCAGACCTCAGCTCATGTCGCCTTGAGGAACGTCACGGGCATTTCAGAATTCCGCGTTTGGTGCTGGACTGTTTTCCTGCTTCCCAGGTAATGGGAGCTGTGAATTCCGTTTCGCCTTTGGTTACGCATTTCACCTGCACTTTGCAAATCACCCCTTGGCCGCCTTTTACCGTTTTGTCAAGGCAGTTCGCGGCGTTTGTCAGTTCCCATTTCCCTTTCAGATCTTTGAGTTCCACTTTGACGAGTGTGAAATCGACTTTTCCGTTGGGATCTTCGACGGTGATTTCTTTCTCTTCGCCTTCAATGAATTTCAGAGGGTCGGTTGCGGAGCTGAGCTGGAGCTGGGGTTTGGCCGGTGCCACCTGGAGATTCGCAGGCGTCGCGACCGTGTAGCTGCCTGTCCATTCGCCGCTGGAACCGCAGAAGACGCTGTCGCCGGTGCGTGGGATCAGGGCGGAGTCGACGTCGATTTTGGCCGGCGTGCCGCCTGTCAGGGTGCCGACATCGGTGTTGCTGGTTTCGTAAAGGCAGTTGATGCCGAAGGGGCCGTGGATTGTGATTTTGGCGCCGCTGGATGTGACTGTGCCTTTGCCTTCACTGGTGGCGTGGATTTCCAGCGATCCGGCGCTCAGCACTGTGACCGTATTGCTGCATTCGCTGAAGGTGAGGCTGCTGAGTTTGCCGCCGGCTGTGACCGATTCGCCGTGTGATTCGACGGTGCCTTCAGTCGTCGATTTTTTGCAGTTGACGGAGAAGGCTTCTCCGTGGAGTTCGGTCGTCCCGGCTTCGGCTTTGATCGTGCCTGTGTACAGCTCGCCTTCAGAGATGACCACGGTCGCAGAGGCAGCGGCCGGGCCGATCAAAAACGCGGCGCAGCACGTCGCCATTAGGACGGCGGACAGAGTTCGCAGGTTCATCATTCTCTCCCGTTTGGATGTCCCTGCCCGAGCATGTTGTAGCGCGCGGTTTTTGAGAGATCAAGAACCCCTGAGTTTTTAGGGCCTGTGCTCGGCTCAACTCATGTTGCTGTGATGTTCGCCCGCGCTTCGGTGGTCTGATCGAAAGCCTCGATTATGAGCGACCCCTCAAGCCAGCCTTTGTCTCCCGCTCCACCACATTCTTTACCGTCGGTTTTCACTCGTTTCAGTCGGAGTTTGAAGTCGATTGTCAGTGCGTGTCTATCTTTTAGCGTGATTCTTGTATATGTAATACCTTCATCGAATACCTGCGCGGGGACTGTTATCTTGCATTTCGGATGTTCGATTTCAATTGGATCCACGCAAATCAAAGACGATGTCTGCTCGGTATTTTCATTCGTTTTTTCGGCGACGTAGAACCAAAAGAAGCATTTGTTCATTTTTAGTTTGAATTTCTCATTTGACTCTGTTGTGTAGCACCCCGCGAATAGCGGTTCGTCGACAGTCATCAGCTTCTTTGTTTCTTCTCCCCACAGGGTTTCCCAACTCATTTCATCGCAGACCATGCCGCCGTCGAAGCCGTCGATTGTCCACTCGAGCTTGTCGGTCTCGGTCTGTGTGCCAATCAGCTTGGTTGCTGCGGTGTCAGTCGTGACGAAGTGGCCTTCTCGGTCGGGGACTTTCGTGTCCAGGAGAAGCGTGTCCGGGGTGTTGACCGTGTAGCTGCCTGTCCATACGGCCGACGAGCCGCAGAAGGCGCTGTCGCCGGTCCTGGGAACGAGCGAGGAGTCCAGGTCGAGTTTCGCTGTAGTGCCGCCTGTCAGGGTCCCGACATCGGTGTTGCTGGTTTGGTAAAGGCAGTTGATACCGAAGGGGCCGTGGATTGTGATTTTGGCGCCGCTGGATGTGACTGTGCCGTTGCCGCCGCTGGTCGCATGAGTTTCAAGGCTGCCGCCGGCGACGACTGTCACCGGGAAGCTGCATTCGCCGAAGTCGAGTGTTGAGATCGAGCCGCCGGCCGGCACTTCCACCCCGTGGGTCGAGATCGAGCCGGTGATCTGAGAGGTTTTGCAGCTGACGGAAAAGGCTTCGCCGTGGAGTTCGGTCGTCCCGGCCGTCGCTTTGATTTCGCCTGTGTAGATCGCGCCTTCAGGGGATGTGGCGACGGTGGCCGAGGCGGGGACTGCGCAGCACCAGAAGGCGGCAGCAATCACCAGGGGAACAGCAGAAAGGGCGCGCAGGTTCATCGGTCTCTCCCGTTGTCGATGGCCCTGCCCACCCATGTTTGTACCGGTTGTAGGGGGGTTAAGTCAAGAATGCCTGAGTTTTAGAGCAGCCTCAGGTCCCGGCGGTCATCCCGTCGAGGTCGCGGCGCAGCTCCTTGAGCTCGTCGCGGATCCGGCCCGCCTCCTCGAAGCGGAGCTCGTCGGCGGCGGCCAGCATCTCCTCCTCGAGGGCGACGATCGTCTTCTCCAGCTCCTCGGGCGTGTCGAAGTCGTCGCCGCGCCGCCGCCGGCGTTTGCGCGGCGCCCGGTCCTCCATCGCCAGGAAGTCGGACATCTCGGAGATGCCTTTGCGGACCGTCTCCGGGGTGATCCCGTGCTCCTCGTTGTAAGCCAGCTGGATCGCGCGGCGGCGGTCGGTCTCGCGCATCGCCGCCCGCATCGCCTCGGTCTCCTTGTCGGCGTACATCACCACCCGCCCGTTGACGTTCCGCGCCGCCCGCCCGATCGTCTGCACGAGGCTGGTCTCCCCGCGCAGGAAGCCCTCCTTGTCGGCGTCGAGGATCGCCACCAGCGAGACCTCGGGCAGGTCGAGCCCCTCGCGCAGGAGGTTGACGCCGACCAGCACGTCGTACTCGCCGAGCCGCAGCTCGCGGACGATCTGGATCCGTTCCAGGGTGTCGACCTCGGAGTGCAGGTAGCGCACCTTGACCCCGTACTCGAGCAGGTAGGCGGTCAGGTCCTCGGCCATTTTCTTGGTCAGGGTGGTGACCAGGGTGCGGTCGCCCTGCGTCGCCACCTTCTTGACCTCGTTCATCAGGTCGTCGATCTGGTTCCTGGTCTCGCGCAGCTCGATCTCGGGGTCGACGATCCCGGTCGGGCGGACGATCTGCTCGACCGTGCGGGTCGATTCGGCTTTCTCGAACGGCCCCGGCGTCGCCGAGACCATCACCAGCTGCTTCACCCGTTCGAGGAACTCGTCGAATTTGAGCGGCCGGTTGTCGATCGCCGACGGGAGGCGGAAGCCGTAGTCGACCAGCGTCGTCTTCCGCGAGCGGTCGCCCTCGTACATGCCGCCGATCTGCGGGATCGTCTGGTGGGACTCGTCGACGAAGACGACGAAGTCGTCGGGGAAGTAGTCGATCAGGGTGTGCGGCGGGCTGCCGGCGGGACGGCCGTCGAGGATCCGGGAGTAGTTCTCGATCCCGGAGGTGAAGCCGAGCTCCTTGATCATCTCCAGGTCGTACATCGTCCGCTGCCGCAGCCGGTGCGCCTCCAGCTGCTTGCCCTCGGCTTCCAGTTCCGCGGTGCGCGTTTCGAGTTCGGCCCGGATCTCGTCCACCGCCCGGTCGACCGTCTCGTCCCGGGTCACGTAGTGCGAGGCCGGCCAGACCGAGACGTGGTCGATCACGTCGAGGACTTCGCCGGTCAGCGGGTCGAAGTGCTGGATCCCCTCGATCTCGTCGCCGAAGAGGGCGATCCGGTAGGCCGACTCGGCGTAGGAGGGCATGATCTCCAGCACCTCGCCGCGGACCCGGAAGGCGCCGCGCCCCAGCACCTGG
>DASURF010000047.1:0-10127 GCA_036280195.1 Solirubrobacterales bacterium | reverse complement strand
CTTCGCGGCTTAGCTGCAATCGAACAGCGCGCTTCGCGCGCCCAGCATCAGATTGCATATCGCCGAACATGCCCGCCTCAGGGGTGTCGACTCCCTCCCACGAAACGCTGCCGAAGTTCGCTGTATCTCAGAACCTGTTGTAAGGAGGGACGGGTGCCCCTCTCACAGAGGCTCCTGAGACCACGATGGCGCCCAGCACTTCGTCTCAGCTGCGCGACGGTCTCTGGGAGAGGGGCACCCGTCCCTCCCCTCGGTACCTTTAATCGTTCATGGCTGAGCGGGACTACATAGCTGCAACCAGAGAGCGGGTTGTCGTCTTCGACGGCGGCATGGGCGCGACGCTGGAGATGTTCGAGCTCTCGCAGGCGGACTACGGCGGGCTCGAGGGGAAGTGCCATGAGGCGTTGGTGCTGAACCGGCCGGACGTGATCGAGGGGGTCCACCGGTCGATGCTGGACGCCGGCGCCGAGGTGGTCGAGACCGACACCTTCCAGGGCTCGCGGCTGAAGCTCGAAGAGTGGGGGCTCGGCGAGCAGACGCTGGAGATCAATACGAAGGCCGCGGAAATCGCCCGCAAGGCCGCCGGCGAGGCGCGCTTCGTCGCCGGCTCGATCGGGCCGACCGGTTTCCTCCCCGCCTCGACCGACCCGACCCTCGGCGACATCTCCTTCGGCCGGCTGGTCGAGGTCTTCGCCGAGCAGGCACGCGGCCTGGTCGAAGGCGGTGCCGACCTGATCATGATCGAGACCGCGCAGGACATCCTCGAGGTCAAGGCGGCGATCTTCGGCGCCCGCGAGGCGTTTGCCGCGACCGGCCGGACGCTGCCGATCCAGTGCAGCGTCTCGCTGCTGCCCAACGGCGGCAAGATGCTGCTCGGCACCGACATCCGCTCGGTGCTGACGACGCTGACCGCGCTCGACGTCGACGTGATCGGCCTCAACTGCTCGACCGGCCCCGAGGACATGCGCGACGCGATCCGCTTCCTCGGCGAGAACTGCCCGCTACCGGTCCACTGCATCCCCAACGCCGGCCTGCCGCTGCAGGGGCCCGACGGCGAGACGATCTTCCCCGAAGAGCCCGAGCCGCTGGCGGCAACGCTCGGCGAGTTCGTCGAGCGCTACGGCGTCGGCATCGTCGGCGGCTGTTGTGGCACCACGCCCGAGCACATCGCCGCGATCCGCGAGCGCGTCGACGGTCGCACCCCGGCCGAACGCCCCGCTCCCGGCCCGATCGAGGTCTCCTCGATGATGACCTCCACCCCGCTGGTGCAGGAGCCGCGGCCGACCCTGGTCGGCGAGCGGGTCAACTCGCAGGGCTCGAAAAAAGCCAAGGAACTGCTGCTCGCCGACGACTACGACGGCCTCGTCCAGGTCGCCGAAGACCAGGTCGAAGGCGGCGCCCACGTGCTCGACACCTGCGTCGCGCTGACCGAGCGCCAGGACGAGGACGTTCAGATGACCGCGGTGGTGAAGCGCATCTCGCTCACCCAGCCGGCGCCGATCCAGGTCGACTCGACCGAGCCCGAGGTGATCAAGGCCGCCCTGGAGACGATCCCCGGCCGCGCGATCGTCAACTCGATCAACCTCGAGGCGGGCCGCGACAAGGCCGACGTGGTGATCCCGCTGGCCAAGGCCCACGGCGCGGCGCTGATCGCGCTGACGATCGACGAGGTCGGGATGGCGAAGACGGCCGACCGCAAGGTCGAGATCGCCGAACGGATCCGCGACATCGCCTGCGACGAGCACGGCCTCGATCCCGAGGCGCTGATCTTCGACGCGCTCACCTTCACCCTCACCACCGGCGACGAGGAGTGGAAGCCCTCGGCGGTGGAGACGATCGAGGGCATCCGCCGGATCAAGGCCGAGATCCCGGGCGTCAAGACCTCGCTCGGCGTCTCCAACGTCTCCTTCGGCGTCTCGCCCCGCCCCCGCGCGGTGCTCAACTCGGTCTTCCTCCACCACTGCGTCGAGGCCGGCCTCGACCTGGCGATGGTCAACCCCAACCACATCACCCCCTACGGCGAGATCCCGGAGGAGGAGCGGGAGCTGACCGACGACCTCGTCTTCAACCGCCGCGACGACGCGCTCGAGCGCTTCATCTCCCACTTCGAGTCGAAGGGCGAGGAGGCGGAGGCGGAGACGGCCGACCCGACGGCGGGCATGGAGCCCGAGGAAGCGCTCCACTGGCACATCCTGCGGCGCAAGAAGGACGGCGTCGAGGAGTGGATCGACCGCTCGGTCGAGAAGATCGGCGCCGTCCCGACCCTCAACGAGGTGCTGCTGCCGGCGATGAAGGAGGTCGGCGACAAATTCGGCGCCGGCGAACTGATCCTGCCCTTCGTCCTGCAGTCGGCGGAAGTGATGAAGCGCGCGGTGGCGCAGCTCGAGAACTACCTCGACCGCATCGACGGCCACACCAAGGGCAAGGTCGTGATCGCGACCGTCTTCGGCGACGTCCACGACATCGGCAAGTCTCTCGTCAACACGATCCTCACCAACAACGGCTACACCGTGATCGACCTCGGCAAGCAGGTCCCGGTCGACACGATCATCGAGGCCGCGGTCGAGAACGAAGCCGACGCGATCGGCCTCTCGGCGCTGCTCGTCTCCACCTCGAAGCAGATGCCCACCTGCGTCGCCGAGCTGCATCAGCGAGGCCTCGAGTTCCCGGTGCTGATCGGCGGCGCGGCGATCAACCGCGACTTCGGCCGCCGCACCCTCTATCCGAAGGGGAAAGAGTCCGACGAGGTCTACGAGCCCGGCGTCTTCTACTGCAAGGACGCCTTCCAGGGGCTCGACACGATGGACGCGCTGGTCGACAGCGACGCGAAGGCCGCCCTCGTGGAGCGGATCAAGGCCGAGGCCAGGCAACTGCGCGAGAAGCCGGTCGAGGTCGATGACTCACCCCCCACCTCCGACGACAGCGTCCGCTCCGGCGCCCGCACCGACGTGCCGATCCCGGCGCCGCCCTACTGGGGCGCCGAGGACGTCGCCGTCGACCTCGACGAAGTCTTCCCCTACCTCGACCGCCACGTGCTCTTCAAGCTGCACTGGGGCGGCCGCGGGGTAAAGGGCGACGCCTGGCGCGAGCTGGTCGAGGGCACCGCCGAGGAGGAGGGCTTCGCCGCCCGCCTGGAGCGGATGTGGCGCGAGCAGGACTACCTCCACCCCAAGGCCAGGCTGGGCTACTTCCCCTGCAACGCCGACGGCAACGAGCTAGTCGTCTTCGACCCCGAGGACCCGGAGCGGGAGATCGAGCGGCTGGTCTTCCCGCGCCAGCCGAAGCACGATCGCATCTGCCTCGCCGACTTCTACCGCCCCCTCGACTCGGGCGAACGCGACGTGGTCGCGCTGCAGGGCGTCACCGTCGGCCCCGAGGTCACCGAGCTGATCGAACGGCTGGAGAGCGAAGGGGAGTTCGCCGAGCAGCTCTACGTCCACGGCCTCGGCGTCCAGTCAGCCGAGGGACTGGCCGAGTGGCTGCACTCGGAGGTCCGGCGCCAGCTCGCGATCGACCTCGACCAGGGTCGGCGCTACTCCTGGGGCTACCCCGCCTGCCCGGACCAGTCCGAGCACGAGAAGGTCTGGCGCCTGCTCGACCTCGAATCGATCGGGATGACCCTCTCCGGCGGTTACGCCGTGATGCCCGAGCAGTCGACCGTGGCGATCGTCGCCCACCATCCGCAGGCGGTCTACTTCGGGATGAAGTCCGGCTTCATCCCGGAGGAGAAGGCGCCGGACGAGCTGATCGCCGGTACCGCCCGCGGCGGCGGGCTGCCGCCGGAGTCCGATCCGGACTCCGGCGACGAGGGCGAGGGGGCCGATGCCCCCGCCCCCGAGCTCAGCCGCTGAACCTGCCCGGAACCCTGGCCGGGTGTAGGGCCGGGCGCTGCCAGTTACGGCCTTCGTAGGCCTCCTCGAAACCGGCCCGCCGCAGGTTGCGACAGACCGCCGACCAGGAGGCGAGGTCGCATTCGCCGACCTCGACGAACACGGTGTGGCAGCCGGCCTGATGGGCATCCAGCAGGCGCCGGTGCAGCAATGCCGCATTGCACCCCCGCCCGCGCGCCGGCCCCAGGGTGCTGCCGGCACCGAGCTGGGCGACCCCGTCGACGATCAGCATCGAGCCGGTCGCCACCGGAACCTCGTCGGGGCCGAGGGCGGCGGTGTAGCAGTGCCACCCTTCCTGCTGCGGCAGCGAGAAGAACAGCGTCCCCGCCACCAGCGGGATCTCCAGCGCTTCCGCAGCGATCGTGCTCAGCCCTTCCCCTTCGGCTTCGTCCTGCCCGAGGTGATAGATGACGATGCCGGGATCGACGTAGAAGTCCGGCGGCGAACCGTCGCGGACCAGTTTCACCCAGCCGCCACCCCGCTCGTAGCCGCGGTCGCCGAGCCAGGCTTCAGCCGTCTCTGCTCCGGGCCTTCCGCCCGCCACCGGAATCCGATAGTCGACTTCGCGAGCCCGCATCCATTCGACTGCCGCGGCGAGGTGGCCGTCGTCGATCGCACCGGGCTCCGCGGCTCCCTGGATCTGCTGCAGCAGAGGCACCTCGGGCAGGTCGCCGAAGGCGGTCGCCTGCACCGGGCCGAACCTCTGGACTTCAACCCCTGATTCGGAAATTGCTTCCGGAACTACCGAGTCCCACATATCGCGCCGGAAGCGCTGCGCGACTCTCTCAAGCACTGCTGAGTCGTATCTCACGGCTCCCTTTCCCCCAGTTCGCGTGAGTGTTTGGCCGAATGCTCGACTCTATGCACATTACTGTGGACGGGTCAAGGAACCTTGTCGATCCGGCTATGAAGAAATCGGGGGCGACGGAAAGGCGGGCCGGCTGCCGTGGATGGAATGGCGCCGGCCGCGCGCCTCCCCGTAGTCGAGACTGCCGGCCTGGGATCGGTGGCGGCATGCCTCGGGAGGCGATGCTAGATCAATACATCAGAGTTTTTTATCGTTTAGGCGAAACTTTTTCCTAAACCACGCCTTCGCGGTTGGCCTGGGTCTTGCGCGCCTGCGGCTTCGACTCGAGCCTCACCGGCGCCATCGAGAGCGCCTGCACCCGCAGATCGCTCCAGGTGAGTCCCTCCCGCACCAGCGCCGGCAGGCCCAAAGCGACGGCGGTGGCGATCTCCACCGCCTGCAGGATCACGCCGTAGGCGAGCGCATCTGCCTTGCCGATGCCGAAGCCGGAGTGCAGGACGCTGATCACGGCCAGCTGGAAGACGCCGATGTTGGACGGCGTGGCCGGCACCACCGCGGTGACGTTGACCGCGAAGAGAACGGCTGCGGCGGCACCGATTCCAGCTTGCCCGTCCAGGCCCAACGCGTAAAGCAGCGCCCAGCAGGCGGCCAGCTGGATCGCCCAGGCGCTGAGCTGCGCCACGGCGGCGGCCGTGCCGTGGCGCGGGTCCCGGAACACGGTGAGGCCGGCTCTGACCTGAACCAGAGCCCGGTGGATCGCCGCTCCGAGGCGCGCGAGGCGACCGTTGCCGTTGCGCCGCATCAGCAGCGGCGCGGCGAGGACGACGAGGAGCAGGAGCAGCGGTATCAGGCTGAAGGCGAAGATCTGCTTCGTGCCCGAGTGGAAGAGCGGCGTGGTCGAGACGATGATCACCCCGAGCAGGACCAGGGCGACGAGGTTCAGCATCGTCTGCGAGACGAGGGTCCCGAGCAGCACCGGGAAGGTTTCGCGCATGCGGCCGGTTCGGCGCGCCAGCGCCAGCGCGCGTGCCGGCTCGCCCAAGCGTGCCGGCAACGTCGCCGACATCAGCACCCCGATCATCGTCGCCGAGGTGACGTCGCGGCGGCGCACGGGACGATGGGGCAGCGCCGCGCGCGCGATCCAGTACCAGGAGGCGGCGCGGAAGAAGAGCGAGCTCGCCATCAGCGCGCAGGCGATCAGGACCCAGGTCAGGTTCGAGCGGACGATGCTTTCGACGACGTTGTCGACGCCGATCTTCTGGGCCGCCAGCAGGGTCAGCCCGACCCCCATGATCCCGGCCACGGCCAGCCCCAGCCGGCGGGCGACGACCCGTCCCTTGTTGCCCACCTGGGCGAGCGGTGGGTCGAGAGAGGGCAGGCGCTCGGCGGGGCGCGGCGGTAGCCCGTCGGCGGGCCGCAGGCCGGCCCAGTGGGCAAACCTCTCCCCCGCGGTCACCGGCTTGGGCGCCTCGATCGCCCGCTCGTAGACGGCGGTGACCTGGTCCGCCACCCGCGGCCAGGCGTAGCGCTGGGCGCTGCGCCGCGCGGCCTCTCCCATCGCCTGCAGTCGCTCCGGCTCGTAATGGGCCCGCTGCAGCTCCTCCGCCAGGCGTTGCGGATCGCCCGGCGGCACGAGCAGGCCGTCGACGCCGTCGCTGACGACGTCGCTGTAGCCGGCGATCGCCGAAGCGATGACCGGCGTGCCCGCCGCGAAGGCCTCGGTCAGGACCATGCCGAAGCTCTCGCCCGAGAGCGAAGGGGCGCAGAGGAGGTCGGCACGGTGGAGCTCGGCCCAGAGGTCCTCGCGAGAGACGCGACCGCGGATGTCCATCCACTGCAGGAGCTCCGGATCGGCGACGTAGCGCAGGACCTCCTCGCGATCGGTGCCGATCACGGTCAGCCGGCAGGGAACGTGCTCGACCAGCGCGTTGAAGGCGGTCAACAGGATCGGCAGGCCCTTGCGCTCGTCCGCGCGGCCGACGAAGAGAATCTGCAGCTCCGACCCGGCCGCCCTCGGCTCGTCCGGGGCGGCATCGACGTCGACCCCGTTGGGGACGATCGTGTACTCGCCGCCGAACCAGCGGCGGCCGGTCCAGGCCGCGGCCTCGGAGACGGCGATTCTTGCCGCCAGCCGGTTGAACACCCGGCGGGCGCCGAGCGCGTTGGCGACGTAGTTCGGCACCGGCTTGGTCGAGTAGGTGTGGAAGGTGCCGACGACGGGATCGTGGGCGCCGAGGGTGGCGTTCCAGCCGACCAGCGGCACCACCGGCTCGTGGACGTGGATCACGTCGAATTCCCCGCTGCGGACGAGGCGCCGCGGGGCGACCACCCCGCCGGCCGGGAAGGGCGCCAGGTTGGAGACGGAGCCGTTGGCGCCGAACCCCATCGTGCGTCCCAGCGGCATCAGGTAATCGGGCAGCCGCAGGTCTTCGGCCGGCGCCCGGTGCAGGGCGCGACTGAGCCTCCCGGGCGGGTCGACGGGTGCGAGGACGCGGACATCGTGGCCTCGACCGAGAAACTCCTCGGCGAGCGCCTCAACGTGCCGGTTCACGCCCCCCTGGTAGGACCAGGAATATGGCGAGACGAGACCTATGCGCACGGACGACTAAGGGTAGGGCATGGCTCGGCACCGGCCCGAGGGCCGGGTGGCCCGGGATGCGGGCTAGAGCTGGGTCCCGATCAGGCCGAGGACGGCCACCGCCAGCGTCCCGATGAGACCGCCGCCGATCTGGATCATGGTCCGCTTGAGATCGCCGATGTCCCTCCGCACGTCGCGGACTTCTTCTCTGATTTCCCCCACCCGACCATTAAGGTCGTCCAAGCGAGAGTCGGTCCAGGTCGAGCGCATCGCCCTCATGCCTCCAAGCTACGGGATCAGGTCATACGTGTGGCGCACGTAATTGTAACTTTTCGTCTGAAGCGGTGCTCTCCACGGAATTTACGGGCCTCTCTGCCCAGGCATAGCCGGTGAAGACGAGCAGGTAGGCGGTGCCGATCTCGAGCAGAAGCAGTCCGGAGTCGTTGGCCAACGCGCCGACCACGGTTGCCGCCAGCGCACCCAGCAGCCCGGCCCGGACAGCCGGAACCTCACCCAGCCAGGATCGCAGTCGGTCGCGCCGCAGGTAGGCGAGCAACCCGAGGCCCAGGACCACCGGCAGGAAGGCGAGCAGCGCCGGCTTGGCGAAGCTGCGGGCGGAGAGCTGGAGCCGACGCTGGGCGACGTCAGCCAGATCGCCGAAGCCGCCGGCGTCGAGCACCGATCGGGTGAGGTGGGCGTCGGCGCCGCTCAAAAGGTCGATCAGCGCCAGCAGCGCGAGGACGGCAAGCGGCGCGGCAAGCGCCGCCAGAACCAGCGGCCATCGACCGCGGCCGGCGATCGCGACGGCGGCGACCGCAGCGCCGACCGGGAAGACGATCGCGGCGCCGACATCGGCGCCGAAACGCCCGGCGGCGAAGACGAAGGCCGCCAGGAGGCCCGCCGCGACGAAGACCGCCGCCGCCGAGCGTGGTGAGATCCGCGGCGCGAAACCGGCAAGCCCGGCACCGGTCCCGGCGACCACCAGCACCGCGAGCGGCGCCTCGAGCTCGTTGCCGATCCCGTAGAAGCGGGCCCCCAGGGCCGGGTTGGGGCCCAGCAGCGAGAGCGAGGTCAGCGGCGAGCCGGCGATCATGTCGGCCACGTAAGCCAGCGCGGTCAGCGCGGAGGCGACCCCGATGGCCCGGTAGCCGGATAACAGCGCCAGCGTTACCAGGGCCAGCGCCGGCGCCCCGAAGCCGACCAGGAGGGCTTCGGCCAACTGCCCCGGCTCCAGCGCGGCGCCGAGCAGGAGCAGCGGCAACAGGTAGACCACGCTCAGCGCCAGCACGCGGACGGCGCGGCGGGCCACGGTCGCACCGGCCAGGAGCGCCACACCCGCGGTCAGCAGCAGCCAGACGACGAGCGGCAGCACGACCACCGGTCCGCGTCGGGGATAGATCACGTCCATGCGGTCCCCGAGGGATTCGATCTGCCCCGGGTCGACCGCCCCCTGCGCCCGGATCGGCCGGCCCGACATCTCCCCTGGGGTCTCGATCCCGAAGTACTCGAGGATCGTCGGCGCCACGTCCGTCGAAAGGACGTAGCCGTCCATGCGGGTGCTGTCGGAGGTGAGGTTGCCGTCGAATCCGGGGCCGGCGATCCCGATCGGCAACGGCGCGTCCGACCCGGTGGGCCGCGCTATCGCGATCGTGAGCGTTCCGGGAGGGCGCGCCAATCGCCGCAGCGCAGACCGGCGGACTTCCAGCCGAGCCATGGGGTCCGCGCTCCTCAACTTCGATGCGAGCAACCCCGGGACGATGTCCGCCGGCGCCGATTCGGCCCGTTCGACCACTTCCCGCCACCACCGCGCGGCATCGCCCTGGTGCTTCGGAAGCGGCCGGTCGTAGAGCGAGTCGAAGACGCGGTTGCCCTGACCGACGTCCAGATAGGTCTGCTCGGCGGGGACCGTCCCGAGGCCGGCGC
This sequence comes from Solirubrobacterales bacterium, assembly GCA_036280195.1. Classification (GTDB taxonomy): domain Bacteria; phylum Actinomycetota; class Thermoleophilia; order Solirubrobacterales; family 70-9; genus VAYN01. Next base: position 928 of record DASURF010000047.1, on the reverse strand, counting down.
TCATGATCCCGGGCGAGAACCCGGCAGCTGCGAGCTCGGCGACGGTGGTGTCGCTCGGAACCCAGGCCAGCACCACCCGCTGAGGCGGCGCGGCGACCGCGGTCGATCCCCAGGCGAACGCCAGCACCAGCAGCGCTATCGTGGCCCCGATGGCCGATCGCACTTTCGCCAAGTTCAGCTTCTTCAAGATCGATCCAGCCTGGCGTCGTCGGAACCCGGAGCTGCGCGCGGCTGACAAGCAGGAGTTCCTTGCCGCCTGCGAGGACTTCGCCGTCGACCGCTCGCTGCGCGCCTACTCAACCATAGGAACGCGGGGCGACGTCGACCTGGTCCTGCTCGCCCAGAGCCCGAACCTGAACGACATCCACACCTTCCACGTGGTCCTGGGGCAGAGCGGGCTGGCGAAATGGACGACCACGCCACACTCGTTCCTCTCGATGACCAAACGCTCGCCCTACTCCGAGGAGCAGGCGCGCCCCGAGATCTGCACCACCGAACGCAAGTACCTCTTCCTCTACCCGATGGTCAAGCAGCGCCGCTGGTACGGCCTGCCACCGGAGGAGCGCGGGCGGATCATGAAAAGCCACATCGAGGTCGGCCGGCGCTACCCGGACATCACGATCAACACGACCTACTCCTACGGGATCGACGACCAGGAGTTCGTCGTCTGCTTCGAGGGCGACGACCCGGGCGAATTCCTCGACCTCGTCAACGAGCTGCGGCCGACCGAGTCGAGCGAGTACACCGAGCGGGAGACGCCGATCTTCACCTGCGTCGCGATGTCGACGCGCCGGGCGCTGGACGCGCTGGACGGCGCCCCCAGCCTCGCCGCGGTGCCATAAGCGCTGCGTTCCCTATTCTTCCGCGTTCCAATGACCCAGATCGGAACCCCTGAGAACCCCCTTCGCGTCGCCATCGTCGGCGCCGG
>DASURF010000046.1:0-42724 GCA_036280195.1 Solirubrobacterales bacterium | reverse complement strand
CTTCGCGGCTTAGCTGCAATCGAACAGCGCGCTTCGCGCGCCCAGCATCAGATTGCATATCGCCGAACATGCCCGCCTCAGGGGTGTCGACTCCCTCCCACGAAACGCTGCCGAAGTTCGCTGTATCTCAGAACCTGTTGTGAGGAGGGACGGGTGCCCCTCTCACAGAGGCTCCTGAGACCACGATGGCGCCCAGCACTTCGTCTCAGCTGCGCGACGGTCTCTGGGAGAGGGGCACCCGTCCCTCCTTACCAGCGGGCTACTCCCACTCGATGGTGGCCGGGGGCTTCGAGCTGATGTCCAGCGCGACGCGGTTGACGTCGCGGATCTCGTTGATGATCCGGTTCGAGACCCGCTCCAAGAGGTCGTAGGGGAGGCGGGCCCAGTCGGCGGTCATCGCGTCGTCGGAGGTGACGGCGCGGATCACGATCGGGTAGGCGTAGGTGCGGCCGTCGCCCTGGACGCCGACCGAACGCACCACCGGCAGCACGCAGAACGACTGCCAGAGCTGGCGGTAGAGCTCCGCGGCGCGGATCTCCTCCTGCAGGATCGCGTCGGCGGCGCGAAGGATGTCGAGGCGCTCTTTCGTCACCTCGCCGCCGACGATGCGGATGCCGAGGCCGGGCCCCGGGAACGGCTGGCGCCAGACCATCCGCTCGGGCAGGCCCAGCTCGGCGCCGACCGCGCGCACCTCGTCCTTGAAGAGCATCCGCAGCGGCTCGACCAACTCGAACTCGAGGTCGTCGGGCAGGCCGCCGACGTTGTGGTGAGACTTGATCGTCGCCGCGTGGTCGGAGCCGCCCGACTCGATCACGTCCGAGTAGAGGGTGCCCTGGACGAGGAAGGAGACGTCATCGAGCTTGGCCGCCTCGTCCTCGAAGACGCGGATGAACTCGGTGCCGATGATCTTCCGCTTGGTCTCGGGATCGTCGACCCCGGCGAGCTTGGCGAGGAAGCGCTCCTCGGCTTCGACGTGGACGAGCGGGATCCCGAACTGGCTGAAGGCCTCGACCACCTGCTCGGCCTCGTTCATCCGCATCAGCCCGTGGTCGACGAAGACGCAGGTGAGCTGGTCGCCGACCGCCTTGTGGACGAGCAGGGCTGCGACCGAGGAGTCGACGCCGCCGGAGAGGCCGCAGATGACCTTGCCCTCCCCCACCTGCGCCTGGATCTTCGCCACCTGCTCGGCGATCACCGACTGGGGCGACCACTGCTCGGTGCAGCCGGCGACGTCGCGCAGGAAGCGGGTGAGGATCTCGGTCCCGTAGGGCGTGTGGACGACCTCGGGGTGGAACTGGATTCCGTAGAGGCCGCGGTCGGGCAGCTCCAGCGCCGCCACCGGCGAGCCCGGGCTCGAGGCGAGGGGGGTGAAGCCCTCCGGCGCCTCGAAGACCGCGTCGCGATGGCTCATCCAGCAGCTCTGCTCCTCAGGCAGCCCGCCGAGGAGGCGGCCGCCGTCGTCGCGGAGGACGAGGTCGGTGCGGCCGAACTCGCCCGTCTCGGCCGACTCGACCCGGCCGCCGAGGGCGAGGACCATCGCCTGCATCCCGTAACAGATGCCCAGCATCGGAATCTCCAGATCGAGCAACTGCGTGGGGAACTTCGGGGCTTCCGGCTCGTAGACCGAAGCCGGGCCGCCCGAGAGGATCAGCGCTTTGGGCGCCCGCTCCCGGATCTTCTCCACCGAAGTGCTCGCCGGCAGCAACTCGGCAAAGACCCCACATTCGCGGATCCGACGGGCGATCAGCTGCGAATACTGCCCGCCGAAATCAAGAACGAGGACCTCCTCCAGCGCCCCTCCGGCGGGTGGCGCGGTAGGGGGGACCCCCTCCTGCCGCGCAGGAGGGGGTGGGTCCCCTGCCGTGACAGGACCCGCCGGCCGAGGGGCTTGAACCCCCTCAGTCATCCGATACGGCAACCCCAGTCGACACAGCGGCCCGACCGTTCGAGCCCATGCCCACCGACTGCTCGTTCTGCAGCTTCTTGCCCTCGCTCATCAGTGCGGGAGCGACCATCACCTCGGCCCGCTGGAAGGAGCGGATGTCCTCGTAGCCACAGGTGGCCATCGAGGTTTTCAGCGCCCCCATCAGGTTGAAGGTGCCGTCGTTCTCCTTGGCCGGGCCGAGGAGGATCTCCTCGAGCGTGCCGTCCTGCTTGGTCGAGACGCGGGTGCCGCGCGGCAGCGAGGGATGGAAGGTCGCCATCCCCCAGTGGAAGCCGCGACCGGGAGCCTCCTTGGCCCGAGCCAGCGGCGAGCCGATCATTACCGAGTCGGCGCCGCAGGCGATTGCCTTGGAGACGTCGCCGCCGGTCCGCATGCCGCCGTCGGCGATCACGTTCACGTACTCGCCGGTCTCCAGCATGTGCTGGGCGCGGGCAGCCGCCACGTCGGCGATCGCCGTCGCCTGCGGGACGCCGATCCCGAGCACGCCGCGGGTGGTGCAGGCGGCGCCGGGGCCGACCCCGACGAGCACGCCCACCGCGCCGGTCCGCATCAGGTGCAGCCCGGTCGAGTAGGAGGCGCAACCGCCGACCACGGTCGGCACCGGGACTTCGGCGATGAACTCCTTCAGGTTCAGCGGCTCGACCGTGGTCGAGACATGCTCGGCCGAGATCACCGTGCCCTGGATCACGAGGATGTCCAGCCCCGCCTCGACCGCCACCTCGTAGTACTCGCGCACTTTCTGCGGGGTCAGCGAGCCGCAGACCACGGCGCCGCGGGCCTTGATTTCCTCGATCCGCTTGGCGATCAGCTCGGCCTTGACCGGCTCGGTGTAGATCTCCTGCATCAGTCGCGTCGCTTCGTGCTTGGGCGCGGCGGCGATCGCCTCCAGTTTCTCCTCGGCGTTCTCGAAGCGGGACCAGATCCCCTCCAGGTTGAGCACCCCGAGGCCGCCCAGCTCGTTGACCAGCACGGCGGTGTCGGGGCTCACCACCCCGTCCATTGCCGAGGCGACGAGCGGCAGCTCGAAGCGGTAGGGACCGAGGGTCCAGCTGATGTCGATGTCGTCGGGGTCCCGCGTCCGGCGGGAAGGAACGATCGCGATGTCGTCGAATCCGTAAGCGCGGCGACCCTTCTTGCCGCGGCCGATTTCGATTTCCAAGTTAGTCCTCCAGGGCGTGGCGTTGAATATGCCAGCCTACACTTCGGCGGGGACCTCCAGATCGTGCACGGAGACCTCGCCCAGCAGTCTCTCGACCTGGTTGCGGTCGACGGTGCCGGCGCCGAAGTGCTGGGTCGACTCCGCCCCGCAGGCGACTCCGTAGGCGAGGCAGTCCTCGGCCGAGCGGCCCTCGTAGCGGGCGGCGACGTAGCCGGCGACGAAGGCGTCGCCCGAGCCGACCGTCGAAACCGCCTCCAAGGGCTCCGTGTGAACCTCCAGCAGGCGTCGCGAGCTGCCCTCGCCGACCGCGGCGACGCAGCCGTCGGGGCGGGTGATCGCCGCCTCTCCCGCCCCGAGCCGCACCAGCTCCAGCAGCCCCTGCGCGAGGTCGCCTCTGTCGGCGAACTCCTGGCCGACCAGCTCCTCGGCCTCGCGCTCGTTCGGCGTCACCATCGAGGCGCCGGCGCGGACCCCGGCCAGCATCGCCTCCCCCTCGGCATCGAGCACGACCGGGACGCCGCGGCGCGAGAGGTCGTCGATCAGCCGCGCGTAGAGGTCGTCACCGGCCCCGGGCGGGACCGAGCCTGCGAGAACGCAGATCTTCGCCCCGCCGGCGAGGTAGCCGATCCGGTCGAAGAGCGCCTTCACCTCCTCGGGGCTGACCGCCGGGCCGCGCTCGTTGATCTCGGTCTGTTCCCCCGAGGTGGGGTCGATCACGGCCAGGTTGATGCGGGTCTCCGAGGCGATCCGGGTGAAGTCGGTGAGCACCGATTCTTCCTGCAGCCCTTCCAGCACCCGGGTCCCGGTCGGCCCGCCGACGAAGCCGGCTGCGATCACCGGCCGCCCGAGCAGGCTCAGGGCGCGGGCGACGTTGACTCCCTTGCCGCCGGCGACGGTGCGGCTCTCGACGGCCCGGTGGCGGCGGCCGAGACGGAAATTCGGCACCGCGACCGTGCGGTCTATGGCCGCGTTCAAGGTCACCGTGAGGATCACTTCGACTTCACCCGCTCTCAGCTCCCTGGGTCGTTTCGGTGGGTGCGCCGACGAGACAGAAGCAGCACCGCGACCATGAGTATCACGAACGCCACGATCGCGATAGGGATCGAGTTGTCGGCGAGCGTGGCGCGGGCGCGGTCGAAGAAGCCGGCCTCGGGGATCGAGCGGCCGGCACGCAGCGGCACCGCCCCGACCCTGCGCCCCTCGACGAAGACCGCCGCGCTCCCCAGCCTGGCGCCGCGCTCGATCGGCCCCTCGACCTCGTCGGGCGCCTGCACCCTCAGGTCGATCCGCTCGCCGCGACGAACGCCCACCTGGAGCGACCGTTCGGCCCGCAGCGGCAGCTGCCCACCCGACCAGCGGATCTCCGGTTCGGCGAGCTCCTCGCCGCGCTTGATCGGCAGCCGCCGCCGGTACTGCGAGAACCCGTATTCGAGCAGCGCCAGGTTGTCGGTGAAGCGGGTTTCGTCGGTCGGGGCGCCGATCGCCACCGAGACCAGGCCGATCCCCTTTCTCTCGCCGGAGCCGACGAGCACGTAGCCGGCGCCGAAGGTGTGGCCGGTCTTCACCCCGGTCGCCCAGGGCGCCATTTCCAGCAGGTAGTTGAGGGTGTCGATCCGGCGCGGCGGCCGCAGGCTGCGCAGCAGCGCCGTGCGCGAGTCGGCGATCCTGGCGAAGGCGGGGTCGCGCAGCAGCCGCCGGGTCAGCGTCGCCAGGTCGGCGGCGGTCGAGTAGTTGCCCGCCTCGTCGAGGCCGATCGGGTTGGCGTAGTGGGTGTCGCTCAATCCGAGCGCGGCGGCGTAGCGGTTCATCTGCCCCACGAAGGCCTCTTCCGAGCCCGCCGCGGCGATCGCCAGGGTGTGGGCGGCGTCGTTGCCGCTGACCAGGATCAGCCCGTAGAGGAGGTCGCGGACGCTGACCCGCTCGCCCGCCCGCAGGCCCATCAGCGACTCGCCGTAGATCGGGCTGTAGGGCGCCGCGCGGACGATCTTGTCCAGCGGCAGCTCCTTCATCGCCACGTAGGCGGTCATCAGCTTGGTGGTGCTGGCGATCGGCAGGCGGCGGCGCGCCGCCTGCGAGGCGAGGACGTCGCCGCCGCGCGCGTCGACGACTATCCAGGACTTCGCTTCGATCCCTTCCGGGCCGGGCGGCGCCGCGGCGGCGATGGCGCCACCTGGGACGAGCAGGAGCGCCAGCGCCGCCAGCAGCACCGCAATCGCCCCCCAGGCGCCGTGGCGCCTGCTTCTCATCGCAGCTTCAGGACTTCCCCGGCGAGCAGGATCTGGGGATCCACTTCGGGGTTGAGCGCGAGGATTTCGGCGACGGGGATCCCGGTCTCGCGGGCGATCGAGGTCAGGGTGTCGCCATTTTCCACCGTGTAGGCCTTGGCCGTGGTCCGCTTCTTCTTTTCCTTCTGCGCGTGGGACTGGCCCTTGTGGCCGTTGGAGCCGGAGTCGTCGCCGCTCATCGCCGCGGCGACGACCACGACCACGATTAGCGCCGCGACCACGAGGGCGAGGGCGGCGACGAGGCGGGCGGCGGCGCTGGAGCGTTTTTCCATCGGATGGGATCGGGCGAAACGGTTGGGGCGGGCTGATCGTAGTCGCGTTCGGCCTCGTCAGGCGGTCGATATATCCCAAACCGCCTGCCGCAAGCGCTCGGCCGCGGCGGCGGGGTCGGGGTCGGCGGCGATCCCACGCGAGGCGGCGACCAGGCCGGCGGCTCGGCCGGCCGAGAAGGCGGCGCCCAGCAGCTCGGGCTTGCCCCCCTGGGCGCCGACGCCGGGGATGAGGAAGATCGCCCGCGGCATCAGCTCGCGCATGCGGTCGAAGTGGCGCGGCTCGGTGGCGCCGACGACGGCCCCCATCCCGCTCAGCGCACCCTCGCCCGGCAGGCGGTCGGCGAGCTCGGCGACGAGGCCGGCAAGGCGCTCGTGCAGCGGCGCCTCGGGGGCCGGCAGGTCCTGCAGGTCGGCGGCGCCGGCGTTGCTGGTGCGGACCAGGCAGAACACCCCCGCCCCGGCCTCCGCCGCGGCGGCGACCAGCGGCTCGAGCGCGTCGCGGCCGAGCAGCGGGTTGGCGGTGAAAGCGTCGGCGTCGAGGCCCCGCACGGGGCCCCACGGGGTCGGCGTCTCGCCGACCAGCGCCTGCGCGTAGGCAGCCGCGGTGACGGGAACGTCGCCGCGCTTGCCGTCGGCGACGACCAGCAGGCCGGCCTCGCGGGCTGCGGCGCAGGTCTCTTCCAGGGCCCGCCAGCCGGGGGCGCCGAGGCGCTCGAAGCAGGCCAGCTGCGGCTTGACCGCGACGCAGGACGGGCCGGCCAGCTCGACCAGGGCGCGGCAGTGATCGGCGACCGCGGTGGCCGCCAGCTCCGCGGCCGGCGCCTCCGGATCGCCTGACGTCGCCCCCTCCCCGGCCAGCTTGGCCGGGTCGGGGTCGAGGCCGAGGCAGATCTGGCTGCGGCGCTCCTCTACGAGCGCCGCCAGCCGATCAGCGAAAGGGCTCAGCGCGAATCAGCCGCCCTTGACCTTGGTCTTCAGGGCCGAGCCGGCGGAGAAGCGGGGAACCTTGCCGCCCGGGATGGTGATCCTTTCGCCGGTGCGCGGGTTGACGCCCTGGCGCGGGCCGCGCTCGGCGACGTGGAATTTGCCGAAGCCGGTGAAGGCGACCTCCTCGCCCTTGCTCAGGGCACCGGTGATCGCATCGAGAACGGCGTCGACGGCGTCGCTGGCGGCTTTTTTGCTGCCCAGCCGGTCGTCGCCTGCAAGTTGATCCAGAAACTCAGCCTTGGTCACGTCGGGATTCCTCCTCGGGGGTTTGAAGACGGCCGCAATCTAACAGCGGCCTCGGCGTAAGAAATTCGCGCTATAGAGCCAGATGTCACGAACCGCTGATCGCCATCTCGGCGATCAGCAGCGGCGGCGTACTGACCGAGCCGCCGAAAGGAACCCAGCGGGGCTCGGCTCCGGCGGCGCTGACGGCGCTGAGCATCGCCACCAGCTCGCCGGCGATCGTGAACTCGCGCACCGGCTCGGCCAGCCGGCCGTCGCGGATCGTGCGGCCGGAGGCGCCGACCGAAAAGACGCCGGTCACCGGGTTGACGCCGGAGTGCAGGCCGGCGACGTCGGTGACGTAGACGCCCTCCCCCGCCTCCGCCAGCAGCTCCTCCAGCGAATGGGTGCCGGGGGCGACCATCAGGTTCGAGGTCGAGACCGAGGGCAGCGAGCGATATCCCTGGCGCGCGGCCGAGCCGGTCGAGGAGACGCCCTCGCGGTTGGCGGTGTAGGTGTCGTAGAGATAGGACTGCAGGCGGCCGTCCTCGATCAGCGCCGTGCGCCGTCGCGGCACGCCCTCGCCGTCGAACGGCGCGGAGCCGGAGCCCTCGGGGTCGCGGCCGTCGTCGTGGAGCACGAAGGCGCCGCTGGCGACCTCCTCGTCGAGGCGGCCGGCGAAGGGCGAGCGGCCGCGCTGCACCGCTTTGGCGCTGAGGCCGCCGCCGATCAGGCCGGCGAAGCTGGCGGCGACGGTCTCGTCGAGGACCACCGGGCAGGAGCGCGAGGCCGGCTTGCCGGCGCCGATCATCGACAGCGCCCGCCGCGCCCCCTCGGCGCCGATCGCCTCCGGGTCGAGGCCGCGCGGCCCGCGGGCGAGGCCGAAGCCGAGCCCGGTCTCACGCGCCCCCTCGCCTTCAGCCAGGGCCTGCAGGTAGGCGTAACAGCTGGAGGACTCGTACTCGCCGGCGACCCCGGCCGAGGAGGCGATCGCGACCCGCTCGTCGGCGTCGGCGTAGACGGCCGCCTCGACCCCGACCAGGCGCGGGTCGGACTCCAGCGCCGTGCGCTCGACGCTGAGCGCCAGCTCGGCCACCCGGCCGGTGTCCCACTCGGCGATCGAGGGGTCGCTCAAGCCCGACAGCGCCTCGACCTCGGCCGGCCGGGGCGGGGCGGCGAACTCGTCCTCGTCGGCGACCGCTGCGGCCTCCGCGGCGCGGGCGGCGATCGCCGCGATGCCGGCGTCGGAGAGGTCGGTCCCGTAGGCGTAGCCGACCCGGTGGCCGATCCAGGCCCGCACGCCCACCCCGCTCTGGGTCGCCGCGGTAAGGCTCTCGACCTCGCCACCGTGGACCCGCACCTCGCGGCCGGCCTCGTGCGAGACGTAGGCCTCGGCATCGCCGGCGCCGGCGGCCGTGGCCGCCTCGACCGCGCGGCGGGCGACCGCGCTCAGATCACTCATCAAACGCTCCCGCTGTCATCTCTCGGTCCCCCCGACCGTCATCGCCCGCACCCGGACGTGCCCCTGACCGGTGCCGACCGGGACTTTCTGGCCGCCCTTGCCGCAGATCCCGGTCTTCATGAAGAAGTCGTCGCCGACCGCGTCGATCGCCGCCAGCGCCTCGAGGCAGTTGCCGATCAGGGTGGCGCCGCGGCAGGGGCTGGTCACCTTGCCGTTCTCGATCAGGTAGCCCTCGGAGACGCCGAAGACGAAGTCGCCGGTCGCCGGGTCGACCTGGCCGCCGCCGAAGGAGACCGCGTAGAAGCCGCGGGAGACGTCGGCGATCATCGCCTCGGGGGTGGCGTCGCCGGGGGCGATATAGGTGTTGGTCATCCGCGGGATCGGCAGCTGGCGGAAGCTCTCGCGGCGACCGTTGCCGGTCGAGGCGACGCCGTCGCGCTCGGCGGTGAGGCGGTCGTAGAGGTAGGAGGTGAGGCGGCCGGCCTCGATCACCTGGGTCTTCTGCGTCGGCTGCCCCTCGTCGTCGATCGCGTCGCTCCCCCACTCGCCCGGCAGGCGGCCGTCGTCGTAGGCGTTCAGCAGCGGCTCGGCGACCTGCTCGCCGAGCTTGCCGACGTAGACGCTGGCGCCCTTCTGGATGTGGTCGGCCTCGAGGCCGTGGCCGGTCATCTCGTGGAAGAGGACGCCGCCGAAGCCGCCGCCGACGACCACCGGCATCGAGCCGGACGGGGCCGGGACGGCGTCGAGCAGGGTCAGCGCCTTGGCCGCGGCCTGCTCGGCGATCTGGCCGGGGTCGTCTTCCAGCAGCTCGAAGCCGCGGTGGGCGCCGAGCGTCTCGGCCCCGGTCTCGACGGTGCCGTCGCGGCGGGCGACCGCCTGGGCGCCGATGCGGACCCGGGTGCGGTCGTCGCCCGTGAAGAGGCCGTCGGAGTTGGCGACGGTGACCTGACGGCGGGCCTCGGCGTAGGAGGCGGTGAGCTGGGCGATCTCGGCGCCCTTGGCGCGGCCGCGCTCGTCGAGCTCGCGCAGCATGTCGGCCTTGCGCCGCGCCGGCACGTCTTCTGGTTGACGCTCGATCGGCAGCGGCGCCACCTGGCGCGCCTGCAGCGGCTGCGGCTCGCGGCGCTCGGCCCGCAGCGCCGCGGCGGCCTCGTCGGCGGCTCGTTCGACGTCGGCCGGGTCGAGGCCGTCGACGTGGGCGAAGTAGGTGGTGTTGCCGTCGACCACGCGGACGCCGGCGCCCTCCTCGGCGCCGGACTGGACCGACTCGATCCGGGACTCGTCGATCGCCAGCGTCTGCCCGCGGCGGCGTTCGGCGAAGACCTCGGCGAAGCGGCCGCCGTTGGCGAGGGCGCGGGCGAGGGCGCGCTCGGCGACCGCCTGGTCGATCAGTTCGCTCATGCCCCGGCCTTGCCCTTCGGCTTCTTGCCGGCGACCTCGATCAGGCGACCGGCGGCGACGAACAGCTCGGCGCCGCTGCGCGAGTCCTCGGCGTGGTCGGCGCTGCGGCCGTGGGGGTAGTAGAGGCGGGCGAAGGGGCGGCGGGAGACGCGGCGGCGGCGCATGAAGGCGGCGGCTTCGTCAGCGTAGACGGAGACGCGGTCGAGCAGGATGCGGTGCGGCTTCGGGGGCATCAGTCGCCGCCTCCGGCGGGAGCGGCCAGCTCCCGCAGCATCGAGCGCATGTCGAAGAGCATCAGCGAGGCGAGGGCGAAGCGGTCGGTGACCGCGACCGCCGCCAGCCCGGCGTTGCGGATCGCGAAGACCTCGCCCTGCTCGGTGGCGATGTGGACCTGCTCGACCGGCTCCTCCTCGGCGCCGTCGGCGGCGGCGAAGAGCGCCGCGGCATCCTCGCGCCAGCGCTCCGGCTCACCCCCGCTCACGGCCAGCACCTCGTCCTCGGGACCGAGGATCGCGGCGCCCCGCAGGTCGGGCGACATCTCGGCGAGGAACTCCAAAGCCGCCGCCGCGGACTCCCCGGATGGAGCGGTGGCTGCGGCAGCGTCGGGCATCTGCGTGAAAATACCGACCGTGTCCCTCGCCCGAGCCTCCTGGATCATCACCGTCGCCATCTGCGCGATCGCCGCGGTCAGCTTTGCCATCTCCGGCTACACCGGCTACGCGGTGACTCTCGTCGCCGTCGGGCTGGCGGCGAGCGTCAACCTGCTGCCACCCGCCTGAGGCGCAGCCGAAGGCGTTCACCCCGAGCGGTAGGGGCCGCTTTCGCGCTCGCGGTAGGAGGTCTCCGGCTCGACGTGGATCAGGACCTCGGCCTGGGGGATCTCGGCCTCGATCGAGTCGCGCATCTCGTGGGCGAGCTCGTGGGCGCGCTCGAGGGAGGTGCCGGAGCGGTACTGGACGTGGAAGTCGATGTGGCGGCGGCTGCCGGCGCGGCGGGCGCGGAGCTTGTGGTAGCCGGCCACCTCGGGGGTGCGGGCGGTGGCGATGGCGGCCTCGATCCGGTCCATCTCCGCCGCCGGAAGCGCTTCGTCGACGAGGACCCCTGAGGAGCGGCGGATGATGCGGATGCCGGCCAGGACGATGGCCGCGGCGACGATCAGCGCGGTGATCGAATCGAAGGCGTCGGCGCCGGTGATCTCGACCAGGGCGAGGCCGACCAGGACCCCGGCCGAGGTCATCGCGTCGGTGCGCAGGTGGGCGGCGTCCCCCTCCAGCGCCGGCGAGTCGTGGAGGCGCGCCTGCCGGTAGAGGACGGTCGAGACGGCCAGGTTGGCGACGACCGAGAAGCCCATCACGGCGATACCGACCCCGAGCGACTCGACCGCGGAGCCGGCGACCAGGCGGTGGGTCGCCTCGTAGAAGATCACCGCGGCGCCGACCAGGATCAGGATCCCCTCGATGTTGGCCGCCAGGTTCTCGACCTTCTCGTGGCCGTAGGGGTGCTCCTCGTCGGCCGGCTCGTCGGCTTTGCGGACCGAGATGAAGGCGATGACCGAGGCGACGAGGTCGATCAGCGAGTGGATCGCCTCGGTGATGATCGCGATCGAGCCGGTGATCGCCCCGGCGGCGAGCTTCAGCGCGATCAGGATCGAGTTGGAGGCGATCGAGAGCGCCGCGGCGCCGCTTTTGCCGCGGATCATGGCCCCGCCTCTGCCTCCAGGCCGAGGTGGCGGGCGAGCATCCGCACCGCCTTGCCGCGGTGGCTGATCGCGTTCTTCTCCTCGGGCGTCAGCTCGGAGAAGGTGCGGTCGTCGCCGTGGCCGGTCTCGTCGGGGACGAAGGCCGGGTCGTAGCCGAAGCCTCCCTCGCCACGCCCCTCACGCAGCAGGAATCCCTCGCAGCGGGCCTCGAAGACGTACTCGTGCCCGCCCTCGTCGATCAGCGCGATCGCGCAGACGTAGGCGGCGCGGCGGTCGCCGCCGGCGGCGTCGGCTTCGCGCAGCAGCTTCTCCAGGTTGGCCTCGTCACCGGCGCCTTCGCCGGCGTAGCGGGCGGAGTAGATGCCAGGGGCGCCGCCGAGGTCGGCGGCTTCGATCCCCGAGTCGTCGGCGATCGTCACCTCGCCGGTCGCCGCGTGGGCGGCGCGGGCCTTGATCAGCGCGTTGGCCTCGAAGCTGTCGCCGGTCTCCGGCGGCAGCTCGACCTCGGCGGGGAGCGCCTGCAGGTCGACGCCGGGCAGCAGCTCGGCCATCTCCCGCACCTTGTGCTCGTTCCGGGTCGCCAGAATCATGCGACCCGCTCCTGCACCTCCCGCAGGCGGCCGATCCCCATCTCGGCCAGGGCGAGCAGCTCGTCGAGCGAGGCGCGGGAGAGCGGCGTCCGCTCCGCCGTCGCCTGCACCTCGACCAGGCCGCCGTCGCCGGTCATCACCACGTTGGCGTCGACTTCGGCGTTTGAGTCCTCGCCGTAGTCGAGGTCGCAGAGGGCGCGGCCGTTGACCATGCCGACGCTGACAGCTGCCACGCTGCCGTTCAGCGGCAGCGCGTCGAGAGCTTTCTTGTCGACCAGCTTCTGGAAGGCCTGGCGCAGGGCGACGAAGCCGCCGGTGATCGCCGCGCAGCGGGTGCCGCCGTCGGCTTCGAGCACGTCGCAGTCGACGTAGACGCTGCGTTCGCCCATCGCCTTGAAGTCGACGACGACGCGCAGCGAACGGCCGATCAGGCGCTGGATCTCGACCCCGCGGCCGTCCTGCTTGCCCTTCGAGATGTCGCGCTGCTTGCGGTCGCCGGTCGAGGCGGGCAGCATCGCGTACTCGGCGGTGACCCAGCCTTTCCCCTTGCCCATCATCCAGCGCGGCACCTGCTCCTGGACCGAGGCGGTGCAGATCACCCGCGTGCGCCCGATCGAGATCAGCGCCGACCCATGAGCGCTTTCGACGAACCCCGGGTCGATCGTCACCGGCCGGATGTCGGCGGGTGCGCGGTCGTAGCTTCGTGAAGCCGGCATCGCGCGAGTGTTTCATGCCAAGGCAAGCGGGGGACGAGCGACGGTGTCGCCTTCCTCTCGCATACCGAGAGGAAGGCGACAGGCCCTATTTGAAGGCGACCCTGTCGACCGCCTCCTTGATCTTGTTGACGATCACGTCGGCGAGCTCGGTTCCCTGCTTGCCGTTGAAGCCTTTCATCGCCGCGACCATGCCGACCATCAGCAGCGCGACGAGCAGGATCAGGCCGACGTACTCGACCGTGCCCTGTCCCGTCTCCCCCGCCAGGCGCTGGATTTCCCTCACCCGCCGGTAGGTCGCGGCGTGCAGGTACCCGAGCAGCATGTAGATCATCGTTGCCTCCTCAGTTGGTTTGGAGGCGGATGCTGGGCCGGACGGGCGCACGGAACAAGACGCGAAAGCGCCGGAAAAGAAACCTTTTTGGAAAATCTTCGTGACTCGCGCCGGGGCGGCCTTTACCTCAAAGCGGGGATGGGCAGCGCGAACTTTGCTGACGATTCAAAGGGCGTGAACGTCCACGGCTGGATGCCGACCGTCTGGGTCGAGCTGGGAATGCTCTTCCTCAACCTCGTCGTCTGGCTCGAGGCCGCCGTCCGCCTGGCCGGGTCGTTTCAGGCCGTCTGAATCTCGCCCTGCTCCAGCGCCTTCACCACCGCCTCGGTCCGCGTCCGCGCCTCGAGCTTGCCCATCGCGTTGCGGACGTGGGTACGGACCGTCTCGGGCGAGAGCACCAGTCGCCGGGCGATCTCCTCGCCGGTCAGGCCGCGGGCGAGCAGGGTCAGGATCTCCGCCTCGCGCCCGCTCAGCGCCTTCGCCGGCCCATCGCCGTTGGCCGCCTTGGGCGAGAAATGCGGGTCGAAGTAGCGGCCGCCGCGCCAGACCTTGCGCAGCGCCTCGACCAGGGCCGGCAGGCCCGCCGGCTTGGCGACCAGCCCGCGGGCGCCGCTCCTGAACGCTGCCTCCAGCAGGTCGGGGTCCTTGAGACCGGTGTAGATGAGGAACTTGGTCCCGTTGGTCCTGCCGTGCAGGCGCCTGATCAGCTCGGTCCCCCGCTCGTCGGGCAGGTCGACCCCCACCACCGCCACGTCTGGGCGGTGCTCGGAGATCACCTCCTCGGCCTGCGCCGCCGTCGTCGCGCACCCCAGCACCGAGAACCCTCGGCGCTCCAGCAGTACCGCCAGGCCATCGCGCATGGCCTCGTGGTGCTCGACTAGAACCAGGGACGGGTTGCCGCTCGCCTCCTCCATCTTCCCTCCTGCTCGGGTGCCGTCGGCGAACGGTCAAATACCCGCCACCCATTACGGGAAAACAGGCGTGTTTATCGAAATGCCTGAATCCCGGTGACGGCGCCGCCGATCACCAGCGCGTGGACGTCGGCGGTCCCCTCGTAGGTCACCACCGACTCGAGATTGTTCATGTGGCGGATCACCGGATACTCGAGCGTGATGCCGTTGGCGCCCAGCACCTGGCGGGCGCTCCGCGCCACCTCCAGCGCGCCGTTGACGTTGCCCAGCTTGCCGAGGCTGACGTGCTCGGGCCGCAGCGTGCCGGCGTCCTTCATCCGCCCGAGGTGGATCGCCACCAGGCTCGCCCGGTTCACCTCCAGCACCATCTCCGCCAGCTTCTGCTGCTGGATCTGGAAGGAGGCGATCGGGCGGTCGAACTGGACCCGCTCGGTCGCGTACTCGAGCGCCGCTTCGTAGCAGGCGCGGCCGGCCCCGGCGGCGCCCCAGACGATCCCGTAGCGGGCCTCGTTGAGGCAGGAGAGCGGGCCTTTCAGCGAGCTGACCTCGGGCAGGACCGCGTCGGCCGGCAGCCGCACGTCGTCGAGCAGCAGCTCCGAGGTGACCGAGGCCCGCAGCGAGAGCTTCTTGTGGATGTCCTGGGTGGTGAAGCCCTTGGCCCCGCGCGGGACGAGGAAGCCGCGCACGCCTTCGTCGGTCTGCGCCCAGACCACCGCCACCTCGGAGACCGAGCCGTTGGTGATCCACATCTTCTGCCCGTGCAGGATCCAGTCGGAGCCGTCGCGCCGGGCGCGGGTCCGCATCGAGCCGGGGTCGGAGCCGGCGTCGGGCTCGGTCAGGCCGAAGCAGCCGATCGCCTCGCCCGCGGCCATCCGCGGCAACCACTCCTGTTTCTGTTCCTCCGAACCCCAGCGCCAGATCGCGTACATCGCCAGCGACCCCTGAACCGAGACGAGGCTGCGGATGCCGCTGTCGCCGGCCTCCAGCTCCATGCAGGCGAGCCCGTAGGCGGTGGCGCCGGCGCCGGCGCAGCCGTAGCCCTCCAGGTGCATGCCCAGCACGCCGAGCTTTCCCAGTTCCGGCGCCAGCTCGGTGACCGGGGCGCTCGCCGCCTCGAACCAGTCCCCCACGTTCGGCACGACCTTGTCGCGGACGAAGGCACGGACGGTGTCGCGGATGTCGCGCTCCTCGTCGGAGAGGAGGGAGTCAAGCGCGAGGTAGTCCTGCGGACGAATTGGCGGCGCGGTGGCAGTGGTTGATGACATAGCGTCCTTGGCGTCGGTTGCGGGTCCCTAGGATCGTGAACTAATGGCCGACTCGGCGCTAGGGCGACTGCGGATCCTCGACTTCTCGCGGGTCCTCGCCGGACCGCTGGCGACGATGACGCTGGCCGACCTCGGCGCCGAGGTGACCAAGGTCGAGCGCCCCGGGGGAGGCGACGACACCCGCTCCTGGGGCCCGCCGTACGACGCCGAGGGCGAGGCGACCTATTTCCAGGCGGTCAACCGCAACAAGCGCAGCCTCGTGCTGGACCTGGCCGACCCCGGCGACCTCGCCGAGGCGCGGCGACTGGCGCTGGCGAGCGACGTCCTGGTCGAGAACTTCCGCCCCGGGGTGATGGCCGCGCTCGGCCTCGACTACGAAGCGCTCGCCGCCGAGAACCCCGGGCTCGTCTACTGCTCGATCACCGGTTTCGGCGGCCGGGGCGAGGGCGCCGAGCTGCCGGGGTACGACCTCCTCGTCCAGGCGCTGGGCGGCTTGATGAGCGTCACCGGCGAGCCCGAGGGCGAGCCGCTGAAGGTCGGCGTCGCCCTGGTCGACGTGATCGCCGGGCTCTACGCCGCGGTCGGCATCCTCGCCGCGGTCGAGCACCGGCGCGAGAGCGGTGAGGGGCAGCTGGTCGAGGTCGACCTGCTCTCGGCGCTGCTCGCCGGCCTGGTCAACCAGAGCTCGGCCTTCACCGTCGCCGGCGCGGTGCCGGGGCGGATGGGCAACCGCCACCCCAGCATCGCCCCCTACGAATTGCTGCGCTGCCGCGAGGGCGAGCTGGTCCTCGCGGTCGGCAACGACCGCCAGTTCGGCGAGCTCTGCGAGGCGATCGGCGCCCCGGGGCTCGCTGCCGAAGAGCGTTTCGCGACCAACCCGGCGCGGGTCGAGAACCGCGACGAGCTGAAGCCGCTGCTGGAGACGGCGCTCGCCGCCCGCCCGGCGAGCGAGTGGGTCGAGCTGCTGACGGCGCGCCGGGTTCCCGCCGGGGTGGTCAACGACATCGGCGCCGCCTTCGCCTTCGCCGAGCGGATCGGCCTCGACCCGACGGTCGAGATCCCCCGCGACGGCGGCCCTCCGGTCCGCCTCCCCCGCAGCCCGATCAAGCTCTCGAAGACGCCCGCGACCTACCGCCTGCCGCCGCCGCGCCTGCCCACCGAGTGACTACTTGCCGTTGATCGCTTCGACCACGTAGGCGGCGACGTCTTCGATTTCCTTGGTCGAGAGCAATTCGGCGAAGGCGGGCATGCCACCGCCGCCTTCGGTCACCTGTTCGATCGTGCCGTTGAGGCTCTTGGCTTTCGGCTGCGTGGTCAGGTCGGGCCCGCCGTTGCCGCCGTGGCCGGTGGCGCCGTGGCAGACCGAGCAGTTTTCGGAGAAGACCACTTTGCCGGCCGTCGCGTTGCCGCCGGCCGATTCCTCTTCGACGTTCTGCTTGCCTTCGGTGCCGCCGCCGGCCGCTTCCTCGGGTGAGCCTTCGGATTCCTCGACCTCGGCCTGCGGCGTTTCCTCGCCGGCGTGCTGGCCTTGTTCGCCTTTGCCCCCGCCCTGGACCTCTTCCAGTTCGCCGTCGAGCGAGAAGAGCCAGAGGTTGTCGCCGTGGGCGCTGGCCGCCAGCGAGTTACCGCCGGCGTAGAAGGCGACGTACTCCCTGCCCTTCCATTCGAAGATCGCCGGCGTCGTGTTGGCCCCCGCCCCGGTCTGGAACGACCACAGCTCGTCGCCGTTCTCGGCGTCGTAGGCGGTCAGCTCACCGTTGCTGCGGCCGACGAAGACGAGGTTGCCGGCGGTGGTCGTCGTCCCCGAGTAACACGATTCGTCTTCGAATTCGCGCTGCCACTCGATCTCGCCGGTCTCGACGTCCTGGGCGGTGAGGTTGCCGTCGTAGGTCCCGAAGCCGGTAAGGGTGAGGACGCTGGAGAGGTAGACGTCGCCGAGGCTGAGTTTTTCCAGCCCGTGGGTCATGTAGCCGGCGTAGCTGGAGATGCCGCAGATGTAGACGTCACCGGTGTTGCGGTTGTAGCTCGACGGCGGCCAGTTGGTGCCGCCGCTCGGCCCCGGCGCCAGCACTTTCATTTCGGTCCCGAAGGGATCGAAGATCTCGCCCTTTTCGACTTTGACGTCTTCGCCCTTGAAGGTTTCCTTCGCCAGCTCCTCGATTTCTTCGAACTGGGCGTCGGCGACGTCGTGGGGGACGAACGATTCGGTCAGCGGGTAGGGCTGGGTCGGCCAGGTCGCTTGCTGGCGTTTGTTCTGCGGCACCGGTTTCTCGACGATCTTGTGGATCGGCTCGCCGGTTTCGCGGTTCAGCATGTAGAGCCAGCCGGTCTTGCCGGGCTCGCTCAGGCCCTTGACCTCTTCGCCGTCGACCTCGGCGTTCCAGAGCACGACCGGGCTCGGCGCGTCGTAATCCCAGATGTCGTGGTGGACCTGCTGGAAGTGCCACCTGTATTTGCCGGTGGTGGCGTCGATGGCGACGATCGAGGCGGTGAAGAGGTTTTCGCCGGGACGGCCGCTGCCGTTGAGGTCAGGCGAAGCGTTGCCGGTCGAGAAATAGAGCTGGTTGAGTTCCGGGTCGACCGCGGGCGTGTTCCAGACCGGCGCCCCGCCTTCCTTCCAGGAGTCGCCGCCTTCCCAGGTGTCGTGGCCGGTTTCGCCCGGGCCCGGGACCGTCCAGAATTTCCACTCGACCTTGCCGGTCTTCGCGTCGAGGGCGGTGAGGCGCCCGCGGATCCCGAACTCGCCGCCGGAGACCCCCGAGTAGACGCGGCCGTTGTAGTAGAGCGGCGCCGAGGTGACGGTTTCGCCCTTCTGCCATTTGCCGATCGTCGCTTTCCATTTGACTTCGCCGGTCTGCTGGTCGAGCGCGACGAGGCTGCCGTCGAGCTGGCCGAGGAAGACCAGCCCCTCGCCGAGCGCGACGCCGCGGTTGGTCCAGCCGCAGCAGATGGTGTCGATCTCCGGCGGCAGGTGGGCTTCGTAGACCCACAGCTTCTTGCCCGTTTCGACGTCCACCGCGAAGACGTCGTCGGCGCCCGAGACCACGTACATCACGCCCTGGTAGACGATCGGCGTCGCCTCGGCCGAATATTTGGTCGCCTCGCCGGAGCCGTTCAGGTGGGTCATCCAGACGCCCTTCAGGTCCTCGACGTTGCCGCTGTCGATTTCGTCGAGCGGCGAGTAGCGGGCGTTGGAGAGCGCGCCGCCGTTGGTGAGCCAGTTTTCGCGCGGGTCGGCGGCCAGTTCCTCGGCGCTGAAGGCCGGGGCGGGGACGATGTCGCCGACGGCCTCGCCGCCGGGAGCGGCGGCGCGGACGGCGACCGATTCGGTCACCGTCTTCTCGTCGCTGTTGGCGTGGCCGATCAGGTAGCCGACCACAAAGGCGACGACGGCCCCGGCCAGCAGGGCCGTCAGGCCCCCGAGGGCGATCTTGGCGGCGGACGGTCGTCGTTCTCCCACGTTGACGCTGCGTCTACCCGATGCCTGCGCCGGATATACCCTGCTGTCGTTGCGAGTCCTTGTCGTCACCAACTTCATGCCCGACGCTGCGGCTCCGCAGCGGGGGCGGTGGGTGCGGGACCAGGTCGACGAGGTGCGCCGGCGCGGGGTCGACGTCGACCTCTTCGAATTCCCGCGGGGACGGAACGAGTACCTGCCGGCGACCCGCCGGCTGCGGACCCTGCTGCGGCGCGAGCGCTTCGACCTCGTCCACGCCCACTACGGCCTCGCCGGGTGGGTGGCGAAGCTGGCCGGGGCGAAGCCGCTGCTCGTCACCTTTCACGGCACCGACGTCCGCCATCACCTCGTCGGCCACCTCTCGCGCCGGCTCGCCTGGCGGATCGACCTCGTCGCCGGGGTCTCGCGGGCGCTGTTCGAGGCCGAGGACGGGCGGCCCGGGCTGCCGGCGGTCCCCGGCTCGGCCGTCCTCCCCTGCGGTCCCGACCTGCGCCGCTTCGAGCCGCTGCCGCGGGCCGAGGCGCGGCGACAGCTCGGGCTCGATCCCGAGGGGCGCTACCTCTTCTTCCCCGCCAACCCGGCGCGAGCGGAGAAGCGCCACGACCGCGCCGCCGAGGTCGCCGCGTCATCCGAAGCCGACCTCCTCACCGGCGGCTCGATCGACCCCGAGCAGATGCCGCTCTGGCTCAACGCCGCCGACGCGGTGCTGGTCACCTCCGACTACGAGGGATTCGGGATGGCGGCGGTCGAGGCGCTGGCCTGCGAGGTGCCCGTCCTCTCCACCCCGGTCGGGATCGCGCCCTACGCCCTGCGCGGGATCGACGGCTGCCTCTGCGCGCCGTTCGACTCCGGCGCCTGGGCGGCGGTCGCCCGGCGCCACCTCGAGGCCGCCGACCCGCGCGTGGCCGGCTCCTCGCGCGCGGCGACGCTCTCGGCCGCGGCGATGGCGGAACGGGCGATCGTCGCCTACCGCGAGATGTCGGATGGGTAATAGATTGGGGCGCGATGAACGCTGAGACGGGCGCCGGCGGCGACAGCCTCGAGAAGCAGATCCGCGAGGCGGAGCGCCGTCTGGAGGAGGCGGCGACGCTCGCCGCCGAGGCCGAGAAGCGGGCCGAAGAGGAGATCAAGGCGCTGGAAGCCGACCTCGAGCGCGAGCGCGAAGAGAAGGAGAAGGCGCTGGCGGCCGCCGAGGAGCGGCTGGGCGAGATCGAGTCCCAGGTCGAGGCGGCGGAGAAGCGGGTCGAGGCGGCCGAGCGCCGCGCCGACGTCGCCGAGGAAACCGTCGCCGACGAGCTGGCGCGCGCCCGCGAGGCCGCTGCGAGCTGGCTGCAGGGTCAGCTCGACGCCCTGCGCCGGGAGGCTGAGGGCCGATAGCCGCAGTGGCGGAGTTCGACGTCGCCGTGGTCGGCGGCGGCGCCGCCGGGCTTTGGAGCGCGCTGCGGGCCGCCGAGCTCGGCGCCCGGGTCTGCCTCGTCTCCCGCACCCCGCTCTCGCAGAGCGCCAGCTACTGGGCGCAGGGCGGCCTGGCGGCGGCGCTCGAACCCGACGACTCCCCCGACCGCCACGCCGCCGACACGATCGCCGCCGGCCGCGGCCTCTGCCGCACCGCGGCGGTGCGGGCGCTGGTCGAGGAGGCGCCGGCGATGGTGCGCGACCTCGTCGCCCGCGGCGTCGTTTTCGACGTCGACCACGAGGGTCGCCTGGCGCTAGGGCTGGAGGGCGGCCATGCCTTCCGCCGCATAGTCCACGCCGGCGGCAGCCAGACGGGCTACGAGCTGACCTCGAAGCTGGCGGCGATGGTGGCGGCGCAGGAGCGGATCGAGGTGATGGAGCGGGCCTCGGCGCTGGCGCTGTGGAGCGACGGCGAGCGCTGCCACGGAGTGGCGACGGACACCGGGCCGGTGGCCGCGGCGGCGACGATCCTCGCCACCGGCGGTGCCGCGGCGCTGTGGCGGCGGACGACCAACCCGCGCGGGGCGATCGGCGCCGGGCCGGTCCTCGCCTCCCAGGCCGGCGCCGACCTCGCCGACCTCGAGTTCTGCCAGTTCCACCCGACCGCGCTGGCGTTGCCCGGCACGCCCCACGACGGGGTGCTGATCACCGAGGCGATCCGTGGCGAGGGGGCGAAGCTGCTCGGCGCCGACGGCCGGCGCTTCACCGACGAGCTCGCCCCGCGCGACGCGGTGACGGCGGCGATCCTCGAGCAGATGCGGCTCGACGGCACCGCCGCGGTCGCGCTCGACCTGCGGGAGATCGATCCCGCCCGCTTCCCCAACGTCTTCGCCTCGCTGGCGAAAGCCGGCCTCGATCCGCACGCGAGCCCGGTCCCGGTCTCCCCCGCCGCCCACTACACGATGGGCGGGATCGTGGTCGACGTCGACGGCCGCTCCTCGCTGCCCGGTCTCTTCGCCGTCGGCGAGTGCTCCTGCACCGGGCTGCACGGCGCCAACCGTCTCGCCTCCAACTCGCTCAGCGAGTGCTTCGTCTTCGGCAACCGCGCCGCGCAGGCGGCGATCGGCGAGGAGCGCTCGGCGGCGCTTCCCGAGCCGCCAGAGTGGCGCTTCGAGCCGCCGAGCGACGAGACCCGCGACGCGGTCTGGCGCTACGCCGGGCCGATGCGCAACCCCGACGACCTCGCGCGCCTGATCTCCAACCCGTATCCGCTGGCGCGGGCGATCGGCGCCAGCGCCCTCGACCGGCGCGAGTCGCGGGGCGGCCACCTGCGGCGCGACTGTCCGCAGACCGACCCGGCGCTGGACGGCGTCCACGTGATCGTCTCCTCAGATGGGACGGTGCGCGAGGAGCAGTGGAGCTGAGCCACGTCCGTTAGCGTCGCTCCCATGCTTCTAGGGGTCGACGTCGGGGGGACCTTCACGGATGCTGTTCTGCTCGACGGCGGCGCGGTCCACACCGCCAAGGTGCCGACGACCCCGCGCGAGGAGTCGGTCGGGGTGATGCAAGCGGTGGAGGCGGTGCTCCGCCGGGCAGGCGCTGCGTCAAGCGACGTCGACGTCTTCGCCCACGGGATGACGGTCGGCACCAACGCGCTGCTGGAGGAGCGCGGCGCGCGGACGGCGCTGGTCGCGACCGCGGGCTTCGCCGACCTGCTCGAGATCGGCCGCCAGAACCGGCCCGAGCTGTATCGCCTCTGCACGCCGAAGCCGGCGCCGCTGGTCGAGCCGGAGCTGAAGTTCGAGGCGGCGGAGCGGGTCGGGCCGGACGGGGTCGTCGAAACCCTGGGCGACGAGGAGCCGGAGCGACTGGCCGCGGCGATCGAGGCCGGCGGGGCCGAGTCGGTCGCCGTCTGCCTGCTCTTCTCCTACCTCGACCCCGGCCACGAGCAGGCGATCGCCGCGCGCCTGCGCGAGCGTCTGCCGGACCTCCACGTCTCCGTCTCGCACGAGGTCCTGCCCCGCTTCCGCGAGTACGAGCGCTGCTCGACCACGGTGATCGACGCCTACCTCAGCCCGTTGCTCGGCCGCTACCTCGGGCGGCTCGGCGAGGCGGCCGCGGAGGCCGGCCTGCCGCAACCGCTGGTGATGAGCTCCGCCGGCGGCGTCACCCCGGCCGAGGAGGCGGCGCGGGCGGGCGCCTGGAGCGTCCTCTCCGGGCCGGCCGGCGGCGCGGTCGGCGCCGGCCTGCTGGCTCAGGTCAGCGGCGACGGCAACGCCCTCGGCTTCGACATGGGCGGCACCAGCTGCGACGTCTGCGTGGTCGAGGGCGGCGAGGTCCAGCGCACCGACGCGCGCGAGATCGACGGTCGGCCGATCCAGCTGCCGATGGTCGACGTCCACACCGTCGGCGCCGGCGGCGGTTCGATCGGCTGGCGCGACAGCGGCGGCGCGCTCCGCGTCGGCCCGCAGTCGGCCGGCGCCGACCCCGGCCCCGCCTGCTACGGCCGCGGCGGCGGCGAGCCGACCGTCACCGACGCCAACCTCCTGCTCGGCCATCTCGCCGGCGACTCCCGGCTGGCCGGCGGCGTCGCGCTCGACGCCGAGGCGGCCGAGCGCGCGGTCGCCGGGCTGGGGCGCTCGCTCGGCCTCGGCACCCTGGAGACCGCGAACGGCATCCTCCGCGTCGCCAACCAGGAGATGGTGCGGGCGCTGCGCGTCGTCACCGTCGAGCGCGGGGTCGACCCGCGCGGGTTCGCGCTGCTGCCCTTCGGCGGCGCCGGGCCGATGCACGCGGCGGCGATCGCCACGGAGATGGGGATCGAGACGATCCTCTGCCCGCGAGCCGGCGGCGTCCTCTCCGCCCTCGGCCTCTGCGCCTCCGAGCGCCGCCGCGACACCGCCCGCACCGTGATGCTGAGCGGCGAGGAACTGAACGCCGGGCAGATCGCCGCGGCAGTCGCGGCGATGGTCGAGGAGACCGGCGCCGGGCTGGAAGGAGAGGCGGAGCCGCAGGTCACCTACAAGCTGCGCTACGCCGGCCAGGCCTTCGAGCTGCCGGTGCCGGGCCCGGGCGATCCCGATCCGGCCGAGCTCGTCGCCGGCTTCGAGCGCGCCCACGAGGAGCGCTACGGCCACCGCGACCCCGAGGGCGAGGTGGTACTGGTCGACGTCGAGCTGGCGATGGTCGTCCCGGGTCCGTCACCAGAGCCGGAGGCGGCCGGCGCGGGAGCGGTCGAGCGCACGAGCCGGCGCGTCCACTTCGACGGCCAGTGGATCGAGACGCCGGTCCTGCGCGGCGAGCCCGCCGCCGGCACCGAGGCCGAGGGCCCGGTCGTCTTCGAGCTGCCCGAGGCCACCTTCGTCGTGCCGCCGAGCTGGACCACCCGCGTCGACGAGCACGGCACGATCATCGCGCGGTTCCTTAGTCCGGATATGGAGGACAAAGGAACCACGCGATGACCTCGCTCGACCCGATCGCGCTCCAGGTCCTCGTCGGCGGCCTGCGCGCGGCCTGCGACGAGATGGGCGCGACGCTGATCCGCTCCGCCTACTCGGCCAACATCAAGGAGCGGCACGACTGCTCGACCGCGCTGTTCGACTCCGCCGGCGAGCTGGTGATGCAGGCCGAGCACATCCCCGTCCACCTCGGCTCGATGCCCGACGCCGTCGCCGCCGTCCTCGACGAGGAGCAGCGGCCGGGCCGGAGCTGGATCCTCAACGATCCCTACCGCGGCGGCACCCACCTGCCCGACATCACCCTCGTCTCCCCCGTCTTCGCCGGCGACGACCTGCTCGGCTTCGCCGCCGGCCGCGCCCACCACGCCGACGTCGGCGGGCCCACGCCGGGCTCAATGCCCGCCGACTCCCGCACGCTCGAGGAAGAGGGAGTGGTGATCCCGCCGACCGTCGCCGACCCCGAGACGCTGGCGCGCCTCGCCGCCCAGATGCGCGCGCCGGACCAGCGCCTGGCCGACCTCCGCGCCCAGGAGGCCGCCAACCGTGTCGGGGCAACTCGCCTGCTGGAGCTGCACGAACGCCTCGGCGGCGAGACCCTGCGCGACGGCATGGCCGAGATCCTCGCCTACAGCGAGCGCCGCACCCGCGCCGCCCTCGCCGGGCTGCCCGACGGCACCTACCGGGCCGAGGACGCGCTCGAGGGCGACTGGGACGGCGAGCAGCGCGACCTGCGCCTGCGGCTGGAGGCGACGATCGTCGGCGACTCCCTGCGCCTCGACTTCAGCGGCACCGACGAGCAGGTCGACGGCAACCTCAACTGCCCCCTCTCGGTCACCAAATCAGCCGCCTTCTTCGCCGTCCGGGTCCTCACCGACCCCGACGCGCCGCCCTCGGCCGGCGCCCACCGCCCGGTCGAGGTCGTCGCCCCGCCCGGCTCGCTGCTGAACGCCCGCCGCCCGGCAGCCGTCGCCGCCGGCAACGTCGAGACCTCGAGCCGGGTCGCCGACCTCGTCCTCGCCGCCCTCTCCCAGGCCCGCCCCGGCCCCGCCCAGGGCCAGGGGACGATGAACAACCTGACCCTCGCCGACGACGACTTCACCTATTACGAGACGCTCGGCGGCGGCCAGGGCGCCTGCCCCGACGCCGACGGCCCCAGCGCCGTCCACGTGGCGATGTCGAACACGCTCAACACCCCGGTCGAGGCGCTGGAGACCGAGTTCCCGCTGCGCGTGCGCAAGCTTGCCCTGCGCCCGGACAGCGGCGGCGACGGCACCCACCGCGGCGGCGACGGGCTCGTCCGCGAGCTTGAAGCGCTGGCGCCGATGCGCTTCACGCTGATCACCGAGCGGCGCCGCCACCGCCCGCGCGGCCACGGCGGAGCCGGGGACGGAGAGGCCGGCGTCAACCTCCTGAACGGCTCTCCGCTGCCGGCCAAGACCGCCGGAGAGATGCGTCCCGGGGACCGTCTGCGGCTCGAAACGCCGGGCGGCGGCGGGTGGAGTTAGATCACATTTCGCAAATTTCGCGGTTTTTTAGTTGAGATTTCGCTGCACTCCTCTAGAATGCGCGCCTCCGGCGGGTCAGAAACTGCCTCGGCAGGCCCTGATGGCAACGGCTCCGCCCCACTTTTCTGGAACTAACGAACTTTCTTCGCTGAATTACTTCAATGCCGATCGCTCTCAAGGAATGGGCTGTAACCGTCCGCGCTCTCGCCGAGGGCGAGCAGCTGCTGACCCTGCGTAAGGGCGGCATCCGCGAGGAGAACAAGCACTTCGAGCTCGAGCACGAGCGCTTCTTCCTCTACCCGACCTTCGACCACCAGCGGAACAACCTGGTCCGCGAGTCCCACCACCCGGAGCTGCGCCGCGCGCTCGAGGAGGGTGTCTGGCCCGACGAGGAGCCGCCGCCGAAAGCGCTGCTCCAGGACGGCGGCATCCCCCAGCCCGATCGCGTCCGCCTGCGCGCCTGGGCCGAGGTCGTCGACCACGTCACGATCAACGACCGCCGCAGCCTCGACGCGCTTTCGCCGTACTACATCTGGACCCCCGACTACGCCGAAAAGCGGCTTGCCTGGAAGCGCCGGCACCCGCTGCACGTGCTGCTGCTGCGGGTCCACCGGATCCCGCGCCCGGTCACCGTCCGCGTCCGCGACGAGTACCACGGCTGCCGCTCCTGGGTCGAGATCGACCGTGAACTGCCCTTCGAGGGCACCCCGGTGATGGCCGACGAAGAGTTCGACCGCGCCCGCGAAGAGATCCGCGAGCGTTGCGGCGCCGGCGAGCCGGCCCTCGTCTAGCCCGCCTTCCCTCTCGCTAATCTCGCCTCGATGAGCTGGGTCGAGACCGAGTCGCTGTCGTTTACCGCGCGCCACGACTCCGACGACTCCGCCTTCGCCGAGCGGACGCTGGACCGGCTCGAGCACCTGCGGCTGCGGCTCGAAGACCGCTTCGCGACGGTGCCCGAGGAGGTGACGGTCGTCGTCCACACCAACCCGCTGTGGCTGACCGCGGCCCACCCCTTCCTCCCCGCCGCCCGCTGGTCGGCGGCACCGGCCGGCCGCCGCTACCTCGCCGGCTGGCCGATGTCGACCGAGCTGCACGTCCTCAACGACCCGCACATGGAACGGCGCGCCGCCGGCGACGATTCCTACGAAGCGCTGCGCGGCACCGCCGAGCGCCTCTACGCGCAGATGGTGATCGCCGCCAACAACACCGCCCTTCCCCCTTCCTGGACCCCGCGCCGCTTCGCCCGCTACCTGCGCTGGGCCTGGCTGGTCGAAGGCGGCGCCCAGTACTTCTCGCGCCAGGTCGGCCTCTACCGCGCCGCGGTGATCCGCCGCCTGCGCGAGAGCGGCCGCACCTCCTTCCCCCCCTCGCGCCGCGACGCCGTGATCCTCGGCGGCACGATCTTCGACCTGCTCGAGAACGAGCGCGGCCCCGAGGCCTGCGAGCGCCTGGTCGCCAAACTGCTGCCGCAGGGCCCCGAGGTCCAGCTGGAAGACGCCTTCGACGCCCGCTTCCGCGACATCGAGGGCGCCTGGCGCGACTACCTGCGCGAGATGGTCCGCGGCCCGGTCGCCGTTTAGGCCGAAGGAGCACCGGGGGCATCGCCCTCGGTGAAGATCTCGGCGAGCAGAGCTTCGGCCTCGGCGGCGCGCTCCTTGGAGACGAGGATGCGGCGTGCACCGCCCCCGGGGTTGAGCAGCGGAATGCCCAGCATCGGCCCGTTGAGTCCCATCCTCTGCTGAGAGCTGGGGATGCCGCGGTCGTCGAGCAACCCCTGGATCAGCCCCGCCTCGACCTCGTCATTGGCCCAGGCGACCGGAGTCGGATCGTCTTCGCCCGTAGCCATCAGGTCGCCTGGTAGAGCAGCCAGAGGACGAGGCAGCCGCCGAGGACGGCGACGACGATCCAGAAGGCGAGGCGGGCAGGCGAGGTGAGGCCGGTTTCGCCGCGGGCCAGCCGGCGTTCCTGCTCCAGCTCGGCGACCTCGTCGCCTTCGTCCTCGATCAGCACGTCGGCCAGTAGCTGGCGCGCCCGCTGGGCGTGGGCCTGGGAGACGTAGACGTCGCGCGGGCCGTTGGGGAGGAACTCCGGGTTGTCGAAGCCGGCGCTCCGCTTCAGCAGCGAAGGGATGTCGGCCTCCGAGAGCAGCCCCTGCAGCATCTCGGCCTCGGGCTGGGTGCGGGCGAAGGCGACCTTGACCATCGGCCCGCCGCCGCCACCTCCACCGCCGCCGCCCTCGTCGCCGCCGGAACTTCCGCCGCCGCCGTGGGCGCCGCGCCGGTGCCCGCTCGGGCTCTTATGCGACGTCGAGCTCGACATCGGCGATCTTCAGATCGGCCAGGTCGTAGGCCTTGACGTCGGGCGCGTCTTCGTTCTCCAGCGATACGATCACGTAGACCTGTTCGGGCCAGGCGACCGCCTGGTTGACGTCGGTCTGCGAGGGATAGGCGGCGCTGCGGGTGTGCGAGTGGTAGATCCCGATCAGCTCGTCCCCCGCCCCTTCGATCTCCTTCAAGCCGTCGAACTGGCCCTGGGGGTCCATCTCGTAGCGCAGCGGGCTGGCGGCGGCGTTCTCGATCCGCACCACCCGGGTCGCCTCGCCGTCGCGGCCGCCGATCATCCCGCAGCACTCGTTCGGCAGGTCCTCGCGCGCGTGCGCGACCATCTCGTCGATCAGGGCCTGGGAGATCTTCATCGGCTGAGAGCCCGAGCGGGCTACCACCAGACGGTGGAATCCAGGTTTTCGATCTCCTCGATCGGCTTCGTGTAGACACCGGAGGAGAGGTACTTCCAGCCGTCGTCGGGGATCAGGAAGACGACGTTGCCGGAGTCGAGCTCGCCGGCGATGCGGTGGGCGATGTAGGCGATCGCGCCGCCGGAGACGCCGGCGAAGACGCCCTCTTCCTCGAGCAGCTTCTTGGTCCAGACGACGGCATCGCGGTTGGAGACCATGATCTTCCGGTCGAAGAGCGAGATGTCGATGATCGGCGGGATGAAGCCGTCGTCGAGCGAACGCAGCCCCTGCACCAGCTCCCCCTGCATCGGCTCGGCGGCGACGATCAGCGTCTCCGGGTTGGCCTCCTTGAGCCGGCGGCCGTTGCCCATTAGGGTGCCGCCGGTCCCGAGGCCG
The DNA here is from genome assembly GCA_036280195.1 of Solirubrobacterales bacterium. Lineage (GTDB taxonomy): Bacteria > Actinomycetota > Thermoleophilia > Solirubrobacterales > 70-9 > VAYN01. Next base: position 14,534 of record DASURF010000046.1, on the reverse strand, counting down.
CCGACGAAGGCGGTCACCTCGTCGAGCTCTTCGAGGATCTCGACCGCGGTGCCGTTGTAGTGCGCCAGCGGGTTGGCCTCGTTGCCGTACTGGTAGGGCATGTAGTAGCCGGGCTCCTCCGCCATCTCCAGCGCCACCTCGACGGCGCCGTTGGAGCCCTTGGCTCCCTCCGAGTAGACGATCTCCGCGCCGTACATGCGCAGCAGCTGGGTCCGCTCCTCGGTGACGTTGTCGGGCATCACGACCTTCAGCGGGTAGCCCTTGCGGCGGCAGATCATCGCCAGGGCGATGCCGGTGTTGCCCGAGGTCGGTTCGAGAATCGTGTGGCCGGGTTCGATCGCGCCCTCGGCCTCGGCGGTCTCGATCATCGACTTGGCGACGCGGTCCTTGACCGAGCCGGTCGGGTTGTGGCCCTCGAGCTTGGCGTAGATGCGGACGTCCGGCTTCGGCGCAAGCCGCGGCAGCTCGACCAGCGGCGTGTTGCCGATCGACTCGACCACGTTGCCGAAGCGCCCACCGCAGGGTTTGTTGAGGAGTTCCGCCATTTCGCCGCCCGTTACTTCAGAAAGTGTAGCGAGGGTCTGGCAAGCGCCGGGGGAGGATTAGAAAAGCGATCTGTTGGAGAGATAAGGCGCAGCAGGTATACCTATCCGCGTCTGTCCATTCTCGAACGGAGGAACTCGATGAGATCGACCCGGCTGACCGCCCTGCTCGCGGTCTTCCTTCTGGCAATCGCCTCACTGGCCGCCGCGGGCTGCGGCAGCAGCGACGACGACACCGGTGGCGGTGGAGGCGGAGGTGGCGAGCCGTTGAGCGTCGGCTCCGACATCCCCTATCCCCCGTTCGAGCAGGGGAAACCCGGCGAATACACCGGCTTCGACATCGAACTGATGGAAGCGATCGGCGAAAAGATCGGCCGCACGCCCGAATTCAAGGACACCTCGTTCGAAACGATCTTCCGCGACGTCGCCCAGGGCAAGTTCGACGCGGTGATCTCGGCCGCGACGATCACCGAAGAACGCGAGGAAGCGGTCGACTTCTCCAACCCGTACTACCTCTCCGAACAGGCGGTGCTGGTCAAAGAAGGCAGCGATATCGGATCGCTCGAAGAACTCGACGGCAAGACGGTCGCCGTCCAGCAGGGCACGACCGGGCAGGAACTCGCCAAAGACGAACTCGGCAACAGCGAAATCCGGCCCTTCCCCGAAGGACCCGACGCGGTCAACGCGCTCAAAGCCGGCACCGTCGAAGCCGTGATCATCGACGCGCCGGTCGCCCAGAACGCGGTCGAAAAATCCGGCGGCGTCGAAATCGCCGAAAAAGTCCCGACCGAAGAAGAGTATGGAATCGCCGTCGCCCAGGGCGAAACGGAACTGCTCGACGAAATCAACAAAGGGCTCGAAGAAGTCCTCGCCGACGGGACCTACACGAAGATCTACAAAAAGTGGTTCAAGCTCGAACCGCCGAAAGCGATCTTCTCGGCGGCCCACGAAGCCGAATAGCGCGAGGGTCTAATTTGCAGTGAGGCAGACGGGGCGCCCGGGTGGCGCCCCGTCGTCTCTCCGCCAAGTAAGCGGGCAAGCAGATGAGCGAATTCTTCAACCAGTACTTCGACTTCGACTACATGGGGGAGCACTTCTGGGAAGTCCTGGAAGCCTTCCTCCAGAACCTGCTGATCTTCGCCGTCGTCGCCGTCCTCGCCCTCACCTGGGGGCTGATCCTTGCCCTGCTGCGCCAGCTTCCGGGGAGGAAATTCCTCCCGATCCGCTTCCTCACGATCGCCTACATCGACATCTTCCGCGCGATCCCGATCCTGATCGTGATCCTGCTGATCTCCGGCGGCGTCCCGTTCCTCGAATTCCTCCCGAAAGACATCCGGATACCGCACTGGTTCGGCAAGCCCGACCCCTTCTGGTACGGGGTCACGGCACTGATGCTCGTCTACGGCGCCTTCAGCGCCGAGGTCTACAGGGCCGGTATCGAAGCGGTGCCGCGGGGCCAGATGGAGGCCGCACGCTCGCTCGGGATGAGCCACGGGCAGGCGATGCGCCACGTCGTCGTCCCCCAGGCGATCAGCGTCATCCCGGCGCCGATGCTGAACGAAATGATCTCGCTGCTGAAGGACTCGACCCTGGTCAGCGTCATCGCCTTCGCCGAGTCGGTGCTGATCAGCCGCGAACTTCTCGCGCAGTCGTTCAACAGCTCGGCGCTGATCCTCACCGGCTTCTTCTTCATCCTCATCATCCTGCCGCTGGCCCGGGTAGTGGACAGGCTCATCGCCCGTAACCAAGGCAAGATCACCCGCGGCTCCCACATCGAGGTCGCCTGATGGCGGAGCCGATGGTTAGGCTGCACGGCATCTGCAAGCGCTTCGGCGAGCTCGAGGTGCTGAAAGGCGTCGACATCGACATCGCCAAAGGCGAAGTCGTCTGCATCCTCGGCCCCAGCGGCTCGGGCAAGAGCACGCTGCTGCGCTGCGTCAACCTGCTCGAGCCCCCCGAGGAAGGCGAGATCTACGTCGAAGGCAGGGACATCTGCAAGGGTCAGGGCAGCGGGACCGGCGAGCAGAGCTGGGAGCTCGACTTCGTCCGCCAGCGGGTCGGAATCGTCTTCCAGCAGTTCAACCTCTTCCCTCACAAGACGGCGCTGGAGAACGTCACCCTCGCCCAGGAAAAGGTCCTCGGCCGCTCCAAGGCCGAGGCGCGCGCCAAGGCAACGGAGCTGCTCGAGCGAGTCGGCCTCGGCGACCAGGTCGGCCAGTACCCCGACACGCTCTCGGGCGGCCAGCAGCAGCGGGTGGCCATCGCCCGGGCGCTGGCGATGGACCCGCACGTGATGCTCTTCGACGAGGTCACCAGCGCGCTGGATCCTGAGCTGGTCAAGGAAGTCCTCGACGTGATGCGCGAGCTGGCCGAGGAAGGGATGACGATGATCGTCGTCACCCACGAGATCGGCTTCGCCCGCGAGGTCGCCGACCGAGTCGTCTTCATGGACGGCGGCGTAATCGTCGAGGAGGGCCCGCCGGCCGCGGTGCTGGAGAGCCCGCGCGAGGAGCGGACGCGGGAATTCCTCGGCCTGGTCCTAGACCACTAACAGCTCGTCGCTACGCGACGCAGGCGCCGCCGGCCATGGCCGGCAGGATGACGACGGTGTCGCCGTCCTTGACCGCGGTCTCGAGACCCTGCAGGACCCGGACGTCCTCGTCGTTGAGGTAGACGTTGACGTAGCGGTTGAGCTCGCCGTCCTCGCCGAAGAGCTGGGCCTCGGTGTCGGGGAACTCGCCGGTCAGCGAACGCAGCACCTCGCCGACGTCGGCGCCGCCGGCCTCGACCTCGGGCCGGCCACCCGTTTTCGGGCGCAGCACCGGGGGGATGCGAACGGTCGCCATAGCCGCGGAATCCTATCTAGGCCGTGCAGACCAAGCAGGTCGGGGGACGCAGGGAGGGAAGTGTGCTCCGCACACGACCGACCGAGGACCCCGAGATGCGCCGGTATGCACGGCCTAGCGGTCGCCGCCGGCGCCGGCGCAGAAAGCGTCGTAGTCGGGGAACTTGCCCATCTCCGACTCCGGGATCTCCTCGGCGTGCTCGCCGCAGATCGGGCACTCGGGGTCGCGGCGGACCTTCAGCTCGGTGAAGCGGGTGCCGAGCGCCTCGTAGAGGAGCAGGCGGCCGACCAGCGGTTCGCCCTTGCCGAGGATCAGCTTGATCACCTCGTTGGCCTGCAGGGTGCCCATCGTCCCGGCCATCACCCCGAGCACCCCGTTGGCGGAGCAGCTCGGCGCCAGCTCGGCCGGCGGCGGGGTCGGGTAGAGGCAGCGGTAGCAGGGCCCCTCGTAAGGGACGAAGGTCGAGATCTGGCCGTCGAAGCCGAGGATCGAGGCGGAGACGACCGGCTTGCGCAGGCGCACCGAGGCGTCGTTCAGCAGGTAACGGGTGGGGAAGTTGTCGGCACCGTCGACGACGATGTCGTAGTCCTCGATCACGTCGAGGATGTTGCTCGCGTCGAGCCGGCCGTTGTGCTCGACGACCTTGACGTCGGGGTTCAGCCCTTCGATGAAGATGCGGGCCGACTCGGTCTTCGGCAGCCCGATCCGTTCGGTGTTGTGGATCACCTGGCGCTGCAGGTTCGAGGCGTCGACCACGTCGTCGTCGACGAGGCCGATGGTGCCGACGCCTGCGGCCGCGAGGTAGAGCGCGGTCGGCGCGCCGAGCCCGCCGGCGCCGAGCAGCAACACCTTCGCGTTCAGCAGCTTCACCTGGCCGTCGACCCCGACCTCGGGCAGCAGCGTGTGGCGCGAGTAGCGCTCGCGCTGCTCGGGGGTCATGCCGTGGGCGGCGACGACCGGCAGCCCCTGCTCCTGCCACTCGAGGATGCCGCCGCTCATCGAGGCGACGTTCTCGTAGCCCAGCTGCTGCAGCTGCGCCGCGGCGATCGCCGAGCGGTTGCCGGAGCGGCAGTAGAGGATCGTCCGGGCCGACTTGTCAGGCGCGGCGGTGGCGATTTCGTCGGCCAGCAGCCCCGGCGGCACCAGCTTCCCGCCCTCCAGGTGGGCCTCCTGGTACTCGTGCGGCTCGCGCGTATCGATCAGGACGACGTCGCCGCCGTTGATCTCCTCGGCAGCCTCAAAGGGTTCGATCTCCTCGATCGTCTGGACGCGCGTAGTGTCGATGGCCATTGAAATCCCCTAAATCCGATCAGCTTTAACTTCAAAAAGTATAGCGTGCCTCGCCCCGGGTAGTGGGTCAGTTTCAGATCGCGCCCATAGAGCGCTGAACTCACGGTAGCTTCACCGCCGACAACTGACCAAACGGCGGGGGCACTGCGCAAACAGCCCCCCGCCCGGCACCGGAAACGGAGTTCCGATGCAGACGAATCGTAAGCGGCGGCACTGGCCTGCCGACCGCATCCCCCTCCAGCGCGCAGTTATGGCGCTGGCCCTGGAGATCTACCCGCACTGGAGGACGATCCCCGAACTGGCCCGTGAGATCGGCTCTCGCGGCGCGCTGACGCGGGCGGTCTTGGACCTGATCGGGCGCGGCGTGCTGGAGAGTCACGGCTCGGCCGTACGCCCCACCAAGGCCGTTGCGTTCCTTGAGCGGCTGGAGCTGCCATGAGCCTCCAAAAGCGCTTCGGCGCCAACCTCAGGCGCGCCCGTCGCGATGCCGGCCTCTCTCAGGGAGAACTCAGCCGCAGGAGCGAAGTCCACCGGACCCAGATCAGCAACATGGAGGTTGGCAAGCGGCTGCCCCGCTTGGACACCCTCCTGAAACTCATCGGCGCCCTGGAGATCCCCGCTGCCGTCCTCTTCGAGGGGATGACCTGGCAGTCGAACATCGAGGACTACGGCAGCTTCGAAGTCGAAGATGGCTGAGGAGCGGGGCGACAGGTTGACCCAGCGGGCCGTGATCAGCTTCCTGCTCGACGAGTTCCCCGCCCGCCACTCGGCGATCAGCCTGTGGTGGATGGGGCTCGGCGACCTGGAGGAGGTCGAGGAGTCGATCCGGCTGCTCGACCTGCACGGCCTGCTCTGGCGCGACGGGCCGGCAGTGGTGCCTACTGCTGCCGCCCGTCACTTCGACTGGCTGGAATTGTCGTGAGTCCAGCCCTACCCGCCGCTAGGCTCTGAGCGATGGCGAAGCAGTCAAAGAAGCCAGCCGATCTCAACCGCCTCGCCGCCGCCATCGTCGGCGAGGCGACTGACGAGACGCCGCAGGAGCCGGAGAGCCAGCAGGCGCGAGCCGGACGGCTCGGCGGCGCTAAGGGCGGCAAGAGTCGCGCAGAACGGCTCAGCGGCGAGCGCAGGCGGGAAATCGCCAAGAAAGCCGCCGCTGCCCGCTGGAAAACGGGTTCGTAACTCTCCGGGAAAGCACCGGGTTTGGGAGACTCCCCCGCCGTGGATATCTCGCAAGCCGAAGTCGATGAGTTCATGCAGGCACCAAAGACCGTGCCTGCCGCCTCACCGATTACCTGGGCGACCCGCAGCCCCACCCAAACGATTTGGCAGGCGCCGGTAGAAGTCGAAGCCGTCCAGCGCGGCAGCGTCTTCTTCTACGTCAACCCGACCCTCCCGCGCCGCTGGACGTTCAAGCTTTCCCTTCATCGATTCGAGGTCTACCGGGTAGACGTGAAGCCGACGATGCGTCATTCAAACCCATCTGGGCGACCGTCCGACTGTCCCGGCAAGGTGACTTGTCCCGAGCATGAGCATCGCTGGACCGACGGCTATGGGCTCGACTGTGCATGGCCCTTGCAGGGCCTCTCTGGTGCCAGCCATGCCCGCATACTTCAGGTCTTCTGCGAACGTGCCCGCATCGACTTCGGACCGGAATACAGCGATCCGGCAACCGGACTGCAATTGGAGATCGGCTGAGAACGTGAGACTTCCCAACGCAACCCCTGAGAGTGTCAGAGAGACGGTTCTGGCTGCCATCTCCCAGGATCTCGCTTGCGAGGTTCTCGACGATGGGACGGGCCGGATCGGATGCCTCACGCCCTTTGAGTATCCCGATGGGGATGCCGTTGTTGTCTGGGTTCGCGAGATGGGCGACAAGATGGAGGTCTCCGACTACGGCGAGGGATTGGTCGATCAAGAATTCCGATCGGACTACGAACGAGGAATCGTTTCGGACATCGCGCAAAGGGCCGCCAAGGTCAATGGTGTTGCTGTTTTTGAGGGTCGGCTTGGCACTCAATGCACGCCCGATGAGTTAGGGGAAAGTGTTCTGCGAGTCGCTAGCGCTTCTGCTCAAACCGCGGCACGCATTGCCTGCCAGAAACCGAGCCGACGAAAAGAGTCGGAGGAAAACGAGTTTGTGAAGCTAGTCGACGAGACGCTTCGCGCCTCCCACGTGCCGGTTGAACGGGAGCACAGGCTTCAAGGATCGTCGGGGCACTCTCACCGCGCAACGCTCTATATCCCGCACTCTCATTCGATCCTGGAGCCGGTCGGCGGCCACTGGAACCAAGTGGCGAGCGTCTACACGAAGTTCAGTGATCTCGCCCCTGTCAATGGCTTTAAGCGCTACTCGTTGCTGGACGACCGACAAGAGCAGCCGGGGGACGATGTGCGCAGCCTGCTTGTGCAGGTCAGTGACGTGATCGCATGGTCGGGTCACGACAGCTGGCTAAGCCAGATTCAGTAGACGGCGCACCTAAAAGCGGCTACTTTCGGTGAAGGTCAGAGGACCGTAATTCTGCCGATCTGAAGGAGGCCGCCACTCGACAAGAAGCACGTTTTTCCGTCCGGTCGCTCAAGCAAAATGGTCAGTATGAACAGGCTGAGCACCGAGAAGCGGGCGCAGATCATCGGCTGCCTCGTAGAGGGCAACAGCATCCGGGCCACGGTCCGCATGACCGGCGCGGCCAAGAACACGATCACCAAACTGCTGGCCGACCTCGGGGAAGCCTGCGCCGAGTACCAGGACGGCGCCTTTCAGCAGCTGCCCTGCACGGTGGTTGAGGCTGACGAGATCTGGAGCTACTGCTACGCGAAGCAGAAGAACGTCCCGGAGCAGTTCAAAGGGACGCCGGGCTATGGGGACGTGTGGACCTTCACGGCCGTCTGCGCGGACACGAAGCTGGTCCCGTCTTGGCTGGTCGGCGAGCGCACCAAATACGACGCCGCTGTTTTCCTCGAAGACCTGGCGAGCCGGATGGCCGGGCGCATCCAGCTATCGACGGACGGTCACTCGATGTACGAATCGTCTGTGCGGGAGGCGTTCGGGGTCGATGTCGACTGGGCTCAGATCCAGAAGACCTACGCGGCCGACACGAGCCAGGGCGGCAAATACAGCCCGCCGGTCTGCACCGGGACCAAGCGCCGGCCGATGAGGGGCAACCCCGATCCCGACCGGATCTCGACCAGCTACGTCGAGCGCCAGAACTTGACCATGAGGATGGGAATGCGGCGCTTCACGCGGTTGACGAACGGGTTCTCGCGCAAGGTCGAGAACCTGGCCCACGCGGTTTCCCTGCACTTCATGCACTACAACTTTGCCCGTCCTCACAAGACGCTGAAGGAGCGCTACCCGCGGACGCCTGCGATGGCTGCCGGCGTTGCGGATCACATCTGGAGCTTGGAAGAGATCGCGGCGCTACTGGACTAGGGATACAGCGACCGCGGGTCTACGCCGTTAGTGGCTCCGCATTTCGTGCATATCCAGGTGATGTACTCCTCGCTTGTGACGCCGTTGTGCGGCGTCACTTCCTCGCAGACCGAGCAATGTCGAGACCCGCTCATGCTCATGGGTCGAGGGTACTGCCTGCGGCTGGGGCCGACAACCGATTCAAACTGACCCACTACCTCGCCCCGGGGGGTTCAGGCGCTCGCCTCAGTCGAACAGAAGACCTTTTGGCGTTACGGCTTTGTAGCTGGTCGACAGAGAGCCGCCTTTGCAGAAGGGGTTGCTATTCGCGGCGTCGATAGAGAGCGGGGCGAATTCAACGTCCAGTGTCGCATTGGCAGAGTCGTTTACCGCAGCTGTGATTTCTCCCAGGTCGGTGTCTTTCGTTTCGAACACACAGGTGACGTTCTGGAACAGTGTTGTCACGACTTTGATACGCGCACCGGACAGTGTCAATGTGCCGTTGCCCCCGCCCAGCGCGTGGATGCTGAACGAACCTTTCGCCAGGACTTCGACATGGTGATTGCACGCCGTAAAGGACAGTGCGGTGATCGGTCCGGTGGCTGTCACGGTCGAGCCATGGCTTTCGACTTTCGCGTCGATTTCAGAGAAATTGCAGATCAGATTCCCGAACCCTTCGAGAACGATCTCATTCTCCTGTCTCAAGCTGATCGTTTCTGTATAGGCAGTGCCTGTGGGCGCTGTGACGACAGTCGCCGCAGCAGAAGCAGGCAACGCCACTAACGCACAGATCGCGGCGACGGCAACCCCGAACAGCTTCTGGCGCTTCACCCTCGACCTCCTCGGTGCACTGGAGACCTAGACGTTAGAGCTGACCGTGTGCCGCAGCGTGTTTGGCCAAGACCCCGAAAGAGGTCATCGCCTCCACGCGTGGGGGTCCGAGACAAAGACCTGGAAACGCGTATCGACGAGTCGGCGCGCGCGCGATTCGGAGCCGCCCGTGACCCATCGGGAAACCGGGCGCAGAAAAGCGGCCCCGGGTTGAAGGGACCCAGGGCCGCTTATCTCTTCCCGAGAAGCTGCTCGCGTTTCTTACGCGAGGGTGGGGCGCATCTGGCGCAGGCGGCGGACCCGCTCCTCGATCGGGGGGTGGGTCGAGAAGAGGCCGGCGATGCCCCCGCCCTTGAAGGGCTTGACGATGTAGAGGGGCTCGGCCGCCTGGTTGACCTGCATCGGGATCGCTTCCGCGCCCTGCTCGAGGCGCAGCAGCGCGCTCGCCAGCGACTCCGGGTTGCCGCAGATTTCGGCGCCGCCGGCGTCGGCCGCGTACTCGCGCTGGCGCGAGATCGAGAGCTGGATGATGCTCGCCGCGATCGGCGCCAGCAGCACCATCGCCAGCCCGGCGACGAGGCTGAGCGGGGACTCGTCGTCACCGCCGAACCACATGAACATGTAGGCGAGGTAGGTGATCGCCGCGCCGATCGCCGAGGCGACCGACTGGATCAGGATGTCGCGATGCTGGATGTGCGCGAGCTCGTGCGCGAGGACGCCGCGCAGCTCGTCCTCGGAGAGCAGCTTGGTGATCCCGCGGGTAACGGCCACCGCCGAGTGCTTCGGGTTGCGGCCGGTGGCGAATGCGTTGGGCTGATCCTGGGGGATCATGTAGAGGCGCGGCATCGGCAGGCCCGCACGCGTCGTCAGTTCCCGCACGATCTGGTAGAGCCGCGGCGCTTCGGACTCCTCGATCGGCTTGGCGCCGCTCATTTTCAGCGCCATTTTGTCGCTGAAGAAGTAGGAGAGCAGGTTGATCGCCAGGGCGATGAAGAGGAAGACGAGCGCCATGCTCGGGCCGCCGATCACGGCTCCGATCACGACGAGCAGGCCACCGAGGGTGGCGAACAGGATCGTGGTCCGCAGGGTTGCGCCCCAGGTGGATTGCTTGGTGGTGGTCATCGAGTAGTCGCTCCTCAGGAGTTGGGGTTGCCGTCCAAGTATCCGCTGCGAGCGCGAAATCTCCTATAGGGGCAATCCCCCTACCGGCGGGGGAACGCCCCCTAGGCTTCGGCCATGACCTTGCTGGTTATCGGGCTCTGTCTGGTGGTTGTGGCGCTGATCCTCGCCCTGGTGCGGGAGCGTCGGCGGCTGCGGCCGCTCGAGGACCTGGTCGAGGCGATGGAGAAGGTCGACCTCTCCAGCCCCCGCCCCCTCCTCCCCGCCTCGATCGACGGCGTCGGCGAGACCGAGGAGGTGGCGCGGATCGAGCTCGCCTTCCTGCGGATGATGCGGCGCCTGGAAGCGGAGCGGCGGCGGGCCGGATCGGCGACGCTGCACGCGCAGGAGGAGGAGCGGGCGCGGGTCGCGCGCGACCTTCACGACGAGGTCAACCAGTCGCTGACCGGGCTGCTGCTGCGGCTGGAGGCGGCGCGCGAGGCGGCACCGCCGGAGCTGGAGGGCGAGATCGCCGAGACCAAAGCGCTGGCCAACCAGGCGATGACCGAGCTCCTTTCCCTCGCCCGCCAGCTGCGGCCGACCGCGCTCGACGACCTCGGCCTGGCGGCGGCGATCGGCGGCCAGGTCGAGCAGCTGGGGCGCGGCGAGGTCGCGGCGCGCCTGGAGGTCGAGGGCGACTTCTCCGACCTCGGTGACGACCAGCAACTGGTCGTCTACCGCGTCGCCCAGGAGGCGCTCAACAATGCCGCCCGCCACAGCGAGGCACAGCGGGTGGAGGTGCGGTTGCGGCGTGTCGATGACGGTGGCGTCGTCCTCGAAGTCAGCGACGACGGTCGTGGCTTCGCCTTCGACGAGTCCCAGCGCGGCCTCGGCATCGGCGGCATGCGCGAGCGCGCGCTGCTGGTCGGCGCCGAGCTGACGATCGAGTCCCGCCCCGGCGCCGGGACCACCGTCCGCCTTGATGTCCCAGGAGAATCGGACTGATGCGGGTGCTGATCGCAGACGACCACGGGATCGTTCGCTCCGGGATCCGGTTGCTCTTGGAGCGCCAGCCGGACATCGAGGTGGTCGCCGAGGCGGCGGACGGCGCCGAGGCGCGGGAGCTGGCGGTGCGGGAGCGGCCCGACCTGGCGATCCTCGACGTGAAAATGCCGAAGCTGACCGGGCTGCAGGCGACGCGGGAGATCAAGAAGCAGGCTCCGGAGGTCGCGGTCCTGATCCTCTCCATGCACGACGACGAGCGCTACCTGTTCGAGGCGCTTAAAGCCGGCGCCTCGGGCTACGTGTTGAAGGCACAGGCCGACACCGACCTGCTGGCGGCGATCCGCGCGGTCGAGCGGGGCGAGCCGTTTCTCACCCCCGAGGCGCAGCGGACGCTGATCAAGGACGTGCTCGAGCGCGGCTCCAGCGGCGAGGAGGAGCTGACCCCGCGCGAGGAGGAGATCGTCAAGCTGGTCGCCGAGGCGCACACGACCAAGGAGATCGCCGAGCTGCTGCACCTCTCCGAGAAGACGGTCGAGAACCACCGCGCCAACGCGATGCGCAAGCTGGGGATGCGCGACCGGGTCGAGCTGGTCCGCTACGCGATCCGCCGCGGTTTGATCGAGCCGTGACGCCATAACCGACCTCTTCAGTAGGATTTGAATCGATGCTGTTCTCGACCAAAGCCGAGTACGGAGTGCGCCTGATGGTCGAGCTGGGCCGCCAGCCCGGCTCCCGACCCGTCTCGCTGGGCTCCGTCGCCGAAGCGGAGAACCTGCCGCTCTCCTACCTGGAGCACCTGGTGGCGAAACTGCGCAAGGCCGGCCTGGTCACCTCCACCCGCGGCGCCCACGGCGGCTATCGCCTGGCGAAGCCGGCGGAGGAGATCCGGATGGACGCGGTGGTCGAGGCGCTGGAAGGGCAGATCGCGCCGATGGAGTGCTTCCACGACTCGCCGGAAGGCAAAGTCCTCTGCTCGCACGAGTCCGACGGCGACCAGGCCTGCTCGACCAAGCTGCTGTGGATGCGCGTCCAGGGCGGGGTCAGCAAGGCCCTCGCCGGCACCACCCTGGCGGAGCTGGTCGAGTTCTCGGAGCACAGCGCGCCCAAGCGCGCCGCCGCGATCAGCGCCGTCTAGGCATCACGACAACTTCGAAAACCCCAGAAACGGAGCGAAATGGCTGAGCTGGAGATACGGAACCTGCACGTGGAGGTCGAGGACAAGAAGATCCTCAAAGGCCTCGACCTCGACGTCGAGAAGGGCAAGGTGCACGCCCTGATGGGCCCGAACGGCTCCGGCAAGTCGACGCTCGCCAACGTGATCATGGGCCACCCGGCGCTCGAGGTGACCGAGGGCACGATCACCTTCAAGGGCGAGGACATCACCGACGCCGACCCCGAGACCCGCTCGCAGGCCGGTCTCTTCATGGCCTTCCAGTACCCGGTCGCGATCCCCGGCGTCTCGGTCAGCAAGTACCTGCGGATGATCATCAACGCCCATCGCGAGGCCCGCGGCGAAGCGCAGATCAAGATCAAAGACTTCGCCAAGACCGCCCAGGAGGCGATGGAGCTGGCGAGCATCCCCAAAGACTTCTCCAGCCGCTACCTGAACGACGGCTTCTCCGGCGGCGAGAAGAAGCGGATGGAGCTGTTGCAGCTGGCGCTGCTGCGGCCGGAGATCGCGATCCTCGACGAGACCGACTCGGGCCTCGACATCGACGCGCTGCGGACCGTCGCCGAGGGCGTCAACAAGTTCGCCGGCCCCGACATGGGCGTCCTGATCATCACCCACTACCAGCGCATCCTCCACATGGTGAAACCGGATGCGGTCCACGTCATGTACCAGGGGCGGATCGTCAAGGAAGGCGGCCCGGAGCTGGTCGGCGTGCTGGAGGAGAAGGGCTACGGCTGGATCAAAGAGGAGGTCGAGGCGGGCGCGGCCGCCTGACCTCGGAGCGATGGAGCCGGTGAGCGCCAAGAGCCCCGCCGCGGCGGCGCCGTTCTCCGTCGAGAAGATCCGCGCCGCCTTCCCGGCGCTGGAGCGCGAGGTCAACGGCCGGCCGGTCGCCTACCTCGACAGCGGCGCCAGCGCCCAGCGGGTGCTGGCCTCGATCCAGTCGGTCGACCGCTACGAGCGGCGCCACCACTCCAACGTCCACCGCGGCTCCCACACCCTTTCGGCCGAGGCGACCGAAGCCTACGAGGGGGCGCGGGCCACGGTCGCCGACCACATCGGCGCCGCCGACCGGCGCGAGGTGATCTTCGTCCGCAACGCGACCGAGGCGATCAACCTGGTCGCGCGGGCCTGGGGCGACGCCAACGTCGGCAGCGGCGACCGCATCGTGCTGACCGAGATGGAGCACCACTCCAACATCGTCCCCTGGCAGCAGCTCGCCGAGCGGGTCGAGGCGGAGATCGACTGGGCTCCGATCGACGGCGAGGGCCGGCTCGACATGGAGGCGTTTGCAGCGCTGCTGGAGCGCGAACCGAAGCTGGTCGCCGTCGCCCACGTCTCCAACGTGCTCGGGACCGAGAACCCGATCGCCGAGATCTCACGGCTGGCGCACGCGGCCGGGGCCAAGGTGCTGGTCGACGGCGCCCAGGCGGCGCCGAAGATGCCCCTGGATATGGCCGAGCTGGGCGCCGACTTCTACGCGATCACCGGCCACAAGCTCTACGCGCCGACCGGGATCGGCGTCCTCTGGACCAAGCTGGACCTGCTGCGCGAGATGCCGCCCTTCCTCGGCGGCGGCTCGATGATCCGCAAGGTCACCAAGGAGGGCACGACCTACGCCGACCCGCCCGCCCGCTTCGAGGCGGGAACGCCGGCGATCGCCCAGGCGATCGGCATGGCCTCCGCCCTGCGCTGGCTCGACATGGTCGGGATGGAGCAGGTACGCGAGCACGAGGAACAGGTCGCCGACTGCGCCTTGGAGCGTCTGGCCGAGGTGCCGGGCCTGCGCGTCTTCGGCCCGCCCCGCGGCGAGGGCCGCCTCGGCCCGGTCTCCTTCGAGATCGAGGGCATCCACGCCCACGACGTCTCCGAAATCCTCGACCGCCACGGCGTCGCCGTCCGCGCCGGCCATCACTGCGCCCAACCTCTGATGGACTGGCTCGAAATCGCCGCCACGGCCCGAGCCAGCTTCGGCGTCTACACGACGCCCGAGGAGATCGACCGACTGGTCGAGGGACTGGCAGACGCGCGTGGCGTCTTCGGGCTCTAGCGACTCGCGCCGCTAATCCACCCCCAGGTAATCCGGGCTGGTGACTTTGTAGCTGCCTGTCAGTTCGCCGGCCACTCCGCAGAAGACGTTGTCCCCGGTCCTCGGAATGATCGCCGAGTTGAGATCCAGTGTCGCTGTGGCGCCCGTGGTCGCGCTGCCTGTGAGGGTGCCGATGTCGGTGGCGTTGGTTTTGTAGAGGCACTGGATGCCGAAGGGCCCGTCGGCTGTGAATTCGCCGCCGGTCCATGTGACTGTGGCGTTGCCTTTGCCGGTCGAGTGGATCTGCAGGGTG
>DASURF010000045.1:0-33570 GCA_036280195.1 Solirubrobacterales bacterium | reverse complement strand
GTTGGTCGAGGCGGCGGCCTTGCTCTTCTTGCCCTTCGCCTTCTTCTTGGCGGGGGCGGTCGCGATGACCTCCTCGGTCGCCGCCTCGAGGTCGAGGGCGAAGCTGTCGAGGTCGGCCATCGCGTCGTAGTCGCCGACCAGGCCGAAGTTGACCTGGCCGTTGTAGGACATGATCCCGACGCAGAGCGCCTGGCGGCGGGCCAGCGGGACCATCGGGAAGATCGACTCCATCCGGCGGCCGAGGACGTAGAGCGGGAACTGCGGCCCCGGCACGTTGGTGACGACGAGGTTGAAGAAGCGCTGCGCCGGCTGCAGGCGGGCCGCCTGCGAGGCGATCGTCGAGGGCGCGAAGTCGGTCAGCTTGGTGAGGATCTCGGCCCCGACCGCCTGGCCGGAGGTCTTCAGGTCGCCCATCTCCTGGGTGACGACGTGGAGGCGCTCGACCGGGTCCTCGCACCAGACCGGCAGCGGCGCCATCATCGCCGAGATCCGGTTGCCGAGGGCGCCGTGCTCCTCGTCGGCGCGGACGCTGACCGGGACCATCGCCCGCAGCTCCAGGCCCGCCGTGTCGTGACCGCGGGCGCGTAGGTAACGGCCGATGCCGCCGGCGACGATCGAGAGGATGACGTCGTTGACGGTGCCGCCGTGGGCGTCCTTGACGCGCTTGAGGTCGCCCAGGTCGGTCTGCACCATCTGGAAGCGGCGGTGCGGCCCGATCTCGACGTTGAAGACGGAGTGGGGGGCGGACATCCCGGCGCTGACCATTTTCGAGGTCGCGCCGACACCCTTCAGCACCTGGCGCGGACCGCGCAGCGCCGCGCGGAAGCCGCGGTAGATCTCCTTCGGGCTGGTCAGCCGCTCGCGCCAGGCCTCGCTCAGCAGCTGGACGCTGGTCGGCTCAGGCCGGGCGAGCCAGGGCGGCGCCTTGTCGGGCGTGCCGGCCGGCTCGGGGTCGAGGTCGAAGAGGACGGTGGTGATGTCGACTCCGGAGACGCCGTCGACCAGCGCGTGGTGGCTCTTGCCGATGATCGCGAAGCGGTCCCCGGACAGGCCCTCGACCAGCCACAGCTCCCAGAGCGGCTTCGAGCGGTCGAGCTGCTGGGAGAAGATCCGCGAGGCGAGGTTGCGCAGTTGCTCGTCGGAGCCCGGCGCCGGCAGCGCGGTCTGGCGCACGTGGTAGTCGAGGTTGAGGTGCGGGTCGTCGACCCAGACCGGACGGCCCTGGTCGAAGGGGACGAAGCGCAGCTTCTGGCGGAAGCGCGGCACCAGGTGCAGGCGCGAAGCGATGTGGTCGCGGAACTCCTGGTGCGTGGGGGCCTCGCCTTCGAAGATGCTGACCGAGGCGACGTGCATGTGAGCGCCCGAGCGCTCCAGGTGGAGGAAGGAGGTATCGAGGCCGCTGAGTCGGTCTTGCTTGCTCACCTGTCCCATGTTCGCACACATGTCCAGGTTCGATGTGAACGCCTGGAGGCCCTTGCAGAGCCAAGTTTCAAGGAACGTTGCAGTCCCCGGAATATGTGCGTCTGCTCACATTTGCGCAGCCGAAGCCGCTCTAGCGTGTTCTCTCCGAAACGACCTGCCGAGTCCCCTCGCCCCTGGGCGCAGGGTCAGCGAATTCCGCTAGGCAGCAGAAAGCGAGCTGAACACAGATGCGAAAACTCCTGCCCGCGGTGGCGGCTGCCACTGCGCTGACGATCGGCCTGGCGCCGGCGGCGGCGCAGACCGAGCGCAAGAACCGCGACGAGCGATCGCGCTCCCACGTCTCCCTGCACCTCTCCACGCACTCGTTGCTGGCGGGGAACGGGCTGAAGGTGCGCGGCAAGGTGCGGCCCAGCGGCCGGCACCGGGTCAAGCTGGTCTTCCGCGGTCCCGATGGCGGCGTCCGCGGCGTGACCACGAAGGCGAACGGGACCTTCGCCCTGCGTTGGACCCCGGAGCGGACCGGCAGCTACGCGGTCCGCGCCTACGGCATGCACGACCGGCGCATCCGCTCCTCCCACAGCGCCGCGCGCAAGCTGACCGCCTATCGCCTCGCCGGGGCCTCCTACTACGGCCCCGGCATCTTCGGCAACGGCGTCGCCTGCGGCGGCACCCTGCTGCCGGACACGATCGGCGTCGCGCACAAGACGCTGCCGTGCGGGACGAAGGTAAAGCTGCGCTACCACGGCCGCACGGTCACCGCGCCGGTGATCGATCGCGGTCCCTACGTGCCCGGTCGCGACTACGACCTGACCTGGGCCGTGAAGCAAAAGCTTGGCTT
The DNA here is from genome assembly GCA_036280195.1 of Solirubrobacterales bacterium. Taxonomy (GTDB): domain Bacteria; phylum Actinomycetota; class Thermoleophilia; order Solirubrobacterales; family 70-9; genus VAYN01. The sequence continues at coordinate 31,310 of DASURF010000045.1, read as the reverse complement.
CCCCGGTGTGGGAACCGTGATGGCCAGCCGCTGAGCGATCGCGTGGTTCCTTTGTCCGGAATGACAGGACAAAGGAACCACGACTCAGCCGGCGAGGCCGAGCTGGAGCTGACCGGGTGTGGGTTCCGGCTCGGCCGCCGCTTCGCCGTTGTCGAAGGAGGCGACGCGGACGCCGAGCAGCCGCACCGGCCGCTGCGGGTCGTAGGCGCGCAGCAGGTCGAGGGCGACCGGGCCGACGACCGCGGGGTCGTTCGTGGGCGCATCGACGGTGTGGGAACGGGTGACGTTGGTCCAGTCGTCGAGCCGGACCTTGATCCCGATCGTGCGGCCGGCCAGCTCCCGCTTGCGCAGGCGCCGGCAGAGCTCCTCGGAGAGCTCGCCCAGGTGCCGCTCCAGCTCGGCCCGCTGCTTGACGTCGTAGTCGAAGGTGATCTCGGTCGACTGGGACTTGGTCTCGTGCTCGGGCGTGATCGGCGTCTCGTCGAGGAGGCGAGCGCGGGTATGCAGCCAGGCGCCGGAGCGGGGCCCGAAGCGCTCTTCCAGCGCGGCCCGCTCCCACTGCCGCAGGTCCGAGAGCGTGCGGATCCCCATCGCCTCCAGGCGGGAGACCGTCTTCGGCCCGATCCCGGGGATCAGACCGGGGGAGTGGTCGGCAAATCGATCCAGGGCCTGCTCACGCGACAGAACGACCATCCCCGCCGGCTTGCCGAGCTCGCTGGTGATCTTGGCCAGCATCCGGCTCTCGGAGATCCCGACCGAGCAGGTCAGCTGCGTCTCGGTCCGGATCTCCGCCGCGACCCGCCGCATAGTCGACTTGGGAGAGAACAACCCGGTCAGGTCCAGATAGGCCTCGTCCAGCCCCACCACCTCGACTACTTCCACGTTCCGCCGCAGCACGTCCATCACGTGCCCCGAAGCCTCCCGATAGGCCGGAAAGTCCGGCCTCAGATAGACCGCATCAGGCAGCCGACGCCGCGCCACCGCCGCAGGCATCGCCGAATGGATCCCAGCCAGCTTCCGAGCCTCATAACTCGCGGTAGTCACCACCGCCCGAGGCCCCGACCCGCAGACCACCACCGGCTTCCCCTTCAACTCCGGCCGCCGCCGCAGCTCCACGGACGCATAGAAAGCGTCCATGTCGAGGTGGGCGATGGTCCGCTCGAAGCTCACCCGTCGATGGTAGGAGGGAGGAGGGACGGGACCCATAGAGGCGACGCTTAGACTGCTGGCGATGGCTTCCCCGGAGGCGAAGAACCTCGAGGCGATCTCGAAGGCGATCGACCAGCACAACATGAACTGCCCCTTTCCGGCGGCGGAGGTGCGGATGAATCCGTTCGAGGTCGAGCGGCTGGGGTGGGACACGATCCGGGGGTTGCCGGTGGTGCCGGACGGGGAGATCGGGACCGGACGGTTCCGGATCGTCTGCTCTCGCGACGTGGAGGACGACGGACTCGAGGTCGTCGAGGCCGTCGGCAAAGAGCTGGAGACCGTCGCTCCGACGCGGAACTGAGAGGCCGGAGGGCCAAGCAGGTCAAGGACGCAGGGAGTCCGAATAGCAGCGCTATTTGGACGACTGAGGACGCAGAGATGCGCCGGCCATCCGGCCTCTCAGACCTCGTTGAAAAAGTCGAGCCCGAGACTTTCCATCCAGTTGATCGCCTCGGTGTTGAGCTGGGAGAGCTCGCCGGTCCAGATCAGGACGCCCATCGCGATCAGGATCAGGCCGCCGATGGCGACGATCGCCTGGTAGTGGCGCTTGACGACGGCGAAGGCGGTGGTCATCTGGGAGAACGCAACCGCGGTGAGGATGAAGGGGATCGCCAGGCCGGCTGAGTAGACGGCCAGCAGGAAGGCGCCGTGGCCGGCCGATCCCGATAGGGAGGCGGCGCCGAGGATCGCGCCCAGGGTCGGCCCGATGCACGGCGTCCAGGCGATCGCGAAGGCGGCGCCGGCGACGATCGGGCCGCCCCTGCCCGCCCGGTCGAGCAGGGCGTTGACGTGCCACTCGCGGTTGAGGCGGGTGATGAAGAGGGAGCTGACGAAGAGCAGGCCCATGGCGATGATCAGACCGGCGGAGATCTTCGTCAGCAGCTCCTTTTGGTCCTGGAGCAGCGACCCGAGGCCGGTCGCGGTCAGCCCGAGGAGGACGAAGATCGCCGAGAAGCTGGCGACGAACAGCAGGCTCGGTCCCAGCACCCGGCGCCAGCCGGCGCTCTCCAGCTCGTTCGCCGAGACACCGCTCACCGCCGAGAGGTACCCCGGCACCAGCGGCAGCACGCAGGGGGAGAGGAAGGAGACGACGCCGGCGGCGAGCGCGGCGAAGATCCCCACCCCCGAGGCGGGATCGGTACTGGCGATGAGAGGAACCACCGCACCCCAGATTACCCGCCGGCCTGCGCCGGTTTCCCCGCCGAGCGGCGATGCGCGCTAGATTTGGCCAGCCAGCCAAAGCGCCGCGCGGGAAGCGGCCGAGACAGGAGCGAGAAGTTGAGCAACCGCACTTTCGTAATCGGCGTCGGGATGACCAAGTTCGAGAAGCCCGGGACCAAGGAGGGCGACTACCCCGATTGGGCCAAGGAGGCGGGGGAGAAGGCGCTCGCCGACGCGGGCATCCCGTACGAGGACGTCGAGCAGGCCTACGCCGGCTACTGCTACGGCGACTCCACCTACGGCCAGCGGGCGCTCTACCAGCTCGGCCTGACCGGGATCCCGGTCGTCAACGTCAACAACAACTGCTCGACCGGCTCCTCGGCGCTGTTCCTGGCGCGCCAGGCGGTCAAGGGCGGGATCGCCGACTGCGCGCTGGCGCTGGGCTTCGAGAAGATGGAGCCGGGCAGCCTCGGCGTCAAGTACACCGACCGCACCAACGCGCTCGACAAGCACGCGATGCGGATGTTCGAGATCCGCGACCCGGAGGCCTCGCCGCCGGCGCCGCAGATGTTCGGCAACGCCGGCCGCGACCACATGCAGAAGTACGGCTCCAACCCCGACCACTACGCCTGGATCGGCTGGAAGAACCACAAGCACTCGGTCAACAACCCCTACGCCCAGTTCCAGGACGAGTACTCGCTGGAGGACATCAAGGCGGCGAAGATGATCCACGACCCGCTGACCAAGCTGCAGTGCTCGCCGACCTCCGACGGCTCGGCCTGCGCGATCGTCGCCTCCGAGGCCTACGTCGACAAGCACGGGCTCTGGGGACAGGCGATCGAGATCGCCGGCCAGTCGATGGTCACCGACCTCAGCTCGACCTTCGACGAAAACGCCGACTGCATGACGATCGTCGGCTCCGACATGTCGCGCACGGCGGCGAAGATCGCTTATGAGGAAGCCGGGGTAGGAGCAGAGGAAGTGGACGTCTGCGAGCTGCACGACTGCTTCAGCGCCAACGAGTTGATCACCTATGAAGCGCTCGGGTTCGCCGAGGAGGGCGAAGCGCACAAGCTGGTCGAGATGGAAGCGACCACCTACGGCGGCGACGGCCCGGTCGTCAACCCCTCGGGCGGGCTGATCTCCAAGGGCCATCCGCTCGGCGCCACCGGCCTGGCCCAGTGCTCGGAGCTGACCTGGCAGCTGCGCGGCGAAGCGGACAAGCGCCAGGTGGACGGGGCGAAGGTGGCGCTCCAGCACAACATCGGCCTCGGCGGAGCCGCCGTGGTCACGGTCTACAAACCGGCGGCCTAGGGAAAGCCGCCACGGGTAAGGAGGAGCACGATGGCGAAGGAGCGGCGTTCACTCGGCGGCAAGGTCGTGGCGATCACCGGCGGTGCGCGGGGGATCGGCAAGGCGACGGCGACGGCGCTGGTGCGCAAAGGCTGCCGGGTCGCGATCGGCGACCTCGACCTCGAGCTGGCGGAGAAGACCGCCGGGGAGCTCGGCGGCGGCACCGTCGCCCTGCAGCTCGACGTCACCGACCGCTCCTCCTTCGAGCACTTCCTCGACGAGGCCGAGCGCCAGCTCGGGCCGATCGACGCGGTGATCAACAACGCCGGGATCATGCCGGTGACGCCGTTCGAGGACGAGAGCCCCGAGTCCGTCCGACGGCAGATCGACATCAACGTCCTCGGCGTGATCACCGGCACCCAGCTGGCGATCAAGCATCTGCGCCCGCGCTACAGCGGCTACATCGTCAACATCGCCTCGCAGGCGGGCAAATCGGGCGTGCCGGGAATCGCCACCTACTCGGGCACCAAGCACGCCGTGGTCGGGATCAGCGAGGCGGTGCGGGCGGAGCTGCGCGGAACCGGCGTCGAGGTCCTCTGCGTAATGCCGACCGTGGTCAACACCGAGCTGACCAGCGGCGTCGGTCAGAAGTGGGTCAAACCGGTCGAGGCGGAGGACGTCGCCAACGAGATCGTCGACGCGATGGAAGTGCCGCGCTTCGATGTCTTCGTGCCGCGCGCCAACGGCGTCCTCTACAAGGTCCTCAGCCCGCTGCCGCGCAGCTGGCGCGAGGCGCTGGGACGGGCGATGAAGGTCGACAAGCTGATGACCGAAGTCGACCACGGCGCCCGTCAGGCCTACGAGGACCGCGCCGCGGCCAGTGAGCCCGGCCAGGCCGAGGGCACCGAGGCGCCCGCACCCCAACGCGACGCGGCCTGAACGAATTCAGCGGACGCTGAACTTTGGCCCCCATAGGGACGTAAACACAGCGAACGCTGAAATGGGACGGATCTACGACGCCACCTGGGGACGGGGTTTCTCGGCCCTCTACGACCGCTGTTTCAAGGCCGCTGAAGAGGCGGGCCTGCGCGACCTACGTCGCGACGTGCTGGCCGGAGCGCGGGGGAGGGTGCTGGAGCTGGGCGCGGGCACCGGTCTCAACCTGGGGCTCTACCCGCCGACCGTCTCCGACCTGGTCCTGGTCGAGCCGGATCCGCACATGGTCAAGCAGCTGCGCAAACGGGTGCACGAGCTGCAGCACACGGCACAGGTGGTCGAGGCGCCAGGCGAAGAGCTCCCCTTCGAGGACGACAGCTTCGACACCGTCGTCGTCACCCTCGTTCTCTGCACGGTTCCCGACCAGGCCGCCACGCTGGCCGAGATCAAGCGCGTCCTCAAGCCGGACGGGCAGTTCCTGTTCCTGGAGCACGTCCGCTCGCCGAGCCCGGAGCTGGCCAAGTGGCAGGACCGCCTCGAAAAGCCCTGGCGCTTCCTCGGCGACGGCTGCCACTGCAACCGCGACACCGAGGCTGCCCTCGAAGCCGCCGGCTTCGAGCTCAGCGACGTCGAGCACCCGGAGCTGCCCAAGGCACCGCCGATCGTCAGACCGATGGCGAAGGGAAGCGCAACCCCCTCAGCCTGACCCGGTTATGTCTACTCGTCGGGGTACTCGGTGTTGAAGGCGTGGGTCAAGTCGTACATCGCCCAGGCTTGGAGAGCGGTCCAGAGCCCGAGGAAGCCGATAGACGTCACCGCCCAGGAAAAGCCGAAGCTCTCAACCAGATCCAAGGACTCCCGGTGCGGTGACAAGCAGAGCCCGACGAGGATGCCGATCAGGGCGCAGCAGCCGATTCCAGCGGTAATTCCGACCCAGTTCTCGCGCTCGGCGCCGCGTTTTCGCGAACTCTGGACCACCCAACCGGTCTGAACCGCGTAGGCGACGAGAAGCGTGGCTCCGATCTGAGCAAGGGGCTCGGAAACCGCCGCGGGGTCGGAGAAGAGCAGGTTTATTCCGTAGCCGGTCACCGCGGACACGAAGAAGGTCACCGAAATTGCCTCGACGAACCCACGTCGCAGCGGCGACAGCCCTCGCAGCACCGGCAATTTCCACCAGAAGCCATTCATTGGGCGCGGGAGGCTACGAATCGTCCAGGACGGCCTGTCTCTGGACCTAACGCACGATAATGGTGGTTATGTCAACTCGGCTGAGGAGAGGCCGGGGATCGGGCTAGCCGGCCGCTTCGATCGCTTCTTCTATGGCCTCGGTCGAGCTGGGCGTGCCGATTGGCTCCAGGCCCTGGGTGCTCGATCCCTTGACGGCGAACGACGGCGTGCCGGTGAAGCCGAGTTGCCGGGCCTCCTCGGTGGTTTCTTCGACCTGCGGCCTGAGGAGCTTGCGGTCTTCGTTCCATTTCGCCAGGTTCTCGACTCCCGCGCTCTTGGCTACCGCTTCCAGGAAGGCGGCGTCGGCGTAGCCGGAGTTCTCGGCTCCCTGGTTCTCGTAGAAGAGCTCGACGAAGTTCCAGCCGCGCCCCTGTTCGCCGGCGGCGAGTGCCGCGGCGCCTGCGTCGACTGACTGCGGGCCGATGATCGTGAAGTTGCGGAAGTCGATCTTCACTTCTCCATTCTTGACCTGGTTTTCGATAATCGGCGGCAGGATTTCCTCTGCGAAGCCCTTGCAGACCGGGCACTGCAGGTCGCCGAACTCGACCAGTTCGACCGGGGCCGCGGGATCGCCCAGCAACATCCCGGTCTGTGGGATGCCCCGCAGCTCGCCGGCGATTTCCCGCCCGGCTTCCGAGGTCGGCTCACCGGCGCTGTCGCTGCTGGAGCTGTTGACCACGATCAGGGCAACGACGACCACTATCGCCAGGAAGACGGTCCCGGCCGCCAGCTGCATCAGCTTCGTGCGGCGGTCGGCGTCGTTCACCGCGCCTCTTGCAGTTCGGCGCCGCCGTAGGCGACCAGACGGGTGGCGTTGAGCAGGAAGAGGATCGTCATCAGCACGGCGCTGCCCACGCACCACTGGCAGATTGCCTCGATCTTGAAGATCTCGATGTAGGTAAGGAAGACGCTGTAGCCGAACCCGCCCAGCGAGACGACGAAGCCGCCGAAGCGAGCCGCGTCGTTGGCGAAGAAGGCGGTCGCCAGCAGCATCAGGTAGCCGATCGCGCCGAAGATCGCGATGTTGACCCCCGCCACGTGCGAGTAGGAGCTTTCGGCGACGGTGCGGCAGCCGGTGCCCCCGGCGAGGCAGACCGGCGAGCCACCCCCCGACTCGGCAATCGCGATGTAGGTGGCGACCCCGACACCCAAGGCCGCGACGAAGGCGATGCCCCGCCGCAGGCTGTCCTCGCTCGGATAGCTCACGGCGCGGAAGATAAGGCTTCGGCGTAAAAGGAGGCTAAGCCGCGCCGGTTCCCTAGTGGGCCGCTTCGATCGCGTTTTGAATGACCTTGGTCGAGGGCGATACGCCTAGGTGTTCAAGTTCTTCATTCAGCTTGGGCCCCCGGATCGTGACTCCCGGCGAACGTTGCAGCCCCTCGTTTTCACCTTCTTCTGTGTTTTCCTGGACCCAGGTCGTCGAGTTCTCGCGATCGACGTTCCATTTGTCGAGGTCCTTGACGCCGGCGGCTTCGGCGACGGCTTCCAAGAACTCGTCGTCGGCGGCGTAGCCCGAGTTCGCTTTCTTCTGGTTCTTGAAGAAGATGCCGATGTAGTTCCAGCCGCGCCCCTGCAGAGAGGCGGCGTACGCTGCGGCACCAGCCGGGTTCGACTGCTCGCCGACGGTCACCATGAACCGGAAGTCGATCTTGGCGGCGCCGTCTTTCACCTGGTTTTCGAGCACGGCGGGCAGAACCTCTTCCATGTGATCCCTGCAGGCCTCGCATTGGAGGTCGCTGTACTCGACCATTTCGACGGGCGCCAGCGGATCGCCGATAACGGCCGCCGTCTGCGGATATCCCGCGAAGAACCTGTTCACGGCGGCAACACCCTCGAGCCTTATTTCTGCGCCGCTGTCGTCCCCGGAAGAGTCGACGACGATGAACGCGAGAACGGCCGCGAGGACCAGTAGGCCGGCCCCCACCCCTATCCACAGCCGTTTTTTCCGGCCACCAAGGTCAGCGCTCATCCATTTAAAGATAAACACTTTGTGTAAAACGCCGCCAGGGCACGGGAGAGCTTGCCCCCCTGCCAGGCCAACGGCGACTCGCCCTCTCCCTCGCTGACCAGTTCGGCGCTCGGCAGCGCTTCCGCATAGGCGACGGCCGCCTCGTACGGGTGCCCCGGGTCGGCGTCGTCGTTGCTCGCCACCAGCAGGGTCGGCACGTCCAGGCCGCGCAGATCCTCGATCGACTCGAAGGGCCGCGAGCGGGGCACCTCGCGCAGTGCCTGCACCAGCGCCTCGGGGTGCTCCTGGGCCAGCAGCCGCTCCCGGGTGAAGCGCAGGACGGAGTCGCGCCAACGCGGGTCGATTCCCTGCTTTCGGTCGATGTAGTCGACGAAGCCGTCGACGCCCTCGGTCTCCAGCGCCGCCGCCAGCCCGTCCCAGTAGGCCAGCGAGTCGGGCTTGATCTCGCCGACGTAGGTCGGTCCGATCAGGACCAGGCCCGCGAGGCGCTCCGGGTGGCGCAGCGCGTAGGCAACCGCGGTGTGCGCTCCCATCGAGTGGCCGCCGAGCAGGAAACGCCCCCCGCCCACGCGGGCAGCGACGACCCGCTCCAGGTCCCCCACCAGCTCCGGGTATCCATAACCCTCCCCCGGTGGGGCCGGCTCCGACCGACCGTGGCCGCGCGCGTCGTAGACGACGACCTCGTAGCCGGCGCGCGGCAGCGCTTTCGAGCCGTGCAAGACCTGGCGCCGGGTCGCGGTGATCCCGTGGCAGAGGACGATCGGCGGTCCCTCCCCCACCGCCTCGCCCCGCAGCGTCGGCTCCGGCCCGACGGCGAACGGCCGCGGCTCGAGCGGCATCAGGCGAGCGCGGCGACCGCGCGCTCGAGGTCCTCGACGGACTCGTACTGCGCGCCGGTGCGGGAGACGCTGCGGTGACGGACGATCCCCTCGCCGTCGACGACGAAGACCGCCCGCTGCACGTAGCGGCCCCCGGGCGCGTCCTTCAGCTCGGTGAACCGCGCCAGCGGCCCGATCCAGCCGGTGACGCCGTAGCTCCTGGCGACCGCCAGGTCCTCGTCGGCGAGCAGCGGCACGTTCAGTTCCTGCTCCTTGACCCAATGCTCGTGCGAGTCGACCGACTGGGGAGAGATGCCGAGCACCTCGGCGTCGAGCTGGTCGAGCCGGTCGCCTTCGTCCCGGTAGGAGCAGAACTGCTTGGTGCAGACCGTGGTCGCGTCGCCGGGATAGAAGGCGAGGATCAGGTTGCGGCCGCGATAGTCGGCCAAGCGGTAGGTCTTGCCACCCGTCCCGGGGAGCGCGAAATCGGGTGCTGGATCGCCGACGTCGACCTTGGCCACGGAACCGAGCTTACCCGCGGCAAATCCCCGGCGGGACGCTTCAGCCCTGCTCGATCGTGACTTCTTCGATCAGGACGGTCTGTTTCGGCGTTTCCGCCGGCGTGCCGAGGGCCTCGATCTTTTCGACCACGTCGTAGCCCTCGCTCACCTTCCCGACCAGCGCGTATTCGGGCGGCAGGCCGGCGTCGGGGGCGGTGACGACGTAGAACTGGCTGCCGGAGCGCCCGGGCGGATCGGCCGAGCTCTTCGCCATCGCCACCAGGCCTTTGGTGTAGGCGAGGTTCGGCGGCGGCGCCTCGTCGACCGTGTAGCCGGGACCGCCGAGGCCGTTGCCTTCGGGGTCGCCGCCCTGGATCACGAAGCCCGGCACGATCCGGTGGAAGGTGAGGTCGTCGTAGAAGCCTTCCTCGGCGAGGAAGGCGAAGGAGTTGGCGGTCTTCGGGGCGCGCTTCGTGTCGAGGGCGATTTCGAAGGTGCCACAGCTGGTCTTCATCACCGCGGTCGCCGCTTCGCCCTGTTTCAGCACCTGCTCCGGAGCCTTGAAGCTGACGGTCTTCGCCGCCGGCGCTTCGACCTTCTTGCAGGCGCCGGCGCTCTCCTCTTCGGTCGAGGAGGTGGAGGCCGACGTCGTGTCATCGTCGGAGCCGCCCTGGCCGATCAGGATCGCGGCGACGACGGCGACGGCCACCACCGCGAAGACGGCGAGGACGATCCAGCGACGATCGGTTTGTTTCTCCTCCACGGCCGAGAACCCTAATGGAGCCGGCGGAGGAAAACCGTCTCGGGACCTACGATCCAGTCGTGACCTCCTCCCCGCCGCTCACGCCGCTCGCCGCCGCGGTCCTGCACGTCGGCGATCCGGAGCGGATCCTGCAGGTCGAGTGCGGCGCGGGCGATGGCACGGTCTTCCTCGCCCGCGAGTTCCCCCGCGCCCGCGTCCGCGGCGTTGACCGATCCGCGCGGGCGATCCGCGAGGCCGGCTCGCGGGTCGGCCTGGACCCGGAGGGCCGCATCGCCTTCAAGCAGGGCGATCCGCGCTCGCTCTCCTTCCCCGACGACCATTTCGACCTCGTCGCCGCGCTCGACGCCCGTCCCTCGCCGGGCGAGGCGCTGCGCGTCCTGCGCCCGGGCGGCTTCCTCGCGCTCGCGGAGTGCCGCCGTCGGCACGCGCCCAGCGGGCCCCGCGGTCGTCTCCTGCGCCGGCGGCTGGTTCGGCTCGGATTCGAGCCGATCTGGTCGCAGCCGGCCGGCGACGGCAGCTTCTCTGTCTTCCGCCTCCGCGGCGCGGGGGCCGCGGGCCGCGGCGTCTAGTCTGCCTGCCGAATGGAGATCGCCGGGATGCCGCTGACCCTGCTCGTCAACCCCTCCTCGGCGGGAGGCAAGACGCTGAAGCTGCTGCCGCGGATCGAGGCGGCGCTGGATGCCCGCCGCGCGGTCTTCCGGGTCGAGCGGACCCGCAGCCTCGAGCACGGGGTCGAGACGGCGCTGCGCGCGGTCGAGCTCGGCGAGGTCCCCGTCGTGGTCAGCGGCGACGGCCTGATCGGCGCCGTCGGCGGGGCGATGGCGGGATCGGAGACGCCCCTGGGCCTGATTCCCGGCGGCCGCGGCAACGACCTCTGCCGGGCGCTCGGCATCCCCTCCGAGCCCGAGGCCGCGGTCGACGTGATCCTCGACGGCCACAGCCGCCGGATCGACGTCGGCGAGGCCAACGGCAGGCGCTTCCTCGGCATCGTCAGCGTCGGCTTCGACTCCGAATGCAACCGCCTCGCCAACGAAACCCACTTCATCCGCGGCAACCTCGTCTACGCCTACTCGATGGTCCGCACCCTGATCGGCTGGCGCTCGGCCCGCTTCACGGTCGTCGCCAACGGCGAGCGCAAGCGCCTCACCGGCTACTTCGTCGACGTCGCCAACAACAGCGTCTACGGAGGCGGCATGTACATCGCTCCGGAAGCCGAGATCGACGACGGGCAGTTCGACGTGGTCGCGATCACCGAGGTCGGCAAGCTGCGCTTCCTGCGCGGCCTGCGCGAGGTGCTCAAGGGCGCCCACCTGGGCAAGGAGGAGGTCACCACCTTCCGCGCCTCGCGGCTCGAGCTCGACGCCAGCCGCCCCTTCCCCGTCTATGCCGACGGCGACCACCTCACCGACCTGCCGGTCTCGCTGCGGGTGCTGCCGCGCTGCCTCTCGATCCTCGTCCCCGACGACAAGGGCTGAGGCGATGGCCGCCGCGGGAACCCGCACCCGGCCCCTCTTCGGCGCCAAGCTGGCGCTCTCGCGGGCGATCGGCGCCGCCAGCCGGCGCAGCGGCCGCGGCGGCGGCACCACCCTGCCGGGCCGCGTCCTGCTCCGGCTCGAGCCGGAGGCGATCGCCCGCCTCGGTGCCGGCCTCAACCGCGGCACGACGATCGTCAGCGCCACCAACGGCAAGACGACGACCGCCGGGATGATCGCCGGCATCCTCGCCGCCGACGGCCGCCATCCCGTCCACAACCGCGCCGGCTCGAACATGACCTGGGGCGTGGCGACGGCGCTGCTCGAGCAGCACGGCGAGGAGGGCCTGTTCGAGGTCGACGAGGCCTGGCTGCCGCGCGTGACCGAGCAGCTCGACCCCGCGCTGATCGTGCTCGGCAACCTCTTCCGCGACCAGCTCGACCGCTACGGCGAGATGGAGGCGCTGGCCGACGAGTGGGCGAAGACGGTAGCGGCGCGGACCGGCCGCACCCGCTTCGCCCTCAACGCCGACGACCCGCTGATCGCCGACCTCGGCCGCGATCCCGAGGGGGCCCGCCGCGAGGGCGTCCTCTACTTCGGGATCGAGGACGCCTCGCAGGCACTGCCGGAGCTGCAGCACGCCTTCGACGCCAAGCACTGCCGTCGCTGCGGCCACCCCTACGCCTACGAGCGCGCCTTCGTCGGCCACCTCGGCCACTACTCCTGCCCCAACTGCGGCGCCGAGCGCCCGGCCCCGGAGGTGGCGGCGACGGAGATCGAGCTGCGCGGGATGGACGGCTCGCGCTCGCGGGTGCGGACCCCGGAGGGAGAGATCGAGCTCGACCTGCCCCTCCCCGGTCTCTACAACGTCTACAACGCGCTCGCAGCGCTCGCGGCGGGGTTGCGCCTCGGCGTCGCGCCGGAGCGGATCGCCGCCGCCCTCGGCGACATGCGCGCCGCCTTCGGCCGGGTCGAGACGATCCCGGTCGAGGGCAATCCGGTTTCGATCCTGCTGATCAAGAACCCGGCCGGCGCCAACGAGGTGCTGCGAACGCTGCAGCTGGAGGGCCGCGAGGGCGGTGGGCTCGACCTCTGGATCGCCCTCAACGACCGCATCGCCGACGGGCGCGACGTCTCCTGGGTCTGGGACGCCGACTTCGAGCTGCTGGCGGACGGCGTGCGCCGGGTCGTCTGCGCCGGCACCCGGGCGCCGGAGATGGCGCTGCGGCTGAAGTACGCCGGCTGGCCGGAGGAGCGGATCGAGGTGGTGCCGGAGATCGACGCCTCGCTCGACGCCGCCGTGCGCAGCGCCGAGGGACGTCTCTTCGCGCTCCCCACCTACACCGCCCTGCTGGAGCTGCGCAAGCTGCTGGCCGACCGCGGCCTGGCCGAGGAGTTCTGGCGATGAGCGCGACCCAGGCGACGATCTGGCACGACGTCGAGTGCGGCGCCTACGCCGCCGACCTGCCGCTCTGGGAGGAGCTGGCCGAGCGCAGCGGCGGCCCGGTGCTGGAGCTCGGCTGCGGGACCGGCCGCGTCGCCCTGCACCTGGCCCGGCGGGGACACAGGGTGATCGGTTTGGACCGCGATCCGGAGCTGCTGGCGGCGCTCGAGGAGCGTGGCACCGGCCTGCCGCTGAGCACCGTCGCGGCCGATGCGCGCGCTTTCGAGCCGGCCGAACCGGTCGGCCTGGTCCTCGCCCCGACCCACCTGCTTCAGCTGCTCCCCGACGCGTCCCGGCGGCGCGAATGCCTGAGCTGCGTCGCGTCGGCACTGCGCCCCGGCGGCCTACTCGCCGCGGCGATCATCGAGTCGATGCCCGAGCCCGACGGCGCACCCCCTCCCCTCCCCGACGTGCGCGAGGTGGACGGCTGGGTCTATTCCAGCCTGGCGATCGAGGCCGCGGTCGCTCCCGGCGAGATCGTCGTCCGCCGGCTGCGCCAGCGCGTCTCCCCCGACGGGTCCTTGAGCGAGGAACCGAACGAGGTGCGGATCGCGACCTTCACCGCCGCGGCGCTGGAGGACGAGGCGGCCGCCTTCGGCCTGGCGCCGGCCGGCCGTCGCGAGATCCCGCCGACGACGATGCACGAGGGGTCGCTCGTCGTCCTCCTGGAAAGGAGCGCCTGATGGAGCTACGCGTCCTCAGCCTCTATCCCGAGCAGATGAACATCTACGCCGACCGCGGCAACATCATCTTCCTCCGGCGCCGCTGCGAGTGGCGCGGGATCGGCTTCGTCCACCAAGGCGCCGGACCGGGCGAGTCGTTCGACCCCGGCGCTCACGACCTCCTCTACATCGGCGGCGGTCAGGACCGCGACCAGCGCGCGGTGGCGGCCGACATGGTCGCCAGCAAGCGCGAGGCGATCGCCGCGGCGGCCGACGACGGTGCGGTGCTGCTGGCGGTCTGCGGCGGCTACCAGCTGCTCGGCCACAGCTACCAGCTCGGCGAGGAGAAGCTGCCGGGGCTGGCGATCGCCGACCTGGAGACGGTGCGCGAGCCCGGCCCGCGACTGATCGGCAACGTCGCGATCGAGGCCGACCTCGGCGGCGGCCCGCGACTGATCGCCGGCTTCGAGAACCACGGCGGCCGCACCTACCTCGGTCCGGGCGCGCAACCGCTGGGCAAGGTCGTCTCCGGCCACGGCAACAACGACCGCGACGGCTTCGAGGGGGTCAGGCGCGACAACGTGATCGGCACCTACCTGCACGGCCCCCTGCTGCCGAAGAACGCCTGGCTGGCCGACCACCTGATCGCCCTGGCCCTCGAGCGCCGCTACGGCACCCGCCCCGAGCTGGAGCCGCTGGACGACGAGCTGGAGGCCGCCGCCCACGAATCGGCCCGTCGGGCCGCGCAGGCCTAGCGGCCGCTGGAGCCGAAGCCGCCGCGTCCGCGGACGCTCTCGGTCAGCTCCGCTGCCTCGACGGGTTCGGGAGTGGCGATCGGCGTCAGCAGCAGCTGGGCGATGCGGTCGCCGGCTTCGACGCGGAAGGTCTCGGCCGGGTCGGTGTTGAGCAGCAGGACCCGCAGTTCGCCGCGGTAGCCGGAGTCGATCAGGCCCGGCGCGTTGACCAGGGCGATGCCGTGGTCGCGGGCGAGTCCGGAACGCGGCAGCACCAGCCCCGCGTGCCCCTCGGGAATCTCCACCCCCACCCCGGTCCCGACGCTCCACCGCTCGCCGGGCCCGATATGGGCCGCCTCGCAGGCATACAAATCCAGCCCAGCATCGTCCGGATGGGCGCGGGTCGGAAGAACCGCCTCCGCTTTCAGCTTGAGAACAGGAAGCTGCTGCATCGGTCGGACCCTACAAAGGCGCCGGGAGGAGGGGTCGGGTGCCCCGTCGCCAGGCACTCAACATCGAGCCATAGCGAGATGTGCCTGGAGATGGGGCACCCGACCCCTACGCAACCGCGAGGTCGCTGAAGCGATGCATCTCCGCCGAAGGCACTTTGGCGTGGACCAGCACCCCGTCCTCGCGGTCGGTCCGCTCCAGGTCCCCCGCCACTTCGTGCAGCTCGTGCAGCCGCCCTCCCTCGGAATAGGGGATCAGCAGCTCGACCTCGGTCAGCGTCTCCTCGAAGGCCCCCTCGATCCGCTCGCGCAGCTCGTCCAGGCCCTCCCCCTCCCGCGCGGAGATCAGCACCGCCTCGGGATGGTCGAGCTCGGTCTCGGCACGCTCCTCGGCGCTCAGCAGATCGGCCTTGTTGAAGACCAGCAGCCGCGGCTTGTCGCCGGCGCCGATCTCCTCCAACACGTCGTCGACCGCCTGCATGTCGACCAGTCGCCGCTCCTCCGGTGCCGAGGCGTCGACCACGTGCAGGATCAGGTCGGCGAGCACGGTCTCCTCCAAGGTCGCCTTGAAGGCCTCGACCAGCTGGTGGGGCAGCTTTTCGATGAAGCCGACGGTGTCGGTCAGCAGATAGTCCCGGCCGGAGAGCTCGAAGGTGCGGGTGGTCGGGTCGAGGGTGTGGAAGAGTCGGTCGCGGACCTCGACCTCGGCCCCGGTGAGCGCGTTCAGCAGGGTCGACTTGCCGGCGTTGGTGTAACCGGCGAGGGCGACCCGCGGCAGCGAGGAGCTGTCGCGGCGGGCGCGCATCACGCCGCGGTTGCGCTCCAGCCGGACCAGGCGGCGACGCAGGGCCGAGATCCGGTCGCGCGCCAGGCGGCGGTCGGTCTCGATCTGGCTCTCGCCCGGGCCCCTGGTGCCGATGCCGCCGTCCATGCGCCCGGCCCCGAGGCGCTCGAGGTGGGTCCAGAGGCCCCGCATGCGGGCCATGTTGTATTCGAGCTGCGCCAGCTCGACCTGCAGCTTGCCCTCGGCCGAGTGGGCGTGGTCGGCGAAGATGTCGAGGATCA
Organism: Solirubrobacterales bacterium; assembly: GCA_036280195.1. GTDB lineage: Bacteria > Actinomycetota > Thermoleophilia > Solirubrobacterales > 70-9 > VAYN01. Next base: position 15,608 of record DASURF010000045.1, on the reverse strand, counting down.
CCGCGGTGCGGTCGATCACCGGCACCCCGAGGGCGGCCTCGAGGTTGCGCTCCTGGCGCGGCGCCAGCTCGTCGTCGCAGGCGACCAGGTTGGCGTCGCAGGCGGCGATCTCCGCTTTCAGCTCGGCCAGACGGCCGCGGCCGAAGTAGCGGTCCGGGTCGGGCTGCGGGCGCTGCTGGGTCGCGGTCCCCACCGTGGCGACGCCGGCGGTCAGCAGCAGCTCCTTCAGCTCCGCCAGCGGCTCGCCCTCACCGCGGCCGTCGACGATGCCGATCGCCAGGGCGCGCTGGCGCGCCCTGCGACTACTGCCGTTTTGCGAAGCATCCACTCAAGGAGATTGTAGGCGTCGTCGCCAGGCCTATAGGCTGCCTATTCGTGAAGGTCTTCGTGACGGGCGGCACCGGCTTCATCGGCGGCGAGGTCGTGCGCCGGCTGCGCGACCGCGGCGACGAGGTCGTCTGCCTCGTCCGCAGCCCCGAGAAGGGGACGAAGCTGACCGAGCTGGGCTGCGAGCTGGTCAGCGGCGACCTCGGCGACGAGGGCGCGCTGCGCCAGGGGATGAGCGGCTGCGACGCGGCGATCCACGCGGCGGCGATGTACGAGGTCGGGATCCCGGCCAAGCAGCGCCCGGCGATGTGGGAGGCCAACGTCGCCGGCACCGAGCGGGTGATGAGGGTCGCCCTGGAGGAGAAGGTTCCGCGCATCGCCTACGTCTCGACCGTCGGCATCTTCGGCAACACCCACAAAAAGGTCGTCGACGAGACCTATGAGAACCCCGAGACCGACTTCACCTCCTACTACGAGGAGACGAAGCTGGAGGCCCACAAGGTCGTCCAGCGGATGATCGAAGAGCAGAACCTGCCGGCGGTCATCGTCCAGCCCGGCGGCGTCTACGGCCCCGGCGACACCTCGCAGGTCGCCGATCTGCTGGAGCAGTTCTTCGCCGGCAAACTGCCGCTGCTGCCCTTCCCCGAGCTGGGGATCTGCATGACCCACGTCGAGGACATCGCCGGCGGCATCCTGCTGGGGCTCGACAAAGGCAAGCTCGGTGAGACCTACGTGATCAGCGGCCCGGTGACGACGATGCGCGAGGCGATCGAGACGGTCGCCAGGGTCAGCGGCCGCAAGGCGCCGAAGCGCGACCTGCCCACCGGGCTGATGAAGCTGATGATCCCCGTCGGCCCCGTGGTCGGCAAGGTGATGGGCCAGCCGCCGAACCTGCGCGAGCTGATCGCCTCCGGCGACAACGTCACCTTCTGGGCGAGTTACGACAAGGCCCAGCGCGAGCTCGGCTACTCGCCGCGCGGGATGGAAGAGGGCCTGCGGCAGACGCTCGAAGCGGACGACCGCTTTCCCGCGCCGGTTGCCTGAGAGTCGAGGGAGGGCTCGGCGGACAACTGAGGGGAGGGTCCGGCGAGCCCTCCCTCGACTCTCATAAGCTGCCGCGGTGCGCGTTATCGATGTGATGCACCTCGGTCGCCCCCATGTCATCGGATGCTGGGAGGTGGATGGTGCGCTCGTGGACCCCGGGCCGGAGTCTTCGATCTCCACGGTGTTGGAGGCGATCGGCGAGGAGCAGCCGCGGGCGCTGCTGCTGACCCACATCCACCTCGACCACGCCGCCGCCACCGGCGCCCTGGTGCGCCGCTGGCCCGACCTCGAGGTCTACGTCCACGAGCGCGGCGCCCCGCACCTGATCGACCCCTCGAAGCTGCTGGCCAGCGCCGAGCGCCTCTACGGCGACAGGCTGAACTACCTCTGGGGAGAGATCCTGCCGGTGCCCGAGGCGAACGTCCGCCCGCTCGCCGGCGGCGAGACCGTGCTGGGGATGCGCGTCGCCTACACCCCCGGCCACGCCTCCCACCACGTCTGCTACTTCCACGAGGAGAGCGGCACCGCCTTCGTCGGCGACGTCGCCGCCTGCCGCATCCCGCCCTCGAACCTGATCGTCCCCCCGACGCCGCCGCCGGACATCGACGTCGAGACCTGGGAAGCCTCCCTGGACACCGTCGCCGGCTGGTCGCCCCGGCGCCTGGCGCTGACCCACTTCGGCGCGATCGAGGACGACGTTCCCGCCTACATCGAGGCCGTCAAGGCGAAACTGCGCGAAGAGGCCGAGCTGGCCCGCCAGATGGACCAGGAGGCCTACAACGACGATCTCGAGCGCCGCATCCGCGCCGAGCTCGCCGCCGAAGGAATCGAAGGCGACACCGTCGACGAGCTCCTGCAGGCCGTCCCCACCGCCTACCAGTGGGCCGGCCTCGACCGCTACTGGCGCAAGCGGGCAGAGCGCGAAGCGGCCTGAGCCGGTCGCTCTGAAGCGGCTGCTTAGGAGAGGTGCTCGCGCATCCGCTCGACCGCCTCTTCGATGCGGTCGTCGGGCGCGGTCAGGGCGATGCGGAAGAAGCCCTCGCCGCTCGGCCCGTACATCGAGCCGGGCGAGATCACGACCGCGGCCTCCTCGAGCACCAGCTCGCAGAAGGAGGTCGAGGTGTGGCCCTCGGGGACCGGCGCCCAGACGTAGATCGTCCCCTTCGGGGAGCTGACCTGGACGCCGATCTGGTCGAGGGCGGAGACGACGAGGTCGCGGCGGCGAGCGTAGGTCTCGTTCATCCGCTGCAGCGGCTCGCCGGGGCCCTCGAGCGCAGCGACGCCGGCCATCTGAATCGCCTCGAAGAGGCCGGAGTCGACGTTGGTCTTCAGCCGCCAGTAGGTCTGGATCGCTTCGGCGTTGCCGAGGATCGCGGCGCAGCGCCAGCCGGTCATGTTGTAGCCCTTGGAGAGCGAGAAGACCTCGACGCCGACCTCCTTGGCACCAGGAGTGGCGAGGAAGCTCGGGGCGACGTAGCCGTCGTAGGTGGTCTCCGAGTAGGCGTTGTCGTGGACGACGAGGATCTCGTGCTGCTTGGCGAACTCGACGACCTGCTCGAAGAACCCGTCGGGGACGACCGCGCCGGTCGGGTTGTTCGGGTAGTTGACGAACATCAGCCGCGCCTTGGCGGCGACGTCGGCCGGGACGGCGGCGAGATCGGGGGCGAAGCCCAGCTCCGGCACCAGGGGCAGCAGCTCGGCCTCGGCGCCGGCGAGGATCGGGCCGCCGGTGTAGACCGGATAGCCGGGGTCGGAGGCCAGGGCGACGTCGCCCGGGTCGAGGAAGGCGAAGCAGAGGTTGTAGATGCACTCCTTGGCGCCGATCGCCGGGATCACCTCGGACTTGGCGTCGATCTCGACCCCGAAGCGGCGGTCGTAGAAGGCGGCGAACGCCTCGCGGAACTCGTCGCGGCCGCGATTGCTCGGGTACTGGTGGTAGGCCGGGTTTGTCACCGCCTCCTGCATCGCCTTGACCACGTGCGGATAGGTCGGTTCGTCCGGATCGCCGATCCCAAGGCTGATCACGTCGATGCCGGCGGCCCGCTTGTCGGCGATCTGCTGCTCGAGTTCCTGGAACTTGTAGGGCGGGATCGCCTCGAGGCGCTTGGAGGGGCGTGCGATCGACATGGGCGCGAAAATCTACGCGATCCGGGTGATCCGTCGCGTTGGCGACGAGGGAAACGTCGTCACTCGCCGTCCAGCTCGGAAAGCGCCTCGATCAGCTCCGGCGAGAGCTCGCCGGCGAAGACGGGCTCGGCCCAGCCGTCGAGCTGGACGTCGAGATCCGGCGAGATCGCGACCTGCAGCTCGCCGCCTTCCAGCTCGACCACCAGCGGGCTCTCGGCGCCGCGCAGGAAGGCGGTCACGGCGGCGCCGCTGGCGCCGGTGCCCGAGGAAAGCGTCTCCCCCACGCCGCGCTCGAAGATCCGCGCCCGCACCCGGCTGCCGTCGATTGCGAGGAAGGAGACGTTGGTGCGATTGGGGAACAGCTCGTGGCCTTCGATCCCGGGGCCGATCGCGCCGAGGTCGAGGTCGTCCAGCTCGTCGGCGGGGACGACGATCGCGCACTGCGGGTTGCCGATCGAGACGTGCTGGAATTCCCAGCTGCGGCCGCCGCTCTCCAGGGTTCCACGCCCGTCCTCAGGTCCCGAGGGAAAGTCCTTGGAGGTCGTCGAAGCGCGGCCCATGTCGACCGAGCAGGTCAGCTCGCCGGTGATCGTCGGCCGGATCGGCCCGGCCACCGTGCCGATCGCGAACTCGTCCGCGTCGGTCCAGCCGTTGCGGCGCAGGTAGAGGATCGCCTCGCGGGCGCCGTTGCCCGAGAGCTCGGCTTCGGAGCCGTCTGGGTTGAAGATCCGCAGCATCGCGACGAAATCCGGGTCTTCGCTGCGCGAGAGCAGCAGGATCCCGTCGGCGCCGATGCCGAAATGCTGGTCGCACAGCCACTCGATACGGGTCGCCGTCAGCTCCCAGGGGAGCCGGTCCTGCTCGAAGATCAGGTAGTCGTTGCCCAGCGCCTGCCACTTCTCGAATTTCACGCGCGTGACCCTATTTGCTGTGCCACCTCTGCGTCGCCGAGGCCGGTGCGGTCGATCCGGTCCAGGTTCGGGATCTTCCGCATCCAGGTCAGCTGCCGGCGCGCGTAGTTGCGCGAGCGTCGCTTCATCGTCTCCACGTCGCCGGCCAAGACCTCGTCGAAGCCGAGGGCTTTGCGGGCGGTGCGGCCAGGGCCGAGGGCGTCGGCGCGACGCGCCTCGTCCTCGGCTCCGGTGGCGACGATGGCCTCCACGCGCGCATCGATCCGCCCGTAGAGCCGCTCGCGGTCCATGTCGAGCCCGAAGATCGTCGTCGGGTGGCGGGTCTCGGGCGACCAAAGCTCGGACTCCTCGGCTTCGGGCGGTGCCTTGACCAGGGACAGCTCGGCGATGGCGGCGCGCAGGTAGAGGCCGGTCCCCCCCACGACGATCGGCCGCCGGCCCGCCGCGAGCGCCGCGTCGACCTCGCGGTGGGCCAAGGGCATGTAGTCGCCGACCGAGAAGTCCGCGGTCACCGGAACGAAGCCGAGCAGCCGGTGCTCCAGCCGTTCCTGCTCCTCCCGCGTCGCGGTCCCGGTCAGCACCTCCAGTCCCTCGTAGACCTGCAGCGCGTCGCAGTTGATCGCGACCGGGTCCTCGCCGCGCTCGCGCAGCAATTCGGCAAGCGCGACGGCGACCCCGGTCTTCCCCACCCCGGTCGGGCCGAAGATGGCGATTACGTTCAAAGCAGGGGCGTCAGGGGGCGCGCCAGGACGCCGCTCAGCGTCTGCGAGGTTGCCGCTTCGATCTCGACCTGGACCATCTCCCCCGCCGCGGCGATCCCGTCGAAGTTGACTGCCTTGCCGTGGCGGGTGCGGCCGCGCAGCTTGGTCTCGTCGGTGCGGCTGGATCCCTCGACCAACACCTCCATCGTGCGGCCGACGAAGCGCTGGGCGCGCTCGGCGGCGCGGCGCTGGACCACCTCGACCAACCGTTCGAGCCGCTCGACCTTGACCGGGTGGGGCAACTGGCCCTCCATGGTCGCCGCCTCGGTTTCGCGCCGGGGCGAGAAGATGAAGGTGAAGGCGCCGTCGTAGCCGACCTCCTCCGCCACTTCCAGCGTCTCGGTGAAGTCCGCCTCGGTCTCCCCCGGGAAGCCGACGATGATGTCGGTGGTGATCGCGCAGTCGGGGACGTGCTCGCGGATCAGCGCCACCCGGTCCATGTAGCGGCTGCGGTCGTAGGTGCGCCGCATCCGTTTGAGGACGGCGCTGGAGCCCGATTGCAGCGGCAGGTGGATCTGCTCGCAGAGCGAGGTCAGCTCGGCGTGGGCCCGGATCACGTCCTCCTTCATGTCCTTGGGATGCGGGCTGGTGTAGCGGATGCGGTCGATCCCCTCGATCGCGTCGACCTGCCGCAGCAGGTCGGAGAAGCCGATCCGCCGGTCGAGGGGCAGGTCGCGTCCGTAGCTGTTGACGTTCTGGCCCAGCAGCGTCACCTCGCGCACCCCGTCGGCGGCAAGCCTCTCGGCCTCGGCGATCAGCTCGGCGGGGTCGCGGCTGACCTCGCGCCCGCGGGTCGTGGGGACGATGCAGTAGGAGCAGACGCAGTTGCAGCCCTGGGAGATCTGCAGCCAGCCCTGGAACTCGCGCTCGCGGCGCGTCGGCAGGTGCCCGGAGAAGTCCTCGAACTCGAAGTAGCCCTGGGCGCTGATCGAGTCGCTGTTGAGGAACTCGGCCAGCTTGTGGATCTGGCCGGGGCCGAAGGCGACGTCGACGAAGGGAAAGCGCTCGAAGACCTCCTCCTTGACCGACTGCGCCCAGCAGCCGCCGACGCCGACGACCCGGCCGGGGTCTTCGGCCTTGAGCCGCTTCGCCTGACCGAGGTGGGCGATGAAGCGGCTGTCGGCCGACTCGCGGATCGAGCAGGTGTTGAAGAGGATCAGATCCGCGTCCTCGCGGCTGGCCGCCTCCTCGTAGCCGAGCGAAGCGAGCATTCCCCGCATCCGCTCGGAGTCGTGCACGTTCATCTGGCACCCGAAGGTGGTGACGTGGAACTTCTGCGCCATCAGCGCCAGGGTACCGCTAGGAAAGAAGCGCTACTTGCCGACTACGTTCTGCACGACGAAAGCGGCGACGTCGGAGATTTCCTCCTCCGACAGCTGCCCGCCGAAGGGCGGCATGCCGCCCCCGCCGTTGGTCACCTGCTGGATGGCGCCTTCTTCGGTCTGCGCCAGCGGCATCGTCCTCAGGTCGGGACCGCCGGCGCCGCCGTGCCCGTCTTCACCGTGGCAGCCGGCGCAGTTTTCGGCGAAGACCGTTTCCCCGGCAGCCGGATCGCCGCCGCTCGCTTCTTCGCCCTCCACCTCGCCCACCGGTTCCTCTTCCTGCGAGCCTTCTTCGGCAGGCGTGCCCGTGTCCGCTTCGTCGTCGCTCGCCCCCTCGCCCTCCGCCGCTTCGATCTCGGCGTTGACCTTCTCGAGCTCGTGGGCCTTGTGCTCGCGCTCTTCGGTCGAGTAGCGCACCGCGAAGGTGGCGGCAGCGACGACGAAGATCGAGAACCAGACGACGACCAGCGGCAGCGCCCGACCGGGGAACTTCTCCGATTTGAGGCCGACGGCGGTGACGATGATCGCCGAAACGGCCAGAACGCCGCCACAGAGGTAAAAGAGGGTCTCGTTATCCATAGAGCGGCGCTGATCCTATAGAGGTCGGCGGGCGCCTGGCCGTGAGGCGGCAGGCGGCGTCAGGCCGCCTGCGCCTCGGGTGCTCCGGCCTCGGGCTCGGCCTCGGCGACCGGTGCCGCCTCCTCGCCGATTCCCAGCGCCGTGCGCACCTTGGTTTCGATCTCCAGAGCCAGCTCGGGGTTGTCGACCAGGAACTGCTTGGCGTTGTTGCGGCCCTGGCCGAGCCGCGTCTCGCCGTAGGAGAAGAAGGAGCCGGATTTCTGGACCAGGTTCTGCTCCATGCCGAAATCGAGCAGCCCACCCTCGCGCGAGATGCCGGTGCCGTACTCGATGTCGAACTCGGCCTGCCGGAAGGGCGCGGCGACCTTGTTCTTGACGACTTTGACCCGGACCCGGTTGCCGACCGCCTCGGTCCCTTCCTTGAGGGTCTCGATGCGGCGGATGTCCAGCCTCTGCGAGGAGTAGAACTTCAGCGCCCGGCCGCCCGGCTGAGTCTCCGGCGAGCCGAACTGGACCCCGACTTTTTCCCGGATCTGGTTGGTGAAGATGCAGACCGTTTTGGTCCGGTTGAGGCTGCCGGCCAGTTTCCGCAGCGCCTGCGACATCAGCCGCGCCTGCAGGCCGACGGTGGTGTCGCCGATCTGGCCCTCGAGCTCGGCTTTCGGCGTCAGCGCCGCGACCGAGTCGATCGCGATCACGTCGACCGCCGCGGAGGCGATCAGCCGGTCGGCGATCTGCAGCGCCTGCTCGCCGTAGTCGGGCTGGGAGACCAGCAGCTCGTCGGTGTCGACGCCGATTGCCCGCGCGTAGATCGGGTCGATCGCGTGCTCGGTGTCGATGAAGGCGCAGATCCCGCCCATCGCCTGGGCCTGGGCGATGATGTGGCTGACGACCGTCGTCTTACCCGAGGACTCCGGGCCGAAGATCTCGACGATGCGGCCGCGCGGAACCCCGCCGATGCCGAGCGCCAGGTCGAGCGCCAGCGCCCCGGTCGGGATCGAGTCGATCGGAACCGTGCCTTTGTCGCCGAGCCGCATCAGGGAGCCCTGCCCGAAGTCGCGCTCGATCTGGGTAACGGCGGCCTCGAGCGCCGCGTCTTTGGCTTTCGCCTCTTTCGCCGATGCGTCTTTCAAGTTTGCTTTCGCCATCTCAAATCACCTCACTGCCGCCCTGCCCGGGCAGCTCGACTTGTGCCAGCGGCACGTACTGCGCACCGGTTGGCTTGAGTTCAGAACGGTAGAGCGTCATCCGGCGGCAAATCTGCGCCTCCGAGAGCCCCTTCGGCAGCTCTCCCGGCGGCTCTGAAACCACCGCCGGGCGCCGCGATCCCCGCGCCTCGGGCCGCACCCGGGCAACGGTCACGTGCGGCCAGAACGGCCGCTTCTCGGGCTTGTAGAAGCCCGCCTCCTCGAGCCCGCGCGCGACGCCCGCCTGCAGCGCCTCGGCACCCGGCGAGAGCACCGGCAACCCGTAGATCCGAGCCCTCCCCCGCGGCGGCCGCTGCTCGGGGTCCCGCAGCTCCACCCAGGGAGCCGGCCCCGCGTTCTCGCGCACCACGGCGGCGATCCGCTCGACCTCCTTCTCCGGCTGATATCCGAGGAAGGCGAGGGTGACGTGAAGGGACTCCGGTGCCACCGGCCGCAGGGCCGGATCGGCGAGCGCCTCCCTCCCCCACGCCACGATTTCCTCCCGCATCTCGGCGGGAAGGTCGAGCGCGACGAACAGACGCACCCGCGGGCTCTTCAGTCTCTCCTTTGCCACGCCCGCCACGCTACGGGGCCATGACGCACGGAACAACGCCGCAAAGCAAATTCTCGGCGCCTACTTCGTGCCTTCTTCCTCGCCGAGCAGCATTCGCAGCAGGTGCATCCCGACCAGGGCCGAGCGTTCGCGCACGTCGAGCCGGCCGCCGGGGATGACCGGGTCGCGGGCGATGCTGGTCCCGTCGGCCAGCCGGGCGTTGAAGCAGACGTAGCCGACCGGCTTCTCCTCGCTGCCCCCGCCTGGCCCGGCGATCCCGGTGATCGAGACCGCGACGTCCGCCTCGAAGCGCTCCAGGGCGCCGATCGCCATCGCCTCGGCGACCTCCGGCGAGACCGCGCCCTCGGCCTCGATCAGCTCCCGGTCGACGCCCAGCATTTCCGCCTTGGCCTCGTTCGAGTAGGCGACGACACCGCCGGCGAAGTACTCCGAGGCGCCCTCCAGGTCCGTTATCCGCGCCGCCAGCAGGCCGCCGCTGCACGACTCCGCCAGCGCCAGCCGATGGCCGAGCAGCAGGGTCGCCACCTGGGCGTCGATCGTCTCGCCGTCGAGGCTGAAGGTCTCCCGCGGGTGGCGCCGCAGCAGCCCTTCTCGCACCTCCTCGGCAACCGTCAGCGCCTCGTCGCGGTAGCGGACGTCGATCTCGATCTCCCCCCTGCGCAGGCAGGTGGTGACCTCGACCGTCTCCAGCTCCACCCCGTCGCCCTCCATCTCCCGCAGGCTCTTGGCGATCTCCGACTCCGGGACGCCGAACATCCGCATCGTGTAGCCGCGCAGCGGCGTCGCCCGCTGCAGCAGCTCGCGCACCGGCTCGGTCTCGACCGCGGCCTCCCACATCGGCTGCAGCTCCCGCGGCGGGCCCGGCAGGACGACCACGACCCGCTCGCCGGCCGGTACGACCAGTCCCGGAGCCGTCCCCACCGGATCGAGCGGCGTCGCCCCCTCGGGGACCATCGCCTGCTTGCGGTTGGCCGCCAGCAGCGCCTCCTGGTCCAGTTTGAAGCGCTGCGCGAAGCCGCTGAGGATCCCGGCGATCTTCGCCTCCATCTCCTCGTCGAGCACCAGCTCGCGACCGGCGAAGCGGGCGACGACCTCGGCCGTCAGGTCGTCGGCGGTGGGTCCCAGGCCGCCGGTGGTGACGATCAGGTCCATCCCCTCGTCGGCCATGAACCGCAGCGCGGCCTCGAGGTCGTCGGGGCGGTCGGCGACGACGTGGATATGGGCGACCTCCACCCCGCGCTCGGCGAGGCGCTCGGAGACCCAGGGGCCGTTGCCGTCCGCGATCCGGCCGGTGATCACCTCGGTCCCGGTTACGACGATGCCGGCGCGGATCACGTGCAGGTCGGCCGTTCGCCTTCGGGCAGTTCGCTGACGGCGCCGCGGGGGCTCACCGCGAACCCGATCGGGCTCGGCGGTTCGGGGAGGCTCAGCTGCTTTCCGTCAACGGTCATCGTCACCGCGCCGTTACCCAGCGCGACGGTGAAGCTACCGGACCGGAACGGGCCGGCGGTTTCGCCGGGGGCGAGGATGTCGCCGCCGACGAGCGGTTTGCCTTTGCCGCTCAAGAGGCAGACCCAGACTTCGCCGTTGGCCAGCAGCCGCAGCGTGTGGCCCTCGGCGGCGGGCTGCGGCGCCTGCCTCTGGTCCGCGTCAGTGTTCTTGCCGCTACCGGCGGGCCTCGCCTCGCTCCCGGGACCGGAGTCACCGGAGTCGCCGGCGGTGAGGCCGACGACCAGGAGCGCGACCACGACCAGCGCGGTGACGAGCGCCGCGACCAGGCCCGAAGGGACCCGGGGGCCCGACCGGCGTTTCCGCATCACCCGCCGCGGCCGCGGATCGACCCGCGGCAAGCGCTCCCCCGGCCGCGCCGCGCCGCGCCCACGGCGCTGGTCCTCGGCCAGGCGGTCGCCGTCGAGGCCCAGAAGCGCCCCGTAGGTGCGGATGAAGGCGCGGGCGTAGGTATCGCCGGGCAACTGGTCCCAGTCTTCGGTCTCGATCGCCTGCAGGTAGCGGGCGCGGATCTTGGTCGCCGCTTCGACCTCCTGCAGGGTCAGCTTGCGCCGGGTGCGGGCCTCGCGCAGCTTGTTGCCCACTCCGTCGTCCACATCCCGCATTTTGCGGCCCCAGGGCCGGAGACGCAAAGTTTTTCGATCAGGACTCGGGATCCGAGTCGACCGCGACCGGCTCCGCCGCCGCGTCGGAGCTGCTCAGCACCCGCGACAGATCCGCCTGGGTGATCAGCACCTGGCGCGGTTTCGAGCCCTCGTAGCCGGAGATGACGCCGCGCCGCTCGAGCATGTCGATCAGGCGGCCGGCCCGCGTGTAGCCGACCCGCAGCCGCCGCTGGATCATCGAGACCGAGGCGGTCTCGGTCTGCACCACGAGCCGGATCGCCTCGTCGAGCAGGTCGTCACTGTCGGGGTCGAAGTCGTCGTCGCGGCACTCGTCCTCGGCCTCCTGCGGGGTCTCCAGCAGCTCGTCCTCGAATTCGGGTTCGCCCTGCTTGGCCCAGTGGGAGGTGATGCGGGCGATCTCGTCCTCGGTGATGAAGGCGCCCTGAACGCGGGCCAGCTTCGAGGTGCCGGCGCCGCGGAAGAGCATGTCGCCCTGGCCGAGCAGGGCCTCCGCCCCGCCCTGGTCGAGGATCACCCGCGAGTCGGTCTGCGAGGAGACGGCGAAGGCGATCCGCGAGGGGATGTTGACCTTGATCGTGCCGGTGATGATGTCGGTCGATGGCCGCTGGGTCGCCAGCACCAGGTGGATGCCGGTGGCGCGCGACTTCTGCGCCAGGCGGATGATCGAGTCCTCGACTTCGGCCGGGGCGACCATCATCAGGTCCGCGAGCTCGTCGATCACGCAGAGGATGTGGGGCAGCGGCGCTTCGCCTTTCTTCTTGCGCACCCGGTTCAGCTCGACCAGGTTGCGCGCCCGGGCCTCGCTCATGATCCCGTAGCGGCTCTCCATCTCGCCGATCAGGTTGGAGAGGACGTTGGCGGCCAGGCGGGGCGAGGTGACCACCGGCGTCAGCAGGTGCGGGACGTTCTCGTAGTGGTTGAGCTCGACCTGCTTGGGGTCGACCAGCACCAGGCGGACTTCGTTCGGTGAGGCCTGCATCAGGATCGAGGAGAGGATCGCGTTGACGCAGCCGCTCTTGCCCGAGCCGGTCGTGCCGGCGACGAGGACGTGCGGCATCTTCGCGATGTCGGTCCAGACGGCGTTGCCGTCGATCCCCTTGCCGAGCCAGGCGACCAGCGGCGAGGTCTTCTCCGGGCGGCCGGCGTAGATGTCGCCGAGGCGGACCATCTTGCGGGTGCGGTTGGGGACCTCGACGCCGACCGCCTGCTTGCCGGGGATCGGCGCCAGGATGCGGATGTCGGTCGAGGCGAGCGCGTAGGCGATGTCATTCGCCAGCTCGGTGACTTTCTTGACTTTGGTCCCGGGTGCGAGCCGCAGCTCGAAGCGGGAGACGTGGGGACCGCTGACGATGCCGACGATCTTCGCCTCGACGCCGAAATGGCCGAGGGTCTCGACCAGCTTGCGGCCGACCGCTTCGTGGTCGCGCGGATCGGGGCCTTTGTCGCCCTTGCCGCGCTCCAGCAGCTTCCCCGGAGGCGGCTTGTAGGCGATCTCCTCCGACATCGTCACGCCGCGCTTGCTGCCCATCGGGGTCAGGCCCGCGTGCGCCCGGTCGCCCTCGTCGACGACCGCCACCGCATCCTCGGAGTCGTAGTTCTTCAGCTCGACACCGGCATCGGGCTCCTCGTCGGCATCCTCACCGGGGATCACCTGCGTCTCCGTCTCGGCCTCCGCGTCGAAGAGCTGGGCGTCGAAGTCGTCCTCCTCGGCCAGCGCCACCGTCGGTTCGAAGTCCTCGTCCTCCTCGGGGTAGCTGCTCATCACGTCGGTCGCCCCGGCGACGGTGGCCGCCTCGGCGCGGGCTTCGCGGTGCTCGCGCCAGTCGGCATGGGTCTTGGCGACGGTGCGGGCCGCCGCGTCGCCGCCGGCGAAGACGCCGCGGAAGGCGGCTCGCAGCCCGCGACCGATCCCTCGCGCCAGCGCCGAGACCGAGGTGCCGGTCAGCAGCATGCCGCCGACAACCAGCAGCAGGACGGTGAAGATGCGGGCGCCGACCGTCCCGAACAGGTAGCTGAGGGCGGTTTCCACCCCGTAGCCGACCTTGCCGCCTTCCCAGCCGAAGAAGAGGACGAAGACGAGGTAGACGCCGAAGGCGACGAGGAAGAGGGCGATCAGGTCGATGTGGCGCTGCTCGAGGCCGGCGGGCAGCCGCAACCCGGCTTTCGGCTTCGGCTTGCGTTTCGCAGCAGCTTTGCCCCGCCGCGCCTTGCCGGCGCGCTTCTTACGCACGAACATGGTCCCCCGTTCGACGCGGGCCGCCACTCCCCTGCGAGCTAAATTCACGCTAAATGTCGCGGAGAGCGGCGTTTTCCCGGGTTACCATCGTTTCGTGCTCTCCGAAGTCGACCAAGCGGGCGGCCGCGTCCTCATCGTCGAGGACGACACGGACATCGCCGACGTACTGCGTCGCTCCCTGCGCAACGAGGGATATGAAGTGAAAACCTCCGCCGACGGAGTCGAAGCGCTGGACGTCGCCGCCGGCTTCGTCCCCGACCTCGTCGTGCTCGACCTCGGCCTGCCGGGCATGGACGGCGTCGAGGTCTGTCGTCGGCTGCGCAGCGACGGCGACGTGCCAATCCTGATGCTGACCGCGCGGAGCGAGACCGAGGACCGCGTCACCGGGCTCGACAGCGGCGCCGACGACTACCTGGTCAAGCCCTTCGAGCGGCAGGAGCTGCTGGCGCGGATCCGGGCGCTGCTGCGCCGCCGGCCGCCGCGCGGTGCCGCCTCGCTGGAGGTCGGCGACCTGACCCTCAACCCGGACACCCGCGAGGTGCGGCGCGGCGAGCGCGAGGTCGAGCTGACCAACCGCGAGTTCGAGCTGCTCGAGTTCCTGATGCGGAACGAGCGCCTGGTCGTCTCCCGCGAGCGCCTGCTCGACGAGGTCTGGGGCTACGACCCGATGGCGGCGACCAACACGATCGACGTCTTCATCTCCAACCTGCGGCGCAAGCTCGAGGAAGGTGGCGAGAGCAGGCTGCTGCACACCAAACGTGGAGCCGGCTACGTCCTCAAGCCCTGACCCGAGCCTCCCGCGCCGCCTGGTCCGGCCCAGGTCGTGGCCGGTGCGCTGGCGCCTGGCGCTCGTCTCCTCCGGCCTCACCCTGGCGATCCTGCTGCTCTTCGGCGGCCTGATCGGCAAGATCGCGACCGAACGGATCCGCGACGACTTCAACAGCGAGGTCTCCAGCGCGGTGAAGATCCTCGCCGGCCAGGTCCAGGTCGTCTACCCGCCCTTCCGCGAACCGGAAGCCCGGGAAGGCCCGCAGCTGAACGCCTTCGTCCTCCCCGACGACGCCTCGGCACGGATCTACGACGTCGAAGGCAACTTCATCACCTCGAACACCGACGCCGCCAACCTCGGGCCGGTGCAGCAGGGCCTCAACGACTTCCACGGGATGCGGGTCGCGACGGAAGTGATCCTCAACGACAACCGGACGGTCACCGGCTACGTCCAGTACGGGCGCAGCCTCGACCACGTCGACGCGACGATCGACCGGGTCTGGGCGCTGATCGTCGCCGGCATCCTCGGCGGCACCCTGCTGGCGGTCTTCGCCGGAGTGGCGATCGCCCGCCGGGCGATGCGGCCGATCGCCTCGCTGACCGAGACGGCGCAGCAGATCGCCACTACCCGCGATCCCTCCCAGCGGATGCCGGACCCCGCCGTCGACGACGAGGTCGGCAAGCTGGCGCGCACCCTGGAGCAGATGCTGCGGGCGCTCGATGCCGCCCGGGCCGAACGCGAGGGGGCGATGCAGAAGCAGCGCGAATTCGTCGCCGACGCCTCGCACGAGCTGCGGACGCCGCTGACCAGCGTCCTCGCCAACCTCGAACTGCTGCAGGCGTCCCTGGACAGCGAGGACCAGGCGGAGGATCGCGAGATCGTCGACTCGGCGCTGCGCTCCTCGAAGCGGATGAGCCGGCTGGTCGGCGACCTGCTGCTGCTCGCCCGCGCCGACGCCGGCCGGCTCGACACCCACCGCCGCGTCGATCTGGCCGAGATCGCGGGCGACGCCGCCGCCGAGGCGGCGCCGCTGATGGGCGACCGTCGCCTCGTGGTCGAGAACGACCGGCCGCTGCGGGTCGAAGGCAGCCGCGACGAGCTGCACCGGATGGTCCTCAACCTGCTCGACAACGGGATCCGCCACACTCCGCCGGGCTCCTGCGTCGAACTGACCCTCTGCGAGGACGGCGAGGAGGCGGTGGTCGAAGTCGGCGACGACGGTCCCGGCGTCCCGGCCGAGATGCGGGCCGGCGTCTTCGACCGCTTCGTCCGCGGCAGCGGCCCCTCCGACACCTCCCGCGGCACCGGCACCGGCCTCGGGCTGGCGATCGTCAGCGCCGTCGCCCACTCCCACGGCGGCAGCGTCGAAGCCAGCGAATCGCCCAACGGCGGCGCCCTCTTCGTCGCCCGAATCCCCCTCGCGACCGCTCCGAAGAAGACTGTTACCAAACCTTTAAAGGCGCTTTAGAGGTAGCACCTAGATTCTGTTGCGGACGAGACACATTGCCCGCCGGAGCGTTCTCCCCAGATTTTGCTCCGGCGGGCTTTTTCGTGGTCGAAGGCGGAGTGGTTAGGGGAGGGTCGGCAGGGGTCCTCTCGGCACATCTCGCTATGGCTCGATGTTGAGTGCCGCGAG
>DASURF010000044.1:0-3236 GCA_036280195.1 Solirubrobacterales bacterium | reverse complement strand
CACCGGCGTTGCCGTCAAAGCCCCCGGCTTCGGCGACCGCCGCAAGCGGATGCTCGAGGACATCGCGATCCTCACCGGCGGCGAGGTGATCACCGAGGAGATGGGCCTGAAACTGGAGAACACCCAGCTGGCTCAGCTCGGCAAGGCGCGTCGCGTCGTTGTCGCCAAAGACAACACGACGATCATCGACGGCGGCGGCGATCCGGAGGACATCAAGGGCCGGATCAAGCAGATCAAACAGGAGATCGAGAACACCGACTCCGAATTCGATCGCGAGAAGCTCCAGGAGCGCCTGGCCAAGCTCGCCGGAGGCGTTGCCGTCGTCAAGGTCGGCGCCGCCACCGAGACCGAGATGAAGGAGAAAAAGCACCGCGTCGAGGACGCGCTGCAGGCGACCCGGGCTGCCCTCGAGGAGGGCGTCGTGCCGGGCGGCGGCGTGGCTCTGCTGAACGCGCAGGCCGGTCTCGACCCGGACAGCCTCGACGAGCCGGACGAGGTGACCGGCGCGCGGATCATCCACCGCTCGCTGGAGGAGCCGGTGCGGCAGATCGCCGAGAACTCCGGCCTCGAGGGCTCGGTCGTGGTCAACAAGGTCCGGGAGCTGAAGGCGGGCGAAGGCCTGAACGCGGCGACCGGCGAGTACGGCGACCTGATCAAGGCCGGCGTCATCGACCCGACCAAGGTCACCCGTTCCGCCCTGGAGAACGCGGCCTCGATCGCGAAGAACATCCTCGTGACCGAGGCGATCATCGCCGAACCGCCGGAGGAGAACGGCGCCGGCGGCGGCATGCCGGGCGGTATGCCGGACATGGGCGGCATGATGTAACTCTCCGCCGACGCGGAGCAGTTTCGAGAGGCCCGGGCAACCGGGCCTCTCTTTTTTCAGCGCCTATTTTTTCCGCGGCTTGGGGGGCAGCGGGGGGTAGAGGCCGGCGTTGTAGTCGGCGGTGGAGAGGAAGTTGGGGCGGCGGATCTTGAGGCGCAGGGTGTTGGTGGTGCGGGGGTAGAGGCGGAGGTCGTAGGGGTTGCCGGGACCGAAGCCCTGGTAGTAGACGAGCATCCGCACGCGGGGGTGCTTGACGATCCAGGCGATCGTCTGCTTGACCCAGCGCGGGTCGTCTTCGCCGGAGACCGCCCACTCGGTCATCGCCACCGGCTTGCCCTTCCACTGCTTGCCGTCGTAGAAGCGGTTGAGGTCTTTCCAGACCGGATACTGCGAGTAGAAGTCGGTCCCGACCCAGTCGACCCAGCGCCGCCCCGGCCAGTAGTTGCCGGGGAAGTTGCCTTTGACCCGCGGCGAGCC
Source organism: Solirubrobacterales bacterium (assembly GCA_036280195.1). Classification (GTDB taxonomy): domain Bacteria; phylum Actinomycetota; class Thermoleophilia; order Solirubrobacterales; family 70-9; genus VAYN01. Next base: position 1,933 of record DASURF010000044.1, on the reverse strand, counting down.
GCCGGGCAGCGGGCTCCAGATGATGCTGACCGGCGCCGTCGGCAGTTCCGTCGGCGGCGGCCCTTTGGTCCGGGTCACCGGCGGCAGCCCGATTTCCGCCAGGGTCGCGTTGACCCCTTCCAGGCTCTGGCCGCCGCGGACGATCGCGACGATGCGGCGGAAGGCCTGCTTGTACCAGCCGGTCGTGTGTTCGCCGCCTTTCTGCGAGCCGTCGCAGTTGACCGCCGACCAGACGTTGAGGCAGCGGTTCGGCTCGCCCAGGGGCCGGACGTAGGCCGGCAGCCCGCGTTCGGAGAGAAAGGCGTTCAGCTGCAGCAGGTAGTCGTCGCCGTATCCGAGGGCGATCTGCTGCGGGGTGATGATCTCGGCCAGGGTCTGGTCGTCGGCGGTGGAGATGTGGAGGATCGGCCGCGTCGCGGTTTCGCGCCAGCGTTCGTAGGCCTCGTTGAGGCTGTTCCCCCAGGGGTGGAAGGTCTGCAGCAGGGCCGGGTGCTTGCCGGTCAGTTCGGCGAATTCGTTGAATTCGGTCGTCGTGCCGCGATCGCTGACGCCGAGGAAGACGTTCGGCTTCGGCGGCACCAGGGTCATCGCCCCGGCGCGCGCCGGTCCCAGCAAAGCGGCGAGCACGACCGCGGCGACCAGCAACGGCCGCAACGACGAACTTCTTCTAGGCGCTCTCCAGTACATCGCTCATCCTTCGCGGTTCGACCCCGAGTGCCTGCGCGTCGGCAGGCCCCCGCTCGCTGACCATGGAGACCTCCATCAACTCGGCCTCCTCCCAGGTAGCGAACACGGCTTCACCGAAAACGGAGCGGAGCGCGATCAAACCGGCCCGCACGAGCGGCAGCGGCAGGTGCACCAGCGGCCGCGGCCGCCCGGCGATGCGGCTGACCAGGTCGGACATCTGGTCGTAGGTGAGCGTTTCCGGCCCGGCCAGCTCGTAGCGGGCCCGCGGATCCTCCTTCGCCAGCGCGCCCACCACGCAGCGCGCCGCGTCCGCGGCCCAGATCGGCTGGAAGCGCGCCTGTCCCTCGCCCGAGACCGGCAGCACCGGCAGGAACGAGAAGCGGCGCAGCAGCGTGATCCAGGGGTCGCTGTGGTCGTAGACGATCGAGGGAGCGAAAACGGTCGTCTGCAGGGGCGAAGAGAGCACCGCCTGCTCGGCCAGCCACTTGGCGCGGAAGAAACGGGTCCGCTGCGCGCTCTCCGCCTCCAGGGCGCTGAAGAAGTGGAAGCGCTGGACGCCGCTGCGCTCGGCCGCCCGCAGCAGCCGCACCGTCGCCAGCCCGTTCAGCTCCTCGATCCGCTTCGGCGGCTGGTCCCGGATCGAGGCCGCCAGGTGGATCACCGTGTCGACGCCGCGCAGCGCCTGGCGCACCAGGTAGGGATCCGACATCTCACCCAGGTCACCCAGCGCGATCTGCACGTCGACCCGCCGCGACCCCAGCCGCCGCGGCTCGCGCACCAGGCAGCGGACCTCCTCGCCGCGCTCGAGCAGCAGCGGCAGCAGCCGCGATCCGATGCTTCCAGTAGCCCCCGTCAGCAGCAGCATGTCCGCATCATCCCTAAAATGTGCGCTCGCGCTTGGCCGGGGCCCCCGGCGGGCACCCGAAAATACGAGCTAGGAGAACCTCCCAATGACCTACGTCATCGCCGAGCCATGCATAGGCCAGAAGGACAACTCGTGTGTCGAGGTCTGTCCCGTCGACTGCATCCACCCGACGCCTGACGAGGCCGATTACGACAACGTCGAGCAGCTTTACATCGACCCCGACGAGTGCATCGACTGCGATGCCTGCGTCGAGGCCTGCCCGGTCGACGCTTGCTTTGCCGAGGATCAGCTTCCGGCGGAGTGGGCGAAATACGCCGAGATCAACGCGAACTACTTTAAGAATCAGGCTGCGTAGCTGGTAGGGGAGGGGTCGGGTGGCCC
>DASURF010000043.1:0-12254 GCA_036280195.1 Solirubrobacterales bacterium | reverse complement strand
CTCCGACTGGGACACTCCCGCCTCCTCCAACTGTCGCTGAATCGAGAGAACGAGCGGATCGCGCTTCCCGGCCAGCCCACCAAGACGGCTCCGCAGGCCACCCCAGGCCCACCGCGCCAGCTGCCTGCCCGAGCGGTCGCGGACGCTCACGACCTCGCGGTGGCTGCGGTCGGTTGCGCACTCGATCCGGGCGCGGCCGCGGCTCAGCTCCAGCTCGAAGGCGGCGCGCCGCGGCGCGACCTGCGCCTGCCGCACGGCGATCGGCGTGGCGCCGCTGAGGTAACAGGCGAGGTCGACGAGGTGGATGCCGGCGTCGAGAAGCGCTTCGTCGCGGACTTCGTGCGCGCCCCAGGCGCCCTGCTGGAAGCGCAGCTCGAGGTCGAGCTCGAGCCATCCCTCGGCCGGGATCGAGTCGCGCAGCTCGGCTCCCTGGAGGAAACGCCGGTTGAAGGCGAGGACCGGCTCGGGCTCCAGCGAGGCCAGCCGGATGGCGCCGGCGAGATCGGGGGCGGGGGGCTTCTCGACCAACGAGCGGACGCCGGCTGCAGCGGCCTCTTCGGCCAGCGGGAGGTGCAGGTCGAGCGGCACGGCGACGACCAGCAGGTCGACCGGCTCCGCCGCAAGCAGCTCTCCGAGGCCGGGAAAGCCTCGGGCCTCGCCGCCACCCTCGCGCCAGAGTCGCAGGCAGCCGTCGAGCCGCCCGCGGTTCGGATCGGCGAAGGCGGCGATCGTCACGTCCTCGGCCGCCATTGCCGCCGGTATGTAGCCGCGCTCGGCGATCCGCCCGCAGCCGGCGATCCCCAGCCGCATCACCGCCGCCCCTTCGTCGCCTCGAGGACAACCGCGACGGGGACCGAGGCGGCCGCCGCCAGCTGGTGCAGCTGGTGCAGGCCGATCCCCGCGAGAAGCAGCCTGGCGCCGCCGCGGCGGGCGAGGAGCGCGTAGAGACCGCGGTCGAGGACGAGGTTGGCCGCCAGCGCCGCGCCCGCCAGGCGTGGCCGGCGGGCCAGCAGCGAGCCGAGCAGCACGAGGCTGGCGGCGGCGCTGGCACGGCGCCGCCGGCCGAGGTTGAGAGCGGTGCTGCCGCTCCCGTCGCGCAGCAGCAGCCGCGCCCAGGGGACGCCGCGTCGTCCGAAGTCCGTGCGGACCATGCTCACCGGGGTCCAGCGCTTGAGGTGGCGCCCGCGGACCTCCGGGTCGAGGACGATCCGCACCCCGCCCCGCCGCAGCCGCATTCCCAGCTCGATGTCCTCGACGCTGGCCCGCGGGAAGAGCTCGGCGTCGAAGCCGCCGGCGGCTTCGAAGCGCTCGCGCCGCACCGCGCCGAGCCCGGCCCAGAAGGTCTCCGCCTCGCCGGCGGACTCGACGTGGACGTGGTGGTGGAGGAGGTTGCGGTAGCGCGAGGTCAGCGCCGGGTGCTCGGGATCGTCGTCGTAGGCGCCGAAGACCGCATCCAGCTCGGGGTCGGCGGCGAATCTCCGCTCGATCAGCGCCAGCGCCTCCGGATGCACCTCGACGTCGGAGTCGACGAAGACCAGGACCTCGGCGTCGCAGCGGGCGGCGCCGAGGTTGCGGGCCGCGGCGGGTCCGGCGTCGGCCGGCTCCTCCAGTACCGCCAGCACGTCCGGCTTGCGGCTGCCCCCTTCCAGGGCCGCCAAGCAGCGCTGAAGCGTGGGAGGGCGGTCGGTCGCCGGGACGACGACGCCGAGGGTGGGAGCGGAGCCGCGCGGGGGGCGCGGGCCCGGGAAGGAAGCTGGCATTAGGGATACCTAATACCATCTCCCGCCCCGATGCCGGCTCCCGCCCTGAGACCCGAGGACGCCCCCGTCGCCGTGCTCGGTGCCGGCCCCGCCGGCCTCACCGCCGCCTACCGGCTGGTCCAGCGAGGCATCCCGGTCGTCGTCTTCGAGGCCGGCGAGGTGGTCGGCGGCCTGGCGCGGACCGAGACCCGCGACGGCTACCGCTTCGACCTCGGCGGCCACCGCTTCTTCACCAAGAGCGACGAGGTGGCGGAGCTGTGGGAGGAGCTGCTGGGCAAGGAGCTGCTGGTCCGGCCGCGGCTCTCGCGCATCTACTGGCGCGGCCGCTTCGTCGAGTACCCGCTGCGGCCGGCCGACGTCTTCGCCAAGGTCGGGCCGGTCGAGCTGGTCCGCAGCCTCGGCTCCTACGCGCGGGCGCGGCTGCGGCCGGCGCCGCCGGAGGAGAGCTACGAGGACTGGGTCTGCGCCCGCTTCGGCCGCCGCCTCTTCGAGCTCTTCTTCAAGACCTACACGGAAAAGGTCTGGGGGGTGGAGACGGGAGAGCTGCGGGCCGAGTGGGCGGCGCAGCGGATCGCCGACCTCTCGGTCGCCGCGGCGCTGCGGGCGGCTCTGCCGGGCCGCGGCGAGACGCCGAGGAGCCTGATCGAGGAGTTCCGCTACCCGCGCCTGGGGCCGGGGCAGATGTGGGAGGAGATGGCGCGGCGGGTGGAGCGCGGCGGCGGCGAGATCCGCCTCGGCGCGCCGGTCGAAGGGCTCGAGCACGAGGACGGCCGGGTGACCGCCGTGCGCGCGGGCGGCGAGCGGGTCGAGGTCGCGGCGGTGATCTCCTCGATCCCGCTGCGAACCACCGCCGGCGTCGCCGAACCGGCGCCGCCGCGCGAGGTGACGGTCGCCGCCGCCGGCCTCCGCTACCGCGACTTCCTCACCGTCGCCCTGCAGATCGACGGCGAGCCGCCCTTCCCCGACAACTGGGTCTACGTCCACGACCCGGCGGCGAAGGTCGGCCGGATCCAGAACTTCCGCGCCTGGAGCCCGTGGATGACCCCGGACCCGCGCCGCTCCTGCCTCGGGCTCGAGTACTTCTGCTTCGAAGGCGACGAGCTCTGGTGCGCGAGCGACGAGGAGCTGGTCGAGCTCGGCCGGCGCGAGGTCGCGGCGCTGGGGCTGGTCGAGTCCGACCGCGTCGCCGGCGGCCACGTGATCCGGGTGCCGAAGGCCTACCCGATCTACGACGCCGAGTACGCCGGCCGGGTCGAGCGGATCCGCGGCTGGCTCGAGGGCTTCTCCAACCTGCAGCAGATCGGCCGCAACGGCCTCCACAGGTACAACAACTCGGACCACTCGATGCTGACCGCGATGCGCGCCGTCGAGAACCTCTGCGACGGCGCCGGCCACGACGTCTGGGCGGTCAACGCCGACAGCGTCTACCACGAGCGCGAGGAGGACGCGGAGCAGCCCTACCGCTCAGCGCCGGAGACGCCGGCGATGGCCCGCCCCCTGGCCGAGGTCAGCGAGTAGAAGCGGGGCAGGGGAAGCGGGTCGCGCGCCAGCGGCCGGCGCGGGCGAAGACGTCGCCGCCGGGCAGCGGCTTGGTCGAGAGGGCGATGCCATAGCGCGGTTTGCGGCGGATCGGGACCGAAGCGATCGGCTCGTCGAGCTTCCAGGCGAGGGCGGTCTGCTCGCGGACGCGGGTCATGCGGACCTGTCCCTGACAGGCGAGCAGCCGCGCGCTGCCGGTCTCCTCGACGAGGTCGAAGAGATGTTCGATCGAGCTGGTCTGCCGTTCGACGACGTCGAGGTCCCCGGGAAGTTCGGCGAGGCGCCAGCCGAAACCGGCAACCGCGAGGACCAGCGTCGCCGCCAGGACGAAGCGAAGTGCTCCCGTCTTTTGCTTCGCATAGCGGTGCAGATGACGGGAGCGCCAGGAGAACGACGCGGCTCCCGCGCGGGCCAGGCCGACGGCGCCGACGATTGCGACCACGGCCGTGGCGGGAGCCAAGAAGCGGGGGAGGCCGGCGAAGCCGGCTATTGCCATCAGGGCGACGAGGGCGATCCAGGCGGCTGCGCCGACGAGGAGGATCGCGAGCGCCCGGTCGAGCCCGTCGCGTTCGCGCCAGAGCAGCAGCGCGACGCCGACCCAGGCGGCGGCCAGGGGGGCCGCCAGCGCCCGTCCCAGAACCTCGAGGCCGTCGCTGGGCTCGATGCCGCCGGCCCGGGCCGTTTCGCCGCCCTCGAAGGGGTTGCCGGCGCCGACCAGGTCGGGGACGAACCAGACCAGCGGGACCAGAACCGCCGCTGCGATCGCCGCCGCGTGCAGGTGCGGTCGCCCGCGTACGTCGAGCCAGGCCCAGGCGGCGAGGAAGGGCCATACCTCGGGCCGCAGAAGCGCCGCCGCCGCACCCAAGGCGAGCACCCAGCCCGGCCGCTCGTCGAGCGCTGCCCAGATCGCGCCCAGGACCAGCGCCACCAGCAGCGGCTCGGAGAGCCCGCCGGTGAACTGGCGCAGCGGCGGCGTGAAGGAGTCCCAGGTCAGCGCCACCGAACCGGCCGCGACCGCCGCCGCGACCCAGCGCCAGCGGCCGGTCTCGGCGCCGCTCAGTCGCGCCGCCAGCAGCCCGGCCAGCAGCGGTGCGCAGACCCACCCCGCCCGGGCGATCAGCAGCCAGGCCTTCGGCGCCGCCCCGCCGAGCAGCGAGAGCGGCGCGTCGACCAGCACCGGCAGCGGCTTCCAGGACGGCCCCGCCGCGGTCTCGAAGCTGCCCTGCAGAAGCTCCCGCCCCCAGACCAGCCAGGCCCAGGGGTCGTAGACGGGGAAGAAGGGCAGGGCGAGGGAGATGGCCGCGAGCGCCAGCGCCACGGCCACCGCGAGCCGCGGCCCGGGAACCGCTCTCACCCGATCACGGCGGCGCCGCGCCCTGCTCGCTCAACAGGTAGACCGGCACCGCGGCCACCGCCAGCAGGACCAGGGCCGGGATCGCGCTCGCCTCGTAGAAGCCGAAGGTCGTCTGGGTCCAGATGTCGGTCGCCAACGTTTTGAACCCGATCGGCGAGAGGATCAGGGTCACGGTCAGCTCCTTCATCGCGTGCAGGAAGACGAGCGCGGCGCCGGCCATCATCCCGCCGCGGGCGAGCGGGATCGTGATCGTGCGGAAGACCTCGGCCGGGCCGCGGCCCATCCCGCGCGCCGCCTCTTCGATCCGCGGCGAGAGCTGGACCAGCGAGCTGGCGATCGGGCCGATCGCCAGCGGCAGGTAGTGGATCGTCATCGCGAAGACCAGCAGCGCGACCGTCTGGTAGAGCGCCGGCACCGCCCGCGTCGCGAAGAACACCAGGCCGAGGGCGACGAGGATCCCGGGCAGGGCGTAGCCGGCGTGGGAGAAGCGCTCGACCAGCCGCGCCGCCCGCGACGGGTAGCGCACCGCCAGCGCCGCGACGACCAGCGCCGCGATCGCCCCGATCGCCGCCGCCCAGACCGCGATCAGCAGTGAGTTGCCGCCCAGTGCGGCGATCGTGCTCCACGAGGTGCTGCCGGTGGAGATCCCCTTGCTCGCCCAGTAGATCAGCACCCCGACCGGCAGCACGAAGGCGACCAGCACGATCAGCGAGCAGAAGGCGATCGCCGGCCAGCGCCAGCGGCCGAGGCGGTAAGGCTGGGTCGGTCGCAGCGTCCCCGGGCCGAGCCGATGGACGGCTTTCGAGCCGCGCACGCGGGAGCTGACGAGCAGCAGGCCGAGCATCGCGACGACGAGGACGGCGCCGAGCGCCGCGGCGGCGACCCGGTCGAAGCTCGATTGGTAGGAGACGTAGATTTCGCTGGTGAAGGAGTGGAAGCGGAGAATCGAGACGGCGCCGAAGTCGCTGATCACGAAGAGGGCGACGAGCAGCGAGCCGGCGGCGATCACCGGCCGCAGCTGCGGCAGGACGACGGTGCGGAAGACCTCCAACGGGCTGCGGCCCATCGCCCGTGCCGCGTCCTCCAATTGCGGGTCGATCCGGCGCAGCGTCGCCCGCAGCGGGATCAGCAGCAGCGGGAAGGTGAACAGCGTCAGCACCAACCAGGCGCCGGTGAAGCCGTAGATCGAGGGCAGGCGGTCGACCCCGAGCGCTTCCTGCAGCATCCCGTTCGGCCCCAGCGCCGCGACCAGCAGGTAGGCGCCGACGTAGCTGGGGATCACCAGCGGCAGCGTGCAGAGGACGGCCCAGAGCCGGCGGCCGGGCAGGTCGGTGCGGACCGTCAGCCAGCCGACCGGCACCGCGATCGCGATCGAGGCGGCGACCACCGCCGCGGTCAGCGCCGCGGTGCGCAGCAGCGTTTCGAAGGCCCGGGAGGAGAAGGCGACTTCCAGCGCCGCCGAGAGGTCGCCGGCGATGACGACGACCAGGTAGGTGGCGGGGAGGACCGCGCCGGCGGCGATCAGCAGCCCCGCTCCGAGCAGCCAGACCGGCGCTCGCCGCGCCGCCGGCATCAGGACTCCCCGGGCGCCCCGACCACTAGAGCGCCCCCGCTTCTTTCATCAGTTCGATCGTCCCCTGCAGCTCCTTGAGGTCGACCAGGCTCGAGTCGGAGACGGGGATCTTGTCGACCGGCACGCTCAGCGACGGGTCCGGCTCGACCCCCTTGGCCAGCGGGTACTCCTTCGAGCTCGAGGTGAAGAAAGCCTGCGACTTCGGCGAGAGGAGCGAGCGGACGAAGGCGAAGGCTTCGGGCTTGCGGTCGCTCGATTCGAGCACGCCGACGCTGGTCAGCAGCATCAGCGAGCCGAGCCCGCCGGGCGGGAAGTAGACGGCGACGGGATAGTCGGGACCTTCTTCGCCGATCGCCTGGGCGACGTAGTAGTGGTTGATCAGGCCGACGTCGATTTCGCCTTTGGCGATCGCGTCGCGGATCGTGACGTTGTCGGGGAAGGAGACGGCGCCGTTGTCGACCATTTCCTCCAACCACTGCCTGGTCCGGTCGTCTCCATATTCGGCCCGCAGGGCGGTGACGTACTCCTGCATCGAGGAGGAGGCGGGGCTCCAGCCGACCCGGTCCTTCCACTTCGGGTCGGTCAGCCCGAAGGGCGAAGGCGGCAGTTCGGACTCCTCGACGACGTCCTTGTTGTAGGCGATGACGCGGGCGCGGCCGGTGACGCCGACCCAGCGCCCTTCGGGGTCGCGGAAGCGCGCCGGCACGCGGTCGAGGATGTCCTGCGGCAGCTTGGCCAGCAGGCCGGCTTCGGCGACGGCGGCGATCGCCCCCGGCTCCTGGGCGAAGAAGACGTCGGCGGGGGAGGCGTCGCCCTCCTCGACCAGGGTCGCGGCGAGGTCGGCGGTTTCGGCGAAGCGGACCTGGACGTCGCGGTCGGCTTCGGCCTCGTAGCTGTCGACGGCCGGCCCGATCGCGGCGGGGATCCGGCCCGAGTACAGGGTGATCCCTTCGGTTCCCGGCTCGTTCGAGCCGCCGCCGCTGTCTTCGGTGCTGAACCCGCATCCGACCGGCAGCAAGCCGGCGAGGACGAGCAGGGCGGCGAGCAGCCGCTTGGGTTGTGAAGTGGGGCGGATCACAGAGGAAGGCCGTTAGGTTGCCCTAATCTTATGGATTCCCCTGTTTATGGAGTTCGAAGAGTCCTCACAAGAGCTGGGGCTGCGCCTCCGCGGCCTGCGTAAATCGTTCGGCGACGTCGTCGCCGTCGACGACCTCGACCTCGACGTCCCCGAGGGCTCGACCTGTGCCCTGCTCGGCCCCAGCGGCTGCGGCAAGACGACGACGCTGCGGCTGATCGCCGGCCTCGAGCGACCCGACGCCGGGACCGTGGAGATCGCCGGCAGGGAGGTGACCGGCCCCGGCGGGTCGGTCCCGGCCGAGCGCCGCCGGATCGGCATGGTCTTCCAGGACTACGCGCTCTTCCCGCACATGGACGTCGCCGCCAACGTCGGCTACGCGCTGGGCCGGCGCCCCGACCGCGAAAAGGTCGAGGCGGCGCTGAAGGCGGTCGGCCTCGGCGGTCTCGGCAAGCGCAACCCGCACCAGCTCTCCGGCGGCCAGCAGCAGCGGGTGGCGCTGGCGCGGGCGCTGGTCGCCGAACCCGAGGCGCTGCTCCTCGACGAGCCCTTCTCCAACCTCGACGCCGGCCTGCGGGCCCGGGTGCGCGAAGAGGTGCGCGAGATCCTCGCCGCGCAGAAGCTGACCTCGGTCTTCGTCACCCACGACCAGGAGGAGGCGCTGAGCGTCGCCGACGTGGTCGCCGTCGTCAACGAGGGGAAGGTCGAGCAGGTCGGGACCCCGGAGGACGTCTATTCGCGGCCGACCACGCGCTGGGTCGCGAGCTTCCTCGGCGAGATCGAGGTCCTGCCGGGGAAGGCGAGCAACGGCACGATCGAGTGCGAGCTCGGCAACCTGCCGAACCGCGAGGGACTGACCGGCGAGGTCGACGTGCTCGTCCGCCCCGAGTCGCTGGCGATCGGCACGATCGAGCCGCCCGACCGCCGCAGTCAGAAGGCAACGGTTCTCTCCCGCAGCTTCTTCGGCCACGACCAGCTGGTCGAGCTGGAGCTTCCCTCCGGCAGCGTCGTCAAAGCGCGGCGGCTGGGCTTCCCCGCCTGGCACCCCGGGGACAAGGTGCGGATCTGGATCGAGGGGCCCGCGGACGTCCTCGCCCGGGACGCCTAGCTAGAGAACGTCGCGCAGCGCCTCGTCGAGGTCGGGGTGCTCGAACTCGTAGCCGAGCTTCTGGGTGCGCCTCGGCAGCACCCGCTGGCCGCCGCGCAGGACGTGGCCGAACTCCTTGCCGAATTTGAGGTCGAGGACCAGGCCGGGGACCGGCATGATCGCCGGGCGGTTGAGCGCCCGCCCGAGCGCCTTCGAGAAGTCCTTGTTGGTCGCCGGGTTGGGTGAGCTGGCGTTGACGACGCCGCTGACCTCCTCGTTGTCTAGCGCCCAGAGCAGGATCCCGACCTCGTCGTCGACGTGGATCCAGGAGAGGTACTGCTCGCCGCCCGCCAGCGGCCCGCCGACGCCGAGCTTGAACGGCGGCAGCATCTCCTTCAGCATCCCGCCCTCGCTGCTCAGCACCTGACCGGTGCGGGTGATGACGAGGCGGGTGCCCTTGCCGTCGAGCTCGCGGGCGGCGGCCTCCCAGGCCTGCACGACCTCGGAGTCGAAGCTCGCGCCCGGCCCGTCGCTCTCGTCGACCTCCTCGGTGCCGCGGTCGCCGTAGTAGCCGACCGCCGACTGGCTGACCAGCACCTTCGGCGGGCTCGCCAGCGATTCCAGCGTCCCGACCAGGTTGTGGGTGCCCTGGCGGCGACTCTCCATGATCCGCTGCTTGGCCTCGTCGGTCCATTTCTGGTCGATCCGCTCGCCGAGCAGGTGGACGACTCCCTCGACCCCCTCGAAGGCGGCCGGGTCGGGCCGTTCCAGCGTCGGCTCCCACTTGTGCCAGGTGACCCGCGGGTTGGCCCGGCGCGCCCGGCCGGGGTCGCGGCTCAGCCCGACGACCTGGTCGCCGCGGGCGAACAGCGCGTCACACAGCGCCTGGCCGATCGTGCCGGAGGCGCCGGTGACGAGGACCTTCACCGCTTAATCAGCCTCCACGGTGGCGAAGGTGCCGGTCTCTTCGTCGATCCGGGCGATGCCGTCGCGCTTGGCCTCCTCGACGACCGCCTCGGCGACCTTCGGCGCCACTTCGCGGTTGAAGACGCTGGGGATGATGTAGTCCTCGGCCAGGTCCTCCTCGGAGACCGCCATCGCGATCCCCTTGGCGGCGGCGAGCTTCATCTCCTCGGTGATGCTGGGGGCGCCGGCGTCCAGCGCGCCGCGGAAGATGCCCGGAAAGGCGAGCACGTTGTTGATCTGGTTCGGGAAGTCGGAGCGCCCGGTGGCCATGATCCGCACGTAGGGCGCCGCCTCCTCGGGCATCACCTCGGGGGTCGGGTTGGCCATCGCGAAGACGATCGCGTCGTCGTTCATCTTGCCCAGCGACTCGGGCTGGATGATCCCGGGACCGGAGAGGCCGACGAAGATGTCCATGCCCTCGATTACGGCGTCGGGCTCGCCCTGGATCAGCTCCGGGTTGGTGGTCTCCGCGTACCAGCGCTTGGCCTCGTTCATCTCGCCGGATTCGTAGTCCGCGCGGGCGGTCGAGACGGCGCCCTTGCGGTCGCAGCCGACGATCTGGGTGATCCCGGAGGCGAGCATCATCTTCGTCACCGCTACCCCGGCGGCGCCGAGGCCTACCACCAGCACCCGCAGCTGCTCGATCGGTTTGCCGGTGATCTTCAGCGCGTTGAAGAGCGCCGCCATCGTCACCACCGCGGTGCCGTGCTGGTCGTCGTGGAAGACGGGGATGTCGATCGACTCCTTCAGCCGGTCCTCGATCTCGAAGCAGCGCGGGGCGGAGATGTCCTCGAGGTTGATGCCGCCGAAGGTGGGCGCCATCAATTCGACCGCGCGGACGATCTCGTCGGCGTCCTGGGTGTCGAGGCAGATCGGGAAGGCGTCGACTCCGGCGAACTCTTTGAAGAGCATGCACTTGCCCTCCATCACCGGCATCGCCGCCTCGGGCCCGATGTTGCCGAGGCCGAGCACGGCGCTGCCGTCGGAGACGACCGCGACCGTGTTTTTCTTGATCGTGTACTCGAAGGCTTTGCTGCGGTCGGCGTGGATGTCCATGCAGACGCGGGCGACGCCGGGCGTGTAGGCCATCGAGAGGTCGTCGCGCGTTTTCACCGGGTACTTGTTGCGCATGTCGATCTTGCCGCCGCGGTGCATCTGCATCGTCCGGTCGACGTAGTCGAGGACGCGGGCGCCGCGGGTCGAGCCGATCGCCCGCAGGATCCTCTCCCAGTGCTCGCGGTCGGTGGCGTCGATCGTGAACTCGCGCACCCGTTTGCCCTCCGGCCCGGCACCCGGCACCAGATCGACCCCCTGTAGCTGCCCGCCCGCCTCGGCGATCGCCGCGGTGAGGCGCCCCAGGGGCTCTTTGCGCGCGTCGAGCTCGACGCGGATCGTGACGCTGTACTGGGCGCTGACAGCCATGGGCGGCTATCGAATCAGATTGAGGAGCTCGGCCCGCCCCTCACTGCTCCCATAGGGTTCCTCGAGTAATGGGGCGTCGTTCGATCATTTGCCTGGTGGTTGCGTCGGCGGCGCTGTCGATGGCGGCTTCGGTCGCCTCGGCGGCCCAACTGCCTCCTCCTGGCGGGTTCCAGCTGCCGGCGAGCAACGGCTACTCGCTTCGCGCGCTGTCCTACGACGGCGACTCGCGCGGCGAGCACGATTCCGTGCTCCTTTTCTTCAGTCGCAAAGGGTCGGCGGCTCTCTACTTCGCGCAGAAAGGCGTCGAGGTGACGGAAGAGTCGATCGCGGCGGACTTAGGCGGCTTGGGCTCGGTTGACCTTCACTTCGTTCCCACGGGGAAAGCGCGAGAGGAAGGCCCGAGCTGCGAGCCCGGTCAGTCGGTGGCCGTCGACTCCGGCGTCTACGAAGGTCGAATCGATTTCGAAGGGGAGGAAGGGTTCACCGAGGTGCACGCCGCGCGCGCCCGTGGCAGCGCCCAATTCGTCCTCAGTCTTCTGTGTGGCATGTCGATCGACGAAGGCTCTGGAGGTCGCGCCCCTGGAGCCCGGTTACGTGTTCACCGGCGTGGACCCGGCGGGAATGTCGCGTTCGAAGCATGGAAGAACTCGCCCACCAGGCCGGCGTGGTTCGAAGCCTCGATCGAAGAACGGCGCGGTGCCATCGCGGTCCTTCGCGGCGTGAGTGCAAAGGCCGGGTCGAGCTCATTCGAGTTCGACGTTCCGGAGCAGACCGCTCTGGTGCGTCCACCGTCTCCATTCGACGGCACCGGCCGTTTCGATCGAGCAGGAAAGAAGCCGGGGAGGCTGCAAGGCAGTCTCAGCGTCGACTTCCCCGGTCGATCGAATGTCTCCCTTGGGGGCATTCGCGGCAGCCTGGTTCGCTTCGTAAAGAACCCAAGCCACCCGTTCCTTCTCAAAGCTCGCAGGTAGGGCGAAAACGGCGAGTAAGGGGGGAGAGTCCGAGGGCCTGTCGACTTTGTTCGGATATGCCGAACAAAAGCGACACGCGCGACGCTGGGATCGCTCGAATCGCTGGTAGGCAGCACGGAGTGGTCACCGCGAAGCAACTGGCCCACGTAGGCCTCGGAAGGTCCGCGATCAGCGAACGCGTTCGCAGCGGCCGACTCCACCGCATCCACCACGGCGTCTACGCCGTGGGACACCGGGGCCTGAGCCTTCACGGCCGCTTCATGGCCGCGGTCTTCGCCTGCGGCGAAGGCGCCGTCCTCAGCCACGCCTCCGCAGCGGTCCTCTGGAAGCTCCTCTATCCCCTCGAAGGCCCCGTCCACGTCTCCGTCCCAAGCACCTCGGGCCGCAAGCGACGCCGCGGCATCCACCTCCACCGCTGTCCCTCGCTCGCTCCCAATCCCGAACCTCCCGTGGAGCCGTCTCCCTCGCCCTCCTCTACTAAGCAAGGAGGAGGGCGAGGGAGACGGC
>DASURF010000042.1:0-16107 GCA_036280195.1 Solirubrobacterales bacterium | reverse complement strand
TCGCCGGTCAGCGGGTCGAAGTGCTGGATCCCCTCGATCTCGTCGCCGAAGAGGGCGATCCGGTAGGCCGACTCGGCGTAGGAGGGCATGATCTCCAGCACCTCGCCGCGGACCCGGAAGGCGCCGCGCCCCAGCACCTGGTCGTTGCGCTGGTACTGCATCTTCACCAGCTTGCGCAGCACGTCGTCGCGGTCGATTTCCTCGCCGACCTTGAAGAGCTGCATTTTTTCGTTGTAGACCTGCGGCGAGCCGATCCCGTAGATGCATGAGACCGAGGCGACGATGATCACGTCGCGGCGGGCGAAGAGCGCGGCGGTGGCGGCGTGCCGCAGGCGGTCGATCTCGTCGTTGATCGAGGAGTCCTTCTCGATGTAGAGGTCCTGCGCCGGGACGTAGGCCTCGGGCTGGTAGTAGTCGTAGTAGGAGACGAAGTACTCGACAGCGTTCTCGGGGAAGAACTCGCGGAACTCGTTGCAGAGCTGTGCGGCCAGCGTCTTGTTGTGCGCGATTACCAGCGAGGGTCGCTGCACCTCGGCGATAGTCGCGGCCATCGTGAAGGTCTTGCCGGTGCCGGTGGCGCCGAGCAGGGTCTGGAAGCGGTCGCCCTCGCGCAGGCCCTCGGCCAGGCCGGCGATCGCCTTCGGCTGGTCGGCCGTCGGCGTATAGGCGGGGTTGAGCTTGAAATCGGGCACGTCCAGAACATAGCTGGCGCATATGCTGCGCCTTCGATGACGGCTCTGCGCGCCGCTCTTGCGGCTTTCTTCACCTTCACCGGCGCCATGCACTTCCTGCGCCCGCGCTTCTTCGAAGCGATCGTTCCGCCCGCGATCGAGGCGCAGAAGAAGGAGGTGGTCGCGATCAGCGGCGCCGCCGAGATCGCCAGCGCGGCCCTGGTCCTCCCTGCCGCTACCCGCCGCCTCGGCCGCTGGTGGCTGCTGGCGCTGCTGATCGCCGTCTTCCCGGCCAACGTCCACATGGCCGTCAACCCCGAGCAGATCCGCGGCCTCGACCTGCGCAAGCTCCCACGTTGGGCGCTCTGGGCGCGGCTGCCCCTGCAGCCGCTGGCGATGGTCTGGGTCTGGCGAGCGACGCGCGGGTAGGGTTCAGAAGATGGACAAACGCGACCGCTTCGCATCCAACCTGCGCCGCGCCCGTAAAGCGGCCGGCGTCTCCCAGGAAGACCTCGCCGAGCGCTGCCAGATCCACCGCACCGAGGTCTCGCTGCTCGAGCGCGGTGGCCGCGAACCGCGGCTCGGCACCCTGGTCAAGCTGGCAGTGGCCCTCGGCACGACCCCGGAAGCGCTCTGCGCCGGCATCGGCTGGGACGCGAAAGCGCGCGAGTACAAGATCGCCGAACCGAGCTGAGCCGAACGGCCGGGCCTACCGGAAGAGCCCGGTGCCCGGCAGCAGCTGTTCGAGCAGGCCGCTGGCCGGCCCGAGGAAGCCTTCGACGTCGCCGAGCAGCCCCTGGGCGTCGTTGATGATTTCGATCGCCTGGTCGAGCGGGATCCGCCGCAGGGTCTCGCGCAGCGGCCCCGCCAGCAGCGGGCTGAGGGCACCGGCTTCTTCGGCGTCGTCGACGGCGCGGACCAGGCCGGCGCGGATCGCCCTGGCCAGCTTCTCGTCGTCGATCCCGTAGCGCTTGGTGAAGCGTTCGCGGGCCTCCGGCGTCGCCAGCGCCCGCGCCAGGGTCTCGCGCGAGACGCCGAGCTGGCAGGCGGCGCCGTCGAGGGCGGAGATCGTGAACTGGTTGGCGATCTGGCCCAGGGTCTGGGGGTTCGACCAGGGGCGCGGCTGACACGGGTCCTGGACCTTCTCCGGCTCGTAGGAGGAGCCACCGGCGGCGAGGTAGGCGCCGACCAGCAGCAGCGAGGCGACGACAGAGGCGACGACGAGCGCCGCTCCGCTCAACCTCCCCTCCCCCCTCACAGGTCGACCCTCCGAGCGAGCGCGATCGGGAACAGGGCGATCAGGCCGAGCAGCGCCGCGAGCAGGAACGAGGTGCTGAAGGCGTGGGTCGCGCCGCGGTCGAGCTGGTCCTGCAGTTCGCTCTGCAACTGCTCGACTTCGGCCCGCTGCGCCGGATCGGTCGGCAGCGATTCGAAGGCCGGCTCGATCGTCGGCACCTTCCCCTTCTCCTTTTCGAGCTGCTCGCTCACGCGCTCGGCGAGGTCGAGCTTGACCAGCGGGTTGACGGAGGAGTCGAGAATCACCGCGGTGCCCGCGTCGATCGCGTCGTGGCGCTGCTGGTTGATGTCGGCGGTGAAGATCGGGGTCAGGATCAGCAGCCCGATCATCACCCCCGCATGGCGGGAGGCGATCGTCCAGCCGCCGTGGATCGCCTGCGGCGCGCGGCCGCCGAGGGCGGTCTCGGTCAGCGCCGAGAGGACCAGCGCCAGGCCGATCCCGACCAGGATCTGCGGCGGGATCGTCAACAGGATCGTCGCCTTCGGGAGGAAGGCGAGGCCGGCCAGGCCGCCGGAGACGAGGATCGCGCCCGCAGCGGCCCGCGGGCGCGAATCGGGGACCATCTCACCCAGCTTGCCGCTGAGGATCGCCGCCAGCGGCATCACCGAGACGACCAGCGCCGCTTCGATCGGACTCAGGCGCCAGCCTTCGATCAACAGCAGGACCAGCAGGAAGAGCGCCGCCGCGATCGAGGCCGAGACCATCGCCAGGGCGAGATTTGCCCACAGGTGCGGCCGACCCGTCTCGCGCAGCTCCGGTTCGATGATCCCGGTCGCCGCCTCGTGCCTGGCGACGGCGAGGATCGGCACCGCCGCCGCAAGCGCCACCGGCACCTGGATGAAGAAGATCGACTGCCAGGAGACGAGCTCGGTGAGCAGGCCGCCGAGCGCCGGCCCCAACGCCGCGCCGGTCGCTCCGGCGGCGGCCCAGACGGTCGCCGCCCGCCGCTCGGAGCCGACCGTCGCCGGCAGCAGCTCCAGCGCCGCGGTCACCGCAAGCGCCCCGCCCAGCGCCTGCACGCAGCGGGCGGCGATCAGGGTCGAGAGCTCGTCGGCCAGCCCGCAGGCGAGGCCGGCGCCGGCGAAGACCGCCAGCCCCAAGGAGGCGGCCCGGCCGGGTCCCACGCGCCGCGCCAGCAGGGCCGCCGGCACCGCCGCCAGCGCCATCACCAGGTTGAAGGAGATCAGCACCCAGGTGACGCCGGCGACGCTGGTGTCGAGTTCGCGGTAGATCTCCGGCAGCGCCAGGACGACGATCGAGGCGTCGGCGAGGACGACGCCGACGGCCAGCGCCAGGGCGGCGACCCGCGGCCTGCTAGCGGAGGTTTCCATAGCCGAGCTCCGAGGCGTACTCCTGGCGGTACTCGTCCCGCTTCTCCAGCACCTCTTCGACGTAAGCGCGGGTTTCCGGGAAGGGGATCGCCTCGACGGTCAGTTCCGACCCGCCCCACTTGTCGGCGTTGCCGGGGCCGGCGTTGTAGGCGGCCAGGGCGGCAGCCTCGTCGCCGTCGTAGCGTTCGAGGAATTCGGCCAGCAGGAAGGTTCCGTAGCGGATGTTGATTTCCGGATCGCCGAGATCCTCCAGTTCGAAGGTGGTGGCCTTGCTGTTCCTGGCGATCGTGTCGGCCGCTTCCGGCGTGATCTGCATCAGTCCCCGCGCTCCCGCGCTCGACGTCTGATCCCTGAACTTCGACTCGGAGTAGATCACGGCGGCGATCAGGGCGGCGTCGACGCCCTTTTCGTCGGCCTGCTGGCGGATCACGTCCTCGTGGCGCAGCGGCAGGGTCAACTCCTGCAGGGCGTGGTCGAAGGCGCCGCTGGCGACCAGGGCGCCGACCAGCACCCCGAGCAGCACCGCGGTGGTGCCGAGGGCGACGAACCGGCGTCGGCGGATCGCCTTGCGCTTCATCGCCGCAGCTTTGCGAGCAGGGCGGACAGGGCCCGCTCCAGGTCCTCCACCGAACCGTCGTTCTCGACGATGTGCTCGGCCCGCTCGGCCTTCTCCATCTGGGTCAGCTGGCGCGCCTCTCGCTCGTCGACCAAGGCGTGGCCCCGCGCCGCCGCCCGCTCGCGCCGCACCTCGTCGGCGGTGACGACGGCGACCGTGGTGTCGAACGGCCGATCGCCGCCGACCTCGAAGAGCAGCGGCACCTCGACCACCGCGACCTCGGTCTCCTGCGGCAGCGAGAGCAGCCACTCGGCGGTCCGTTGCTGCACCAGCGGGTGGATCTGCCGCTCCAGCCAGGTCAGCTCCTCCGGGTCGGCGAAGACGACCTCGCCGATCTTCGCCCGGTTGACCGCTCCGTCGACGACCACCTCAGGCCCCCAGCGCTCCTCCAGGCGGCCGCGCAGCGGTTCGCCTTCGAGCAGTTCGTGGACGACCGCGTCGCTGGACAGCGTCGCCGCCCCGAGGCGCTCGAATGCCTTCAGCGCCTCCGACTTACCGGCGGCGATGCCACCGGTGAGGCCGATCTTCAGCGGCGCCATCGGCGCCTGCTCAGCCTTGCTCGGACTCGCCCGTCTCGGCGTCGTCGCTCGCCGGCTCGTCGCCGGCGGCCTCGTCGACGTCGTCAGGAGAATCCGGCCGCTCCTGCACCGATTCCCCCTCCTGATGCTCCTCTTCGCCGTTCTCCGTAGTCCCGTTCTCCTCGGCAACCGGAGCAGGCTCAGCATCCTCGGAGGCCTCAACCTCGGCAGGCAGCTCACCGGCAGCCTCTTCGGACGGCCCTTCAGACGCATCTGACGCGGGTGGCGACGATTCCGAGGACTCTCCCGGTAGGGAGAGCCCGGAATCGGAGACAGGACCCGCGTCCCCCGCGCCTTCAGCCTGAGCCGCAATCTGTTCGCCCAGGTCGGCCATCGCCATGTTCTGCCCCTCGACCCGCTTGATGCTGAGCGAGAGGCGCCGCCGCTCTTCGTCGATCTCGAGGATCTTGACGTTCAGCTTCGAGCCCGGCTCGACGACTTCGCTCGGGTTCTCGACGTGGTGGTCGGCGAGCTCGGAGATGTGGACCAGGCCCTCGACCCCGGGCAGGATTTCGACGAAGGCGCCGAAGGCGACGACCTTGGTCACGGTCCCCTCCAGCACGTCGCCGCCGCGGTGGGTGTTGATCACCCGCTGCCACGGGTCCTCCTGGGTCTGCTTCAGACCGAGGGAGATGCGCTGGCGGTCGCGGTCGATATCGAGCACTTTGATCCGCACCGTGTCGCCGATCTGGACGACTTCGGAGGGATGGTTGACGTGGCTCCAGGAAAGCTCGGAAATGTGGATCAAGCCGTCGATCCCGTCGAGGTCGACGAAAGCGCCGAAGTCGACGATGTTGGAGATCTTGCCTTCGACGACCTGGCCCGGCTCGAGGCGGCCGAGGATCTGCTCGCGGACCTCCTTGCGCTCCTCCTCCAGCACCGCGCGGCGCGAGAGGACGACGTTGTTGCGGCTGCGGTTGAGCTCGATCACCTTGCACTCGAGCGTCTGGCCCATGAACTCGTCGAGGTTGTGGACGCGGCGGATGTCGACCAGCGAGGCGGGCAGGAAGCCGCGCACCCCGAGGTCGAGGATGAGACCGCCCTTGACGACCTCGATGACGCTGCCTTCGACCGGTTCGCCGGAATCGGCGGCGACCTCGATCTTGCGCCAGGCTTTCTCGAAGCGGGCGCGCTTCTTGGAGAGGATCAGGCGGCCCTCGGAGTCCTCCTTGGTGAGGACCAGGGCGTCGATCTCCTCGCCCAGCTCGACCTCTTCGCTCGGATCGACCGACTTGCGGATCGAAAGCTCGTTGGAGGGGATGACCCCCTCGGCCTTGTAGCCGATGTCGACCAGGACCTCGTCCTTGTCGATGCGGACGACCTTGCCTTTGACGACGTCGCCCTCCTCGAAGGACACCATCGTCGCCGCGTAATTGGGGACGATCTTGCCGTCGATGTTGAGCAGAAGGCCGCCGGAGCCCTCTACGGGGGTGGCGCTCGGCGCAGGCGTCAGGGTCTCGGTCGCGGACACGGCGGCGAATGATGGCAGAATCCGCCGCGATGCCGGTCCGAGCCACCAAGCGCGGCGACGAACGCACGCCCCTGGACGGCGAGCGCGACGTCCTCATCTGCGGTGCCAGCTTCGCCGGGCTCGCGGTTGCACGCGAGCTGGCGGGCTCCGGGGCCGACGTCCTGATCGTCGATCGCTACGAGATCGGCGAGCGCCAGACCTCCGCCTGCGGCATCCCGACCGAGTGGTTGCGGCGCCTGGGCCTGATGGAGTCCGAGCGCCAGCGCTTCGACACGCTGGTCATCAACACGCCGTTCGGGACCAACCGCTACCGGCTGCCCTGGACCTTCTCCACCTTCGACTACCGCGAGCTCTGCCGGCTGCTCTGGCGCGACTGCGACGCGACCTTCGAGACCGCCAAGGTCAACGGGCGCGCCGCGGGTGTCGATTTCCTCTCGGATAGCGAGAGTAAGTCGACACGCCCCGCGGGATCGATCGCGGTCGAGACCGACCGCGGCACGATCTCCGCCCCGCTGGTCGTCGACGCGCTCGGCTGGCGCCGGATGCTGGCCACGGGCGACGGCTACCAGCCGCCCGACGCGCCGCTCTCGCGCGGCCTCGAGGTCCATCCCGGCGGCGAGTCCGAGGACCTCGAGATCTGGATCGACCGCAAGTACGTCCCCGCCGGCTACGGCTGGTCGTTCCCGGCCCGCGATGAGCTGCGGATCGGGATCGGCTCCTTCGACCCGCGCTTCCACGTCAAGGACACGACCGTCGCCCTCACCCACGACCTCGGCAAGGAGCCGAACGAGTACCAGGGCAACTGGATCCCCCACAAGCTGCGCCGGGCGACCGAGGGCGGCGTCTTCTTCGCCGGCGACTCCGCCGGCCACTGCCTGCCGCTCAGCGCTGAGGGGATCCGCACCGCGCTCTACTTCGGGATGGCGCTGGGGCAGGAGCTGCGCGGCGTGGTCGAGGGCCACCAGAGCCGCGCCGAGGCCGAAGCCGCCTACGCCTCCTTCCACGACACCCACGAGTGGAAGTTCAAGTGGATGCTGCGGGTGCAGAAGCTGATCCCGCGGGTGCCGCCGCGGATCCTGGCGCCGCTGATCAAGCTGATGGGGAGCAAGCGCTTCGTCGACTGGTCCTTCGACCATTACCTGCGGATCGCGCCGCCCGAGTACGCGGGCTCGAAGTGGGCCGGCTCAGCGGACGACGAGGATCGTCCCGGCCAGCAGCAGGGCGACGCCGAGCAGGCGCTCGGGCGTCAGCGGGACCTCGTCGAGGCCGAACAGGCCTAGCCGGTCGATCGCCACCGAGGCCGTCAACTGGCCGAAGATGGTCGCCGCGGCGACCCCGCCGGCGCCGATCGTGGTCACCGCGATCAGCGCGTTGAGCACGTAGACCGCGCCGAGCAGGCCGCCCAGCAGGTAGTACCAGCTGACGTCGAAGGTCGAGCTGAGCCCGCCCGCCTTGCCGCTGAGGATCACCACCGCGGCCAGCGCCAGGGTGCCGATCGAGAAGGAGACCAACGCCGCGGGAAGGCTGCCGGTCGCCTTGCCGAGGTTGGCGTTGATCGGAGCCTGGGCGGCGATCAGCCCGCCGGCGACGGCGGTGAGGACGACGGCCAGGCCCCTATCCAAGGCTTCCTTGCCGACCGCGCGTGATCTTTAGCGTTGACACGTGTTGCTCGATAAGTGGAGAGATTGAACCTTGCCGCTGTCTTATCAGTAACGCAGTAGAGCGAACCAGTCGATGGCCCCACCACCAGCAGACAACTTCGCCGCCCGGATCTTCATCGGCCCGGCGCTGCGGGCGCAGCCCGACCGCCGCCTCGTCGACCTCGTCCGCGACGGCTACGACGCCGCCTTCGAGGAGATCGTGCGCCGCTACCGGCGACCGCTGGACCGCTTCGCGGCGGCAATCGTCGGCGGCCGCTCCGAGGACGTCACCCAGGACGCCTTCTCGAAGGCGTTGCTGGCGCTGCGCGGCACCGAGGCCGAGATCGAACTGCGCCCCTGGCTCTACCGGATCGTCCGCAACACGGCGCTGAACGAGCTGCGCGACCGGGCACCTGAGGCCGCCGAGCTGAGCGAGGCGCTGCCGGGAGGGCGCGACGCCGCCGCCGAGGCCGAGGCGCGTGAGGAGCTGGTTCCGGCAGCGGCGAGCCTGCTCCCGAACCGACCGAGCCGATCGTCGAAGAGGAATCGGACGACGACTCCGGCTCCGACAGCTCGGGGTCGGGCAGCGGCGATCTCAGCGGTCTCGACTGAGCCTTCTGGACAAACGTCCAGAGCGACGTGATCTTCGCCGCGCCGCGGGGTTCCAGCGCCACCAGTTCACCCCGACCCAGGAGGAAAGGCATGACCCCGACGAAAGCACGGCGACCCCAAAGCGGCATGACCTGGCTCGCGCTGGCGCTGGGAGCGCTCGCGCTCCTGGCCATGCCCGGCCTGGCCGCCGCCAAGGACCGCAACCACGACCGCATCCCGGACCGCTGGGAGAAGCGCCACAAGCTCTCCCTCAAGGTCAAGCAGACGCGGCTCGACCAAGACCACGACCAGCTACGAAACCGGGCCGAGTTCCTTGCCGGCGACGACCCGCGCGACAGCGACAGCGACGACGACGGGGTGATGGACGGCGACGAGCAGGCCGGCACGATCTCCTCCTTCGACGCCGGGACCGGCCGCCTGGTGATCGACCTCTTCGGCAGCGACACGATCGCCGGCTTCGTCACCGACTCGACCGAGATCAAGTGCGACGACGACGGTCCCGCGGCCTCGGCCTCGTCGAGCAGCGACGACGAGACCGAGCCGGGAGACGACAACGGCGGCGAAGGCGAGGTCGGAGACGACAGCTCCGGCCCCGGCAGCGGCGATGAGTCCGACGACAACTCAGGGCCGGGCAGCGAGAGCTCCGGGCCCGGGCACGACGGCGAGGAGGGCGACGACGACCGCCTCTGCACCACCGCCGAGCTGGTCCCGGGCGCCGCGGTCGAGGAGGCCGAGCTGAAGCTCGCGAACGGCCAGGCGACCTTCGAGGAGGTCGAGCTCTCGGGGAAGGTCGCGTAGCTACTTGGCGTCGAGCCAGTCCGGACCGACGCCGACGTCGACCTCGAGCGGCGGATCGAGCGGGTAGGCGGCGCACATCTCGCGCCGCACCAGCTCGGCTGCCGCCTCCATCTCCCCCGGCGGCCCCTCGAAGAGGAGCTCGTCGTGGATCTGGAGGACCAGCCGGGTCTCCCCCCCGGTCTCCCGCAGCGCCTTCTGGCAGCGCACCATCGCCACCTTGATGATGTCGGCGGCGGTGCCCTGGATCACGGTGTTGACCGCCAGGCGCTCACCGAGGCGGCGGGTGTTGGGGTTGCCCGAGCGCAGCTCCGGGATCGCCCGGCGGCGGCCCATCAGGGTCGTCACGAAGCCCTCCTCCTGGGCCCGCTCGATCACCTGCTCACGGAAGGCGCGCACGGCGGGGAAGCGTTCGAGGTAGCGGGAGACGAATTCCTCGCCCTCCTTGCGGGGTATGTTCAGCCGGTCGGCCAATCCGAACCCGGTCAGCCCGTAGACGATCCCGAAGTTGACCATCTTCGCCTTCGAGCGCTGGCCGACGTCGACTTCGTCGCGCTCGATCTCGAAGACCTCGGCGGCGGTCGCGGCGTGGACG
Source organism: Solirubrobacterales bacterium (assembly GCA_036280195.1). Lineage (GTDB taxonomy): Bacteria > Actinomycetota > Thermoleophilia > Solirubrobacterales > 70-9 > VAYN01. Next base: position 6,501 of record DASURF010000042.1, on the reverse strand, counting down.
TCTTCGCCCTCGCGGAAGACCTCTTTCAGCACCTCCTCGTCGGCGACGTGGGCGAGGACGCGGAGCTCGACCTGGCTGTAGTCGGCGGAGAGCAGCTGCCAGCCCTGCTCGGCGACGAAGCAGGCGCGCACCGGGCGGCCGATCTCGGTCCGGATCGGGATGTTCTGCAGGTTGGGGTTGGTGCTGGAGAGGCGGCCGGTGGTGGTCGCGGTCTGGTTGAAGGTGGTGTGGACGCGCCCGGTCTCGGGGTCGATCAGCTCCGGCAGCGAGTCGAGGTAGGTGTTCTTCAGCTTGGTCAGCTCGCGCCAGGACTCGATCTTCTCGACGATCGGGTGCTCGTCGCGGATCTGGGCGAGGACGCGGGCGTCGGTCGAGAACCCCGTTTTCCCGCGCCTCTTCTTGGTCAGCCCGAGCTTCTCGAAGAGGATGCGCCCGACCTGCTGCGGCGAGCCGATCGTGAACTCCTCCTCGGCCAGCTCGAAGATCTCCTTCTCCAGGGTCGCGATCCGCTCGCCGAAGCCGGCGCCGACCTCGGCCAGCCGCTCGGCGTCGAGCTTGATCCCGACCCGCTCCATCGCCGCCAGCACCGCGACCAGCGGCAGCTCGACCTCGCGCAGCAGCTGCTCCAGGCCGAGCTCCTCGATCCGCGGCCCCTGCACGGCGGCCAGGGCGGCGACCAGGCGCGCTTCCTCGGCCGGGTCGCGGCCGGCCTCGACCTCCTCGCCCAGCGCCAGCTGCCCGTCTTCCTCGGCTCTTTCGGCGGCGGCGCCCTCGGCGAGGCCGATGCCGGCATCGGCGGACAGCTCGACCAGGTCGTAGGTGCGGCGCTGCGGCTCCAGCAGGTAGGCGGCGACCATCGTGTCGTGGTCGAGGTTCAACTCGACCCCCTCGCGCGCCGCGGCGGCGAGCAGCCCGTGGCGGCCGCCGCCGAGCGACTTCGCGTCGTGGGCGGCGAAGGGCTTGGCGCCGAGGGCGACGGCGAGCTCGTCCTCGCTCGCCGACCCGGTCAGGACCCGCTCGCCTTCGGCGGCGGCCCAGCGGTCGGCGGCGATCGCCAGCGCCAGCGGCCCCTCGCCGAGGTCCGCGGGCTTCGCCTCCACCGCCTCGACCTGCAGCTCGGTCTCTACCCGGCGGCCGGGTACCGCGTCGCCCTCGGGCAGCGCTTCTTCCAGCCGCTCCATCACCGCCCGCAGCTCGAACTCGCGCATGAACTCGCGCAGGGCGCCGCGGTCGGGCTCGCTCGACATCGCCGCCCCCAGGTCCACCCCGGTCTCGATGTCGTACTGCAGCGTCGCCAGCTGCTTGGAGAGGCGCGCGTCGTCGGCGTGCTCGGTCAGGTTCTCCTTGCGTTTCTTGCCGGAGACCTGGTCGACGCTTTCCAGCACCGCATCCAGCGAGCCGAACTGCTGCAGCAGCTGGGTCGCGGTTTTCTCGCCGATCCCGGGGACGCCGGGGATGTTGTCGGAGGTGTCGCCGCGCAGCCCCATCAGGTCGGTGATCAGCTCGGGCGGGACGCCGTAGCGCTCCTCGACCGCGGCGCTGTCGTAGATCTTCGTCTCGGTTATCCCGCGCGAGGTGCTCATCACCCGCACCCCCTCGCCGACCAGCTGGTAGGCGTCGCGGTCGCCGGTGACGACCATCACCTCGATCCCCGCTTCGCGCGCCTGCTTGACCAGCGAGGCGATCACGTCGTCGGCCTCGTAGCCGTCGACCTTGACGTTGGTGTAGCCGAAGGCCTCGACCAGGGGCATCAGGTGCGGCCACTGCTCGCGCAGCAGGTCGGGGCGCGGTTTGCGCTGGGCCTTGTAGAGGTCGTAGGTCTTCTCGCGCCCGCTCCACCCCGCGTCCCAGGCGACGACCACGCCCTGCGGGTGGTGCTCGTCGATGATTTTCACCAGCATCGAGGCGAGCCCGTAGATCGCGTTGGTCGGGCGGCCGTCGCTGGTCCCGATCGACTCCGGCAGGGCGAAGAAGGCGCGGTAGGCGAGGCTGTTGCCGTCGATCAGGAAGAGCTGGGGCGCGTCCGGTGCCATCGACGCCCCACTTTATGCAGGCGGCCGGAGCCGGCCGTGGCTAAAGGCGCGGCAGGCGGACCTGACGCGAGACCAAGGTGCCGTCCCGGAGGAAGCGGACGCTCACCTTGAGCCGCAGCGGTCCCTCCTCGAGGGCGTCGAGCGCGGCGCGGGAGAGGCGGCAGGAGACGGTCGCCGGACCGGCGGAGACGACGGTGCGGTTGCCGCAGACGCGGCGGCCCGCCGCTCGCGCGACCAGCTTCACCGAGCCCGAGCCCGGTGAGACGATGCCGACCCGCAGCCACTTGCCCTTGCGGGAAACGAAGCGGAGCTTCGCTTTCGGCGGCGTCACGGTCGCAGGCGGTGGCGGCGGGGGGTCCGACTCCGGTTCGGGCTCCTTCGCCGGGCACGAGGCGACCGGGCCCGGTTCGGCCGGAGCCGTGTTGCCGAGGTAGTCGGCCAGCTCCCCGGGCCGGCCGGCGATAAAGGCGCGGGTTTCGGCGACGGCGTCGGCGATTTCGCCCGCGTCGTACTCGAAGCGATGACCCTCCGCTTCTTCCAGCTGCTGCCAGGGGGCGAGCAGCTGGGCGGTGCAGACCGCGAGCGTGTCGAGCTTCAGCAGCGGGACGGCGCTCTGCACCGCACCCAGCGCCCCCTCGTACATGGCCCCGCAGGCGGAGTCGGCGAGGCATTCTTCGAACATCAGCCCCGCCTCGCCGTCGAAGGGAAGGTGGTTGTCCTCCTTCCAGGTTTCGTCCTGACCCCAGGGCAGCATGCGGAAGAGGCCGTCGGGGCCGGTGGCGAGGAAGTAGTTGTTGGGGTGGTCCGGTCCGGGGCCGCCGGCGTAGCCGTCGAGCTGGCCGCTGTATTTCTCCGCCGCCCACATCCGCGTCATCTCCTCGAGGTCGGCGCGGGCGCCGACAGCGGTCGACCACGGGTCGGTCCCCGGGTCGGTGACGGCGGCGGCCAGCCCTTCCAGGTCGGAGATGTCGTCAGGGCCCTCGTCGACCTCGAAGCTGCCGACCAGACCCGGTTCGAGGTCGGCGCCGTTTTCGCCCTCGTAGACGTGCTGGACGTCGCCGTCGAAGCCCCCCAGCTTCTTCGCCATCGCGACGTCGTCGTAGTTCTCGACGTTCATGTAGACGCCGAAGGCTTCGCCGTTGATCCGCAGGTAGACGAAGCCGGTGCGCGAGGCCGGCACCCCGAGCGCGCGGTGCAGCGCGTAGGCGAGCCGCTCGTGGACCATCGAGGGGTCCTCGACCATGTTGTTGAGGGTCATCTTGCGCAGGCCGAGGAAGGGGCCGGTGCCTTTCCCCGCTTCCGGGAATTTGAATTTGAAGGCGGCCTTTTCGGAGAGGTCGCGGAAGGAGGCGCTGCCCTTGAGGCGCATCTGCACTTCCTTGGGGCCGACGACTTCGAGCACCCCGCCCGGCGTCCCGTCGGTCCGCTTGTAGGTCAGGGTCGCCGGCTGGTATTTGCCCTCCGGGTCCAGCTCGAGCGCTTCTTCGGAGGCCTGCGGGAGGTCGATTTCGATCACCGCGACGGTGGTCGGGTCGTAGAGCACTTCGGCTTCGTCGGCCGCGGCGGCGGCCGGCAGCAGCGCCAGGACCGCCAGGCAGGCGGCGGCAGCGGCGATTACGACTCGGTGCAGGCCGGCGCCCGCGATCCCCTGGCAGCTCATCGTCGCCGCAGGCTAGCCAAGGCGCCGCCCCTGGAAAGACCGGCGCCTCATCGATATTTGAACTTCTAGACCTGCCCGGTCTCGACCAGATCGACCAGAACTGCGACCACCGCGGGGTCGAACTGGGTGCCGGCGCAGGCGCGCAGCTCGGTGACGGCGGCTTCGGTGCTCATCGCCTTGCGGTAGGAGCGGGTCGTGGTCATCGCGCTGAAGGCGTCGCAGCAGGTGACGATCCGCGCCTCGATCGGGATCTCCTCACCCGCGAGGCCGTCGGGATAGCCGGAGCCGTCGAAGTCCTCGTGCGAGGCGCGGACGATCGTGCCGACCGCACCGAGGACGCCGCCGATCCGCTTCAGCATCCGCTCGCCCTCGATCGTGTGCTGCCGCATCACCTCCCACTCGGCGTCGTCGAGCGGGCCTTCCTTGTTGATGATCTCGTCGGGGACGGCGATCTTGCCGACGTCGTGGAGGAGGGCGGCGAACTCGACGTTGCGGCGCTGCTCGTAGCCGAGGCCGAGCCGATCGCTGACCGCGAGCGAGAGCTCGACCACGCCGCGGCTGTGGCTGCCGGTGTAGGCGTCGTCGGCCTCGACCACGTCGCCGAGCAGCATCGCGGTGCCCTGGTAGGCCTCGCTCAACTCGAGCGCCTGGTCGATCCGGGTCTGGCGCTCGCGCGAGAGGACCGAGAGGACCAGGGCGAGGGGCGTCACGGCGAGGCAGATCCACGGCCCGGCCTGCAGGGCCGCCACCGCGGCGAGCAGGCCGATCGGGGCGAGCGCCGCGTCGAGCCCGTAGACGGGGGCGATCAGCCGGGCGACGTCCGCGGGGCGAGTGCCGTCGATCAACCGGGCGCGAAGCGCCGTCGCGGCGAAGTCGAAGGCGAACTGGGCGACGAGCGCCAGCAGGTAGACGGGCCAGTCGGTCCAGGAGAAGACCTGGGCGCCGCAGATGACGAGCACCAGCGCCGGTCCGACCGCGTGCCAGCAGTCGCCGAAGACGTGGAAGGCACGGTGGACGGAGGCACGGCCGCTGGCGTAGTCGATCAGGCGCCCCAGCGCCCAGCTGAGGCTGACGACCAGGGGCACGACCGGCGTCGGCAGCAGGAAGAGCATCGGCACCAGCACCAGCTCGGTCGGCACCGTGTAGCCGTCGGCGATGTCGAACTGGGCCTGGCAGGCGATCACGTAGGCGGTGACGAGCGCCACCAGCGGGGCCAGCTGGAGGGAACGGGGCGACTCCATGAGCATCGCCATCGCCAGGGCGACGACGAGAAACCCCAGCGCGGCAGAAAGCTCGACCAGCCGCTCGCGACCCTGCGCCCTGATCAGGGCACGGGTGCGGCCGCGGGCGAATAGCTGCTCGGCGTTGTTTCCGGTCGAGGCGGTTTCCATTGGATAACGCGCGGTCCCCTGACCGCGCCCCCTTCTCTATCGACCGTTTTGCCTTGTAAATGAGGGGGTTTTCCACTTTTTTCGCAGGCCGCGACCTCAAAATTAACTAGACAAGTGGTCTAACACGGTTAAGTGCAGTGGTTCGCGGGCCGATCTTCGCCGGACATAAGTGCAGAAGTCAGCTGAATAAGGGCAAACCTGTCGCGAGGCAGGGACGCAAAGTCAGAGGTCTCGTCCCCCCGGGCGAGATGGCTCGGCCGCCAGCTTGGTTTTCCAACCAGGCTTTTTCGCCTGCGACCAGGAGGTTTACCCGAGTGAATTCGATCCGCAAGCTCCTCGCGACCGTGGCAACGTCCGTGGCCGTCCTCGCCTGCTTCGCCGCCGGCGCGCAGGCCTGCGACTACGACGGCGCCGAACAGGTCTTCAAGCCGTGGGGGGACAACCACTCCTACGTGCTGGCGCCCGACGGCGGCTTCGAGGCCGGTGGCGCCGGTTGGTCGCTGAGCGGCGGCGCCGCGACCGTGGCCGGCAACGAGTCGTTCTTCCTCAACGACGCCGGTGACAGCCGTTCGCTGGACCTGCCCGACGGCAGCTCCGCGCTCAGCCCGTCGATCTGCATGTCGCTCGACACGCCGATCTTCCGGCTGTTCGCGCGCAACACCGGCAACCCGAGCGCCGGCCTGAAGGTGGAAGCCACCTACAAGCTGCTCGGCCTGGTGCGGACGAAGACGGTCAGCACGGTGACGGCGGGTCCGAGCTGGGCGCCGAGCCAGCAGATGTCGACGGTCCTCACCCTCTCGACGATCGTCGGCACCCTGATCCCCAGCGCGATCCAGATCCGGATCACGCCGGTCGGTAGCGGCGGCGACTGGCAGGTCGACGACCTCTACATCGACCCCTTCGCGCGCCGCTAGCCGGCAACCGAAGAAACCTCCTCGGCCAGAGCCCGGGCGACGTCAGCAACGGCGCGCCCGGGCTCTTCTTCTAACTGCCGGTCCGTAAAGCGCAGCACCGTGTAGCCGGCGGCGCGCAGGTCGAGGTCACGCGCGTGGCCGTCCTCGAAGGCGACCGAGCCGCGGTGGTAGACCCAGTAGTCGGTTTCGACCACAACGCGCTTGGCTCGCCAGAGGAAGTCGACTTCCCAGCGCCCGAGCTTGACGTTGACCTCGGGCGATGAGAGTCCGTAGTGGGCGCAGATTTCCAGGAAGAGCGCCTCGAGGTCCGAGCGGGTGCGGTCGGACTCGACGCCTTCGAGTTGGTGGCCCATGAGCTCGGCTTGGCGGCGGGCGCGGCGGATGAGACGCGGTGGGAGCGAGGTGTCGTGAAGGTCCTCGTTCGTGCGCTGAATGGTGGTGACGGGGATCCGGTCGCGGTGGGTGGTCAGGAGCCGTCTCCCTCGCCCTCCTCCTTGCTTAGT
>DASURF010000041.1:0-21359 GCA_036280195.1 Solirubrobacterales bacterium | reverse complement strand
GCCGGGGCAGGGGGGAGTCGAGGGGTCGGGGACCGGGTCGATCGGTTCCACTTCGCAGTTGCCCGTCAGCGAGAGGGTGGGTTCGAACGAATATGGAGCAGCAGATGCCGGCCCTGCGGCAAAGGCCAGGCAGAGCAGGCTCAAAACTAGCGCAAGGGCGCGTCCGCAAATAGATCTACTCATTCCCTGCTCCTCCCAAGACCTCAAAAAGTGCGCGAGCGCGAATTTCTAGCGCACTGCCTTGGTCCTGTCAAGGTACTCATGATTCTTGCTGAAGAGCGCGGCCGCCCTAGGGCGGCCGCGCTTAATTCTACTTCCAGCTGCTTAAACGACTACTTCAGTCGACGTACAGATGGCTGGGAGTGGACACCAGGTAGCTACCTGTCCATTCGCCGAATTCACCACAGAAGACGCTGTCACCGACTCGCGGAATCAACGAGGAGTCGATGTCCAGTGTGGCTCCTGTCGTGGCAGCGCTATGGCTGTCTGTGAGGTTGCCGATATCGGTGTTTTTCGTTTCGTAGGTGCAGTTGATGCCGAACAGATGCGTATGGATTGTGATGATCGCACCGGTAGATGTAAGTGTCGCACCGGTTGCGGTTCCGTGCGCTTCCAGGCTCCCGTTCTGTTTCACTGTTACCACGTCATCACCGCATTCGCTGAAGTCGAGTGTGGAGATGGGGCCCGAGGCTGTCACGCTAGAGCCATGGGTGCTAAGCGTGCCCGTTACTGTTGATTTTTTGCAGGAAACCGAGAGGGCTTCACCGTGGAGGGTGGTCGTTCCCTCTGACGACGCGTGAATCGTGCCTGTGTAGCTGGTACCTGTCGGCGATGTGATTGTCGTCGCGGATGCAGTTGCCGCGAAGGCCATCAGAGCGCTTGCAGCGACGGCAAGCAGCCCAAGGATCTTGACGTACTTCATATTGAGTTTCCTCCTTGATCCGGCACGCTCTTGGCGCCGGAGTTGTGTTCCGGAGGAAGTTCTAGTCGCCAGGACTTCCCAGCGATCAAGAAAGTTGGAGTATCGTGATCAATGAGCCTTGCTCCACTGACGACAACCTGCAGAAGCGCTGCATATCGCGCTAGACGTTTCGGCGCGCGCGTGGTCCGATGCGGGAGTGGGCTCTGCGAGGTCAACAATGCGAGAGACGATCTCCGCATGCTGGGGTCCTTTCCCTCACGCACGATTTTTGCAGCTGGCAAAAGGAGACGCGGCCACTCGGATAGCGGCCGCGCTTAGTTGACTCGTCAGTCGATGTACAGCATCGTCGGCGTGGTCACCGTGTAGGACCCTGTCCATTCGCCGAATCCACCGCAGAAGGCGCTGTCGCCGGTGCGCGGAACCAGCGAGGAATCGATGTCCAGTGTAGCTTCTGTGCGGCCGGAGTGATGACTATCTGTGAGGTTTCCGATGTCGGTGTTGTTGGTCGTAAACTCGCAGGGAATACCGAAGATGCCGTGAGTTGTAAGTTTCAATCCGGTGGATGTCAGTGTACCTCCGCTGGCAACTCTGTGCATTTCAAGCTTCCCTCCAGCCAGCACTGTGACCGTGTCGGTGCATTCGCTGAAGTCGAGTGTGGTGACAGGACCGTGAGCTGTTCCCGTGTTGCTGTGTGTTTCCTCGAAACTCGCTAGTGTAGATTTTTCACATGATATTGCAATGAGTTCAGAGTGAAAGGTAACGGGTCCCTCAGATTCCGCATGTATTGACCCTGTGTAACTGGTGCCTGTCGGCGATGTGATCGTCGTCGCGGTCGCGGTCGCCGCGAGCGCCGCAGGGACGACCGCAGCGATAGCTAGTAACAGGAATATCTTGGCGTACTTCATGTCTGGTCTCCTCCTGGGTGGGCGCGTTCACGCCGGATGGTGTGCCGGATGGTGTACCCGTTTGATAAAGCTTTTTCGCATCCCTTTCAGGGATAGTTGGCCAGAAGCAAATGAAACGAGCAGTGTGAAGTTCCCTCAAGGTAATTCGGCTGAAACTTGCGCTGAACGGCCTTGCGCGCGCGCGACCTAAGGCCAGCCACCCTTTAGCTGAGCGTCGGCAGATTGCCGGCAGCACCCCAAGGAAGAGACGCGGTCGCTCGAGCTGCGGCCGCGTCTTCAATCCCTCGTCAGTCCACGTAAAGCATCGTCGGCGTGGTTACGACGTAGGACCCTGTCCATTCGCCGACAGGGCCACAGAACATGCTGTCGCCGGTTCGCGGAATCAGTGCAGAATCGATGTCCAGTGTAGCTTCTGTGCGGCCGGAGTGATGACTGTCTGTAAGAAGTCCGATATCGGTGTTGTTAGTTTCGAACAAGCAGTCGATCCCAAACACATGGGTATGCACTGTGATAATCGCCCCGGTTGATGTCAGGATGCTATGTGTTGAGGAGCTGTGGATTTCTAGGGTTCCCGGGACGAGCACTGTCACCACGTCTTCGCCGCATTCGCTTAGGTCCAGTGTGGTGATAGGACCATGGGCTGTACCGGTGGAGCTGTGTGTTCCAATGCTCCCCGTCAGTGTCGATTTTTTGCAGGACACGGACAGAAGTTCGCTGTGGAGCGTGGTCGTAACCTCTGATTCGGCGTGAATCGTGCCTGTGTAGGTGGTACCTGTCGGCGATGTGATTGTCGTGGCGGTCGCGGTCGTCGCGAGCGCCATCAGGGCGGCCGCAGCGACGGCGAGCAGCCCGAGGATTTTGACGTACCCCATGGATGATGCCTCCCTTGTTCAGGTGCAATGCGCCATTCGAACTCGAATCAGTCGTAGCCAAGATGCGGCGCCTGATCAACGAACGCAGATGTAACTTCCCCGTCCGTTCCCTGACTTCCCCATTGCGCACCGATTTTGCTGCAGAGACCGTTAAACCACCTGGCGCGCGCGTTGCTCTACACAAGCCGGCCTGTCGCAGCTCATTCAGCTCAACCAACCGGAGCCAGGGCGTCGCGGAGGGCCCCTTCCAGGGCCCGCGCCAGGCGGACGTCTCCCCCGGTTTCGACTCCTTGGTCGTCCCCTAGGCGCAGCCAGCGGAACCAATCCAGGACGGAAGCGGTTGCCCAGGCGTCGGGCTGACCCTCGAGGCGGGTGACGCAAGAGCGGATCTCACCGTCGGCGACGTCGACCATTACGCCCGCGAAGGAGAGCTCCGTGCCGCGGCGGAACTGGACGGCGAAGCGGCAGGTCCCGGAGGCGTCGGAGGGTAGGTTCGAGAGCGGCACGGCCAGCAACAGGATCGCCTCGGCGTCAAGGGGGCTCGGTGCCGGGGTCCGGTCCTGCAGGTAAACGGCCTCCCAGCCCACCGCTGCCGTCAGTGGCGCCACTCCCCGCCTGAGCCACTCCGTCACCTGGCAGCGAGCGACCCGGCCGTTCCGGTTCGGATCCGGCTCGATGAGTCCTACCTGGCGCATCGCAGTGAGGCGACGCTCGAGAGCCGGGTAGCTGATCTGCGGGATGAGGCGATCCAGCTCGGTCAAAGCCAGGGGGCGTGCCGCCAGCGCTCGGACGATGCCGGCGTCCCAGCCGTCCAGCAGAGCTTTGACGGCGCTCTTCGAGCCCCGGCCCCCCAACTCCAAGGTGCCGACCGGCGCCATTTGCAGCCAATCGCAGAGAACCCCCGCCACCGCCAGGAGCTTCTTGCCTGGCTTGGCCAACGAGTAGCTGACCGAGCCGGGGAAGTCGTCCTCCCTGTAGCGCTCGAGCACTCCGGTCTCGGTGAGCCTGCGCAGGTACGAGCGCATCGTGGTCACCGGGGGATGCCCGACCGCCTGTCGTAGATCATGCAGCGGTGTCGGCTCCTCGCCCAAGGCTGTCAATACCTCGACGTTGAGGGGCGCGGTCAGCAGCGACAGCGCTTCGGTTCCGGTGCGCATTTCCTCTCCCTATCGGTACCCGGTCCTTTGCTCGGACCTAAAGCGTACCTAAATAGGTCAAGAAGTTTTGCAAAACACAGAAATAGTTCAATAGAAGAAGGGCAAGAAACAGCGCGCGCGCCGTTACGTGCTACGACATATGCAGGGATTTCCTGCGGGTGAGGGCTGAAAGCGGCTCGCGAGGCTCCTGAAGATCGCGTTCGTGCCCATCACCGGCGCAGAGGCATCAGGATGGAGATGTTGCGTTAGCGAGCAGCAGGGCGCAGGCTCTTCCGACCTGCCTCCTGCTGCTCTTTCTCTACGTCTCCTGGTAGAGCGGGCCGTCGCCGCCCTCGGGCAGCGTCAGCCTGCCGCCCTTGGCAGTGATCGCGCCGCACTGGACGCAGTTGGAGGCGGTGACGTGGACGTCGACCTCGGTCGCGCCGCTCTCCAGCTGGTCCTCGGGGATCTCGTAGACCTGGGCCGGGCACATCGAAACCCAGGTCTGGGCGACCTCGCGCGGGACGCGGGTCTGGATGCGGACGTGGTTGGGAGCGTCGTCGCGGGTCGCGTTGCCGGAGAGGAAGACCGAGTCGAGCTTGTTGAAGGTGAGCTCGTTGTCGGGCTTCGGGTAGCTGTCCGCCGCCTTGCCCTCGAAGACCGGGATCTCGGCGTTGTCCTCGATCTTCCAGTGACCGCCGGGGAAGGCGCCTTTGGTCGCGACCATGGCGCTGCCCATCATGCCGCCGAAGATCAGGCCCTTGGTCAGCGGCTGCTTCATGTTGCGCGAGCGGTAGAGGTCCTTCTCGATCACCGAGCCGCGGATCTTCTCGTCGTAGCTTTCGAAGTTGACCGAGTCGATGTCCTGCTTCAGCGACTCGACGATCGCTTCCGCCGCGTACATGCCGGCGTGCATCGCGTAGTGGACGCCCGCGAGTTCGGCGATGTTGACCATCCCGGCGGCGTCGCCCGCCATCAGCATGCCCGGCACCGAGAAGCGCTTCGGCAGGGCCCAGTAGCCGCCCGAGGGAATCGTCTTCGCGCCCCAGCCGACCCGCTTGCCGCCCTCGATGATCTTCTTGATGAAGGGGTGGGTCTTGAACTCCTGCAGGGCATCGTGGACCGAGAAGGTGGCGTCGGTGGTGTCGAGCCCGACGACGAGGCCGAAGCAGACCTTGTCCTCGCCCATCGGGTAGATGAAGCTGCCGCCCGCCTCCTTGTAGCGCGGGCTCCAGCGCAGCGGCCAGCCGAGCGTGTGGATGACCCGGTCCAGCGGCTTCGGCACCTCCCAGATCTCCTTCACCCCGAGCTCCCAGACCTGCGGGTCGGAGCCCTCGCGGAGGTCGAAGTAATCCATCGCGGCGTAGGTGAGGTGGCCGATCGTGCCCTCGGCCAGGACGGTCGCCTTGGCGACCACGTCCGACCCGGGCTCGAAGTTGCCGAGCTCTTCGCCTTCCTTGCCACGGCCACGGTCGCCCGAGCGCACGCCCTTGACGATCCGGTCCTCGACCAGCAGCTGGGTCGCCGCAGTCTCGGTGAGGATGTAGACGCCGGCCTCTTCGGCTTTTTCAGCCAGGAAGCGGCCGAGCTTGGAGACCGACATCGTGTAGGTCCCCTCTTTGCGGAAGTTGGGCGGCGGCGGTTTCAGCGGGAAGGCTTTGCTCTTGGTGAGGAAGTACGTCGCGTCCTTCGTCACCTCCTGGTAGACCGGCGGCCACTCGGCCGGCGGCAGGTCGGGGAAGAGCCGTTCCATCGCCGAGGGGTCGACGTTGGCGCCGGAGAGCAGGTGCGCGCCGGCGACTTTGCCCTTCTCGATCACCGCGACCGGGACTTCGCCCAGCTTCTCCAGTAGCTCCGGCTCGTCCTCGAGGAGCTGCATCAGTTTGTTGGCGCAGGCGAGGCCGGCGGGCCCGCCGCCGACGATCGCCACGCCAACCTCGATTCGCTCGTCCTCCGGGTCGGTCGGGCCGACGATGACGTCGGCCGGATCGAACGGAGGCGGGAACTCGCTCGGAGCTACTGGCATCGGTCTAGCCCTTCTTCGCCTTGATCGCCTCGGTCAGCTTGGGGACGATCTTGTGCAGATCGCCCACCACGCCGAGGTCGGAGAACTCGAAGATCGGCGCGTTCGGGTCCTTGTTGATCGCAAGGATGTTCTCCGAGTTCTGCATACCGACCTTGTGCTGGATCGCGCCGGAGACGCCGGCGGCGAGGTACAGCTTCGGCGCCACGGTCTTGCCGGTCTGGCCGATCTGGGCCGCATAGGGGTACCAGCCGGCATCGACGACCGCGCGGGTCGCGGCGACGGCTCCGCCCATCGACTCGGCGAGCTGCTCGCAGAGCTCGAAGCCCTCTTTGGCGCCGAGACCGCGGCCTCCGCCGACGAGGATGTCGGCGTCCTCGATGTTGACGTCGGCGCCGCGCTGCTCGCCGCGCTGGACCAGCTTCGCCTTGGACGACCACTCGGAGAGCTCGACGTCGACGTCGACGACCTCAGCCGTGCCGCCGGACTCGTTGGCGTCGAAGGCGTTGAGGCGGCCGATGATGATGCCGGGCTCGGCGACGTAGCCGACGTCGGCGATCTCGGAGTCCTGCAGGATCGGCCGCTCGACGACCAGCTTGCCGCCGTCGACCTTGACCGCGGTGACCTCCATGGTCACGCCGGCACCGAGGCGGGCGGTGAGGCCGGCCCCGATCTCGAAGCCGAGCAGACCGCCGCCGAACAGGGCGTAGGAGAAGCCCTGGTCCTGGATGACCTTGGCCATCGCGTCGACGATCGGCTGCGCGAGGCCCTCGGGCACGCTCTTGGCCCGGTAGACCTTGGCGGCGCCGTAGTTGCCGAGCGAGGCGCAGGCGTCGTCGGCAACGTCGCCGACGACGATCGCGGCGGCCTCGCCGCCGATTTCACCGGCCAGCTTGGCGGCCTCGGAGATCGCCCCGAGCGAGTTCTTGTTGAAGTTGCCCTCGTCGTCGTGGAGGGCGTAAACCAGGATCCCTGCCATTTAGATCAGCTTCCTCTCGTCGAGCCACGCGACGATCTTTTCGACCGTCTCGTTGGTGTCCTCGTCCTCGATGATCTCTCCCGCTTCCTTCGCCGGCGGCGGGTTGAGCGCGAGCACTTTCGTCTTCGAACCGCTCTCGCCGACCTGGCCGGCGTCGATGCCGACGTCGCCGGTCGCCTTCGAGTCGAGCGGCTTCTTTTTCGCGCCCATGATCGCTTTCAGGCTCGGGTAGCGCGGCTCGTTGATCGCGTCGCCGACGCTGATCACGGCCGGCAGCTCGACCTCGACGGTGTCGTAGCCGTACTCGGCCTGGCGCTCGCAGCGAAGCTTGCCGTCGGTGACGTCGATCTGGATCACCTGGGTCAGCGAAGGCATCTTCAGGTGGTCGGCAACGACGGCGCCGATCGTGTAGCACTCGCCGTCGTCCGACTGCTGGCCCAGCAGGACCAGGTCGGGGCTCTCCGACTCGAGAACTTTCGCCAGCGAGTAGCCGGTCGCGCAGACGTCAGAGCCGGCCAGCGCCTCATCGGAGAGGTGAACCGAGCGGTCGGCGCCGAGGGCGACGGCCTTGTGCAGGGCGCGGACAGCCGAGTCCGGGCCCATCGTCACCGCCACGACCTCCTCGACCGGGATCGCGCCACCCTCCTTGATCTGCATCGCCGCCTCGAGGGCATGCGTGTCGAAGGGGTTGAGATTTTTCTCGCCGCTACGGTCCAGCCGCATCGTGTTCGGATCGATGCGCTTCTGAACGGCGGCGTCCGGTACCTCCTTGACCAGGACGCAGATCTTCAAAACAAAGCCTCCTTGGGGTGATTCTCAGGTCTTTGCGGGCTGCGGATCGCGCTTCGCAGCGCCAATCGCGGGCGCGATCTTAACGCTTTGCGTCAGTTGACTGACGAGTCAATCAGGATGATACCCGGATCGGACGGACCTATGCACCGATCTGTGTCGAATGCACTATTCGCCGCCGGCGTGGCGGGCCGTGGCCCGCTCCTGGATGAACTCGACGATGTCGTCGGTTCCAGAGCCTGGGGTGAAGACCTCGGCGACGCCGAGCTGCTTCAGCTCGGGGATGTCGTCGGCCGGGATCGTGCCGCCGACGGTGACCAGCACGTCGTCGACCCCCTGCGCCTGCAGCAGCTCGACTACTTTGGGGACCAGCGTCATGTGGGCGCCGGAAAGAATCGAGAGGCCGACCGCGTCGGCGTCCTCCTGGATCACCGTCTCGGCGATCTGCTCGGGCGTCTGGTGCAGCCCGGTGTAGATCACCTCCATGCCGGCGTCGCGCAGGGCGCGGGCGATGATCTTGGCGCCACGGTCGTGCCCGTCGAGGCCGGGCTTGGCGACGACGACGCGGATCTTGCGTGCGGTTGCTGCCTCCATCCGGCCCGGAACCCTAGCGCGAACGGGTGCGCGCGCCGCTTCGCAGCGGGAACCGGGAGGGCGGGGGTAGGCGGCGGCGGGTCGCAACCCGCCTCGCCCCCACTCCCGCGACCGTTGCCAGCAGGGTCACCGTGAGGGCGACGAGGCGACGGCCGAGGCGCTCGAAGCGCAGCGTCTGCCAGCCCTCCTCGCGGGCGATCGCCGCCAGCGGCGGGTCGGGGTTGACCGCGACCGGGTTGCCGACCGCCCGCAGCATCGGCAGGTCCGAGAGCGAGTCGGAGTAGGCGTAGGAAGCCGCAAGCTCGATCTGGTGGCGCGCGGCAAATTCCTGCATCGCCGTCACCTTGCCCTCGCCGTAGACGAAGGGGCCGTCGAGGCGACCGGTGAAGGCGCCGTCGCCGTCGACTTCGTAGCGGGTGCCGATGCCGCCGTCCATCCCCAGAACGTGCGCCAGCTGCTCGACGACGCCGTTGCCGGCGGCGCTGACGATGAAGGTCGGCCGGCCGGCGTCCTGGTGGGCGTAGACCTCCTCCAGCATCTGCGGAAACACACGCGGCAGGATCGCCGCCATCACTTCCGGGCCCATCCGGTCGATCGACTTCGCCGGCACGCCGCGGATCAGCTCGCGCGCCACCTTCAGCACCTCGGCGGTCCGCTCGTCGGTGGTGCCGCGCAGCCGGTAGCGCAGGTGCTCGACCGCCCAGCTGGCGAGCTGGCGCTTGCCGACGATCCCCTGCTTGGCGGCGATGCGGGCGAACTGCATCCCGCTCGACCCCGCCATCAGGGTCTTGTCGAGGTCGAAAAAAGCGGCAGCCCGCGGCATGCCTTCGCTCGCGGGCTGCTCGCTCAAGAGGGGATCAGCCCCCGTTGACCTCGATCACGATCGCGTCGCCCTGGCCACCGCCGGAGCAGATCGCGGCGACGCCGAGGCCACCGCCGCGGCGGCGCAGCTCGTGCACGAGGGCGCCGACGATGCGCGAGCCGGAGGCGCCGATCGGGTGGCCGAGGGCGATCGCGCCGCCGTTGACGTTGACCTTCTCCTCGTCGACGCCGAGCATCCGCACCGAGTTGAGGGCGACCGAGGCGAAGGCCTCGTTGATCTCCCAGAGGTCGACCTCGTCGGGGCTCTTGCCGATCTTCTCCAGCGCCTGCTTAGCGGCGTTGGCCGGCGTTTTCGCCAGGTAGGGGAAGTCGTCGGCGACGGTGCCGTAGGAGAGGATTCTCGCCAGCGGCGTCTTCCCTTCCTTCTCGGCCCACTCCTCGGAGGCGACGACGATCGCGCCGGCGCCGTCGTTGACGCCCGGCGCGTTGCCGGCGGTGTGGGTCGCGTCGGGACCGCCGATCGCCTTCAGGCCGGCCAGCGTCTCCAGGGTGGTGTCGGGACGGATCGCCTCGTCGGCCTCGACCGTACTCTCGCCCTTGCGGGACTTGACGGTGACGCCGACGATCTCGTCGGCGAGGCGGCCGGCTTCGGTCGCCTCGTGAGCGAGCCGGTGCGAGCGCTCGGCGAAGCGGTCCATGTCGACGCGGGTGATCTCCAGCTCGTTGCCGACCTCGCTGGCCTCGTTGATCATCTGCTTTTCGGTGAAGGGGTTGGTAAGCCCGTCGTGGGTCATCGCGTCGAGGGCCTTGACGTCACCCATCCGGAAGCCGAAGCGGGCGTTCGGCAGCAAGTAGGGCGCCTGGCTCATCGACTCCATGCCGCCGGTGACGGCGACGTTCGAGTCGCCGGCGCGGATCGCCTGATCGGCGAGGCCGAGCGAGCGCATGCCTGAGGCGCAGACCTTGTTGATCGTCTCCGAGGGGACCTCCTTGGGGATCCCGCCCTTGATCTGAGCCTGGCGCGAGGGGATCTGGCCCTGGCCTGCCTGCAGCACCTGGCCGAAGACGACCTGCTCGACCTGCTCGGGGGCTACCCCGGAGCGCTCGAGCGCGGCCTCGATGACGGTGCCGCCGAGATCGGTGGCGTCGAGGGAGGAGAGTCCGCCGCCCATCTTCCCGAAGGGGGTGCGCGCGGTACCGAGGATCACTGAGCTGGGCATCTACTGCCTTTCCTTTCCGAAGTTCGCTTGGCCTGGCCCCTGTCCGCCAGGTCCAGCGGGTGACGATACCGACAGGGCATAGACTCGCGGCCGATGAAGGTCGATGTGAGGCAGGGAGAGCTGGCGGAGGTCGGGGCCGACCTGCTGGCGGTCGGGCTGACCGAGGGCGGTGATCTGCCGGCGCCGATCGCTGCTGCCGCCGGCGCCGACCACGCCCCATCCGATTTCAAGAAGACGACGCTGCTGCGCCCCGACGGCTTCCCGGCGGTGCTGGTGGTCGGACTGGGCGATAGCGCTGAGCTCGACGTCGAGCGGCTGCGCGTCGCCGCTGCCGTCGCCGCCAAGGAGGCTGCGCGTCTCCAGGCCGGCTCGCTCGCCTGGGCGGTGCCCGAGGGCGACGACTCCGCGGCCGAGGCCCTGGTCGCCGGGACGATCCTCGCCTCCTACAGCTTCGACCGCTTCAAGTCCGGCGAGGGCAACGATTCGCCGCGGCTCGAGACGCTGACTCTGGTCGGGCCGGCCGAGCTGGACGCGCCCGCGGAGGTCGCCCGCGTCGCCGCCGAGGCCCAGAACCGGGCCCGCGATCTGCAGAACACCCCCGCCAACGTCGCCACCCCGACCGTCCTCGCCGAACGCGCCGAGGAGATCGCCGCCGGTTCGGACGCGCTCTCCACCGAGACCCTCGGCCGCGCCGAGCTGGAGGCGAAGGGCATGGGCGGCATCCTCGCCGTCAGCCAGGGCGGGCCGCAGGAGCCGAAGCTGGTCGTCCTCCGCTACCGCGGCGGCGGCTCCGGCCCCACCCTCGCCCTGGTCGGCAAGGGCGTCACCTTCGACACCGGCGGCATCTCGCTCAAGCCCGGCGCCGGCATGCAGGAGATGAAGATGGACATGTCCGGCGCCGCCGCCGTGCTGGAGGCGGTCGCCGCGATCGCCGAGCTGGAGCTGCCGCTCGACCTCGTCGCCCTCGTCCCGACCACCGAGAACATGCCTTCCGGGACCGCGATCAAGCCGGGAGACATCATCACGCAGTACAGCGGCAAGACGGTCGAGGTCAACAACACCGACGCCGAGGGCCGGCTGATCCTCGCCGACGCGCTGGCCTACGCGGTCGAGCTGGGCGCCGAGCGGATCGTCGACCTCGCCACCCTTACCGGCGCGGTGACGATCGCCCTCGGCTCCACCTACGCCGCGGTGATCGCCAACGACGACGACCTCGCCGACGAGGTGATCGCGGCCGGGGAGCGCAGCGGCGAGCTGGTCTGGCGCCTGCCCTTGCATCCCGAGTACAAGGAGCTGATGAAGGGGAAGGTCGCGGACCTCTCCAACCTCGCTTCGCAGCGCAAGGCCGGGACGATCACCGCCGGCTCGTTCCTCGAGGAGTTCGTCGGCGAGACGCCCTGGGCGCACGTCGACATCGCCGGCACCGCTTGGGACACCGGCCGCGAGTACGTCGGCAAGGGCGCCAACGGCATGGGCGTGCGACTCCTTGTCGAGCTCGCCCGCCATAGCGCTGCCTAACCCTCCCCCAGCAGCATGCAGGTGGCGATGCCGTGGGCGAGCAGCTTGTTGCTGTCGGCTGCGACCAGGTTCGCCTCCGCGGTCGCCTGCTTGCGGCCGCGGTAGAGGACGTTCGCCTCGCAGAGGACGCGGCCAGTGTCGCGGGTGATCGGCCGCACGTACTTCGCCTCCAGTCCGAGCGAGGTGTAGGCGATGCCGGCCGGCAAGGTCGTGTGGACGGCGCAGCCGAGGGCGGAGTCGAGCAGCGTCGCCGCGTAGCCGCCGTGGACGACGCCGATCGGGTTGTAGTGCTCCTCGCCGGGTTCGCCCTCGAAGACCACCCTCCCCTCCTCCAGCTCGACCGGCCGCAGCCGCATCGTCACCGCGATCGGCGGCGGCGGCATCTGGCCGGTGACGACCGCGGTCATGTACTCCATGCCGGTCATCGTCGCCCCGGCCGCCGCCGTCGGCACCGGGTCCTGCCAGACCAGGGTGCGGCTGCGGGAGGTCTCCGGACGCTCGGCGGCGAAAGCCTCCGCCACGTCGGCGGCGGTCCCCTCCGGCGCCGTCACCACGCCGTTGTCGCTCACCTGATCTCCAGCCGGTGGACGTCGGCGGTGCGGCGCGGCCGTCGCGGCTGCGCCGGATAGTGCAGGTCGGCGCTGATCTCCGCCTCGCTGATCGCGATCCGCGGACCCTTGGGGCGACGGTGGTGCCTGTGTCGTGGAATCAGCCTCATCCTGGGCCTCCAATTCGGCTTGGTTGCATGAAGCAACTCTGGACGGCGAGAGCCTAACGCAGTCAGTTGCTTGATGCAACCAAGTGTGCGAAGATTCACACGTGCTGCATCGCGACTACCCCGGCCTCGACTGCTCGGTTGCCAAGGCGCTGGAGGTGATCGGGGAGCGCTGGTCCCTCCTCATCGTCCGCGCCGTGATGCACGGCAACCGCCGCTTCGGCGAGATCCAGGAGTCGCTGGGCATCGCCCGCAACGTCCTCTCGGCGCGGCTGCAGCGGCTGGTCGACGAGGAAATCCTCGAGCGGCGCGCCTACCAGGAGGGCCCGCCCCGCTACGAGTACTTCCTCACCGAGAAGGGGCTCGACCTCTGGCCGGCGCTGATCGCGCTGCTGCACTGGGGCGACCGCTACTCCCCCAGCCCCGACGGACCGCGCCGCCTGATCGTCCACAAGGAGTGCGGCGGCACCGTCAGCGAGCGCGGCATCTGCGAAAGCTGCGGCAAGCTGCTGCACGCGCGAGACGCAAAGCAGGTGCCCGGGCCGGGCGCAGGCGTCGAAGCCGACGCCGTCACCACGGCCGCCTAGCTCTGGCCGTCCTGTTCCCGCCGGCGGATCTCTTCGGCGAGCTCCACGTACTCGAGGACCATCAACTGGTCCTTGACGCGATTTGCCGCTCGCTTCATGGCAATGAGGTCATCGAGGGTTGCGACCCGCACGCTGACCCCCACGATCTCGACGATCTTCGCGTTTTTCCGAAGGTCCCCATAGTCCTTGATTCCGGCGATATCCCCGAGGATGTCGAAACTGCCATAGGGGGTGTCAAAGGTGAAATTCGCCCCGTTGGCGAGCGTCTGCGCGTCCGGCTGAAACGGTAGGTCCTGCGGTGCGCCTCGCAAAGTGACACCCATCTCCTGCAGCGCAGCCGCGAGCCGCCGCAAATTGCCCGGGTCCCTTCCGTATGCGACATCGAGGTCGAAGGTCGGGTAAGAGGATCCCTGCGCCAGGCCCGCCAACCCCCCGACCACTACGAAATCCACCCCGTGTCTATCCAGGGTCTCCAGCAAAGGTCTCGGGTCGAGCGGTTTTCCCAGGTCCTCGGAAGCCATGGGATCTCAAGGCCCGGGAGAGCCGAACTCTCCCCCCCGGTTCTGACGTACCAGGTCCGCAAACTCGAGCCCCCGCTCGACCCGCTCGCTGGGAGCCAGTTCGAGATTGGCCCGGTTGAGGGTCAGATCAATGCCCGTATCACGCCGTTTTGCTTCGAGCACCAGCTCCTCGCCCATCAAATTCAGCAGCTCCTCGAGCGTTCGGACGGCGGGCGAACCCCGTTCCTGCTCGATACGGGATATCGCCGATTGAGTGGTTCCCGCCCGACGCGCCAGGCGCTCCTGGCTAAGTCCATGGCGGACTCGGGCTTCGCGGAGCAGGCGACCGGGTTCAGGGGGCATAGCGTAAAAGCGATTATTGCATATAAGTGATGACTCTTTGATCGGTTACTTTTCAATGACACAGGCAACGAGGAGGAGTGGGATGGCGACGGCGGCTGAGCTTCAGGTCAAGGACAAGATCTTCATCGGCGGTAAGTGGGTCGAGCCGAGCGGGTCCGAGCCGATCGAGGTGGTGAACCCGACCACCGAGGAGGTGATCGGGACGATTCCCGCCTGCTCGCAGGAGGACGCCGACCGCGCCGTCGCCGCCGCCCGCGAGGCATTCGCGAGCTGGTCGCAGACCTCGCGCGAGGAGCGCGCCGGCTACATCGCGGCGATCGCCGCCGGCTTGAACGAGCGCGGCGACGAGATCGCGGCGACGATCACCCAGGAGCTGGGGATGCCGCTGAAGCTGAGCCGGATCATCCAGGTCGGGTTGCCGGCCTCGCAGTTCGCCTCGATGCCGAAGCTGATGGAGGAAGTCGCCTGGGAGGAGGAGATCGGCAACTCGCGGGTGCTGCGCGAGCCGGTCGGCGTGCTCGGCGCGATCACCCCCTGGAACTACCCGCTGAACCAGATTGCCGCCAAGGTCGCTCCCGCCCTCGCCGCCGGCTGCACGGTGGTGCTGAAGCCGAGCGAGGTGACGCCGCTGAACGCCTTCATGCTGGCCGAAGTGGTCGAGGCGGCGGGCCTGCCGGCCGGTGTCTTCAACCTCGTCACCGGTCTCGGACCGGTCGTCGGCGAGGCGATCGCCGCCCATCCCGGCGTCGACATGGTCTCCTTCACCGGCTCCACCCGCGCCGGCCGCCGGGTCAGCGAGGTGGCCTCGGCGACGGTCAAGCCGGTGGCGATGGAGCTCGGCGGCAAGTCGCCGAACGTGATCCTCGACGACGCCGACCTCGAGAAGGCGGTCCCCGACGGCGTCGCCAAGTGCTTCCTCAACTCCGGCCAGACCTGCAGCGCCCTGACCCGGATGCTGATCCCGCGTCAGCGCCTGGCCGAGGCCGAGGAGCTGGCCAGGGCAACGGCGGAGACCTTCACGCCCGGCGATCCGTTCGAGGGCTCCACCCGGCTCGGCCCGCTGGTCTCCGACGTCCAGCGAGAGCGCGTCCGCGGCTACATCCAGAAGGGGATCGAGGAGGGGGCGCGCCTGATCACCGGCGGCGCCGAGCCGCCGGAGGGACTCGAGCGCGGCTTCTTCGTCCGCCCCACCGTCTTCTCCGAGGTCGAGGCCGAGATGACGATCGGCCAGGAGGAGATCTTCGGCCCGGTGCTGGCGATCCAGCCCTACGAAGGCGAGGACGACGCCGTCCGGATCGCCAACTCGACCCCCTACGGCCTCGCCGGCGGCGTCTGGTCGGCCGATAACGACCGCGCGATCGCCGTCGCCCGCCGCATCCGCACCGGCCAGATCGAGATCAACGGCGGCGCCTTCAACCCGCTGGCCCCCTTCGGCGGCTACGGCCAGTCCGGCCACGGCCGCGAGAACGGCCGCTACGGGATCGAGGAGCTGCTGCAGGTCAAGAGCCTGCAGCTGTAGCGATATCGCGGGTCAGGACTCCGGTTTGAGGTAGTCGTTCGTGAAGAGCTGAGCCGCGGACGGCGCCTGCTGGACCATCCCTTCTTCCTGCATCCAGTCGACGAGTCCTTTGGCCTGGTCGGGGTCCAGGTAGCCGTCGCGGGAGAGCAGCGGCAGCGTCGCCTCGACCTGGGCTTCCATCTCCCTGGTGACCGGTTCGTAGCCATTTGCAATAGCTCGGCTGACAGCTGGGGGGTCTTCGATCGCTGCGGCGGTCCCGCGGCGAACCGCTGACAGGAAGCGCCGAATCGACTCCGGATCCTCGGCCAGACGATCCGAGCGAGCGATCAACACCAGTTCGTCGTATGAGGGAATGCCGAGGCTCTGGACGGAGGCGATGACAGGGTCCAGCCCCCGCTCTTCCAGCTCGACCCCCTCGACGTTCGAAGAACCACCGAAGATGGCGTCGGCCCGCCCCTTCACCAGAGCGGGCACGAGGTCGTAATACACGGTCTTGACCTTCACGTCGGCGAGAGTCAAGCCTGCGCGCGCCAGCACTGCCCGGAGAAATTTTTCCTCGAACGAAAGACCTGGGATGGCAATGGTCTTGCCTTTCAGGTCGGCGATGTCGTGAATGCCGGAGCCGGCCGACCACATCATTCCCATCGTCGGCTCCGGCATCAGGCTCCCCACGGCGACGATCGGCACTCCCTTCTCCTCCGCGAGAACGACCTGAGGCTGGTGAGAGACCGCCAGATCGATGACCTTTTCGGCCACGTACCTGACCGGCCGAAGTGGCGTTTCGGGCGGATAGATCTTCACGCTGAGACCCGCTTCGGCGAAATATCCCCGCTTGTCGGCCATCAAGATGCCGGCGTTCTCAGGACCGCGATATCCATCGAGCGTCACCTCCATGTGCTGCAGGTTCCGCACCGGCTCTCCGGCCTCTCCAGCCGTTTCCGTGCTGCTCTCGCCGCACCCGCTCAAGAGGAGGGCCACCACTCCGCACGCCGATATCCATCGGATCGTCCTCAAGAGTCGGGTTGCGCTAGGTACTCGTCCGTGAAGAGCTCGTCCACTGACGGCGCCTGCTGGGCCATCCCTTCTTCCTGCATCCAGTCGACGAGTCCTTTGGCCTGGTCGGGGTCCAGGTAGCCGTCGCGGGAGAGCAGCGGCAGAGTCGCCTCGACCTGGGCTTCGTTCACCTTCCGGCTTCGATCCGCATCTGCCCCGATGCTGCGTTCGATCACCGAGGCGGCCGCCTCGGGATCTTCGATCGCCGCGGCCGTGCCGCGCGCCACCGCGGCCATGAAGGCGCGGATCGCGTCCGGTTCCTTCGCCAGACGGTCCGAACGGGTTATGAGGACGAGTTCGTCGTAGGGCGGGATGCCGAAGCTCGATACCGGAGTGATGACCGGGTCGAACCCCAGTGCTTTCAGTTCGGCACCTTCGACGTTCGCGGCGCCGAAGATCGCATCGACCTGCCCGCTGACCACGGTGGAGACCAGGTAGTAGTCGTCGGTGATGATCTTGACGTCCGAGAGCGCAAGCCCTTCCTGCTCGAGGATCCTCACGAGGAATTCTCGTTCGAAGGGAAGGCCGGCGAAGCCGATCGTCTTGCCTTTCAGGTCGGAGACGCCGCCGATCCCCGAACCCCGCGGCCAGATCATCGCGGCGGTGGGCTTTGAGACGAGGCTTCCGAAGGCGGTGATCGGTGCGCCCTTCTCCTTCGCCAGCACGACCTGTGGCTGGTGTGAAACGGACAGGGCGACTTCTCGCCCGACGACATAAGGAACAGGGCTGAGCCGGCTGGCTGGAGTGCGCACCCAGACGTCGAGCCCGAGATCGTCGAAGTAGCCGCGACGCTCCGCCATCAGGATGCCCACCGTCCCGGGCCCTGAGTAGCCGTCCAGCGTGACGTCGATCTCCCTGGGAGGTTCCAACGGCAAGGACGCCGTCGTCTCGGCCTCGCCGCCTGACCCGCACCCGGCCAGAACCGCCGCCGCCATCCCCACGACCAGCACCCATCGGAGCTTCTTCATCACTCAAATATATGCCGTATAAAGGGAGCGCGCCCGGACTCGCGCGCTGCGCCTATCGATTCGGAGGAGCGGCAGTGATGAGACCGGCGTCGCGGCTCACGACCTCGGCGGCGCGACCGACCTTCTCGCCGATGCCGAAATGGGCGCAGATGGTCAGCTCGTGCTCGCGCCGCAGCGGTCGGCTGGGATCGACCACCGGAGCGCTGCGGATCGCGTCTCCCTCCTGTCCCGCCCAGACGCCGAACGGGGCACCGGCGCAGTTGGCGAAAGGGACGGCAACTACCCGGGCGCGACGGCGGCGGCCGAGGCGGGCGATCAGCCAGGCCGGCTCGCCGCTCTCGGCGTCGACGTAGAACCCCTGGACCTGGCCGACGGCGCTGCCGCCGAGCTCGGCTACGTCGGCGCCGAGCCAGGACATCGCTTCGGCCGCGGAGGATCGTGCCTGCTCAGCCATCGACGTGCTTCTCCAGCAGCTCCGAGGCGGCGGTGGCCGGGTCGAGCTCCCGGCGCACGACCCGTTCCAGCAGCTCGGCGGTCGCCGGGTCTTCGGAGACGGTCTGCTCGAGGCGGCGGCGCATCCGCGAGGTGGCGATTCCAAGCACCTCGCTGCGCAGGTTGCGGGCGCGGCGCTCGGCCAGCGTCCCGGCCGCCTCGATGAACTCGCGGTGCTCCTTGATCGCCGCCGCCAGCTCCTCGATGCCTTCGCCGCGCGCCGCCTCGGTTCGCAGGATCGGCACCTTCCAGCCCTCGGGGTCCTGGGAGAGGGCGAGGACCCCGCGCACCTCGCGCACCATGGTGTCGGTCATCGGATGGTCGGCCTTGTTGACGACGATGACGTCGGGGATCTCCATCACCCCCGCCTTCAGCGCCTGGATCGAGTCGCCGGAACCCGGCATCAGCGCCAGCACGATCGTGTCGGCGTGGTCGACGATGTCGATCTCCGCCTGGCCGACGCCGACGGTCTCGATCAGGACGTCGTCTTTGCCCGCGGCATCCATGATCAGCGCCACCTGCAGCGCCGCCTCGGAGAGGCCGCCGAGGGCGCCGCGCGAGGCCATCGAGCGGATGAAGACGCCGGGGTCGAGGAAGTGGTCGGTGAGGCGGATGCGGTCGCCGAGCAGGGCGCCGCGGGTGAACGGGCTCGAGGGGTCGATCGAGAGCACCGCGACCTCACGCTCGGCCTTGCGCAGCTCGCCGGTGAGAGCGCCGATCAGGGTGCTCTTGCCGACTCCGGGCGGACCGGTGAAGCCGATGATGCGGGCCTTGCCGGTGCGTGGGTAGACCTCGCGCACCAGGTCCCAGCCGGCGGGGTCGTCGGACTCGATCAGCGTGATCGCCCGCGCCAGCGCCCGCTTTTCGCCGGCGACGAGGCGCTCGGCGAGCGGGGCGGTTTTCGCCACATCAGTCAAGGCGCAGTGAGTCTAGAGTTGCCCCGCCGTGCTCCGCTTCCTGGCCCGCAACCGGATGCTGACCCCGCGCTACGCGCGGCTCCTCTGGCGCTACCTCTGGCGCCGCCTGCTGACCGCGGCCGGATGGCGGTGGCGCTCCGACGGCCCCTTCTTCCTCGGCCGCGGGCTGGAACTGAAGATCGAGCCCCGCGGCGAGATTCGCTTCGGGCGCTTCGTCTGGATCGGCGACGGGACCAAGATCCGCTGCCACGAGGGGGTCGTGGAGATCGGCGACAAGACGGTGATGGGTCAGGAGTGCACGATCTCCGCCTACCAGCGCGTGCGGATCGGCGAGGAGTGCGTGATCGCCGACCGGGCGATGTTCATCGACTTCGACCACGGCGTCGTCGAGGTCGAGCGGCCGATCCGGCAGCAGGGCATCTACAAGCGCGACGTCGAGGTGGGCAGCAACGTCTGGATCGGCTACGGCGCCTGCATCCTGCGCGGGGTCAAGGTAGGCGACAACTCGGTGATCGGCACCAACTCGGTCGTCACCAGGGACGTCCCGGCCAACGCCGTGGTCGGCGGCATCCCGGCCCGGATCATCCGCATGCGCGAGGCGCCTCGAGAGCTGCGCTGGAAGCGGCCGGTGGAGCCGGATCCCGAGGCCTGGACGACGCTGCAGCCGCCGCAGCTCGCCTCCGGCGATTAGCCGGCGTCCGGGCCGATAGGTATTGTCTGGCTGACAATGAGTTTCTGCCGCAATGCTGCCCGCATGCCCCCTGACGGGAGACTTCGATCGGAGGAGGTCGCGACCAAGTTCGGCCGCAACCTCCATCGCTGCCGCCGCCGTGCGGCGATGTCCCAGGAAGAACTGGGCAAGCTCGCCGCGCTGCACCGGACCGAGATCGGGATGCTCGAGAACGGCACCCGCCTGGCCCGGGTCGACACGCTGATGAAGCTCGCCGGCGCCCTCGCCGTCTCCCCCTCCGAGCTGCTCGAGGGCATCCACTGGAACCCCGGCAACCCGAGCGAGGGCAGCTTCAGCATCAGCGAGCGCACCCTGCAGCGCCGGCAGAGGGGCAGCTGCTGAGCGCAGCGAAGCGCTGTTATGCGGTCTTCGCGCCGGCCAGTTCGGCGTAGACCGCTGCCGTCTGCTCGGCGACGTCGCCCCAGTCGAAGCGACGCAGGTGCTCGTAGGCTTCGGCGACGAGCCGGCGGCCGAGCTCGTCGTCGGAGAGGACGCGGATCGCGACCTCGGCCAGCGCTTCGGGATCGTGGGCGCGGAAGCGCAGCCCGGCCTCCTCATGCGGGACGACCTCGCGCAGGCCGCCGGTGTCGGCGACGATGCAGGGACAGCCGGAGGCCATCGCCTCCAGGGCGACCAGGCCGAAGGGCTCGTAGATCGAGGGGACCACGGTGAGGTCGGCGATCCGGTAGAGCGAGTGCAGGACGTCGTCGCCGATCCAGCCGAGGAAGGTGCCGTGCTCCATCAGCCCCAGCTCCTGCGCCTGGCGCTTCAATTCCGCCTCGTGGGTGCCGGAGCCGGCGACCAGGAAGCGCGTCCCCGGCGCCTCCTCGATCACCCGCGGCATCGCCTCCAGCGCCAGCTGGAAGCCCTTCTCGTAGACGAGGCGGCCGATCAGCAGGACCAGCCTCTCGTCGGGGCCGGCGAACTCGGAGCGCAGCCGCGCCAGGTCCTCGGCCGGCTGGGCGGGCAGGTCGTCGGGGTCGATCCCGTTGGGGATGACGCTGACCCGCGCCTCCTCGACGCCGAAGATGTCGGCGACCTGTTCGCGCATGTAGTGGGAGCAGGTGATGACCCGGTGCGAGCGGTTGGTGATCCAGCGCTCGACGCCGTGGATGTAGGTCTGCGGGTGCTTGTCGACCCAGCCCTGGTGGCGACCGTACTCGGTGGCGTGGATCGTCGTCACCAGCGGCGCGTCGAAGCGCTTGGCGAGGTGGTCGCAGGCGTTGGCGACGAGCCAGTCGTGGCCATGGACGAGGTCGAAGCTGTAGCGGTCGCCGAGCTCGACGCCGGCGGCGAGCATGTCGGAGTTCATCCGCTCGACCCAGGCGACGAACTCGCCGAGGTCGGTCGGCCGCTTGGGCTCGCGGATGCGGTGGATGACCACCCCGTCGCGGTTCTCCTGCGCCGGCGACTCCTCCCCCCCGCGGGTCAACACGTGGACCTCGACGTCGCGTTCGACCAGCGCCTCGGAGAGCTTGCGGACGTGGCGGGCGAGGCCGCCCTCGATCAGCGGCGGGTACTCCCAGGAGAGGATCAGTACGCGGGTCAAGTTCGGTGGCTGGTCAGGGCTCCAGCAGGGGAGCGGTGCTGAGGTCCGGGGCGAGGGATCGCATACACGGGTTGGTGGCGCGGTCGCAGTCTATGGCCTCCAACATCGCTCGTGAGTGATCGGTGGCCCTCAGGTAGGCGTAGTCGCCGGCTTGCTTGCGCTGGTCGAGGAAGGCCCAGTCGCTCG
>DASURF010000040.1:0-48234 GCA_036280195.1 Solirubrobacterales bacterium | reverse complement strand
GGAGGGAGTCGACACCCCTGAGGCGGGCATGTTCGGCGATATGCAATCTGATGCTGGGCGCGCGAAGCGCGCTGTTCGATTGCAGCTAAGCCGCGAAGCGGCGTGCTGCGCAATGCCCGGGGAAGGGGTGTCGACTCCCTCTCTCGGCCACCTACGTACCCTCCAGCGACCCCGCCGTCTCGAACGCTGCGATTCCGACCACGGTCGAGACGGTGTCCTCGTCGCCGCTCTCGTTGAGCCGGTCCTGGCTGCGGACATGGGCGGCCAGCATCTGCCTCGTCGCCTCTTCGAGGATCGCGACGATCTCTTCGAAGCCCTCCTCGTCGAGGTGCAGCGGCATCCAGCGGAAGACGGTGTCGTCGCGGTCGTCGAGGGTCCCCGCTTCGAGCGCGGCGATCGCCTTGTCGAGGAAGGTCCGCAGGGTGGCCGCCGAGACCCCGCCACGCACCGCGCGCGGCACCTGACGCCAGCTGGGGCTGCCGACGAATGCTTCCGGGTTGGCCTTGTAGAAGTGCTCGGTGGCGCCGCGCCGCTGGACGGTGTCGACGAGCTCCAGCGCCCCGTAGCGATCGAGCGCACGGGTGTGGTAGGCGACGTCGCCGAGGCCGGCTTCGAGCTGGTTGGCGAGGCCGTTGGGGCTTGCCACATGGTCGGTCAGAAGCTCGAGGATCTGGATGCGCAGGGGGTGAGCGAGCGATCGGACCAGGCGCTGGTCGATTGCGTCGGGGAATGGCTGCTTCATGGTTGCTCCTTGGAGTTGGGGAATACGCGACTGTTCGTCACTCACTCAGGTACGTATAGAGCATTCAGTTGGCTCAATCCAGAACACGATGTTTC
This sequence comes from Solirubrobacterales bacterium, assembly GCA_036280195.1. Classification (GTDB taxonomy): domain Bacteria; phylum Actinomycetota; class Thermoleophilia; order Solirubrobacterales; family 70-9; genus VAYN01. The sequence goes on along the minus strand of DASURF010000040.1, from coordinate 47,397 downwards.
TGGAAAAGATGCGTTTTCCAAATGCCCGCCCGGGGGGCGGTTCACACCCCGGTGAGTCGGGTGATCGCGAAAATCGCCGCGAAGCCCACGGCGGTGAGCGCGACCCGGGTCCAGGAGCCCTGGGAATGGGCCTCGGGCAGCAGGTCGCTGGCCCCGATGTAGAGGAAGATGCCGCAGTAGACGCAGAGCACGTAGCCGAGGGACTGGTCGGAGATCTCCACCTGAGAGCCTACGACCGCCCCCAGCAGCGGGGCGAGGGCGTCGATCGTCAGCCATTTGACCGCGGTGCGGCGGGTGCCGGAGCGGCGCAGCACGTAGCTGACCGTGTTGAGGCCGTCGGCGAAGTCGTGACCGATGACGGCGACGAAGACGAGGAACCCGGTGGCGGAGTCGACGCCGAAGGCGAACCCGATTGCGAGACCGTCGAGGAAGCTGTGGGCCGAGAGGCCGGCGGCGCCGAGGATGCCGACCCGTTCGCTGGAGAGGGTCTCCGCCGCGTCCTCGCGATCGTGCAGGACCAGCAGTCGTTCGGCGAAGAAGAAGGCGAGGAAGCCGACCGCGATCAGTGCGGTTGCCTGGTCGAGGTCGCCGACCGCTTCGATGCCCTCCGGCAGCACGTCGAGCAGGGCGATGGCGACGACGACGCCGCCGGTCAGCGCCAGCAGAGTCTGGAGGTGATTCGTGAAGCGCAGCCCGACCTGGCCGCCGATCAGCGTCGCGACAACGGTCAACCCGGCGAGTGGGATCGCGATCGACATCTCAGCTCGTCCCCTGGCAGCCGGGGCAGATCCCCCGCAGCAGGACGTCGTGGGAGACGATCTCGAACTCCGTCGTTTCGCCGGCGACGTGGATCGCCCGCTCGAGACCGCTGTCCTCGAAGGGGACGAGGCGGCCGCAGCGCACGCAGACGACGTGGTGATGGTGCTCACCGGGGTCGTTGCGCTCGTAGGCGACCACCTCGCCGCCGACGTCGACGCGGTGGACGAGCTCGAGCTGCTCGAGCTGCTCGAGCGTGCGGTAGACGGTGGCGCGGCCGACGGAGGGGAGGCGCCGGTCGATTTCCAGCGCGGTGACCGCGCAGTGCTCGCCCTCGAGCAGCTCGATCACGCGTCGCCGCGCTGCCCCGCTCCTGAATCCCGCCTCGTTGAGGCGCGTCTTCGCTCGTTCGGCCCAGGTCACGGCCGACACCCTACATGAAAATGAGACTCGTTATCGTTTTACGGGTCGAGCGGGAAGCTCAGGAGTACGCGTCCCACTTCTCCAGGTAGGGAAGCGGGTCGAAGGGAGAGCCGCCCTCGTACCAGCCGGGCGGGCCCCACATCTCGAAGTGCAGGTGGCACCCCTGGGCGTCGCCGGTTTCGCCGACTACCCCGATCGGCTGCCCGGTGCGGACCGTGTCGCCGGTGTGCAGCGGCGAAGGTTCGGCCAGGTGGGCGTACATGAAGTCGTAGCCGGTGCCGCGGCCGTCGATGACGACGTAGTTGCCGGCGGCGCCCTGGTAGCCGGAGTACTGGACAATGCCGCCGCGAGCGGCGACCAGCGGCGTGCCGCAGGCGGCCATCACGTCCTGGCCCTGGTGGGTGTGGCCGCTGCGGCCGGCGCCGAAGCGGCCGGCGCTCATCCCGTATTCGTGCGCGCCGAGGATCGGGAAGGCGTAGCCGTAGAAGGCGAAGGCGAGACCGAGGGTGGTCGAGGTCGAGGCCTTGCGGGCAGCCGGGGCGGTCGGAGCCTGAGAGCCGATGCGGAAGCTGTAGCGGCCGTTGCGAGCCGGCTTGCCTTCGTTGGTGGTCCCGTCCCAGCGAACGCTGCCGGCGACGTCGGGCGCGACGTCCTCGCGGTAGAAGGTCTTGACGATCGCCCCGGCCGCGTCGAGGACGTCGATCCGCAGGTCGTTCTGCGGCTGGCTGCTGCCGATCGTGTAGCTGAGGCGGGGGTAGCGGTAGCCGAAGTAGAAGGACTTACGCGGGGTGGTCTGGGCGGAGACGATGGTCACCGCGCCGGCGCTCGGGGCGCTGGAGGGGGCGCCCGAGGGGCTGCCTTTGACGGTCGGGGCCGCTCCCGGCGTGCCGGCTCCGCCGGTCCCCGCGGCGGCGACGCTCGCGAAGCAGGTCAGCAGCGCCAGAACCGCTGCAATCCCTATTCGAATGGCAAGTCCAGGACGGACGAACCCCTTGCTGCTCAAACCGCTAGCCCTCTCTTTCGATCGCCTGCGGAGTTAGCTGACGGGCTCGCGCTGAAAGAGTCGCGCTACGGACAGGATTCGTCCGATTCGCCCCTGAGACCTGCAAGGCCTCTTCGGTTCCTCCGCTCCCGAACGGTGGCCCGCACGGGATTCGGCATTTGCTCGAGCGGCAGCATAGCCGACTGCCCGGCGACAGTCGGCGCGCGAATGCGGCTATCATCCCCCGGCCGCGTCGGTGAATCCGCGCGGTTTTTGCGCGATGAAGACCTTTGTAGCCACTCCAGCCAACCGCCAGCGCGACTGGTACGTCGTCGACGCCGAGGGCCAGACCCTGGGCCGTCTGGCGACCCAGATCGCCGACACGCTGCGCGGCAAGCGCAAGCCGGAGTACACGCCGCACGTCGACACCGGCGACTTCGTCGTCGTCGTCAACGCCGAGAAGATCCGCGTCACCGGCGACAAGCTGGCGCAGAAGACCTACTACCGGCACAGCGGCTACCCCGGCGGGATCAAGTCCCGGACGCTCGGCGAGATGCTGGAGCGCAAGCCGGAGGAAGTGATCCGCAAGGCCGTGAAGGGGATGCTGCCGCGCAACCGCCTCGCCCGCCAGCAGCTGACCAAGCTGAAGGTGTACGCCGGGCCAGACCACCCGCACGCGGCGCAGCAGCCTAAACCGATGGAGACGAACTGAATTGATGGACGACGAGACGCGTAAAGACGACGAGACGACTGAGGCCGAGGGGCAAGAGCCTCAGGACGAGGGGGCTGGGGCCGCGGGTCCTGTCTCCGATACGTCCTCCTCGCCTACCGGCGAGGATCCCGCATCGTCGCCACCCGCGGCAGACGCGTCTGAGGAGTCGCCGTCCGAGGAGGCCACTGATGAGGGGTCGTCCGAGGAGGTAGCTGAGGAGCCTGTGGCGGAGGAGGTCGCTTCTCCCGAGGCAGATCAGGCGACCGAGGAGGCTCCGCCTGAGCCCGCTGAGGAGCCGAAGGCTGAGGAGAAGAAGAAAGACGTGATTCCTGGTGCCGACCTGGAGCCGATCCTGGTCGAGCCGGACAAACCCGAGCTGAGCGCTGAGGAGAAAGCTCGCCTGGAAGCCGAGGAAGAGGAGAAAGCCCGTCGCGAAGCCGAACTGGCCGCGACCGAGGACACCGACGCCGCGGTAGCCGGCCGGGCGCCGGCGAAGATCGAGAAAGGCGCCCGCTTCCTCGCCACCGGCAAGCGCAAGAGCGCGATCGCCCGCGTCACCCTGGTCCCGGGCAACGGCAAGATCGAGATCAACAAGCGCAGCCTCGAGGAGTTCTTCCCGCGACCCATGCACCAGACGATGGTCAAGCAGCCGCTGGCCGTCTCCGGCTACGAGGGCAACGTCGACGTCCGCGTCCGCGTCCACGGCGGCGGCATCGGCGGCCAGGCCGGTGCGATTCGCCATGGCCTGGCCCGGGCGCTGACCGAGATCGACTCCGAGCTCCGCGGCGACCTCAAGCGGCGCGGCTTCCTCACCCGCGATGCGCGCGTCAAGGAGCGCCGCAAGGCCGGGTTGAAGAAGGCCCGTAAGCGGCCTCAGTTCTCCAAGCGCTGACGGGAACGGGGTGACGACCGCGCGCAAGCTCTTCGGAACCGACGGGGTCCGGGGGGAGGCCGGCACCTTCCTCAGCGCCGAGCTGGCCACCGCCCTCGGGCGGGCGACCACCTGGTCGCTGGAGGCAGAGCGCCCGCAGGTCCTGATCGTCCGCGACACGCGCGAGTCCGGGCCGATGCTGGAGGCGGCGCTGGCCGCCGGGATCGCCGCCGCGGGCGGCGACGCGCTGCTCGCCGGAGTGCTGCCGACGCCCGCCGCCGCGATCCTGGTCAAGCGCCTCGGGCTCGACCTCGCCGCCGTCGTCTCGGCCTCCCACAACCCTTTCCACGACAACGGGATCAAGTTCTTCGACGGGCGCGGCGTCAAGCTCGCCGACGAGGTCGAGGCGGAGATCGAGGCGAAGATGGACGAAGCCCACGCCGCCGCCCACGCCGGTCACGTCCGCGAGCTGAACGGCGGCCTCGAGGACTACCTGCGCGAGCTGGAGCGGGCCTTCCCGCTCGACCTCTCCGGTCGCAAGGTTCTCCTCGACTGCGCCAACGGCGCCACCTACCGCGCCGCCCCGGCGATCTTCGAGCGCCTCGGCGCCGAGGTCGAGGCGATCGCGGTCGAGCCCGACGGCCGCAACATCAACGCCGGCTGCGGCTCGACTCACGTCGAGGCGCTGGCCGAGCGGGTCGCCGCCTCCGAGGCGGAAATCGGCTTTGCCTTCGACGGCGACGGCGACCGCGTGCTTGCCGTCGACGGCACCGGCAAGGTGCACGACGGCGACGAGCTGATCGCCCTGGCGGCGCTGGGGATGGCGAAGCGCGGTGAGCTGCAGGGCGGCGTGGTCGTCACCGTGATGAGCAACTTCGGCTTCCACCAGGCGATGATGGAGGCCGGCATCGAGGTCGCCGTCACCCAGGTCGGCGACCGCTACGTGATCGACGAGATGCAGCGCCGCGGCTGGTCGCTCGGCGGCGAGCAGTCCGGCCACATCATCGCCTCCGACTTCGTCTCCACCGGCGACGGGATCGCGGCGGCGCTGACGACGATGCGCGAGCTGGACGGCGCCCCTCTCGCGGACGCGGCGCCGATGAAGAAGCTGCCCCAGGTCCTGGTCAACGTCGAGGTCGCCGATCGCGAGGCGATCCAGGGCGCCACCGCGGTCTGGGAGGGGGTCGAGCGCGAGGAAGAGGCGCTCGGCGACAGCGGTCGGGTCCTCCTGCGCCCCTCGGGGACCGAGCCCCTGGTGCGGGTGATGGCCGAGGCGCCGAGCGCCGAGGAGGCCGACGCGGTCTGCGGGCGGCTGGTGGACCTCGTGCGCCGCGAGCTCGGCTGAGCCGTCCCGAACCTCCCGCCCTCTACCCTTACTCGCCTTCTATGTGCGGCATCGTCGGATACGTGGGCGCCAGGCCCTGCGAGGAGCTGCTGCTCACCGGCCTGGAAAAGCTCGAATACCGGGGCTATGACTCGGCCGGTCTCTCCGTGCTCGCGGACGGCGACGTGGAGAGCGTGCACGCGGTCGGCAACCTCGCCAACCTGCGCTCCGCCGTCGACGCCCGCGCCGCCAACGGCGCCGGGCCGCTGCCGCCGTCGGCGACCGGGATCGCCCACACCCGCTGGGCGACCCACGGCCGGGTCACCGAGGAGAACGCCCACCCGCACGACGACAGCTCCGGCCGCGTCCACATCGTCCTCAACGGCATCGTCGAGAACCACAGCGAGCTGCGCCGCCGGCTGCAGGACGAGGGCCAGGTCTTCACCTCGGAGACCGACGCCGAGGTCGTCGCCCACCTGATCGCCGCCCACTACGACGGCGACCTCGCCGCCGCCGTCCGCGCCGCCTTCGGCGAGCTGCGCGGCCACTACGCCTTCGTCGCCATGCACGCCGACGAGCCGCAGCGGCTGATCGGCGCCCGCCGGGAGTGCCCGCTGGTCGCCGGCATCGGCGAGGGGGAGACCTTCCTCGCCTCGGCGATCCCGGCCTTCCTCGCCGACACCCGCACCGCGGTGCCGATCGAGAACGACGAGATCGTCGAAATCGAAGCCGGTGAGGTGCGCGTCACCGACCCCGCCGGCAACCCGGTCGCGCGCGAGAGCGAAGAGGTGACCTGGGACGCCGACGCCGCCGAGAAGGGCGGCTACGAGACCTTCATGCTGAAGGAGATCCACGAACAGGCCGACGCGGTGGCGGAGACGATCACCGACCGCCTGCCCGGCACCGACGGGGTCGACCTCTCCGACGTCGATATCTCCGACGACTTCCTCCGCGGCGTCAGGCGGATCGTGATCGTCGCCTGCGGCACCTCCTACCACGCCGGCCTGGTCGGCCGGTATGCGATCGAGGAGTGGGCGCGGGTGCCGGTCGAGATGGACGTCGCCTCCGAGTACCGCTACCGCAACCCGGTCGTCGGCCCCGAGGACCTGGTGATCGGGATGACGCAGTCGGGCGAGACCGCCGACACCCTGGCGGCGATGCGGCTGGCCCGCGAGGCCGGCGCCACGGTGCTGGCGATCACCAACATCATGGGCAGCCAGGCGACCCGCGACGCCGACGCCGTCCTCTACATCCGCGCCGGGATGGAGATCAGCGTCGCCGCGACCAAGACCTTCGTCGCCCAGGTGGCGGCGATGTACCTGCTGGGGCTGCGGCTGGCCGAGCTGCGGGGGACGCTGAGCGCCGAGCGCCTGGCCGAGCTGGTCGCCGAGATGAAGGCGCTGCCGTCGAAGATGGAGGAGACCCTGGCGGCGACCGAGGGTCCGGCCAGGGAGGTCGCCGCGCGGCACTCCGACCAGGAGTTCTTCCTCTACCTGGGGCGCCACATCGGCCTGCCGGTCTGCCTCGAGGGGGCGCTGAAGCTGAAGGAGATCAGCTACATCCCGACCGACGCCTACGCGGCGGGGGAGATGAAGCACGGGCCGATCGCGCTGCTCGACGAGTCGACGCCGGTGGTCAGCATCGCCACCGATAGCCCGGTGCTGGAGAAGGTCCTCTCCAACGTCGAGGAGGTGCGGGCGCGGGGGGCGCAGACGATCGCGATCGCGACGGCCGGCGACGTGCGGGTCGCCGAGGTCGCCGACGAGACGATCGAGGTCGCCGCCACCGACTGGATCCTGCAGCCGATCCTCGCGATCCTGCCGCTGCAGCTGCTCGCCTACGACATCGCCCGCAACCGCGGTCTCAACGTCGATCAGCCCCGCAATCTGGCCAAGACCGTCACGGTCGAGTGAAATCGTCCATAGGGAGCGCTAGGATGCCGCGCTCCGTGCAGCTCCGTCTCCTTCCACTCGCGCTTCTGGCGGCTCTCGCCGCCCTCGTCATCGCCGGTTGCGGCGGTGGCGGCGACGACAGCAGCGGCGGCAGCGACCCCGCCGGCGTCGCGCCCGCGAGCGCGCCGGTCTTCATCGGCGTCACGATCCGCCCCGAAGGCGAAACGAAGGCCAACATCGAGGCGCTGGCGCAGAAGCTCGCCGGCGTCGACGACCTCGGCGAACTGATCGTCGAAGAACTCGAGAGCTCGGCTTCCGACGACGGCGAAGAACTGGACTTCGAAAAGGAAGTCGAACCCTGGCTCGGCGACGAAGCCGGCATCTTCCTGCAGGAATACGAAGAAAGCGACTTCGAAGGCTACGGCGCCGCGATCCAGGCGAGCGACGAAGAGGAAGCCCGGAGCTTCGTCGACAAGCAGATCGAGGCCGACGACGAAGAAGCGCAAGACGGCTCCTACGAGGGCGTCGACTTCAAGGTCCAGGAAGACGAAACGACGATCGGCGTCTTCGACGGCCTCGTCGTCTTCGCCCAGGACGAAGCGATCTTCAAGGAAATGGTCGACGCCTCGAACGGGGAGAACCTTGCCGGTAGCGAGGCCTACGGCACCGCCACCGCCGACGTTCCCGATGACAGCGCCGCCGACGTCTTCGTCGACATCGGCGCCCTGATCAAAGAAGCGGGCGGCGAAATCGATTCCGAAGCGCAGCTCTTCCTCGACGCCATCGGGATCGAACCCGACGAAGCGACCGCCGTCGCCAGCGTCGTCCCCGGTTCCGACTTCGTCGAGATCGACCTCAGCACCGACCTCAGCGGCGAAAACCCGCCCTCGGGCGACGCCTCGGAGCTGCTCGGGACGCTGCCGGGCACCGCGGTCGGCGCCCTCGCCTCGGCCGAATTCGGCAAGCGCTTCAACGAAGGCATCGACCAGATCGACAAGGAAGGCATCCCCGGCTCGGTGCCGCCGAACCAGCTGAAGAAGACGCTGAAGGAAGCGGGCATCGACCTCGAAGCGATCGCCGGCTCGATCGGCGACGTCGGCCTCTACGTGACCGGCAACAGCGAAAAGACGCTGGCCGGTGCCCTGGTGATGGAAACCGACGAGGAAAGCGAAGCCAAGAACACCGTCGCCAACGTCGGCCTCTTCCTGCGCAAAGCCGGCATCTCCGGCGTCACCAAGATCGACGGCGAAGCGAGCGGCTTCTCGATCCGCAGCCCCGAACTGGGGCGCCAGCCGGTCGTCGTCGCCGCCAAGGGCAACCGCATCGTGGTCGGCTACGGCGTCGCCTCGGCCCTCTCGGCCTTCGAAGAATCCGGTAAGAGCCTTGCCGACAACGCCGCCTACAAGGACGCCACCGGCGCCCTCGGCAGCACCCCGATCGCCATGTTCGTCAACGGCCCCTCGGCCTTGAATCTGGCCACCGCCCTGATGCCGGGTGACGAAGGCTTCGAAGAAGCAAAGCCGTTCCTGGAGAAGATCGAATACCTGGCGCTGGGCTCCGAAGCGTCAGACGATCTCGCCACGGCGAAGCTGATCGTCGGCCTGAAGTAGCTCTACTTGCGTCGGCGACAGCGTTTCAGCTGATGCCGCACGGCAACCCGTGGTTCCTTTGTCCGGATATGCAGGACAAAGGAACCACGGAATCAATTCAGGGCAGCTTTCACGAAAGTTGCGGTTCTTTTGTCCGCCTACAGAGGACAAAAGAACCACGGGTTCTAGGCTGGGCCGATGGAATCCTGGCTCAGGCCGCTTTACGACGCGGAAGGCATGCGGGGCGTCGATCGGTGGGCGATTGAGGAGGTTGGGGTCCCTTCGCTGGAGTTGATGGAGGCTGCCGGTCGGGCGGTGGCTGAGGCCGTGGCGGAGTTGGCGCCTCAGGGGCCGGTGCGGGTTGTCTGCGGCAAGGGGAACAACGGCGGGGATGGGTTCGTGGCGGCTCGGTTGCTGCGGGAGATGGGGTTCGAGGTGGAGGCGCTGCTGCTCTGGCCCGGGGAGGAGCTGCGGGGGGATGCGGCGGCCAACTTCGAGCGGTTCGGGGGTGAGCTGCTGGAGGGAGATCCGGATGAGCGGTTGACCGATTCCGGGGCGGTGGTCGACGCGATCTTCGGGACCGGGTTCGAGGGGGCGCCGCGGCAGCCCGCCGCTGCGGCGATCGAGGCGATCAACCGCTGCGGCGCGCCGGTGGTGGCCTGCGACATCGCCTCGGGCGTCGACGCCTCCACCGGCGAGGTCGCGGGCGAGGCGGTCGAGGCGGACGTCACGGTCAGCTTTCACGCCGCCAAGCTGGGACAGCGGGTCGCGCCCGGCAAGTGGCACACCGGCGAGCTGCGGGTGGCGCCGATCGGGATTCCCGACGGGGCGCCGGGCGAGGCGGTGGCGGGGGAGATCGATCCGGCCGTGCTGGCGTTGGCACCGCGGCGGGGGCCGCGCTCGACCAAGTTCAGCTCCGGCCAGGTGGCGATCGCCGGCGGCTCGCGCGGGCTCACCGGCGCGGTGCGGATGGCCTCTCTGGCGGCGATCCGGGCCGGGGCGGGCTACGCGACCGTGGCCGTGCCTGCCGACCTGGAGATGGTCTTCGAGTTCGCCCAGCCGGAGGTGATGTCGGTCGGCTGCCCCGGCGGCGACGGCTGCCTGGTCCCCGCCTCGGAGAAGGCGGTGCTGCGCACCTTCGAGCGCGCCGCCGCCGGGATCTTCGGCCCCGGGCTGGGCAAGGACCCGGGCTCGTTCGAGCTGGCGCGTTCGGTCGTTGCCAGGATCGAGGCGCCGCTGGTCATCGACGCCGACGGGCTCAACGCCTTTGCCGGCCGGCTCGAAGAGCTGGCCTCGCGTCAGGCGCCGACGATCCTCACCCCGCACGCCGGCGAGCTCGGGCGCCTGCTCGAGCGCGATTCGGACGGGATCGGCGCCCACCGGCTGGCCTCGGCCCGCGAAGCCGCGGTGCGGGCGAGCGCGATCGTCGTCCTCAAGGGCGACGACACGATCGTCACCGACGGCACCCGCGTCGCCCTCAACGCGCTCTCCGCTCCGGCCCTCGCCACCGCCGGCAGCGGCGACGTGCTCTCGGGGATGACCGCGGCACTGCTCGCCCGCGGGCTGGAGCCGTTCGCCGCCGCCTGCGCGGCGGTTGTCGCCCACGCGCGGGCCGGTCGCGAGGCGGCCGCCCGCATCGGCGCGGCGGAGTCGGCGATCGCCGGCGACGTGATCGACGCGATCCCGCCGGCGATACGTCCCGACGGCCCGGTCGAATAACCTCGCGGCCATGAAGACCGCCGGAGAGATCATGGACCGCGACGTCCCCAGCGTCCGCCCCGACGAAGAGGCCCGGGCGGCCATCGACCTACTTGCCAAGACGGATCTCGGCGCGATCCCGGTGGTCGACGAGGGGAACAAGGTCGTCGGCATCGTCAGCGAGTCCGACCTGATCATCAGCGAGGAGGAGTCCGACCTCCACCTCCCGCACTACCTCAACATCATGGGCGGCATCGTCTTCGTCGGCTCGATGAAGGGCTTCGACGAGCGGCTGGAGAAAGCGTTCGCGACCAAGGTCTCGGAGCTGATGACCGCCGACCCGATCGTCTGTCACGACTACGAGAACGTCGACCGGGTGGCGAAGAAAATCGCCGACGAGCACCACAACCACCTGCCGGTGATCGACGCCGACGGGTACCTGGTCGGCATGGTCACCAGGGCCGACGCGCTCTCCGCCCTGGTCGCCGACTCGGCGGAGTAAGCCATGGAGCGGGCGGTTGCCCGGATCGATCGCGACGCCGTCCGTGCCAACTGCGCGCGGCTGAAGGCCGAGCTCACCGGCGGGGCTGAGCTCTGCGCGGTGATCAAGGCCGACGGCTACGGCCACGGCGCCGACGACTGCGCCGCCAGTGCGCTCGACGGCGGCGCGACCCGCCTGGCGGTCGCCACGGCGAGCGAGGCCGAGCAGGTCGGGCGCCGCTTCCAGCACGTGCCGCTGTTGACGATGGGCGCCCTGACCCCCGAGGAGGTGGACGCCGTTATCTCGGCGGGCTCGGAGCTGGCGGTCTGGCGCGAAGGGTTCCGGCAGTTGGTCGCCGACCGCGCCCGGGCGCACGGCCATCGGGCCAGGGTCCACGTCAAGTACGACAGCGGCATGGGCAGGCTCGGCAACAGCGATCCGGCCGAGGTCCTGGAGCTGGCCAGGGCCTGCGCCGAGGATCCCGACCTCGAGCTGACCGGAATCTGGACCCACCTGGCGACCGCCGACGAGCTCGACTCGACCTACTTCGACGAGCAGCTCGACCGCTTCGACGAGGTCGTCGCGGCGGTCAAGGCCGAGCACCCGGGCGTCATCGCCCATGCCGCCAACAGCGCCGCCGTCCTCCGCGACAAACGCTCCCACCACGACATGGCCCGCTGCGGCGTCGCGATCTACGGGCTCGACCCCTTCCAGCGCGACCCCGCCGACCACGACCTGCGGCCGGCGCTGTCGTTGTGCTCCCACGTCGCCGACGTCAAGCGCTTCCCGGCCGGCACCAGCGCCGGCTACGGGCGGAAGTGGAGGGCCTCGGTCGACACCTGGGTCGGGGTCGTCCCGCTCGGCTACGGCGACGGCGTCCGCCGCGCCCTGACCAACAACGCCGAGGTCCTCGTCCGCGGCCGCCGGCAGCCGCTGGTCGGGACCGTCTCGATGGACAACATCACGATCGACCTCGGCCCGGAGACCGAGGTCGAGCCGGGCGACGAGGCCGTCCTGATCGGCAGCCAGGGGGACGAGAAGATCCTCGCCGAGGAGGTGGCCCGCCGCCTCGACACGATCAACTACGAGGTCACCTGCGCGATCTCCCCGCGGGTGCCGCGCCGGCCGGCTTGACCAGGGCGCTTTTGTATCCCCATGGTTGACAAAAGCGCCACCCGCCTGATCGACGCGCCGGTCGTCGCCGCGGTCCGTAGCGCGCTGGGGGCCACGGAGGGAGCTTGGATCGTCGGCGGTGCGGTGCGTGACGCGGCCCTCGGACGCGACGTCGCCGACCTTGACCTCGCTGTAGCCGGCGACCCCGGCGCCGCCGCCCGCGCGATCGGCAAGGGGCTGGGCGAGCACGCCTTCGAGCTCTCGGCCGAGTTCGGCACCTGGCGGGTCGTCGCCCGCGACAGCGGCTGGCAGATCGACGTCACCGCGCTGCGCGGCGGCAGCATCGAGGCCGACCTCGGCGAGCGCGACTTCACGATCGGCGCGGTCGCCGTCCCCCTCGGCGGCGAGGAGCTCGTCGATCCCTTCGCGGGCCTGACCGACCTCGCCGAGAGACGCCTCCGCGCGGTCTCCGAGCGGAGCTTCAGCGCCGATCCCCTGCGCCTGCTGCGGGCGCCGCGGCTGGCAGCGGAGCTGGACCTGGAGATCGAGCCCCGCACGGCCTCGCTGGCCCGCGCCGCCGCCGCCAAGGCCGGTGACCCGGCCGGCGAGCGCCAGCTCGCCGAGCTGCGACAGCTGATGGGCGGCCCCGACCCCCTGCGCGGCCTCGCCCTGCTCGGCGAGCTCGGCGTCGAGGGGGTCGTGCTGCCGGAGCTGGAGCTGCTGCGCGGGGTCGAGCAGGGGCCGAACCACCATCTCGACGTCTACGACCACACCATCGCCGTGCTCGAGCACACGCTCGAAGTCGAGGGAGACCTCGAGCGCTTTGCCGGCGACCGCGCCGCCGAGGTCCGCGATCTGCTGGACGAGCCGCTTGCCGACGAGATGAGCCGCCGCACGGCGCTGCGCTTCGGCGCCCTCTTCCACGACATCGCCAAGCCGGCGACCAAGGCCGAGTTCGACGGCTTCGTCGGCTTCAAGGGGCATGACGAGGTCGGCGCCGAGACGATCGGCTCGATCTGCGCCCGCCTGCGCGCCAGCCGCAAGCTGACCCAGCACCTGCAGGGGCTGGCCCGCCACCACCTCCGGCTCGGCTTCCTGATCGCCGAGATGCCGCTGCCGCCGCGCCGTGTCCACGCCTACCTGCGGGCGACCGAGCCGGTCACCGTCGACGTCACTCTGCTGACCGTCGCCGACCGCCTCTCCGCCCGCGGCGGCGGCCCGATCGCCAGCCCGGAGATGGTTGCCGCCCACCTGCAGCTCGCCCGCGAGATGGTCGCCGCCGGCCTCGACTGGCGCCGCGAGGGGCCGCCGGCGCCGCTGCTGCGGGGCGACGAGATCGCCGCCGAGCTGGGGATCGAGCCGGGGCCGGAGCTGGGCTCGGCGCTGGCCGAGCTGGAGGCCGCGCAATATGCAGGGGAAGTCGCCGACCGCGCTGGGGCAATCGAGCACCTGCGCCGTTAGATACGCTCCCCGCCGCATGGCCAAAGAGGAAAAGATCGAAATGGAGGGGGAGATCACCGAGGCTCTCCCCAACACCATGTTCCGCGTAAAACTGGACAACGGTCACGAGGTCCTCGGCCACATCTCCGGCAAGATGCGCCGCCACTACATCCGCATCCTCCCGGGCGACCGCGTCAAGATCGAGCTCTCGCCATACGACCTCGACCGAGGTCGCATCACCTACCGCTACAAATAGCCCGCTGGCGGCGTCCTCAGTCGCTCGCGTGCAGAGCACGCCACGCTCCCTGCGTCCTTGCCGGCGAACTATTTGAAGCGATAGGACGGATCTGGGTCCGCCAGCTCGGCCACCAGGGCTGACCAGGCGAAATCCCTGGCGCCCATGCCGGTGCCGTTCCGTGGGTCGTAGTACTCGCGCAGGCCTTCGCGGGCGACCGCGCCGATCACGCCGCTTGCCAGCCGCTCCGCCTCGACCTCATAGCCGAGCCGGCGGAGGCCCAGCCAGACCAGCCATGCCGAGTTGATCCAGGTGGGGCCGCGCCAGTAGCGGCGGATCGGTCCATGGCCGCCATCCGGTTCGTAGCCGCGCTCGCCGACCGCAACTGAGGGCGGCGCCACCGGGGTGAGGAACTCGCGCTCGTTCAGCAGGTGCTCCTCGACCAGACGGCGGCCGATCTCCTCCGGCAGGTCGGGCAGCGCCAGCGGCGCCAGCGAGGCCCAGGTGAGCGTCTGCGGGCGCAGTCCGCCCGGCTGCGCTTCGTCGAGGAAGAGGCCGCGCCGCTCGTCCCAGAGCCGGTCGACCAGCGCCGGCGTCGGCGAGGCGCGCCCCAGCGCCTGCAGCGAGAGCGACCAGAGCGTGTTGACGAGCGGTTCGCAGAGGACCGGCCCGCCGGCGTCGCGGATCCGTCGCGCGTCCCAGCCGAAGCGGCGGTTGCGGTGGACCAGCAGCGGGAAGCCGATCCGCCCGTTGGCCCGCCGCCCCCAGACCTCTTCGAACTTGGGCGAGGCGTCGAGCCCGGACTCGTCGGGCTGGACGATCCACAGCAGCCCGTCGCCCTCGAGGTCGCGGTTGCGCGCCAGCCACTCGACCTGCCGCGCGATCCGCGGCTCCTCGGCCGGGTCGCCGACGGCGACCCGCCAGGCCCAGGCCAGCAGCGGCGGCTGGATCGACTCGGTCTGCTCAGCGCTGCGGCCGGCGACGTTGTAGAAGAGCGATCGCACCAGGGAGACGCGGCTGCGCCAGAAGATCGTGTGGCCGACGAAGCCGTCGGGCCGCTGCGCCGCCAGCAGGCTCTCCAGCTCGGCCCGGGCGCGGGCCGGCTCGAACCGCCGCCAGACGATCGCCGCGAAGCAGGAGTCCCAGTACCACTGCCAGGGATAGCGACCGGGGCTCGGCTCGGTGTATTCGAAGCGGGTCCCACCGCGCTCGCCGACGACCCAGTTCTGGCGCAGCACCCGCTCGGTCTCGGCGAGGATCGCCCCGCCGCCGAAGGCGGCGTTTTCGGGGGCGCGCTCAGGCATTGGTGCGGCGCATCTCGCGCAGGGCCAGCGCCCCGAGAACCGCCAGCAGCCCCGCCAGCGCCACCACGCCGGGCCAGGTATCGGCCCAGGTGACGTCGCCGACGAAGCCCTGGCGCGCCGCTTCCAGTACCTCGGTCAGCGGGTTGATCTCGGCGACCTTCTCGAGCCAGGGCTGCAGCAGTTCGGTCGGCGCGTAGGCGGGGGTGAAGAGGACCAGGGCCATCGCTCCCGCCTGCATCAGCGGCGCCGCCGACTGGCTCTTGTAGCGCAGCGCCAGCATCGACCCCCAGCAGGCGGCGGCCGCCGCCGTCGCGGCGACCATCAGGTAGCAGACGACCAGCCCGTCGAGGCCGGGCCAGCGGGCGCCGAGGACGAAGGCGATGCCGAGCACGAAGGTCGCCGGCACCAGCGACCGCAAGCTCGCCGCCAGCACGTTGCCGGTCAGCAGCACCCAGCGGGGAGCAGGGGAGACGAGCAGGCGGTCGACCCACCCCTGTTCGTAGTCGCGCGCCAGGTTGACCCCGGCCGCGGCGCCGGTGAAGCCCGCCCCCTGCAGCATGCTGACCGGGACGATGAAGCTCTCGTAGCTGCTCGTTTCGAAGCCCTGGAGCTGGGTCAGGGCGCCGAAGACGCCGTTGAGGCCGAGGAAGAAGATCGTCGGCGCCAGGACGCCGGGAATGGCCGCACCGGGGACGCGGACGAGCTCGTTCTTGGCCCGCGCCATCAGTGCCGCGATCGTCGCCAGATTTGCGCGCCAAGCCGGGGGGGCCGACGCCTGTGCGGCCATCGCCTCCATCAGCCCACCCGCAGTCGGTGCCGGAGCGCCCTGGCGCTGAGGACGAGGCCGAGGACGACGATGCCGAGGATCGCCGCCACCGCCTCCAGGGTCCGGGTCGCGTCGATGCCGGAGATGATCGGCTCCCGCACCCCTTCGACGATGAAGCTGAGCGGGTTGTATTCGGCGATCGTCTTCGCCGGCTCGATCATCAGCTCCTGGGGAAAGAAGGCCGAGGAGAGGAAGAGGACGACCAGGACCAGCGGGAAGAGTCCCTGGACGACGCTGGCGCTGCCGCTGCGCAGGGCGATCGCGGCGCCGATGCCGCCGACCGCCAGCGCCGAGGCTGTGACCAGCGCCATCGCCAGCAGCGCCCCGGGGACGCCGCCC
Organism: Solirubrobacterales bacterium; assembly: GCA_036280195.1. GTDB lineage: Bacteria > Actinomycetota > Thermoleophilia > Solirubrobacterales > 70-9 > VAYN01. The sequence continues at coordinate 31,412 of DASURF010000040.1, read as the reverse complement.
TCGATCTCGGCGCCGAAGACGAGGCCGATGACCAGAAACCAGATCGCCGCGAAGAGGCCCAGCGCCGCCGTCCCCGCCAGCCGCCCGAGGACGATCGCGAAGCGCGGGATCGGCGCCGCGAAGAGGCGGTCGGTGAAGCCCATCTCGATGTCGACCGCGAAGGCGATGCCGCCGCTGTTGCCGGCCAGCATCATCGACTGCATCATCGAGCCGGCCAGCATGAACTGGAGGAAGCTCTGCACCGGCGGGAAGCCGGGGAGTTCGACGCCGGCGCCGGCGCCACCGGTCTGGATCGCCAGCAGCAGGGTGGGGAAGACGACGATCGGCGAGATCAGCTGCGGCCGGCGGAAGGTCTGCCGGATCGAGCGCGCGCCCAGCGCCCTCACCACCCGCGCCGTCGTCGCCAGGTCGCTCACGCGCCGATCGGCTCCTCGTCGCCGCCCCCGGCCTCCTCCTTTTCGAGGTGATGGCCGGTCTTGGCGACGAAGACGTCGTCGAGGCTGGGGCGGACCAGCTCCAGCGATTCGACCGCGATCCCGGCCTCGTCGAGGGCGCGGACGACGCGAGGGACGTCGGCGGATCCGTTGGCGACTTCGAGCAGGACCCGCTTGCCGTCCTTCGGCGGCAGCAGCTTGCCGAGCTCGGCGCAGACGCGCTCGGCCTCCGGCACCGCGCCCTCGCCGACCAGCAGCTCGACGTGGGGATTTCCGACTTCCCCCTTCAGCGCCTCGGGCGTGCCCTCGGCGACGATCCGGCCGCGGTCGATGATCCCGACGTGGTCGGCCAGCTGGTCGGCCTCCTCGAGGTACTGGGTGGTGAGGAAGACGGTGGTTCCCTCTTCGTTCAGTGCCCGCACCTCCTCCCAGATCGTCTTCCGGCTGACCGGATCCAGACCGGTGGTCGGCTCGTCGAGGAAGAGGACCCGCGGTTCGTGGACCAGCGCCGCCGCCAGGTCGAGCCGGCGCTGCATCCCGCCCGAGTAGGTGCCGACGCGGCGGTCCGCGGCATAGGTGAGCCCGACCCGCTCCAGCAGCCCGTCGGCCCGCTCGCGCCCGCGCGCCGGCGGCAGGCCCTGCAGCGTGGCCTGCAGCCGGATCAGCTCGCGGCCGGTCATCAGGGGGTCCAGCGCGGCTTCCTGCAGGGCGACGCCGATCGTGGCCCGCACCTGGCGCGCCTCGGCGACCACGTCGTGGCCGGCTACGCCGGCCCGGCCGCCGGTCGGCAGCAGCAACGTGGTCAGCATCCGCACCGTCGTCGTCTTGCCGGCGCCGTTGGGCCCGAGGAAGCCGTAGATCTCTCCCTCGTCGACCTGCAGGTCGATCCCCTGCACGGCAAGGACCTCGCCGAAGGCGCGCTCCAGCCCCTCGACCACGATCGCCGGCACCGGCTTACGCCTCCAGCGGCTCGGCGCCCCGCGCGGGTGGGGTCGCCTCGACCCAGCGGCGGCCGTTGGCCCGCTCGATCGCCTCGGCGGCGTCGAGCAGCAGCTCGTCCCGCCCCCAGGCGGCCTGCAGCTGCAACGCCACCGGCAGGCCGTCGGCGGAGCCGACCGGGACGCTGATCGCCGGGATGCCGGTCAGGTTGGCGAGGGCGCCGCCGCGGACGTTGGCTTCGTCGGCGGTGAGGGTGCCCGAGGGCAGCTCGACGACCGGTGCCTCCAGCGGCGGCGCCGCCGCCGGCACGGTCGGGCAGGCGAGCACGTCGACCTCGTCGAAGAGGGCGGCGACGGCGTGGCGCGCCATGGTCCGGATCTGGTGCGACTTGACCGTCGCGATCGCCGGCAGCAGCGCCCGGAACTTGAGCAGTCCCCGTGCCAGCGGGCTCAGCTCGGGGTCGAGATTGTTGAGACGCTCGGGGGTGATGCCACCAAGGCTCTCGCTGTTGGCGATCAGGATCGTCGCCAGGGTCGCGACCGCCAGCTCGGGGATCTCGACCTCGCGCACCTGGCCGCCCGTTTCGCGGCGCAGGGCCTCGATCGCCTCGTCGCAGGCCGCGCGTACCGCGGGGTCGACGTCCTCGCTGACCTCGCCGGCGATGACGCCGATCCGCAGGCCACTCGCCTCGCCCGCCGCAAGCTCTTCGCCGAACAGGGCCGAGTCGAGCAGGCGGCAGTCGGCGGCGTCGGCGCAGAGGGCGCCGGAGACGATCGTGGTCGTGACGGCAGCCATGTGGTGCCCGTCCATCGCCGCGCGGCCGAAGGTCGGCTTCAGGCCGGTGAGCCCGCAGTAGGCGGCGGGGTAGCGGATCGAGCCGACGCCGTCGGCCCCGACCGCGCCGGCGACCATGCGGGAGGCGACCGCCGCGGCCGGACCGCTGGATGAGCCTCCCGGGCAGCGGTCGGTGTCCCAGGGGTTGCGGGCGGGGCCGTAGACGGAGATGTTGCCGGTGCTGCCGGCGCCGAGCTCGTGCATGTTGCCGACGCCGACGATCACCGCGCCGGCGTCGCGCAGGGCACGGTAGGGGCCGGACTCTCCGGGAACGGCTTCGGCCAGCATCTCGGCGGCGCCGAAGCGCTGCGCCCGCCAGGGCAGCGGCCACTCGTCCTTGATCACCACCGGCACGCCGTGCAGCGGTCCGTCGGGGGCGGCGGCCAGCATCTCGCGCGAGCGCTCGGGGAAGGTCGCGACGACGGCGTTGAGGGCCGGGTTCCGCTCCTCGAGCCGCGCCAGCGTCGCCTCCAGCAGCTCGGCCGCGTCCACCTCGCCGGCGGCGATCGCCGCCGCCTGCTCGCGCAGCGAGAGGTCCGGCGCCTCGCTCATCGCGGCGGCGCCTGCGAAAGGTCGGGGTTCCGCTCGGCGGGGGCAGTGCTGGTGTCGAGCGCGATCAGCTCGAGGATCGGCGGCCAGAACAGCTGGTAGGCGGCGCCGATCACCGCCAGCTCGATCTCGTCGGCCTCGATGCCGAAGGCGGCGAGACCCGTCGGGATGAAGTCGTCTTGGCTGTTCGCGGCCTCCATCGAGCGCCGCGAACCCTACCTGGGCGGGGTTGGCCGGGATCCTGCAAGTCGCCCGGCGAGGCCGCATCTCGGCGTCCTGGGCGGCAGGATTTGGCCCGCAACTGGGGAACGCCCCCTGTGTTGCCTCAATCAATGCCCCAAGCAGAAGCGAAATCCACCGCCCGGCGCGCCTGGGTGCTTGTCGCCGCCGCCGCTCTTCTGGCCGCGCTCGTCGCCGTGTCCGCGCCGCGCGCCGACTCGGCGCCGCTGCGGGTCGTCGTCCTCGGTCAGACGCCGGAAACGCCGCCGGCCTCCTGCCCGGGCAAAATCGTCAACAACGTCGAGGTCACCCCCTGCCGGGTCGAGGGGCACGTGACCGGCTTCCAGGCGATCGCCGACGGGGTCGCCCGCCCCTACGAGGCGCCGTTCGAAGGCAAGATCGTCGCCTGGTCGATCACCCTGGCCAAGCCTTCGACCACGGAAACCAAAACCACCACCGACGAGGTGGGCTTCTTCAACGACTTCCTCGGCGCCCCCTCGCAGGCGCGGATCGGCGTCCTGCGCCCGATCGAAGACTCGAAGCCGCCGAAATACAAACTCGTGCGGCAGAGCCCGGTCGAGATCCTCAACCCCTACTTCGGCAGCACCCCGGTCTTCGCCCTCGACCACCCGCTCACCGTCCTCAAGGGCCAGGTCGTGGCGCTGACGATCCCCACCTGGGCGCCGATGTTCGCCTTCAACGTCTCCGCTGACAACACCTGGCGCGGCAGTCGCCTGCCGGAGCACTGCTCCTCCAAGGAAGACATCCAGGGCGGACACCCCCAGCAGGGCGTGGGCAAAATCAAGACCTACGGCTGCTACTACTCCAACGCGCGACTGCTTTACACCGCGACGTTGGTGAAGAAGCCCTAGCGCTTTAGGCGCGAAGAATTTGCTTTCTGCGCGCCATGCGCGCGCTTTTGCTCGCCAGCATCAGCGCGATGCTCATACTCGTGCTTCTCTTGGGCCAGGCCCTTGGTCTCCCGGAAGTGGAAAGTCCGATCCCGGAGAAGATCGGCCTGGCAGATGTCTTTACCGTTGCCGGCGCCGGGGGCGTGTTGGGCGGAATGGTCGGACTCTGCTGTTTCCCGAAGAACAAAGAGCAGGCTATGAGCGTGGGCAGTGTGCTCGGCCTCTGCGTCGGCGCCGCCTTCTATGCCGTCGCCCTTCTGGTTCAGATAGCATCGGGCTTATGAAATCTTTTGTCGGAGGCAGGGTAGATGATCGCCGGGTCTTCATCCTGATCGGCGTCCTCACCATCGCGATCTTCCTCTTGGCGAACGCGATCGGCGAATTCGTGTACCTGCCTCTTCTATTGCTCTTTTCGTTCCAGCAAGCGCGGGAGTACTTCAGGCAGCGAGCGGAGAAAAGAGCTAAAGCGCTTCTTGACGCAGACCGCAGTACGGGCAGTCGCTGACGTCCAAGCCGATCAGCTGGTCGCAGCGGCGACAGGCGCGGAGGTTCTCCGGGCTGCGGGGCAGCGAGGAGACCGAGGGGGCGAGCGGTAGGACCATCCCGACCGGCTCCATCTCCTCGCCGGTCTCGCGATCGACGAAGACGGTGCCCGGTTCGGCGTGGGCCAGGGCCTCGCGACCGGAGGCTCGGGACCGCATGCGGAAGAGCTGCTTCGAGTTCATCGCCGGGAAGACTATTAGCTTGGGCGGCTCCGATGCGTGTCCTGCTCTTCCACGGCTACATGCTGCGCGGCACCGGCAGCAACATCTACAACGCCAACCTGGCGCGGGCGCTGGCGCGGCTGGGGCACGAGGTGCACCTGCTCTGCCAGGACCGCGGGGTGCGGCTGGAGGGCGTCGAGATCCACAACCCGGACATCGGCGGCCTGCTGCCGGTCTACGTGCGGGACCCGTACGAGGGGTTCGAGGTCAAGACCTTCCCCGAGCTGAGCGAGGCCGAGCTCGACCGCTACGTCGAGGCCAACGTCGCCGCCGTGCGCGAGGTGGCCGCCGAAGCGGGGGGCATCGACGCGGCCCTCGCCAACCACCTGGTGATGGGCCCGGCGATCCTCGCCCGTGCCGGCGTCGCTCCCTTCGCGGCGAAGATCCACGGCTCGGCGCTGGAGTACACGGTCAAGCCCCATCCGCGGTTCCTCCCCTTCGCCCGTGAGGGGATGGAAGCCGCCGACGGGGTGCTGATCGGCTCCGCCCATACCGCCGAGTCGCTCTGGGCCACGCTCCCCGACGTGCCCGGCCTGCGCGAGAAGACGCGCCTGGGGCCGCCCGGGGTGGACGTGGAGGAGTTCCGGCCCGGCGGCGCGCGCGAGGAGCTTGTCGCCTTCGTCGGCAAGCTGATCGTCTCCAAGGGCGTCGACCTCCTGCTCGCCGCCTGGCCGCTGGTGCGAGCGGCGCACCCTGGCGTCCGCCTCGAGGTGGCGGGCTTCGGCGCCTACGAGGAGGGGTTGCGGCGACTGCTCGCGGGGCTCGACCGCGGCGACCTCGAGGAGGCGCGTGAGATCGCCCGCCGCGGCTGGGCGCTGGAGGGCGGGGAGGAGCGACCGCTGCCGATCCTCTCGGCTTTCCTCGCCGATCCTCCCGCCGGCTACGCGGAGATGGCGCGGGCGGCGGCCGGCTCGGTGCGGTTCGTCGGCCGGCTCGAGCACCGCGAGGTCGCCTCCTTCTTCCCGCGCGCCGAGGCGATGGTCATGCCCAGCACCTTCCCCGAGGCCTTCGGGATGGTCGCGGTCGAGGCAGCCGCCTGTGGAACGCTGCCCGTTTCGGCGGGGCACTCGGGCATGCTCGAGGTCTCGCGGCAGCTGCAGGGCTCGCTGCCTGAGGAAATCGGCGCGCTGACCTCGTTCCCGGTCGAGGAGGGTGCGGTGGAGGCGATCGCCGAGCGTCTGGGTGCCTGGCTGTCGCTGCCGGAGGCTGAGCGGAGGCGCGCCCGCGAGGCCCTGGTCGGGACCGTCAGCCGGCTCTGGAGCTGGGAGGGAGTGGCCCGCGGCGTGCTGGCGGCGGCCGCTGGAGAACTCGGCGATCTGCCTCGCCCGGGCAGCTAGTGCGAAGCGTCACCTGGACCCGCAAAGCCTCCCGCCGCCGCTTCAATAGAATGCCCGCCGCCCCAATGTACGGCCGCCTGCCCATAGTGAAGATGCTGCTGGTGACGATCGCCCTGACGGCGGTCATCTCGCTGGTGATGGTCCCGATCAACTGGAACGGTCAGGGGGCCTCCACGGCGGCGCCGAAGATCGATCACCTGCTCAACGTGATGATCGTGCTCTCGGCCTTCGTCTTCTCGCTGGTGATGGTGATGCTCTTCTACGCGCTTTGGAAATTCAAAGCGAAGCCCGGCGACGAGTCCGACGGCGAGCCGATCCACGGCAACACCCGCCTGGAGATCGCCTGGACCCTGATCCCGACGATCATCGTCCTCTTCGCCGGCGGCTACAGCTGGAAGGTGCTCGACGACATCGAAGAGAAGTCCCCGAACCACCTGACGGTCTCGGTCTTCTCCCAGCAGTTCGCCTGGAGCTTCGCCTACCCGGGCAAAGACTACGCCTGGACCGAAGGCGAGCTGCACGTTCCGGTCAACCGCCAGATCGTCTTCAAAATGCACGCCCTGGACGTGATCCACTCCTTCTGGGTCCCCGAGTGGCGGATCAAGAAAGACAACGTCCCCGGGATCACGACCACGGCGACGGTGACGCCCGACAAGGTCGGGACCTACCAGCTCGTCTGCACCGAGCTCTGCGGCTTCGGCCACGCGACGATGCGGGCGAAAGTCGTCGTCGAGCCCCAGCCCAAGTTCGAAGAATGGGTAGAAGGCCTGGATCAGAAAGTTCCGAAACCGCTTATGGAAGCGGTCGAAGAGTCCACTACGTCCGAACCGCCGGCTCTTGATGCCGGCGGGGCATAATGGGGAAAGCTGATGGTTGAAGCGATCAAGAGACCTGGCTGGTGGCGTGGCCTGATCGGCGCCGTCGCCTTCGGCGCCTTCGGATTCGGATTGGTCATCGCCCTGCGGGCGATCTCCGACCTGCCGCTCTACCAGACCGAGCAGACCGGCTACCCGCACGTGATCGTGCCCGCGATCCTCGCGCCGCTGGGCTTCCTCGCCGGCTTCGGCTGCTTCGACTACTGGCTGCGCTGGGCAGCAGGCATGCCGACGATCCCCGAGGATCACTCGCAGCACGGCGCCAAGAGCTGGAAGGACTACTTCCGCTTCAACACCGACCACAAGGTGATCGGCGTCCAGTACGTCGTCACCACCTTCATCTTCTTCTTCCTCGGCGGCCTGATGGCGATGCTGATCCGGGCCGAGCTCGCCCAGCCGGGCACCCAGATCGTCGAAGCGGCGACCTACAACAGCCTCTTCTCGACGCACGCGGTGCTGATGATCTTCGTCTTCGTGATCCCGGTCTTCGCCGGGCTCGCGAACTACGTCCTGCCGCTGATGATCGGCGCTCCGGACATGGCCTTCCCGCGCCTCAACGCGCTCAGCTTCTGGATGCTGCCGCTGGCCGGGCTCCTCTTCATCGGCAGCTTCCTCGCCCCCGGCGGCGCCTTCGACGCGGGCTGGACCGGGTACGCGCCGCTCTCCACCGGCGCCCCGCTGGGCCAGTCGTTCTTCAACCTCGGCGTCCAGTTCGCCGGCGCCTCCTCGATCGCCACCGCGCTCAACTTCCTGGTCACGATCATCACCATGCGTGCGCCCGGGATGACCTTCTGGCGGATGCCGCTGCTGGTCTGGGCGAACCTCTCGACCTCGCTGCTGGTCGTCGCCGCGACCCCGTTCATCGCCGGCGTCCAGTTCATGGTCCTCTTCGACCGCGCCCTGCACACCAACTTCTTCGACTTCACCGGTGGCGGCGACGTGATCAGCTACCAGCACATCTTCTGGTTCTACTCCCACCCGGCCGTCTACATCATGATGCTGCCCGGGTTCGGGATCGTCTCCGAGGTGATATCGACCCACGCCCGCAAGCCGATCTTCGGCTACCGGCTGATGGCCCTGGCGCTGATCGGGATCGTCGTCCTCAGCTACTCGGTCTGGGCCCACCACATGTTCGTCGCCGGGATGTTCTCCTGGCTGCGGGTGCCGATGATGATCACCACCCTGCTGATCGCGGTGCCGACCGGGATCAAGATCTTCTCCTGGCTGGGGACGCTCTACTTCGGCAAGATCCACACCTACTCGACCGCGATGCTGTTTGCGCTCGCCTTCATCGTCACCTTCACGATCGGCGGGATCTCGGGCGTGATGCTCGGGATGGTGCCGATCGACATCCACGTCTCCGACACCTACTTCATCGTCGCCCACATCCACTTCGTCCTCTTCGGCGGCTCGGTCTTCACGATCTTCGCCGGCGTCTACCACTGGTTCCCGAAGATGACGGGCCGGATGTACGACGAGAAACTCGGCCGCGTGCACTTCTGGGGCACCCTGGTCGGCACCTGGGGCACCTTCATCCCGATGCACTGGGTCGGTATGGACGGGATGCCGCGCCGCGTCGCCGACTACGCCGAACAGTTCGGCAACTGGAACCTGCTGATCAGCGTCTTCGCCTTCTGGCTCGGCGCCGTGCAGCTGGTCTTCGTCTACAACATGGTCGTCAGCTGGCGCTACGGGCCGAAGGCCGGCGCCAACCCCTGGCGCGCCAACTCGATCGAGTGGCAGGTCTCCTCGCCGCCGCCGATCTTCAACTTCGACGAGATCCCGCGGGTCGTCGGCGGCCCCTACGAGTTCGGAATCCCCGGCGCGAAGCACGCGATCATGGCCGGCGAAGCGACCACCGAGGGCGCCGAGGTGCCCGCTGGTGAGAAAAGCACGGTGGGAACCAGCTGATGGGCGCTGAGCTTGCCGAGGACCGCAAGCCGCTGTTGGTCTTCCTCAACGAGGTTGCCGGTGGCCGCAAGCTGCTGCAGGCCGTGCGCGAGCGCCAGGATCAGGTATCCGGCGTGGTCGTCGCCGCGCCGCAGAACCACCCTTCCGTCGGTCAGCTGATCGACTCGGACGAGATCCGCGAGGCCGCCCGCGCCCGGGTCGAGGTGACGATGGCGCTGCTCGCCGAGTTCGGCATCGAGTCGGTGGGCGAGGTGATGGACCCCGAGCCGTCGCTGGCCCTCGACGACGCCGTGCGGGCGCACTGCCCCGGCGAGGTGCTGCTCTCCTGCCTCCATGACACCCGCTTCGGCTTCATGCGCCGCGACCTGGTCGAGTGGGTCCGGGAGCGGGTCGAACCCGAGGTGAAGCTGACCCACATCCCGGTTCGGATCGAAGACGACGCGATCCGCTGGGACCTCAACCACACCCTGGTCGTGGCGACCAAGACCGTCGCCGCACCGGATCTCGTCGCGCGGATGAAGGACCGGGCGGGAATCCGGCCCCACCGCTTCACGATCATCTGCCCGCGGGCGGAGGACGTCAGCGAGCCGCAGGTCGTCAGGGACCTCGCCGCGACGCTGGCCGAGCTGTACCGCTCGGACATCGACGCCACCGGCCAGCCGATGAGCCCCGATCCCTTCCTCGCGGTCAAGAACGCGATCGAGCATTACCGGATCGACGACATCCTCATCTCCACCTTCGCGGGCGAGCGCTCGCAGTGGCTGGAGGACGACCTGATCGGCCGGGTGCGGGAGATCACCGAGAAGTCCGTCGAGCACATCGAGGTCGGCCGGCCCGCGACCGCCGTCGCCGCTGCCGTCGCCGAAGGGGAGGCAAGCTGATGGAGAGCGCGACCGTAGCCGTCGGTCACGGCCACGCCGATCACCACCACGGCCCGCCGGAGGCCAACGAGAGCTCGCGGATCGACCGCCAGACGCTTGGCATCCTGCTCTTCATCGTCTCCGAGGTAATGCTCTTCGGGGCGTTCTTCGCCTCCTACTTCTTCCTTCGCGTCGTCGTCGACCCGGCGAGCTGGCCGCCGGAGCCCTTCGAGCTGCCGAAGGCGGTCGCGGGGATGAACACGGCGATCCTGGTCTCCTCGAGCTTCACGATCCACTACGCGCTGGAGTCGATCCGCCGCGGCAACCGCGCCGGCCTGAAACTGGGCTTGGTCGCGACCTGGCTGCTTGGCGCGACCTTCCTCTTCATCCAGATCAACGAGTACGTGCACCTCGGGTTCAGCGCCCGCGACCTCGGCTTCGGCTCGATCTTCTACAGCCTCACCGGCCTCCACGGAGCCCACGTCTTCGTCGGCCTGATGCTGCTCTCGTTCGCGACGATCCGCGCCTTCCGCGGCCACTTCGGCCCCGCGGAGAAGGACCACCTCGGCGTCGAGGTGCCAGGCATCTACTGGCACTTCGTCGACATCATGTGGATCATCGTCTACGTAACCGTCTACATCCTCTGAGACGGCTGCAAATCGGCGCCTGGCGGCGTCCTCGGTCGGTCGTGTGCGGAGCACACTTCCCTCCCTGCGTCCTTGCCAGGCTTGATTTTCGCCGTCTCAGCATGTCGCAATGAGGCTCAACGAGGCCGCCGTCTTCAAATGGGTCGTGATCGTCGGGATCGCGGGGGCTTTGGTGGTTGCGGTGACGCTGCTGACGCGGCCGCTGGTGGGGTCGCTGTTGGGTCTGGTGATCGTTATTGCCGGCTGCATTTACGGATACCGGTGGGCGGCGCAGAAACGTCGCGAAGTTGGCGCAAAGAATCAACCTTCGTAGACAAAATGTTGCACCTTGCTCTGTAGTCTGGCAGCATGCAGACCATGGTCAGGGAGAGCTGGACCGACGAGCGCCTCGACGAGTTCGGGAAGCGGATGGACGAACGCTTCGACCGCGCCGACGAAAAATTCGTCGAGACCGGCAAACGCGTCGATGCGGTGCGGAGCGAGATGAAAGAGGGCTTCGAGCAGGTCGATAAACGTTTCGAGCAGGTCGACAAGCGCTTTGAGCAGGTCGACAAACAACTCGACCGGCTGGGCAGCGGAATTGAAATGGTTCAGAAGGCCATCATCTTCGGCGCCGTCACGATGTCTTCGGCGTTCGTTGCCGGCTTCATCACGGTGGCTATCCAGATCTGACCGGGCGGCGTTGCAGTAGCTCCAGCGACGCCAGCGTCAGCGCGATCGGGACCGTCGCCGGAGTCTGGTCGACGAAGAAGAAGAGCAGGTCGAAGGCGGGGCAGATGACCGCTGCCAGCGCGGCGCCCTGGAGCTGCAGGTGGCGGTCGGAGGCGAGTAGGGCGCCGAGGGTCGCCGCGATGAAGAGATCGCCGAAGCCCATCACCGCCGAGCCGAAGGAGGCAAACTGGAGCCGGGGCAGGTCGGCGGCCGGCGCCGCCGCGTTGAGGGTCGCGTTGGGCTCCTGGAGGAGGTTGGTGGCGATCAGGTAGGCGTCGACCGCGGCCATCACGTAGATCCCCAGCTTCAGCCAGCGAGGCGGGACGACGCAGGCGACCAGCCAGCCGAGGCTGACGCAGGCCAGGGCCGAGAGGGCGAGCGCCGCGGTCTCGCCGCCGAGCGAGCCCTCGGCCGCCCAGGCGATCCCGAAAAGGGGGATGACCCCGAGGGCCCACGCGGGGCGCCCGCCGCGGACCAGCCGGCCGAGAGCGGCTGCCGCCAGGGGCGGCACCGCCACAAGCGCCAGGTAGGTGAGGAAGCGGGCGCTGGCCGATTCGAGCGCGATCGCCGCGACCACGACGACGATCGAGAGCGGCAGCACCAAGGCCCACCAGCGGCTCTGCAGACGCTCCAGGAGGGCCAGGGAGGGAGCGCGGGGAGCGGCCACCAGCGCGGCCTGGACGAGGCTCAGAGCGGCGATCGAGAGCCAGAAGGGGAGCAAGCCCTAGAGGGATCCCGCCGCCGCGGGAGCCGGCTGCTCGGCCTCTCCGGAGCGCTGGGGGGAGGACTCCGACCTGGGCTCGAGGCGGCCGGCGGCCGCGACCGTCCACAGCATCGCCAGCCAGTTGCCGGTGGCGATCGCGATGTGGACCCAGACGATGCCGGCGGGAAGCTCCAGCGCCCACTGGATACCGCCGATCGCGCCCTGTAGGGCGAGGAGGCCGATCACCAGGGTCAAGGGCTTCAAGGCCCGCCTGTCTGCCCCTGGGCGCCGCAGCAGGAACCAGACGGCAATCGCCGCCACGCCGTAGATCGCCGCGATCACGGCGTGGCGTTGGACGACCCACTCCAGGGTCCCCGTGCCCTCGAAATCGAAACGGTGGACCAGCTGCCCTTCGTGGGCGCCGGCGTGGGGGCCCGAGGCGGTGGCAATCGTGCCGGCGAGGATCGTCAGCTGCCCGAGCGGGATCAGCGCCCGCACCGCCCAGACGCTGAGGCGATCGCGAGAACGGCGCCGCTCCCAGGGTTCGTAGCGCGAGCACCAGGCGAGCGCGAAGGCCGCGTCGAGCAGCATCATCGAGAGGATGAAGTGGCTCATCACCAGCCCGGGCGCCAGGTGGTACTTGACGACCAGCGCTCCGAGCACCGCCTGCCCGACCACTCCCAGCGGCAGCAGCGCGCCGAAGACCGCCAGGTGCCAGCGATAGGGCCTGCGGAAGAAGGCGAGGACGCTGGCGGCGATCACGGCGAAGCCGACGAAGCCGGTCAGCAGCCGGTTCCCGTACTCGATCACCGCGTGGAATTCGAGCGGCGGCGTGGTGCCGCCATAGCATTTGGGCCAGTCCGGGCAGCCGAGCCCGGACCCGGTCAGTCGCACCCCCGCGCCGGTGAGGACGATCAGGGAGAGGGCCGCGAGGGCGACCAGCGTGACCTGCGCATAGCGTGTCGGGGAGATCTCGAGGCGGCTTTTCAGGCGTTCCCGCATCCAGGGTCCATCATGGCAGCGGCCGTTCGGCCGCCTCGCTCAGCCTTTGGAGCTGGAAGACCCGCCGCCCGCGTTTTCGAGCAGGTACTTGACGAGGTCTTCGATTTCTTTCGCAGAGAGGATCTGCTCGTAGTTCTGGGGCATCACGTTGGGCGGGTAGCCTTTCGCGATTTCCGCGTTCGGGTCCTTGACCATTTCTTCGACGTGGGCCTGGGTCTCGCCCGGCAGCACTTCGTCGAGGTTGGGGCCGGTTACCCCGCCCGATTCAGCCGCGGCGAAGGTGTGGCAGCCGCCGCAGCCGTTGTTGGCGAAGACCTGGGCGCCGGGGCCGCCCGCCACCTTCGGCGGCGCCGCGCCGGGCACGCCGGCCCATTCACCGACGTAGGCGGCGACGTCGTCGAGGTCCTGGCCGGTGACGATGTCGGCCGGCATCGAGACGGCGGTGTTAGCGGTTTTCGGGCGCGGGTACTCGACCTGCGCTTTGACGACTCCCTCGATCGTGTCCGAATCGTTGCCTTCTTCGCGCGCCGCGGCGAACGCGTGGTCGAGGTTCGGGCCGGTCTGCGCGGTGGTTCCCGCCTGCGCCAGGGCGTGGCAGGTACCGCATTTCTGGATGAAGAGCGTGCGACCGCGTTGCGGGTCGGCGTCGGTCGTCCCGCAGCCGGAAGCGACCACCAGAAGTGCGGACAGCGCCACGAGGGCGAGCAGCGGCATGATGAGTTTCGGAAGGCGATCCATGGGGTGTGATGCGGGCGAGAGTCTATATGTCAGGGCTGCCGGGAAGCGTGTCGTCCCAGCGCCTGGGTCGACTATGCTTGAGCCAAATCGCACTAACTCTGAAATCGAACTGACGGGAGGCCGCAGATGCAGGTGAGGGACGGGATGTCGGAGATCACGTTGACCGTGGGTCCGTCCCACACGCTGCGCGAGGCGGCCGAGAAGATGGTCGAGAAGGGGACCGGGGCGGCGCTGGTGATCGACGCCGAGCTGGCTACCCCGTCGATGCTCACCGAGCGCGATCTGCTGATCTCGGTCGCTCAGGGTCAGGACCCGGCGCTCGAGCGCGTCGCCGACCACATGAGCGAGGGCGTCCTCACCGCGGCGCCCGAATGGAGCCTGGAGCGGGCCGCGGCGGAGATGTCGCGTCGCAACGTCCGTCACCTGGTCGTCTTCGACGGCGGCGAGCCGGTCGGCGTCCTCTCGATGCGCGACATCGTCCGCTGCTGGACCAGCGACGGAGCTACCTCTGAAATGCCGCTGCCGGGCTGAGTTTCAGCGGGGCGGGCCGCTGATCGTTTCTACCGGCAGCGCAGCGCCGCGGGTCTCCTGGCGGCGGGGGAGGCGGTAGTAGTCGCGGACCGAGCCGCGGACGATGCTGCGGAAGGCGGCGAGCAGGAAGATCGCGCCGAGGATGCCCCAGATCAGGGGCTGGAAGATGAAGCCGGAGGCGAAGGTGCCGCAGACGAGGCCGAGGACGCCGGCCGCGAAGAAGACGGGCGCCCACGAGGGTCGCGGCGTGTAGATGGTCTCGCCCGGCTCGGGCACTTGGCGGTGATCGGCCATGGCTTACGCGGCGATGTAGAGGAAGGCGGCGACGAACGAGAGGGCGAAGACCCCGGCGGCGATGCCTCCGGCTACGAGCCCCGCGCTCAGCTGCCTGCGTGCAGATTCACGATCCATTAGGCGGAGTTCTATCAGTCCCGCTACACGTTGGCCGCGATGGCCATCGAGAGGAACAGCAGGGCGAGATATGCCAGGGAGAAGAGGTAGGTCCGCAGGGCCCAGCGGCGGTCGGCGGTGCGGAGGAGCTTGACGGCGAAGGCGATGAAGGCGCCGCCGAGGAGGATCGAAGGGATGACGTAGGCGACGCCGAGGCCGCCGGCGCAGAAGGGCAGCTGGGTGACCGCGTAGAGGAGGACGGTGTAGAGGAGGATCTGGCGCCGGGTCTCGTCCTCGCCGCGGACCACGGGCAGCATCGGGATGCCGGCCTTGGCGTACTCGTCCTTCATCAGCAGCGAGAGGGCCCAGAAGTGCGGCGGGGTCCAGAAGAAGACGATCGCGAACATGTAGAAGGCCATGCCGCTGAGCTCGCCCGTCACGGCCGCCCAGGCGACCAGCGGGGGCACGGCGCCGGCGGCGCCGCCGATGACGATGTTCTGCGGCGTACGGCGCTTCAGCCAGAGGGTGTAGACGCCGACGTAGCCGACGAAGCCGGAGAGCGAGAGCGTCGCCGCCAGCGGGTTGACGGTCAGCGAGAGCAGCAGGAACGAAGCGGTCGCGAGGGTGAGGCCGAAGATCGTCGCGGCGCGGGCGGAGACGCGGCCCGAGGCGACCGGACGGGTCGCGGTGCGGGCCATCGTGCGGTCGATGTCGCGGTCGACCGCGTGGTTGATCGCCCCGGCGCCCCCGGCGGAGAGGGCGCCGCCCAGGCAGGTGAGGAAGATCAGGCCCGGCGAGGGATCGCCGGCCACGTACATCGTCGTCACCGTGGTGAAGAGCAGCAGCGACTGCACCTTCGGCTTGGTCAGCGTCAGGTAGTCGCGGACGACGGTGGGAAGGAGGGAACGGGTGGCCGCCGTCGGGTTGGGCGCGGTATGCGCGCCGGCGCCGGATTGCATGGCGCTCAGGCTACCGGCTGCGATTCCCGCGCTGCCGCCTGCTCGCTGCGGCGGGTGCGGTTGCCGATCGCCTTGCGGATGTCGCGCAGGGGACGGTCGCTGCGGACGTCCGGGAGGACGTCGAAGTTGTGCGGCTCGGGCGGCGAGAGCGTGAACCACTCGAGCGTGTCGCCGCCCCAGGGGTCGTGGCCGGCCTCGGCGCCGCCCTCGCGGCTGAAGATCGCGTTGAGGAGCGTCAGCAGGATGCCGACGAAGAGGACGAGGACGCCGATCGAGGAGATCACGTTGTAGGCGGTGACGCCGGTGTCGCCGAAGTACTTGTAGGCGTCGACCACCTGGCCCTCGAAGGTGCCGGCGAAGAAGAGCGGCACGAAGCCGAGCAGCAGGCCGACGAGGATCGTCCAGAACGAGATGCGGGCGAGGTTCTCGCCCATCGTCCGCCCGGTCATCTTCGGGAACCAGTAGTGGAGCGCGGCGAAGCCGCCGAAGACGGAGCCGCCGATCAGCGCGAAGTGGGTGGCGGCGGTGGCGTCGGTCGTGTTCTTCACCTTCCAGGCGGCGGCGACCAGCGAGTGGCAGACCTCGGATGCGAGGCCGATCGAGATCGCGAAGATCGCGCCGAGCGCGAACAGCAGCGGCGGCCGCATCCGCAGGGTGCCGCCGGCCATGGTGGCGATCAGGTTGAAGATCACGAGCCCGAAGGGGACGATCAGCGCCAGCGCCATCAGCATCCCGAAGTACATCCAACCGATGCCGATCGGCGCCGTCAGCATGTTCTGCAGCCAGGCCAGGGTGCCGATCGCCGCGATCGCCGCCAGCGAGGCCATCACCACGGTGCGGTTGAAGAGCGGTTTGCGGGCGAATGCAGTGGCGATTTCGGCGATCGCGCCGAAGGCGAAGATCAGGACCAGCATGTAGGTGCCGGTGAAGAAGATCCAGCTCAGGTGCTGCCAGAGCAGCGGCGCGCCGCCGGCACCGTCGGCGAAGAAGATTCCGTCGTAGTTGCGGTCGATCATCAGCATCGTCAGCGCCGCCAGCAGGACCGGGCCGATCACGACCATCAGCCAGGAGGAGACGGCCGCCGCCCAGGCGAAGACGGGCAGGCGGCGCCAGGCCAGGCCGGGCGCCCGCATCGTCCGCAGCGTCGCGACGAGGTTGATCGAGAGGAAGAGGAAGCCGAGAGTCGCCAGGCCGGTTGCGGCGGCCCAGGCGTCGACGCCGTTGTTGGAGAGGAAGGCGCTCTCGCTCAGCGGCGGCAGCGGGTTGACGCCCGCCTCGGAGGGGGTGAAGAGGAAGCCGGCGTAGAGAACCGCGGCGCCGGCGACCCAGAGGCCGGCGCCGGTCTGGCCCAGGCGCGGCAGCGCCGTGCCGCGGGCGCCGATCTGCAGCGGCGCGACGTAGTAGAAGAGGCCGATCGCCAGCGGCAGGGCGAAGAAGAAGACCGCGCTGGCGCCGTAGAGGGAGAGCATGCGGTTGAAGGTGACCGGGCTGAGGAAGGTGTTCTCCGGCACCAGCAGCTGGATCCGCATCAGCAGCAGCTCGATCAGGGCGATGAAGAGGAAGCCGAGCGCGCCGGTGATGAGGATCCGACCGACGTCCTTGTGATCGGCGGAGGTCGCCAGCTCCTGCCAGCGCGGGCGGCTGGGCGGGAAGCCCTCGGCGGCGAGCTCGGGGCGCGGGCTGGGGCTCATGGAGTTTCTCCGTTTTCGATCAGTTCGACGACCCGGTCCTGCGCGGTCTGGATGTCTTCTTTCTGGGCTTCGACGAAGGATTCGTACTCCTCCGGCGAGACGACGTCGACCTCGGTCCGCATCGCTGCGTAAGCCTGCCCGGAAAGGGTCGCCGAGTCGCCCACGTAGCTGCCTTCGTCGTCGGTGGTGAAGAAGACGCGGTTGGTCTTGCCGGGGACGGCGTCCGCCTTGCGCGCCAGTTCGGCGACGTTCCAGGTGTGCACGACGTCGGTCGAGAGCAGTTCCAGTTCGACCGCGGTGTCGGCCGGGACGACCAGCTTGTAGTAGGAGAAGGCGCCGTTCGGGTAGTCGTAGCGCCACAGCCACTGCTGGCCGGTCGCCTTGATCTTCAGCGGCTCAGATTTCAACGACGCAAGCCCGGCGTCGCCGGTTTGCGGCTTTTCCCGCGCGTTGTCCGTGAAGACGATGCCGAGGACGAAGAGCAAAGCGGCGAAGAAGGTGAGGACGGCGCCGACCCGGAACTGCAGGCGGCGGCCGGAGAGCAGCTGGCGCGGCTGGGCGCCGCGCTCGGAGCGGAAGCGCCGCACGACATAGAGCAGCGCGACGGTGACCGCGACCATGAGGATCGCGGCGGCGACGATGCCGATCCAAAGCAGGGTGTCGATCTGGTCAGTGCCAGGGGAATGGGGCGCCAAAGCGCGGCCATTCTATTCACGCGGGGCGGCGCCGCGGCTTCCGGCCGCTTTCGGGTTGCCGACCTATACTCGCCAGCCTCATGAGGAGGCGCTCCCGGCCATCGAATGCGCTCCGCCTCACGGTGCAGGCCGGCGGGGTCGCAGCGATCGGCGCCGCGGTCGCGGTGCCCTTCCTGCGCAAGCGCCTGCGGCTCCCGACCGGGGTGACCGTGGCCGCGGTCGCGGCCGGCCCGCTGGGCCTGGCGGTGCTGCAGCCGCGCTCCAAGCGACGCGACGTCGCCCTCTACGCGCTGCAGATGTGGGCCTTCACCGTTGCCCACGAGCTGCCCTTCGACGACCCCGAGCGCCTGCGCCGGCGGCTCAAGACCCGCTACCCGATCCGCGTCGACCGGACGATCGGCGCCGGCCGCCTGCCCAATGCCCGTCTGCAGCGTGCCTTCGCCGGTCGCCCCGGGGTCGGGGTCCTCAACAAGGTCCTTACCTGGACCCACTGGCTCTGGTTTATCGAGCCCTACGCCTCGCTGGCCCTGATCCTGGTCCGCCACAACGACCGCTTCCCGCGGGCGGCGCGGCAGATGGCGGCGGTCTTCGACCTCGGCTGCGTCGTCTACTTCGCGGTCCCGACCGCGCCGCCGTGGTGGTCCTCCGAGCAGGGCCTGACCGGGGAAGAGGTGCGGCGGATCATGGTCGAGGTCGGCGAACCGACCTGGGGCCGGGCCTGGGAGCGGCTCTACGACGCGCTTGGCGGCAACCCCTGGGCGGCAATGCCCTCGCTGCATTTCGCCACCTCGCTGCAGGCGGCGCTCTCGCTGTCGGAAGCGGGCAAGGTCGAGGGGGCGCTCGGCTGGGGATACGCCGGCACGCTGGGCTTCGCCCTCGTCTACCTCGGCGAGCACTACGTCACCGATCTGCTCGCCGGCGCTGCCCTGGTGGCCGCCGTCCGCAAGGGCGAGCCGTTGGCGGAACCCCTCGTTAGCGGGGTAAACGGGGTACTGCAGCGTCTGGAGAGGATCGCCAGCGGGTAGTTTCCCGGGGGTGTCTCCGGAAGACTCGGCGAACGGCAACAACCGCCTCGCCGAAATGCCGATTTTCACGACCCGGCGGCTGATCCAGACCATCGTCGTCGTCTTCATCCTGCTCGGCGGGATCTACTTCCTCTTTCCGAAGCTGGTCGGGCTCGGCGACGCGCTGGGCAAGCTCGACGACGCCGACCCGCTCTGGATCGGGATCGCGATCGGCTTCAACGTCGTCGCCTACGCGACCTACATCGCCCTCTTCAAGGCGGTGGTCGGCGGCGACGCGCTGCGGCTGACCTGGAAGGAGACCTACGAGATCAACATGGCCGGAGTGGCGGGCACGCTGCTTTTCTCGGCCGGCGGCGCCGGCGGCATCGCCGTCACCTACTGGGCGCTGCGCAAAGCCGGGATGCCGCGGCGCGACGTGGCGCGGCGGATGGTCGCCTTCGTCTCCCTTCACTACGCCTTCTATCCCATCGCCCTGATCGTCTTCGGGGTGCTGCTGCGGACCGGGGTCCTGAACGGCAAGAGCTCGGTCGAGCTGACGATCATCCCCGCCGCCGTCGCCGGCCTGCTGCTGATCCTCGGCGTGCTCGTCGCGTTCATCCCGCCCGACTCCGACCGCCGCCTCGCCCGCTTCGCCCACAGCGAACGCTCGCGCAACTGGCTGCGCACCGCCGGCAAGGTGCCGGCGACGCTGGGCGAAGGGTTCCGCTTCGCCCTCGGCCTCTTCGCCCATCCTCGCCGCGGCGGCCTGGCGGTGATCGGCGCCGCCGGCTTCTGGGCGGCCAGCATCGGCGTGCTGTGGGCCTCGTTTCACGCCTTCGGCGTGCACGTGCCGCTGGCGGTGGTGGTCCAGGGGTTCTTCCTCGGCATGGTTGCCAACCTGTTTCCGCTGGCCCCGGCCGGGGTGGGGGCGGTCGACGCGGGCATGATCGGCGCCTTCGTCCTCTTCGGCATCCCCGAGGAGACCGTCTTCCCGGCGGTCCTGATCTTCCGCCTGGTCGCCTTCTGGATGCCGATCCCGCCGGGTATCTTCGCCTTCTTCCAGCTCCGCCACACGGTCCACCGCTGGGAACAGGAGGGCCAGCCGATCGACCGCGGCGGCGAGGCCCACTCCCCTGTGGACGAGGTCGCAGAGATTGCCTTCGACCGTCCGGAGAGCTACTATAAAAAGTAAAGTATTAGACTTCAGGCGGCGAAAATGACTGAGAACAAGAAGGTCGAGAACGTGATCATCATCGGTGGGGGGCCGGCCGGCTATACGGCGGCGCTCTACACCGCGCGGGCCAACCTCGAGCCGCTCGTGTTTGAGGGCTTCCAGTGGGGCGGCCAGCTGCAGAACACGACCGACGTCGAGAACTACCCCGGCTACCCGGAGGGGATCATGGGGCCGGAGATGATGGCCCAGTTCCGCGCCCAGGCCGAGCGCTTCGGAACCCGCTTCGTCACCGACGACGTCGACCGGGTCGAGCTCTCCGACGGCGGCGTGCAGAAGGTCTTCCTCGGCGACGAGGAGCACCGCGCCAAGACCGTGATCCTGGCGATGGGGGCGGAGCCGAAACGGCTGGGCGTCGCCGGCGAGATCGAGCTCGGCGGCCGCGGCGTCTCCACCTGCGGTGTCTGCGACGGAGCCTTCTTCAAGGACCAGAAGGTGATCGTGATCGGCGGCGGCGACTCGGCGATGGAGGACTCGATCTTCATCTCCAAGTTCGCCAGCGAGCTGACGATCGTCAACCGCCGCGACGAGTTCCGCGCCTCGAAGATCATGTTCGACCGCGCCCGCGAAAAGGACAACATCGACCTCAAGACCCCGTTCGTGGCCGAGGAGTTCGTCGCCGGCGAGAGCGGCAAGCTCGAGAAGGTCCGCCTCCGCAACACCGAGACCGGCGAGGAGGAGGAGATCGCGGCCGACGGCGCTTTCGTGGCGATCGGCCACGTCCCTCGCTCGGAGGTTGCCAAGGGCCAGGTCGACACCGACGAGGACGGCTACATCGTCACCGAGCCGGGCTCGACCCGCACCAACCTGGCGGGCGTCTTCGCGGTCGGCGACGTCGTCGACCACACCTACCGCCAGGCCGTGACCGCGGCAGGGACGGGCTGCATGGGGGCGCTCGACGCCGAGCGTTACCTGCGCGACGCCGACGTGCCGGTCGAGGCACACTGGATGCCCGGTGGCGAGCCGGCCGAGATCGCCACCGGCTCCTGAGCCGGCTCCCCGGTTCTTGAATAAGAAATCCTTAGTTATCGAGGGGCGGTAGCTCTTTCGATATATCTTGGGCGTGTGAGCTCCCCCTGCTCCCATCTCGACTCGGTCACTTACCTGAACCTCCCCGACGAGGTCGAGGGCTGCGAGGAGTGCCTGGCGATGGGAATGCAGTGGGTTCACCTGCGGATGTGCCAGACCTGCGGCCACATCGGCTGCTGCGACAACTCGCCCGGCAAGCACGCCACCGCCCATCACCAGGACACGGGGCACCCGATCATCCGCTCGGCCGAGCCGGGCGAAGACTGGAGCTGGTGCTACGTGGACGAGGTGATGATGCGCCTCAGCGGCTGAGCGAACGCAGCCGCGGCGCCGGCGCGTAGGCCGCGCCCTTCTCCGCCTGCAGCCGCTCCAGCAGGTCGGCCGCCCGCTCCGGCCCGATCAGCTCGGCGATGCCGAGCGGCCCCAGCGGCCAGTTGAAGCCGAGCCGCATCGCGGTGTCCATGTCCGCGGGCGAGGCGATCTCCTCTTCGAGGGCGAAGGCGGCCTCGTTGGCGATCTGGGCGAAGAGGCGGCTCAGAACCGCCTCGGCGGCCGGATCGATCTTGGCCAGCTCATCGGGATCGAGGGTGGGGGCGTCGATCTCCAGGTCCGGGTCCGGCTCGCGCTCGTGGCCCTCGCCGTACTCGTAGTAGCCCTGGCCGCTCTTGCGACCGAAACGGCCTTCGGCGACGAGTCGTTCCTGGATCGGGCTCGGGCGCCAGCGCTCCGGTTCGCCGCCCTGGCGGAAGAAGGAGCGGGCGATCTCGAGGTTGACGTCGAGGCCGATCAGGTCGAGCAGTTCGAACGGGCCCATACGGAAGCCGCCGCCGAGGCGGACGGCGCGGTCGATCGTGGCGGCGTCGGCGAGGCCGTCGCCGAGCATCCGCAGCGACTCCAGCGAGAAGGGTCGGGCGAGGCGGTTGGCGACGAAGCCAGGGCTGTCCTTGGCGCGGATCGGGGTGCGGCCCATCCACTCGGCGACCTCGGTCGCCGCCGCCAGCGCCTCCTCGGAGGAGCGCTCGGCGGCGACCACCTCGACCAGCTTCATCAGCGCCGGCGGGTTGAAGAAGTGCATGCCGACGACGCGCTCGGGCCGCGGGACGCCGGCGGCGATCTCCGTAACGCGCAGGGAGGAGGTGTTGGAGGCGAGGACGGCATCGGGGCCGAGCGTGCCTGCCAGGCCCCTGAAGATCTCGCGCTTCAGCTCCACGTTCTCGGGAGCCGCCTCGATCGCCATCTCGCAGCCGCGCAGGTCGTCGATCTCGGTCGCCGTCTCGACCCGGGCGGCGGCGGCCTTCGCCTCGTCGGCGCTCCAGCGGCCGCGGACAGCGCCCTTGTCGAGCGCTTCGCGCAAGGCGCCGGCGCCTTCCTCGGCGACCCCCGGGGCGGCGTCGAAGAGGACGGTCTCGTAGCCGCCGAGCGCCGCTACCTGGGCGATCCCGCGGCCCATCGTCCCGGCACCGACGACGCCGACGCGGGAGACCTTCACCGGCCCTGGAAGCGCGGCTCGCGTTTCTCGAGGAAGGCGTTCATCCCCTCGACCCGGTCCTCGCTCGCCATCGCCTCGTCGAACAGCTCACGCTCTGCGACGAGGCCGTCGGCGAGACTCGTCTCCTGGGCCGTCAGCACCGCCCTTTTCGCCAGCCGCGCCGCCAGCGGCGGGCGCTCGGCGACGACCCGGGCGAGCTCGATCGCCTCGGTCAGCCAGGCGCCTTTGCCGACCACCTTGTTGACCAGCCCCCAGCGAAACGCGGTCTTCGCGTCCCAGCGGCGGCCGGTGAGGACGTACTCCATCGCCCGCTGCTTGCCGACGGCTCGCGCCAGGCGTTGAGTGCCGCCGCCGCCGGGGATGATCCCGAGGGTGATCTCCGGCTGGCCGAAGCGGGCTTTCTCGTCACAGACGATCATGTCGCAGGCCAGCGCCAGCTCGCAGCCGCCGCCGAAGGCGTAGCCGGAGACGGCGGCGATCGTCGGCGTCCCGATCGACGCGAGGCGCTTCCAGAACTCCATCCCCTTGGGATCGGGCGGAGCGTCGACCGGCCGCTCGGCCATCGCCCGGATGTCGGCGCCGGCGGCGAAGAACTCGTCGCTGCCGGCGAGGACGATGCAGCGCACCTCGGGGTCGGCGTCGAGCCGCTCCAGACTGGCGGCGATCTCCTCGCGCATCTCCTGCGAGAGGGCGTTGCGGGCCTCCGGCCGGTTCAGCCGCACCAGGGCGACGTGGAATTCGTCGATCGCGACCTCGACGAGGGCCAAGGCTCAGGACTCCTGCAGCGGCAGCATCGCGTTGATCCCGGTCGCGGCGCGGCCGATGATCAGCTTCTGGATCTGCGAGGTGCCCTCGTAGAGGGTGGTGACGCGGGCGTCGCGCAGGTAGCGCTCGACCGGGTAGTCGTCGACGTATCCGGCGCCACCATGCACCTGGATCGCCAGGTTGGCGCACTCGACCGCCGACTCGGTCGCGAACAGCTTCGCGACCGAGGTCTCGGTCGCATTCGGCTTCTTTTCGTCCTTCAAGAGGCCGGCGCGGAGGACCAGCATCCGGCTGGCGTCGCGCTTGAGGATCATCTCGGTGATCATCTCCTGGACCAGCTGGAAGCGGGCGAGGGGAACGCCGAACTGCTTGCGTTCCTTCGCGTAGTCGACCGAGGACTGGACGCAGCCTTCGCAGATGCCGACGCAGCCGGCGGCGACGCTGTAGCGGCCGTTTTCGAGGGCGCTCATCGCCACCTTGAAGCCGTCGCCGACCTCGCCGAGCAGCGCCTCGTCGCCGACCTCGACCGAGTCGAGGGAGATTTCGGCGGTGTCTGAGGCCCGCAGGCCGAGCTTCCCGTGGATCTCCTGCGTCGTGAAGCCCTCGCTGTCGGTGGGGACGATGAAGGCGGCGAGGCCGCGGTATTTCAGCGCCGGGTCGGTCTGGGCGAAGATCAGCGCGAACTCGGAGTAGTTGCCGAGGCTGATCCACATCTTCTGGCCGCTGATCGACCAGCCGCCGTCGGTCTTGGTGGCGCGGGTGCGGAGGTTGGCGGCGTCGGAGCCGGTGTCGGGCTCGGTCAGGCCGAAGCAGCCGAGGCCTTCGCCCGAGCAGAGCCGCGGCAGCCACCGCTGCTTCTGCTCCTCGGTGCCCCACTTCTCGATCGGCCCGGCGACCAGTGAGGTGATGACCGAGACGACGGTGCGGGCCGAGGAGTCGGCGCGGCCGATCTCCTCGGCGATCAGGCCGTAGCTGACGTAATCGAGGCTGCGGCCGCCGTACTCTTCGGCCACCGGCGCGCCGAGGAAGCCGACCTCGCCCAGCTTGCGCGCCAGCTCGCGGTCGAAGCGGCCCTCGCGGTCGTTGTCGCGGACGTTCGGCAGGATCTCGCGCTCGGCGAATTCGCGCGCCGCTTCGCGGATCAGCTTCTGCTCGTCGCTGTAGGTGAAGTCCATGCTCAGAGTTCCCGCAGCTCGCGGCCCAGGGTCTCGGCGAAGGCTTCCTGGGCCTCGCGGGTGCGCGGACCGGGGGCGGCGGCGAAGACGCGGCCGTCGACCGAGGCGACGGCCTGGATCTCACGCGTGGTCGAGGCGAGGAACGCCTCGCCGGCGCCGTGCAGGTCGTCGACGTGCCAGCTGCCCTCTTCGACCTTCAGCGCCTTGATCATCCGGTCGCGGGTGATCGACTCGAGCACGCCGTCGTCGAGCGCCGGCGTCCGCAGCTCGCCTTCGGCCGAGACCCAGAAGATCGAGGAGGTGGGCGGCTCGAGCACGGTCCCGTTGGGCCGGATCAGCACCGCCTCGTCAGCGCCCTTGCCTTTGGCGATCCGGGTCGCCTGCATGTTCGCCGCGTAGGAGAGCGACTTGACGCCGTCGAGGATGACGCCGGGGGAGTAGGTGACGGTGGCCAGGGTCAGCGTCTCGGGGTGGGCGGGGATCGGCTCGGTGGCGGCGAT
Organism: Solirubrobacterales bacterium; assembly: GCA_036280195.1. Taxonomy (GTDB): domain Bacteria; phylum Actinomycetota; class Thermoleophilia; order Solirubrobacterales; family 70-9; genus VAYN01. The sequence continues at coordinate 6,519 of DASURF010000040.1, read as the reverse complement.
CCGGCGGCCGCCGCGGGTGACGATCAGCCGCAGCTGGCCCTCGACCGGGCCGGCCTGCGCGAGCAGCGCCGCGATCTCGGCTTCCATGGCGCCGCGGTCGAACTCGAGCTGGATCGCGGCGGCGGAGCGGCCCAGGCGGTCGAGGTGGTCGACGAGGGCGAACGGCTTGCCGCCGTAGAGCCGGATCACCTCGAAGGCGCCGTCGCCGCGGTAGAGCCCGTCGTCCTTGAGGGGGACGGTCGCGGCGGCGGTCGGGGCAATCGTCCCGTCGACGCTGGCCAGCTCTTCGAAGCCCGTGCTCACAGCGGCCGAGGCTACCTGGTTGCCGCTACCCGCGGCGGGTGTGGATCGCGCAGCGATTCGGGTTCTTGCGCAGGCACTTGATCGCCGCCCATTCGATCCGGAAGTGGCTCTGCCAGGCGACCGCGTCCTGGCGACGGACGTAGGCGGGGGTGACGATCCCGGCGTAGAGGTTGCGGCCGGAGCGGAAGGCGAGTTCGCAGCGGTAGCTGCTGCGACCGGCGCGACGGCAGTTGCCGAAGACTTCGGCGGCGCGTTCGAAGGCGCGCCCGAAGTGGTTCTGCAGGGTGTAGACGGCGAAGAGTTCGGCGACGGACCTGGTCATCTGCGGCAGGGCGGGGTTGGCAACCGGCCGCGGCGCGCCCGCTTCGGTCGCGGCGATCCATTCGCCGACCCAGCCGGAGACCGTGTCGACCCGGGTCAGGACGTTGGGGAACCTGGTGTTGCAGAAGGGGCCGCCGGTGCTGATGATCCCCAGCTCGACCGGGGTGCCGTCGGCGCGCTGCCCGATTCCGGGGCCGCCGCTGTCGCCGAAGCAGCCGCCGCTCTTCTTCGCCGGTGCGTCGAGGGCGCAGAACTGGGTGGCGGCGGAGAACTGGGGGTAGATGCGGCGCGTCAGCGTTCCGCAGGAAGTCGGCGACTGGATGGTCAGGGTCGTCGCGCGCAGGGTTTCGGGGCCGTTCCTGGCGTCGGCCTTGGTCAGTCCCCATCCCGCCAGCTGGAGCGTTGCGCCGCCGCCGTAGAGGGCGGCGTCGGTGGGGCCGGCGAGGGCGATCGGCGGTGCGGGGGTCGGCCGGTCGAGGACGAGGATGGCGGCGTCGCCGCGCAGGCTGCCGGGGTCGAACCCGGGGAAGACGTGGGTCTCGACCACTTTGAAGACGTTCTCCCGCAGGGCTTTGCCGATCGTGGTCGTGCCGGTCGCCACGGCGTACTGGCCGGCGGGGGTGAAGATGCCGCGTTCGATGTCCTCGACGCAGTGGGCGGCGGTGAGGATGACCCGCGGCGAGGCGACCGTGCCGGTGCAGGCGAAGCCGCTGTTGCCCTGGTGCGCCTCGATGTAGGCGAGCGAGGGGAATTCCTCGATGGTGGCGCCGTGGCCGTTGATGATCGAGGCCTGGGCCTCGCCGTCGGCGGCAGCGGTGGCGGGGAGGACGAGGGCGAGCAGGATGAGGGCGGCGCCGCAGAGCGCCGCCGAAACCCGTCCGCTGTGGTTTCCCCGGGCCGAAATCACCCCACCACCCTAGTGGTATCGAGCGGTCAGACGGCTTCGAAGACGGTGGCGAGCCCCTGGCCGACGCCGACGCAGAGGGTCGCCACGCCGTACCTGCCGTTGCGGCGGCGCAACTCGCGGACGAGGGTGCCGGCGAGGCGGGCGCCGGAGCAGCCGAGCGGGTGGCCGAGGGCGATCGCGCCGCCGTTGACATTCAGCCGCTCCTCGTCGATGCCGAGCCGGCGGGCGCTGGCGAGGACCTGCGAGGCGAAGGCCTCGTTCAGCTCGAAGAGGTCGATCTGGTCGATCTCGAGGCCGGCGTTGGCGAGGGCACGGGGAACCGCCTCCACCGGCCCGATCCCCATGTAGGCGGGGTCGACGCCGGCGACTCCGGTGGCGACGACGCGGGCCAGCGGCTCGGCGCCGATCTCCTCGGCGCCCTGCTCGGAGGCGATCAGCAGGCAGGCGGCGCCGTCGTTCAGGGTCGAGGCGTTGCCGGCGGTGACGGTGCCGCCCTCGCGGAAGACCGGCCGCAGCTTCGCCAGCTTCTCGAGCGAGGCGTCGGTTCGGGGCCCCTCGTCGGCCTCGACCAGGATCGTCTCGCGGCCCTGGCGGGCCTCGATCGGGACGATCTCCTCGGCCAGCTTGCCCGCCTCGGTTGCGGCAACCGCCCGCTGATGGCTGCGCAGGGCGAAGGCGTCCTGGTCCTCGCGGCTTATCTCGTAGCGCTCGGCGACGTTCTCGCCGGTCTCGCCCATCGACTCGGTCGAGACGCCCAGCTCCGCCATCCGCGGGTTGATCATCCGCCAGCCGAGGGTGGTGTCGTGCATCGTCTGCGGGCCGCGCGGCAGTCCGCGTTCGGGCTTCTCGACCACCCAGGGGGCGCGGCTCATCGACTCGACCCCGCCGGCCAGGTAGAAGTCGCCCTCGCCTGCCTTGATCGCCCGGGCGGCGCTGTTGACCGCCTCCAGGCCGGAGGCGCAGAGGCGGTTGACGGTGGCGCCGGGCACGCTCTGCGGCAGCCCGGCCAGCAGCGCCGCCATGCGGGCGACGTCGCGGTTGTCCTCGCCGGACTGGTTGGCGGCGCCGAAATAGACATCGGTGATCGATGCCGGGTCGACGCCGCTGCGCTCGACCACGGCGGCGATCACGTGGGCTGCCATGTCGTCGGGGCGGACGCCGGAGAGGGCGCCGCGGTAGGCACCCATCGGCGTGCGCGCGGTCTCGACTATGTATGCCTCGGGCATGGGGGCGAACCGTATCCTTCTGGAGTGCTTTTCATTCTGGGGACCCTGGCGCTGCTCGCTTTCATGGTCGGCGTCCTGCTGATCGTCGGGCACTACTACCCGGGAAGCTCGGCCAGCCTCGTCGACTGGACCCCGACCCGCTCGCCTGAGGTCGAGGCGCAGAACGAGATCGACGACATCCGCCAGATGATGGAGGCGCAGAACGAAATCCGGCGGCGGCGCGGCGCGCCGGAGATGACCGAGGAGGAGCTGCACCGCAGCGTCGCCGAAGACGAGCAGGTGCGGCTGCGCGGCCAGGGCCCGTTCGAGGCCGGCTGAGTGGCACGGGCGCTGATCGTCGGTTGCGGTTGCCGCGGCCGCTTCGTGGGCAGGCAGTTGATCGCAGACGGCTGGGCGGTGCGCGGGACCAGCCGCCGGGAGGAGGGGCTGGAGGCGATCGAGGCGGCGGGGATCGAGCCGGCGCTGGCCGATCCCGACCGGCCGGGGACGATCCTCGAGCTGGTCAACGACGTCGCCGTGTTGGTCCTCCTGCTCGGCAGCGCCAGCGGCAGCGAGGAGGAACTGGCGGCGATCCACGGGCCCCGGTTGGAGCGGTTGATGGAGCGCCTGGTCGAAACCCCTGTGCGCGGAGTCGTCTACGAGGGAACGGCGGAGGGCAGCAAGATCGTGCGTGCGGCCGGACAGACCTGGCGGATCCCGGTGGAGGTCTTGACCGAGGAACGCTCTGCCGCGACCACGGTCAGAGAGATCCTGACCGGCCCGCGAACCTAAATAGCTAAACTCGGATAAGAATTCAGGTAATAGCCGAAAACGCGAGAGGAGCGGCAAAAAATGGCTCTGCAACTGGGTGACGTAGCACCGGACTTCGAGGCCGATACCACCCAAGGCCGGATCAAGTTCCACGACTGGATCGACGGCTCGTGGGCGGTCCTGTTCTCCCACCCGAAAGACTTCACGCCGGTCTGCACCACCGAGCTCGGCTACATGGCGCGGATCGAGCCGGAGTTCGAGAAGCGGGGCGTGAAAATCATCGGCCTCTCTGTCGACCCGATGGACAAACATGAGGACTGGGCCGACGACATCGAGGAGACCCAGGGCGCTCGCCCGGAGTACCCGCTGATCAGCGACGCCGACTTCGAGGTCTCGAAGGCCTACGGGATGCTGCCGGCCGACGTCTCCGGCGATCCTGGCGACCGCACGCCGGCCGACAACCAGACCGTGCGCAACGTCTTCGTCATCGGGCCCGACAAGAAAATCAAACTCATCCTGGTCTACCCGATGACCACCGGCCGCAACTTCGACGAGGTGCTGCGGGTGATCGACTCGCTGCAGCTGACCGCCAACCACAAAGTCGCCACCCCGGCCCAGTGGAACCAAGGCGATGACGTGATCATCGCCGGCTCGGTCTCCAACGATGAAGCAAAGGAGACCTACCCCGATGGCTGGGAGGAGCCGAAGCCCTACATCCGGATCGTCCCCCAGCCGGGCAAGGCTTCAAGCTAGTCGAGGCTGTCCAGCAGGTCGCTCAAGATCCGCGCGGTCGCTCCCCAGATCAGCTGTCCCTCGACCTCGTAGGTCGGGGTGTGGATGGGGACGCCGCGCCGGATCAGGCGGCGCATCTCGTAGCCCTCGCGCAGCAGCTCGAGGGAGAAGGTGAGGACGGTCTCGACCTCGGTCGGGTTCGGCTGCAGCGACAGCTCCCGCGGGTGCGGGACGTAGCCGACGAAGGGGTGGACGACGTAGTTGGTGACGAAGGTGCGGGTCGGCGGCAGCGCCTCGCCGACCTCCACCTGGGCCGGGGAGAGGGCGATCTCCTCCTCGGCCTCGCGCAGCGCCGTCGCCTGCAGGTCGGCGTCGCCGGGGTCGCGGCGGCCGCCGGGGAAGGAGATCTCACCGGCGTGGCGCCTGAGGTCGGCGCGGCGCTCGGTGAAGATCAGCCCGGGGTCCTGCGGCCAGCCGTAGAGCGGCAACAGCACCGCCGCCTCGACGGTGGGGCGGATCAGATGATCACCTGGACGGTGCCGCCGTCCACCGACCAGGCGGCGCCGGCGACGTATGAGGCGCGCTCGGAGCAGAGGAAGACGATCGCCGCGGCGATCTCCTCGGCCTGGGCGAGGCGGCCTATCGGGCGCTTGGCGCCGGCTTCGGCGAGGGCGTCCTCGCGGCTCTCGGCGCTCGTGAGCTGCATCGATTCGTCGAGCAGGCCACCCGGCTCCATCCACATCTCGGCTTCGACCGGGCCGGGGGCGACGGCGTTGACGAGGACGCCGGTCTTGGCGTAGCGGTCGGCGAACAGGCGCGAGAGCGAGAGCTCGGCGGCCTTGGTGACCGAGTACTCGGCCATCGCCGCCGAGGGCCGCTTGCCGGCGGTCGAGCAGACGTTCACCACCCGGCCCCAGCCGCGCTCTGCCATCGGCGGGATCGCCGCCCGCATCGCCCGCAGCGGCGCCATCACGTTGAGCTCGTACTGGGCGCGCCAGTCCTCGTCGGGGACGTCGTCGAGGTCGCGCCATTTGGCGGCGCCGGCGTTGTTGACCAGCACGTCTAGGGCGCCGAAGCGCTCCTCCGCCGCGACTCGCATCCGCTCGCCTGCGTCATCGGCGGTGACGTCGAGCGAGAGGTAGGCCGCGGCGCCGCCGGCCGGCTCCGCCACGCGGGCGGCCTCCTCGGCCGCGGCCGCCAGCCGCTCCTCGCCGCGCGCGACCAGGACCACGCTGGCTCCCTCGGCGCAGAGCTGCAGCGCCGTCGCCTTGCCGATCCCGCTGCTGGCGCCGGTGACGACGCAGGTACGTCCTTTCAGCCCGAGGTCCATCAGGCCTCCAGCCGCTCGACGACGGTGACGTGCGCCTCGCCGGCCAGCACCTTGTGGACCGGGCATTTGGTCGCGACCACCAGCAGGCGGCGGCGCTGCTCGTCGTCGAGCTCGGCGGAGAGCTTCACGCCGACCTCGAAGCTGCTCGGGACCGGCCCCTCGAAGCCCACCTCGACGTCGACCTCGATCGCCCCGACGTCCCAGCCTTTGCGATCCGCGTACATCTCGACCGTGATCGCGATGCAGCCGGCCAGGGCGGCGCCGAGCAGCTCGGTGGGGCGGGGGCCGGTGTCGGTGCCGCCCTTCTCGGCCGGCTCGTCGACCCGCAGGTCGTGGCTGCCGTCGAGCTCGACGTCGTGCGCGTAGCCCTCGACGCGGCGGGCGACGATCCGCACGCTCAGCCCTTGCCGCGCCCCTCGAACAGGGCGGGGTCGTCGACGTCCGCATAGCGGGCCATCGCGTAGACGGCGTCGGAGGCGCGGTTGACGAAGTGGATCACGGTCTCGCTCGCGATCTCGCCGGCTTCGTTCAGTTCGGAGATCCGCCGCTCGGCGCGGCGGACCGTGGTCCGCGCCACGTCGAGCTGGGCGGAGAGCTGGTTGCCGCCGGGGATGACGAACTTCGGCGGCAGCTCGACCCGGGCCATGTAGCGGTCGATCAGCTGCTCCAGCTCGGCGACCATCGCCTCGGTGGTGCGGCTGATTCCGTCTTCGAGGCGGCCCGCCGCCTCGGGCGCCGTCGCCAGCTCGGCGCCGGCGACGAAGAGGTCGTCCTGCATGCGGAGGATGTCGGCGGCCAGCTCGGCCTGGTCGGGGCCGCAGAGGGCGCGGGCGACGCCGAGCTGCGAGCAGGCCTCGTCGAGGGTGCCGTAGGCGTCGGTGCGGCCGTGGTGCTTGGGGACGCGGCCGCCGTACCAGAGCGAGGTGGTCCCGTCGTCGCCCTTCTTGGTG
>DASURF010000039.1:0-20477 GCA_036280195.1 Solirubrobacterales bacterium | reverse complement strand
GCCGGCGCCGACCAGGTTGTGGAGCTCGTCGATGAAGAGGATGATGTCGCCGCGCTGGGTGATCTCTTTCATCACCTTCTTGAGGCGCTCCTCGAACTCGCCGCGGTACTTGGAGCCGGCGACCAGGGCGGCCAGGTCGAGGGTGTAGATCTGCTTGTTCTTCAGCAGCTCCGGCACCTCGCCGCTGTTGATCCGCGCGGCGAGCCCCTCGACGACGGCGGTCTTGCCGACGCCCGGCTCGCCCAGCAGCACCGGGTTGTTCTTGGTCCGGCGGGAGAGGATCTGCATGATCCGCTCGATCTCGGTCTCGCGACCGATCACCGGGTCGAGCTTGCCCTCCTCGGCGAGGCGGGTGAGGTTGCGCCCGAACTGGTCGAGCAGTTTCGAAGACTTCTTGCCCTCGCCCGAGCCGCCGCTGCCGCCGCCCTGTCGACGGCCGCCAGGGCCGGAGAGCATGCGGATGACCTCGTTGCGGATCTTGTCCGAGTCGGCGTCGAAGTCGAGCAGGATGCGCGCCGCGACGCCCTCGTTCTCGCGCACGAGGCCGAGCAGGATGTGCTCGGTGCCGATGTAGTTGTGGCCGAGCGAGAGCGCCTCGCGCAGCGCCAGCTCGAGCACCTTCTTGGCCCGCGGGGTGAACGGGATCTGGCCGGAGGTGACCTCCTCGCCCGATCCGACGATGCGGACGACCTGCGAGCGGACCCTTTCCACCGTGATGTCGAGGGACTCGAGGACGCGGGCGGCAAGGCCCTCCTCCTCGCGCAGCAGGCCGAGCAGGATGTGCTCGGTCCCGATGTAGTTGTGCTTGAGCGTCCGGGCCTCCTCCTGCGCTAGGACGACGACCTGGCGAGCCCTCTCAGTGAATCGCTCGAACAATGAAGACCTCTTCCTGGTTCAACACCGGGACACCCCGGTTTGTACCGCCGAACGCCTTGCCCCTATCGGGAGGCGCCCATCTGTCCCTTAACTCTAGCGGGGGCAAGGGTCCGGCTTGTGAGCGCCTGAACACGCTAAGAGCGATATTTCAGGAGGCTTCAGGCACGAATTCTTGAGACTTACGTGCGCATCGCCGGGAAGAGCAGCACTTCGCGCAGCGTCTGGGCGCCGGTGAACATCATCACCAGGCGGTCGATCCCGAGGCCGACGCCGCCGGTCGGCGGCATCCCCTGTTCGAGCGCTTCGACGAAAGCCTCGTCGAACGGCTGCGCCTCTTCGTCGCCGCGGGCGACCTCGGCCGCCTGCTGCTCGAAGCGGCGGCGCTGCTCGTCAGGGTCGTTCAGCTCGGTGAAGGAGTTGGCGATCTCGACGCCGCCGGCGAACGCCTCCCAGCGCTCGACCATGCCTTCCTCGCTGCGGTGCGCCTTGGCGAAGGGCGAGAGCTCGACCGGGTAGTCGAAGATGAAGGTCGGCTGGATCAGCCCCGGCTCGACCTCCTTGGAGAGCAGGCCGTCGACCAGCTTGCCCCAGCCCTCTTTCGGGTCCGGCTCGGTTCCCATCGCCTTGGCCAGAGCCTCGCGGGTCGGGTGCTCGACGATGTCGATCCCGGCCCGCTCGAGAATCGCCTCGCGCAGGGTGATCCGCCGCCAGGGCGGCGCGAAGTCGATCTCGACCTCGCCGCGGGCAACCTTGGTCGTCCCCAGCACCCGCTCGGCGACCTCGGCGACCAGCATCTCCAGGTCGTGCGCGGTCTTCTCGTAGTCGGCGTAGGCCTCGTACCACTCGAGCATCGTGAACTCGGGGTTGTGCTTGTGGGAGACGCCCTCGTTGCGGAAGTCCTTGCCGAGCTCGTAGACGCGGTCGATGCCGCCGACGACGAGGCGCTTGAGGTAGAGCTCGGTCGCGATCCGCAGGTAGAAGTCGCGGTCGAGCGCGTTGTGGTGGGTGGTGAAGGGCCGCGCCAGGGCGCCGCCGTAGAGCGGCTGCAGGACCGGCGTCTCGACCTCGACGAAGCCGTGCTCGTCGAACCAGCGACGGATCTCGGAGATCGAGCGGGCGCGGGTGTGGAAGATCCGGCGGCTCTCCTCGTTGGCGATCAGGTCGAGCTCGCGGCGGCGGAAGCGGGTCTCGGTGTCCTCGAGGCCGTGGAACTTGTCGGGCGGCGGCCGCAGGCTCTTGGCCAGCAGGCGCCAGTGGTCGATCGCGAGCGAGAGCTCGCCGCCGCGGCGGGTCGCCATCGCCGTCCCCTCGGCGCCGACGATGTCGCCGAGGTCGAGGTCGACCAGCAGCTCGTAGGCCTCGTCGCCGAGCACGTCCTTGCGGGCGTGCAGCTGGATCTGGCCGCTGCCGTCGCGGAGATCGAGGAAGCAGGCCTTGCCGTGGCCGCGGCGGGCGACGATCCGGCCGGCGACGCGGTGGCGCGAGTCGGTCTCGGCGCCGGCCTGCAGTCCCTCGTGAGCGGCCCGCACCTCGGCGATCTCCTCGCGACCGGAGAACTCGTGCGGGAACGGCTCGACACCCGACTCGCGGATCCGCTCCAGCTTCTCGCGGCGATCCTCGAGGACCTGGGAGAGGTCCTGCTGCTCCTCCTGAGGTTTGGGCTCGCTCATCGAGGCGCGAGCCTACCGGGCGTCAGGCTTTCTCGATTTTGGTGATTTTTAATTTTTTCTTCGGCCCGCGCGGGACCTCGACCGTGACGATGTCGTTGCGCTTCTTGCCGATCAGGGCCTTGCCGATCGGCGACTCGTTCGAGAGCTTGTGCTCGAGCGGGTTCGCCTCGGTCGAGCCGACGATCTGGAATTTCTGCGAGTCGCCGGTTTTCTGGTCTTTGACGTGGACGATCGAGCCGAAGCCGACCTCGTCGGTGTTGATCGCCTTCTCGTCGATCACCTGGGCGCGGCGCAGTTTCTCTTCCAACTGGGCGATCCGCGCCTCGAGCAGGGCCTGTTCGTTCTTGGCGTCGTCGTATTCTGCGTTCTCGGAGATGTCGCCGAATTCGCGCGCCTCCTTGATCCGAGCCGCGACCTCCCGGCGTTTGGTCGTCGAGAGGAACTCGATCTCCTCTTTAAGTTTCTCCAGCCCCTCGGGGGTGATGACGGCCTGACGCACTTGAACGACCTCGCTTTGGATTGGAAAAGGGAGCCTGGCCGGTCTCCCAGACCTAAAAAAACCGCCCCGATGCACCAACGAATCGGCGGCACACCCGGGCAGGGAGCGGGCGATTATAGCGAGGGTGGCCGGCTGGCCAAAATCGGCTCTGGACGCCCTGTTCAGGCGGTGACGGCGGGGGTCGCGAGCGAGCTGACCAGCTCCCGGGCGCGGGGCAGATCGGCGCTGCGCTGCAGCTCGTCGGCGACCTCCTTCGGGGCCTCGATCCGCTCCACGTACCAGGGGTGGAATTTGCGCAGGTAGCGCGTCGCCCGCTCCTCCCCCAGGTGCTCCTCGGCGCGGTCGATCACCCACAGCCACTCGGCGACGATCTCCCCACGCCCCGGCGGCTCGGTGCGGCGGCCGGTGAGCTCTTCGAAGAGCCAGGGGTTGCCGAACGAGCCGCGGGCAATCATCACCGCGTCGGCGCCGGACTCCTCGTAGGCGCGCCGCGCGGCCTCGGCGCTCGCGAGGCCGCCGGAGACGATCACCGGCACCTCCACCCTCTCGACCAACTCGCGGGTCAGCGCGTAGTCGGGCTTGCCCTTGTGGCCCTTCGTCGCGGCGCGCGGGTGGAAGGCGATCGCCGCGACCCCCGCCTCCTCGGCGAGGCGGACCGCCAGCTCGAAGCCGGAGCGGTCGCCGGCCTCGATCCCCGAGCGCAGCTTCACCGTCACCGGCAGGCCGCTGCCCTCGGCGGCGCCGCGGGCCAGCGCCAGGGCGAGGTCGGGATCGCGCAGCAGCTGGGCGCCGGCGCCGGTCTTGCGCACCTTCGGCACCGGGCAGCCCATGTTGATGTCGATCAGGTCGGCACCGGCCCGGGCGGCGATCTCGGCGCCGGAGCGCATCACCTCGGCGTCGTGGCCGAAGAGCTGAATCGAGACCGGGTGCTCGTCGGGATGGATCCGCATCAGGTCGCGCAGGGTGCGCTCGTTGCGGTAGTGCAGCGCGAAGCTGGAGACCATCTCCGAGACCGCGAGCCCGGCACCGTGGCGTTTGGCCTGCAGGCGGACGAACCAGTTGCCGATCCCGGCCAGCGGCGCCAGCAGGACCCGGTTGGCGATCGGCACGCCGCCGATCTCGAAGGGGTCGGTCAGGGCCGGGCGGCGCTTCGCGTTGTCATCGGTTGCGCTCATGGATCAGTCGCAGGCCCTTCAAGGTCAGCAGATCGTCGACTTCGTCGATCGTTTCGGTGAAGGGGACGACGGCCGAGGCGTAGCCGCCGGTGGCGAGCAGCCGCGGGTTCGGCAGTTCCTCTTCGATGCGGCGGACGATGCCGTCGATCAGGCCGGCGAAGCCGAAGATGAAGCCGGAGTTGATCGCGGCGCGGGTCGAGCGACCGATCGCCTCGCGCGGCTCTTCCAGGTCCATCCGGGTGATGCGGGCGGCGCGCTCGATCAGGGCGCTGAGCGAGGGCGCGAGGCCGGGGCCGATGGCGCCGCCGAGGTACTCGCCGTCGGCGGAGACGGCGTCGATGTTGATCCCGGTGCCGAAGTCGACCGAGACGCAGGCCTCGCCGAAGCGCTCGTAGGCGGCGATCGCGTTGACGAGGCGATCGGCGCCGACCTCGAGCGGGTTCTCGATCCGGATCGGCATCCCGGTCTTGACCCCCGGGCCGATCGTCAGGCAACTCGCGTCGAGGTAGCGGGTGGACAGCTCCTCGAACTGGCTGCCGAGCGGCGGCACGACCGAGGAGACGCAGACCGCGTCGACGTCCTCGAAGGCGCAGCCGCTGAGCGAGAAGAGCCCGGCGATGCGCTCGGCCAGCTCGTCGCCGGTCGCCCCGGAACGGGTCTGGAAGCGCCAGTGCTCGACCAGCTGCTCGCCGTCGAAGGCGCCCAGGTGGGTCTGCGTGTTGCCGACGTCGACCGCGAGGAGCATCGGTGGATTATCCCGGGCGGCGACTGGCCAGGTAGCCAGTCCGGCTCCGATACGCATAGGATCGCCAGATGAGTGCACGCCTATACGTGATTCCGGCCTCCCACCCGAGCATTGCCGTGCAGCTGATGCTCGAGCACAAGGGCATCGAGTACAAGCGGGCCGACCTGCTGCCGGTGATCTCCAAGGTGGTGCTGCGCGCTGTCGGCTTCCCCGGCATCACGGTGCCGGCGCTGAAGCTCGAGGGCGACAAGGTGCAGGGCTCGCGGCAGATCGCCCGGGAGCTGGAGCGGGTGCGGCCCGAGCCACCGCTCTTCCCCGCCGACCCGGCCAAACGGGCCGAGGTCGAGGAGGCCGAGCGCTTCGGCGACGAGGAGCTGCAGCACCCGATCCGCCAGATCCTCTGGTGGGCCATCAAGCATGAACGCGAGCCGCTGCGCGGCTACTCCGAGGGCGCGAAGATCGGGATGCCGATCGGGCTGGCGATGAAGACGGCGGCGCCGATCGTCGCCCTCTCGGCCCGCTTCAACGAAGCCGACGACGAGAACACCCGCAAGGCGCTGGCGGCGCTGCCGGCGCTGCTCGACCAGGTCGACGCCTGGGTGCAGAGCGGCGTGCTGGGCGGCGAGCGCCCCAATGCCGCCGACTTCCAGATCGCCCCGAGCATCGGCCTGGCGATGACCCTTGATGACCTGCGGCCGGCGATCGCCGGCCGCCCGGCTGCGTCGCTGGCGCAGCGCTACGTCCCGAACTACCCCGGCAAGATGCCGCCGGTGCTGCCGCGGGAGTGGCTGACGCCGCTGCGCGGCAGCTGAACGCCGTTCAGCCCCGCGGGGCCGCGCGGCGGAGGAACTTGAAGCGGCTATAGCGGAGGGAGTCGGCTTCGACCGGGCCGAACACCAGGCGCACCCCGGCGAAGACCAGGATCAGGCCGAACACGATCAGGGCCACCCAGGGCAGCCCACCGGAGTTCGGGGCGATCTGGGCAGCCGTGCCGGCGGCCGAGGATGCCGAGACGCCCTTGACGTCGCCCGAACCCACCAGCACGGCGTCGGCAGTGCCCAGGGCGACGTGCGCGTCGACCGGAGGCGAGGGCTTAGGGGCCGGCTCGGCCGGAGCCGGTTCGGGATTCGGCGCGGGCGTGGTCACGGGTTCCGACGCGGCCGGGTCCTGCGCCCCGGCTTCGTAGGAGCCGGTCGAGGGTTCCGGCGCCGGGGGCGGCGCGGTCGCAACCGGCGGTTCGCTAGGCGGCGCCGGGGGCTCGGAAGCGGGCTTGCCCGGGCTGCTACCGCTCCCCAGCGAGCTTCCCTGCTGGGCGCCCGATGACCCGCCGCCGGACCCTTCGGAGGCGCCGCCCTGCGGCACCCACCCCGTGGATGCCGGCGGCGTTTCGGTCGTGGGCGTCGGTTCGGCGGTTTCCCCCGGCGCGCTCGCCGGCGCCACGGCAAGCGCGATCGCAGCCAGGGCAAGCACCGAAAACGGAAAGCGACGTCGCATAGATGGACGGATATTCTAGTTCGGTATGGCCGATTGCCGCGGAGAAAGCAAGCCGGGAGCGGAAAGCAGTTGAAGTGGTGGCTCGGAGGCTCAACCGGCGCAACGGCTGCGATGGCTCTAGGCCTCGTCCTCTCCGTCAGCGCCCCGGCCGCCCCACCTGCTCTCACCGCTGACGCGACGGATGCGGTGATCGGCGGAGCCATCCACGCAACCGCCGAGCTCTCCGAAAGCCCCGGCGCAAGCGGGGAAATCAGCTTCGAAGTCTTCGCCTCCGACGACTGCGCCGGCCCGGCGCTCGACCAGAGCTCGGTCACGGTGAGCGGCGAAGGCGAATACACCTCCGAGGATTTCGAGCCGAGCGCCGCGGGGAATTACTACTGGAGCGCTTTCTACTCGGGCGACGGGGTGAACGAACCGGCCGAATCGATCTGCTCCGCGACCTCCACCGTCGCCAAGGCAAGCCCCGGGATGACCGGCAGCGCCGGCTCGGGCCCGGTCGGAACGGCGATCCACGACGAGGTGACGCTGACCGGCGGCTTCTCTCCCGGCGGGGAAGTGAGCTTCAGCGTTTACGCGCCGGGCGACGCCGCCTGCACGACCCCTCTGGAAACCACCTCCGCCCCGATCGCAGGCGGCAAAGCGACCTCCGGCGATTTCCTCCCGCAGCAGGCGGGTGAATTCCGCTGGACCGCGGAATACGAGGGCGACGCCGACAACGAAGCGGTGAGCCTCGACTGCAACGCAGCCGACCAGACCTCGACCGTCGCCAAGGCCTCGCCGAGCCTGCTGGCGACGGCGACGTCCACGGTCGTGACCGGCAATGCGATCACCGACGAAGCGGTCCTCAGCGGCGGCTTCTCCCCCGGCGGGCAGGTCGTCTTCCGCGCCTACGGACCCGACGATGCGACGTGCGGAGGCACGCCCGCCTACGAAGCGGCGGTGCCGGTCAGCGGCAACGGAAGCTACGCGCCCGCCGGCTTCGCGCCGGGCCCGGGGGTGTACCGCTGGACGGCGCAATACGAAGGAGACGGCAACAACGAGGCGGTCGGCCTGGGATGCAACGCCAGCGGGCAGGCCTCGGCGGTTGGCACGATCGACGTGACGCTGACGGCGAGTGCCGGCGGGGGCACGGTCGGCACCCCGGTCACCGCCACCGCGACCCTCCGGGAAGGGGCTGTCCCCGGCGGGCAGATCATCTTCAGGGCCTTCCCGCCCGGGGACGCCGGCTGCTCCGGCGCGGCTGCGTTTACCTCGTCCGTGGCCGTCGCGGGCAACGGCACCTACGGCTCCGCCCCCTTCGTCCCCGACCGGGTCGGCACCTTCCGCTGGACCGTCACCTACACGGGCGACGCGAACCACGCTCCGGCCGCGGTCGGCTGCGGCGGTGCGACGTCGGCGGTCTCCCGGGCGAAGCCGGCGATTTCCGGCGCGGCGCCGCAACGGATCGCGGTCGGCAACGCGTTCAGCGACGCGGTGACCCTGCAGGGCGGCTTCGCTCCCAACGGCACCGTCACCTTCCGCATCTACGGCCCGGTCGCCGGGGGGTGCGCCGGGGCCGCCTTCGTCAACACCGTCGCGGTCACCGGCAACGGCACCGTCAACTCCGACCTCTTCGTCCCCCAGCGACCCGGCCGCTACAGCTTCGCTGCCAGCTATTCGGGCGACGCCGAGAACCAGCCGGCATCCGAGCCCTGCGACTCACCCCGCCAGGTGGTGAAGGTGGTGAAGCGCTCACCGCGGGTGAGGCCACGGGCGGTCCTGGTCGGTCGCCAGATCTCGATCCGCGCCCACCTCTCCCGCGCCTTCGCCCCCACCGCCTCGATCACCTTCCGCCTCTACGGTCCGGGCGATCCCCGCTGCCGTCGCAAACCGAAGTTCAGCGGCGCCGTCACGGTCAAGGCGAACGGCACCTTCCCGCTGGCCCGCTACCTCGCAACCAAGCGGGGTGTCTACCGGCTCAGCGTCGGCTACTCGGGCGACCAGCGCAACCGGCGTTTTGCCGGGAGCTGCAGCGCCGCGCAGGCGATCCGGGTCAAGTAGCCGGTCCTATAGCTGCGCCCGCTCCACCCGCTGCCCTGCGGGCAACGCGGCGAGCGCATCCGCCAGGCGGGTCCCGTCCGGCAGCTCCAGGTCAGGCGCCAGCTCCAGCAGCGGCACGAGGACGAAGCGGCGGGTGGTCACCTCGCGGTGGGGCAGGGTGAGGCGATCGGTGCTGAGCTCGAGGTCGCCGAGCAGGAGCAGGTCGACGTCGAGTGGGCGGGGGCTGTGGCGGGGCGCGTCGAAGGAGCGACCGCGCTCGGCCTCGACCCGCTTGCAGGCGTCCAGCAGCTGCTCGGGCTCCAGGTCGGTGCGGATGCGGACCGCAGCGTTGAGAAAGTCGGGCTGGTCGAGGACCTCGCCGACCGGCTCGGTGACGTAGGTCGAGGAGACGGCCTCGACCTCGATCCCCTCCGCTTCCAGAAGCTCGACCGCGGCCCGCAGGTGGGCGGCGGGGTCGCCGACGTTCGAGCCGAGGCCGAGGTAGCCGGTCCGCATCTCGGCGGCCAAGCGACTAGTCCTCGCCTTCTTCGTCCTCTTCGTCGGCGCGCTCCTGGGTGACCTCGACCGCCACCTCCTGGATCGCCAGCGGCAGCGGCGGCTCCGGCTTGGCGGCGCGGACGCGGACCGATTCGCAGCCGTACTGGTCCATCAGCCTCTCCCCCACCACCTGCGCCAGGCGCTCCAGCGTTTTGTAGCTGCGCTCGGTCGCGGCGAGGGCGACGATGTCGCAGACCTGCCCGTAGTCGACCGTGTCCTCGAGCCGATCGGTCAGCACCGCGTCGCAGTCGGGGACGTCGAAGGAGATGTCGAACTCGAGCCGCTGCCCCACCTCCTGCTCGGCTTCGGAGACGCCGTGGTGGGTGTAGATCGAGAGCCCGCGCAGCTCGATTTCGGCGCTCGACTCGATTCCGTTGCCGTGGCTCTCCATGGGGTGAACCTACCCGAGGATCGCCGTCGCCACCGCCAGCGCCTGGCGCACCTCGGCGACGTCGTGGACGCGCAGCACCTCGGCACCCTCCGCGGCGGCGAGGACCGAGGAGGCGATCGTGCCGCCTAGCCGCTCGCCGGCAGCCGAGCCGTCGACCTTGCCGATGAAGCTCTTGCGCGAGGTACCGATCACCAGCGGCCGACCGAGCTCGCGCAGCTCGCCGAGCCGCCG
The DNA here is from genome assembly GCA_036280195.1 of Solirubrobacterales bacterium. Taxonomy (GTDB): domain Bacteria; phylum Actinomycetota; class Thermoleophilia; order Solirubrobacterales; family 70-9; genus VAYN01. The sequence continues at coordinate 10,819 of DASURF010000039.1, read as the reverse complement.
CAGCAGCTCCATGTTGTGGGCGGCGGTCTTGCCGAAGCCGATGCCGGGGTCGAGCCAGACCCGCTCCTCGGCGATGCCGGCGGCGACCGCTGCCTCGAGGCGCCCGGCGAGGAAGGCCTTCACCTCGGCGACCACGTCGCCGTAGCGCGGGTCGTCCTGCATCGTCCGCGGCTCGCCCCGCATGTGCATGAGGACGACGGTTGCTTGGCGCTCGGCGCAGAGCCGTGCCATCTCCTGGTCGCCGCGCAGGGCGGTGATGTCGTTGACGATCTCGGCGCCGGCGTCGAGCGCGGCGGCGGCGACCGCAGCCTTCGAGGTATCGACCGAGATCCGGGTACCCGCGGCGGCCGATCCCCGGATGACAGGGATGACTCGCCGCAGCTCCTCGTCCTCCGGGACCGCCTCCGCCCCCGGCCGGGTCGATTCGCCGCCGACGTCGAGGATCTCCGCCCCGGCCGCCGCCAGCTCGCGCCCGTGCGCGACCGCCGCCTCCGGGTCGAAGTAGAGCCCCCCGTCGGAGAACGAGTCGGGGGTCACGTTGACCACCCCCATCAACTTCGTCACGGGCGGGCTCCGTCTAGGAAGCGTCGCCGCCGGCAAAGCCCGGGCGGGGGCGAGGATTCGGCCGGGCGCCCTCGCGGGCGGCCTTTTCCGGCTCGGGAGCAGTCTCGGCCGGGGTCGAGGGCGGCTCCTCCTCGTCGACGAAGACCTCGTCTGCCGGCTTGCCTTCCAGCAGAGCGACGAACTCCTTGGCGTCGATCGTCTCCCGTTCCAGCAGCAGCTTCGAGACCCGCTCGAGGTCGTCTCGGCGCTCGTTGAGCAGCCCCTTGGCGGTCTGGTGGGCGCTCTCGACGATGCGGCGGATCTCGTCGTCGATCTCGCGGGCGATCTCGTCGGAGTAGTCGGGCTCGGAGCTGAACTCGCGGCCGAGGAACGGCTGGCCGCGGTCGTGGCCGAAGACGCGGGGGCCGAGGCGCTCGGACATCCCGAACCGCATCACCATCTGCTTCGCCGTCTCGGTCACCTTTTCGAGGTCGTTGGAGGCGCCGGTGGTGATCTCGCCGAAGACGATCTCCTCGGCGGCGCGGCCGCCCAGGGTCATCGCCATCGTGTCGGTCAGCTCGGCGCGGGTGGTGAGGAACTTGTCCTCGGTCGGCAGGCTGATCGTGTAGCCGAGCGCCTGGCCGCGGCTGATGATCGAGATCTTGTGGACCGGGTCGGTGTGCTCGAGCAGCTGGCCGACGATCGCGTGGCCGACCTCGTGGTAGGCGGTCACCAGCCGCTCCTTCTCGCTCATCACCCGGGTCTTCTTCTCGGGGCCGGCGATCACGCGCATGATCCCCTCCTCGAGCTCCTTCATCGTGATCTCGCGGCTGCCGGAGCGGGCGGTCAGCAGGGCGGCCTCGTTGATCAGGTTGGCGAGGTCGGCGCCGGTGAAGCCGGGGGTCTGGCCGGCGAGCGTGTCGAGATCGATCTCGCGCCCCAGCGGCTTGCCGCGGGTGTGGACCTCGAGGATCTTCTTGCGGCCCTTGCGGTCGGGGCGGTCGACGACGACCTGTCGGTCGAAGCGGCCGGGCCGCAGCAGCGCCGGGTCGAGGATGTCGGGCCGGTTGGTCGCGGCGATCAAGATGATGTTGTCCTTCATCTCGAAGCCGTCCATCTCGACCAGCAGCTGGTTCAAGGTCTGCTCGCGCTCGTCGTGACCGCCGCCCATGCCGGCGCCGCGGTGGCGGCCGACGGCGTCGATCTCGTCCATGAAGATGATGCAGGGCGAGTTCTGCTTCGCCTGCTCGAAGAGGTCGCGGACGCGGCTGGCGCCGACGCCGACGAACATCTCGACGAAGTCCGAGCCGGAGATCGAGAAGAAGGGAACGCCCGCCTCGCCGGCGACGGCGCGGGCGAGCAGGGTCTTGCCGGTGCCGGGAGGTCCGTACAGAAGGACGCCCTTGGGGATCCGGGCGCCTAGCGCCTGGAACTTCTTCGGGTTCTCGAGGAATTCCTTGATCTCCTCGAGCTCCTGCACCGCCTCGTCAACGCCGGCGACGTCGCGGAAGGTGATTTTCGGCGCATCCACCGACATCCGTTTGGCTTTCGATTTGCCGAAGTTCATCACCCTGCTGCCGCCGCCCTGCATCTGGTTCATGAGGAAGATCCAGAAGCCGAAGAAGAGGACGAAGGGCAGGATCAGGGTCAGCAGCGAGAGCAGCCCGGAGCTGCCGGAGCCGTGGACGTCGGTGGTGACGTCGTTGGCATCGAGCAGATTGATCAGGCTCTGCTCGGTGTTGGGCGGGTAACCGGTGGAGAAGCTTTCGCCGTTGGTCCGCTTGACGTCGAGGGTGTTGTCCTTGGAGTTGAGGTCGACTTCCTCGATTTTGCCTTTGGCGATCAGCCCGCTAGTGGGGTTGACCAGTTCGTTGTAGGCAGGGGCCTTCGACTCGTCGCCGCCGCTGATCCATTGCTGGGCGACGAACGCCAGCACGACGACCAGAAGGATCGGGAACGCTGCGCTTTTAAAAAACCGCCTCAAAAGAAGAGAATCAGCGTACCAGGGCGGATTTTCCGGTCTAGTCGGCCAGGGCGGCGACGAAATCCAGGTTTCGGTACTTCTGCGCGTGGTCCAGCCCGTAGCCGATCGCGAACCGGTTGGGGATCTCGAAGCCCACGTAGCGGGGGGAGAGATCGACCCGCAGCCGCTCGGGCTTGGTCAGCAGCGCGCAGGCGTGCAGGGAGGCGGGATTGCGGGCGTTGAGGTTGCGCATCAGGTACTGCAGGGTGAGGCCGGAGTCGATGATGTCCTCGACGATCAGCACGTCGCGGCTTTCGATCGGCGCGTCGAGGTCCTTGAGGATGCGGACGACGCCCGAGGAATCGGTCTGCGAGCCGTAGCTGGAGACCGCCATGAAGTCGATCTCGCAGGGGACGTCTATATGGCGCATCAGGTCGGCGAGGAAGAGCACGGCGCCCTTCAGCACCCCCACCAGGACCAGCTCGCGGCCCGCGTAGTCGCGGCTGATCTCCGCTCCCAGCTCGGCGATGCGGCGCTGCAGGTCGTCTCTGGCGACAAGGGTCTCGCCGATCGCGGGGTCCGACACGCGCCGCAGTCTAGATATATGGGGGCTACGAGCGCTCGGCGCGGAGGATGCCGCCTTCGAGGACGGCGCGGACGCCGCCGCCGAGGTCGAGGCTGGAGCCGCCGCGGGTCAGTCCCGCGACCTGCTCGGCGAAGCGGGCGGCGCCGGCGACCGGGCGGCCGGCGACCTCGTCGGCGAGGCGCTGCAGGACGAGGCGGCGCAGCGCCGGGTGCAGTTCGACGAAGCGCGCCCGGGCGATGCTGCCCACCGGCACCCCCTCGCCGCCCACCAGCTCGGCGTCGACCAGGGAGTCGAGCAGCTCGGCCTCGGAACGCAGCAGCGCCGCCGTGCGCAGGACGTTCTCCTTGGCGGCCGGATGGACCTTCTCCAGCGCCGGGACCAGTTCGCGGCGCACGAGGTTGCGCTTGTAGTCGGCCTCCTCGTTGCTGGCGTCGTCGCGCCAGGGCAGGTCGCGCTGCTCGCAGTAGGCGGTGGTCTCCGCCCGGGTCGCCCCCAGCAGCGGCCGGGCGAGGCGGCCGTCGCGAGGGCGCATCCCGAGCAGGGCGCGGCGGCTGGGAGAGGACGCGAGCCGGTAGAGGACCGTCTCCACCTGGTCGTCCGCGGTGTGGCCGGTGACGATCGTCGCCCCGCTTCCCTCCGCCAGCCGCGCTGCCGCCGCGTAGCGCTCCTCGCGCGCCCAGGCCTGCAGGTTGCCGGGCCCCTCGGGGCGACGCGGCCGCACGACCTCGAGCGCCACCCCGAGCCGAAGACAGAGCTCGGTGCAGTGACGCTCGTCCTCGCCCGCCTCCTCGCGCAGCCCGTAGTTGACGTGCAGCGCCGAGACCTTCTCCGCCCCCCGCACCCGGACCGCGAGGTCGAGCATGCAGACCGAGTCGCGGCCGCCGGAGAGCATCGCCAGCACCGGCGCCGGCCCGGCGAGCAGGCCGCCCGCCTCGACCCGCTCCCGCAGCTCCTCGCCGATCATGCGCCGCGGACGACGAAGAGCTCGGTCGGGGTCGGGAAGCCCTTGAGGCTGACCTCGCCGATCGGCTCGAAGCGCAGCGGCTCGCGGTCGGCGATCGCCTCGCAGACCGCGTCGGTGACCAGCACCTCGCCGGCCAGCGCCCGGTTGACCACCCGGTGGACGAGGTTGACCTGGCTGCCGAAGTAGTCGCCGTCGCGGTAGACGGCGTCGCCGTAATGGATCCCTACCCGCGGCCGCGGTTGCTGGGGGAAGCGCGAGAGGAAACCGACCGCCCACTCGGTCAGCGAGGCGGGTTCGGGCGAGACGACCATCACCTCGTCGCCGATCGTCTTCACGATCGTCGCCTCGCGGGGCAGCGTCGCTTCGACGTTGGCGACGAAGCTCTCGACCACGTCGAGCGCCTCGATGTCACCCTCCTCCTCGGTGTAGCGGGTGAAGCCGGTGAGGTCGATGAAGCAGAGCGTGACGTGGACGTGGCCGAGCTCGATTTCGGCCGTGTCCATCGCCTGGTCAGCCTCCATGTGACCGACGACGTCCTGTTCGACGAAGAAGCGCAGGTAGCGCTGGTGCAGGTAATCGGTCAGCGGCGCCGCCAGGGGCAGGATGTCGGCGGCCAGCTCGCCCATCTCCTCGGCCATCTCCAACTCGGGCACGGCGTCGCGGATCAACGGCTCGTGCACGTAGAGGTGGAAGAGGCGGACCTCGGCGTCGGCGATCCGCCGCATCGACTGGGCATAGACCCGGACCAGCTGCAGGAAGGCGACGAGCGGGAAGCCGGCGGCGAGGACGCGAGCGCAGTGACGCAGCGCGGCCAGGTCCTCCGGGCTCAGCACCCGATGGCCCATCGGCGTACCGAGGATGACCAGGATCCGTTCGACCAGCTCCGGCTCCAGCCCCGTCTCCTCGGCCGCCTGCTCGATCGTGATCACCTCGTCGGCCCCGGTGAACAGCTCCTCCGTGTAGCCGAAGGCCAGCCGTCCCTCCCGGCCGGCCTCCTTCAGGTCCTCCAGCGAGTAGCCGCGCTCGCGCATCCGCGACACCACCCGGGCCTGCGCCGCGGCCGCCGCCGTCCAGCGCCCTTTGCGCACCGGCACGATCTTCTCGGCGGCCCACCGTTTCAGGGTGCTGGCGGGCACCCCGGACCTGCGCGCCGCCTCACTCAGCGAAATCCGCTCGTCGGCCATGCGGCCGAGGCTAACCCGTTTTGCACCGCCTCATGGGCTTGGACTGGCTTTGGACCCTGATGTTGGAACCCAAGCCAGGACTGCCGTGCTTCCGGCCCCGTTTTTGCCGCTTTCTGGGTTTCTTGCAGGGTATCTCGCTTGAAACGGATGGCATGGGCCTCGCCTGCCCGAAGCTCGCAAGGGTCAAATCTCTGCCAGCCGGGGCTTTCTCGACGAGCAGGGCAGAGTCCAGCTGATAGGTGCGATGGACGATCTCGTAGGGCGGACAGTAGACACCCGCCAACGCAATACATCCCAGGGGTTCGACCTCCGACTCCACAGCAGACAGGCAGAGCAGAGGTGAGCCAGCGCCGTGTTCGAGGGCAACGGCATTGAGATCGAACTCCGCGGACCCTGGGCCTGTCAGTTCCTGGCCCACCCATACGACCTGGACTCCTTCTTCAACCGATTCCCAGCGCCTTGCAAGAGCGGAACAGTCGACCGGCGACGAACCGGGTCCGATCGTTGCGAAGGGAATCCACCCGCACGTCCAGGGCGGCGAGCTCGGCAGGACCGGAGGAACCGATTCCTCTTCTAGTTTTGGTTTCGGTCCTTCCGGCGGGGCAACACAGCTGTTCGACCTGGCCGCGTTCCCCGCGATGCTCGCGGTCATCCAGTCCGAGCTCACCAATGCCCGGGTGATATCACCGCTGGACGAGGCGGCCGCTCCTGCCGGCGCACCGAGGGCCAAGGCGGCGATCAAGCACGTCGCGAACCTGATGCATCTCTCCCATCCCCTATACACACCCTCACCATAGCCCCCGGTAAACGAACTGTCATGTTCGCCCCACCAACAAACGGGGCGGCCCGGAGGCCGCCCCGTTGGCTCTTGTTCTGGGGGGAATGCCGGAGATCCGGCAGGGGTTAGGTCGGGATCTCCGACTCCTCGTGCAGCTGGAGGACGGACTGCCCGTCCTCGCCGGTGCGGATGCGGATCGCCTCCTCCACCGGCAGCACGAAGATCTTGCCGTCGCCGACCTCGCCCGTACGGGCGTGCTTGAGGATCGTCTCGACGACCACGTCCTTGTCTTTGTCCTCGACGACGACCTCCAGCTTGATCTTCGGCCGGACGTTGACGGTGAGGGTCGAGCCTCGGTAGCGCTCGACGATGCCCTTCTGACGCCCCGAGCCCTTGGCCTCGATGATCGACAGGGACGGGAATCCCTTGTCGAGCAACTCGGCCCGGATCGGCTCGAACGCCTCGTGGCGGATGTACGCCTCTATCTTCTTCATGCGTTCGTGCCTCCTAGGACTCGCTGGCCATCGGCGTAGCGATGGCCGGGGTGGGCGCCGCCGCGGTCGGCGGGTGGATGAGCGGAGCCCCGGTCGAGTACTCCGGCTGGGGAATGAACTGCTCCGGGTACCCGTACATCCCGTGCTCGGAGATGTCGAGGCCGGCGTCCTCCTCCTCCGCCGTCACCCGCAGGCCGATCGTCTTCTTGATCGCGAAGAAGATCGCGTAGGAGGCGACGAACACACAGGCGAAGGCGACGGCCACGCCGAGCGCCTGGGCGCCGAGCTGGTGGAAAGAGCCGCTGTACCAGAGACCCGGATCGCCGACTTCGTTGAATTCGGCCAGCCGCGGCGAGGTGAAGATGCCGCAGGAAAGGGTCCCCCAGATACCGGCGAGACCGTGCGCCGAGAGAGCGCCGACCGGATCGTCGATCAGCTTCTCGATCGCGAGGACGCCGTAGACGACGATGACGCCGGCGATCGCGCCGATGATCGGAGCGGCCCAGTACTCGACGTAACCGGAGGGAGCGGTGATCGCAACCAGACCCGCGATCGCGCCGTTGCCGGCCATACCGATATCGATCGTCTTCGTCTTCAGGTACATGATCGCGACCGCGGCGACGACGCCGGCCGCGGCGGCGAGGTTGGTGACGACGACGACTTCAGCGAAGCGGCCACCGATCGCACCCAGGGTCGAACCCGGGTTGAACCCGAACCAGCCGAGCCAGAGGATCAGCACGCCGAGGCCGACCAGGGGCATCGAATGCCCGGGGATCGCCCGCGGTTTGCCGTCTTTCGTGTACTTGCCGATCCGCGGGCCGAGCAGCAGCAGCGCCGCGAAGGCACCGGTCGCACCGATCAGGTGGACCACCGTGGAGCCGGCGAAGTCCTGCATCCCGACGTTCACCTGCAGCCAGCCACCGCCGAAGATCCAGTGGCTGAGCACCGGGTACAGCACGGCGCTGAAGATGATCGCGTAGATGATGTAGGCGCCGAACTTGATCCGCTCCAGGGTCGCGCCCCAGACGATCGCCAGCGAGACCGCGCAGAACACGAACTGGAAGAACATGAACGCGGCGGGGCTGATCGAATACGTTTCGACGAAGGGGATGCTCGACCCGGCTTCCTCGATCGAGGAGCCGACGTCGAGGAAGAAGCCGTGGGTGCCGGCGATCTCACCGAGCCCCCCGAACGCCAGCGCGAAGCCGCACGCCCAGTAACAGAGCGAGGCGATCGAGAAGTTCACCAGGACCTTGGCGACACCGGCTCCCGCGTTCTTGGCCCGCGAGAACCCGACCTCCAAGAGCAGGAAGCCAGCCTGCATGAACATCACCAGACAGGCGGCGACGATCACCCACATCGCGTTGATGCTGGCCTCCGGGGTTTCCAGAATCGGCGTCGGTTCGGCGCCGAGGGCCATGCCCGGCACCACCAACGAGGCGATCGCGGCCACCGGAGCGGCGATCATCAACCTCCTTTTCATTCCATTCCTCCTTGCCCGCCGGGGTTCACGGCCCCGCCGGTCGCGTTGGGATTACTCGCTCCCAAGCTATGGACGGCTGTCCCATGGGTCTTTGGACGGCTGGAGCAAATTCGGCGGGGGCGGTTTCTCCCCGATGTCGGCGCCGTGCCTGGGCGGCTAGGGTCGGCGGCAGATGCCGGCGCGCCTCCGACCCACCGCTCCGATCGCCGCCGACGCGATCCTCGTCGGCGATCCCGGCCGGGCGCTGATGCTGGCCCAGGTCCTGCTTCAGGAACCGAAGATGAGCAACCACGCGCGAGGGCTCTGGGGATACAGCGGCCTCACCCCCGAGGGCAGGGAGCTGACGATCCAGTCGACCGGGATGGGCGGGCCCAGCGCCTCGGTGGTTCTCGCCGACCTGGCCGAGCTGGGCGTGAGACGGGCGATCCGGATCGGGACCTGCGCCTCGCTCGGCGACCTCGAGCTGGGCGAGCTGCTGGTGGTCTCCGAGGCGCGCACGCCGGCCGGCGGCGCGATGCGACCGGACCGGGAACTGACCGAGAGGCTGGGCGAAGCGCTTCCCGAGGCGCGGCTCGGGGTGGCCGTCAGCCTCGACAACCTCCACGACCCCGAGCGGGGGCAGCCGAGCGTCCTTGCCGAGGCAGCCGACATGCAGACCGCCGCCCTGCTCGGCAGCGCCGAGGAGCTGGGGGTAGCCGTGGCGGCAACGTTGATCGTCGCCGAGAGGAGCGACGCAGGCCTGCTTCGCGACGACGCCCTGGAGGAGGCGGCGAAACGCGCCGGAACCGCCGCCGCGCGCCTACTCTAACCCTCAAGTCGAGGGTTAGGCTTTACTTTTCTTCGGCTCTTTTTTGTCTTTCTTGGCGTTCTCGCGGCGCATCGCCCCGAGTTCGCGGCTGAGGTCGTCGATCGCCTCCTCGACGTCCTCCAGGCGCTGCGAAAAGGAGCGCAACCGCCGCTCCAGCCGTTCTACGTCGGTCGCCGAGGGCAGGTTGAGGGCGCTCATCGCCGCCTGCTGAGCCTCGATCGCCTTCTCGCGGGCGCCCAGGGCGGCCGTGAAGGCGTCATGCAGGGTGGGGTTGTCGACCAGCGCCTGCGCCAGCTCTCCCAGTGCCTGCTCAGCTCGCGCTCGCAGCCCGTCCTGCTCGTAATCCTCGAAGGCCAAGTCACAGCAGCTTAACGACCGCATCCGGCTCGGCTGAAAATCTCCCGTTACAGCGATGTTTCAGACGTTGATTAAGGCCATGTTGGGGGCGCCCGTTTGCGTTGCGGACGCACGTACTAGTGGGTAGCTTCCTGAAACTGCCCAGGGAGGGGTATCCGAGCGTGGGCAGGGACGCTTTGGGATGAGAACCAAGTTCGCACTAATCCTCGCTTGCGCCAGCTTCCTGGCGGTCGCCGCGCTGGGCACCGCCTTCGCGGGTGCAGAGCCGCTTTCGGAAAGCTCCGCCCTCGATCCTGCCGGGACGGCCACGACCGCCATCCCGTCGCTGCAGGCACCGGCCTGCGCCAACGGCGTCGACGACGACGGCGACGGCCTGGCGGACGAAGAGGATCCCGACTGCGAATCACCCGAAGACACGAACGAGGCCCCGACCCCGTCGGCTCCCGCGCCCGCGCCGAGCGAATCGACGCCGCTCCCGAGCCCCGGCTCTTCGCCCTCGCCGGCTCCGGAAAAGCAGAGCGGCGGCGTCAAGCAGGGCAGCGCGATCGACGGCGGCGACACCGGCTCCCAGGGCAAGGGCGTCGCCCGCAACGAGGGCCTCGGCGGCCCGGACAGCAGCGCCGGCGCGGTCACCGCTCCGGGCGCCAACGGCGGCGGCGACCAGCCGCTGCCCAAGGGTCCCGACGGAGGCTCGCAGTACTCCGAAGGCGGCACCCCGACCGCGAGCAACCCGACCACGACCTTCGCCCCCTTCGGCCCGGCGCCGATCGGGGTTCCCAACTTCGTCATCGACTCCTTCGAAATCCCGCCCTTCCTGCTGCCGATCTACCAGGCCTGCGGCACCGAATACGGGATCCCCTGGGAGGTGCTCGCCTCGATCAACAAAATCGAGACCGGCTTCGGCACCAACCTCAACATCTCCAGCGCCGGCGCCGTCGGCTGGATGCAGTTCCTCCCCTCGAGCTGGGAAGCGTTCGGCCTCGACGCCAACGGCGACGGTCGCAAGGACCCCTACAACCCGGTCGACGCGATCTGCGCCGCCGCGCACTACCTGAAGCTGGCCGGCGCCCACGACGACCTCTACCAGGCGATCTTCGCCTACAACCACGCCGACTGGTACGTGGAGGAGGTGCTCCTCTACGCCAGGGCCTACGGCAAGCTGCCGAGCGACCTGGTCGGCTCGCTCACCGGCCTCACCGAGGGCGCCCACTTCCCGGTCGCCGCCGACGCGCGCTACGCCGACGACATCTCGGCGCGGGCGGCGCTGAGCAGGTCGGAGTCGAAGCTGCGCGACGAATACGGCAACGCCGCCGAGGTGATCTCCTCCTCCCCCACCCGCCGCGGCATCAACATCTTCGCCGTCGAGGGATCGCCGGTCGTTGCCGTCAACGACGGTGTGATCGTCAAGATGGGCAACTCGCCGCAGCTCGGCCGCTACGTGGTCCTGCGCGACGCCTACGGCAACCGCTTCACCTACGCGAAGCTCGGCCGCCTGGTCCGCAAGAAGCGGACGATCGTGATGCCGACCGGCAAGGAGAAGCGGATCCCCGTCGACAGCGAGAACATCCGCCCGCGGCTCTTCGCCCTGCCCGGCCGCGACGGCGGCGGCGAGCAGGACGCCGCCCGCGAGGTCGTCGACTACGCGGCGGCGACAGGCGC
>DASURF010000038.1:0-14027 GCA_036280195.1 Solirubrobacterales bacterium | reverse complement strand
GAGGACAAAGGAACCACGGGATCTGGACGCGCTGTTATCAGCGCTCGTGAGGGAGGGATGGGTGCCCCTCTCACAGAGGCTCCTGAGACCACGGTGGCGCCCAGCACTCCGCCCAGCTGCGCGACGGTCTCTGGGAGAGGGGCACCCGTCCCTCCCCGACCACCTACGTTTCGATCAGCCCGTGCGCCAGCGCGTACCGGGTCAGCTCCGGCCGGCTGGACAGTCCCAGCTTCTGCTGGATGTGCGCCCGGTGGGTCTCGACGGTGCGGACGCTGAGCGACAGCTGCTCGCCGATTTCGCGGTTGGTGTGGCCGAGGGCCATCAGCTTGAGGACGTCTGTCTCGCGCGGCGAGAGGACCCGCTCCTCCTCGCCCTCGCCGTCCTTCAGGCCCGCCGCCACCGCCGGCGCCAGGTGCTGCTCGCCCGCCGCTGCGGCGCGGACCGCCTCGATCAGCTCCAGGTGGGCGGCGTCCTTGAAGAGGTAGCCCTTCGCCCCGGCCTCCAGCGCGCGCCGCGCCAGGGTCAGGTCGCGCTCCATCGTCAGCAGCACCACCTCGGTCTGCGGCGCGGCCTCGCGCAGCTCCGGCAGCGCGTCGACCGCCAGGCCGTCGGGCAGGTTGACGTCGAGGACCAGCACCCGCGGCGCCAGCTCCGCCACCGCCGCCCGCGCCGCGGCGAGGTCGCCCGCCTCGCCCAGCACCTCGAGGTCTTCCTGGCCGTCGAGCAGCGCCCTCAGCGCTCCCCGCACCACGGCGTGGTCGTCGACGAGGACGACGCCGGTCTTCTCCTCACCGCTCACCCGGCGAGCGTAACGCGTTGCGGGGCGACCGCACCGGGGGATGGTGGCGAGCCCGGATGTCCCGCGCCCCTCCGCGGGAGACCATCGCACCAGCTTGCAACCGAACCAGTCCTACCGAGGGAGAGAACGATGGAAGGCGAGCAGCATCTGAAACGGAGCATGGGGGTCTGGATGGCCACCGCGCTCGTGGTCGGGAACATGGTCGGCTCGGGGATCTTCCTGCTGCCGGCCTCACTCGCGGGCGCGGCCGGGCCGATCTCGATCATCGGCTGGATCTTCACCGGGATCGGCGCGATGCTGCTGGCGCTCGTCTTCTCCCGCCTCGGCCGGGCGATGCCCCGCACCGGCGGGCCGTACGCCTACGCGCGGCGGGCCTTCGGCGACTTCATCGGCTTCCAGACCGCCTGGGGCTACTGGATCGCCGCCTGGGCCGGCAACGCCGCGATCGCCGTCGCCTTCGTCGGCTACCTCGCCGTCTTCTGGGGCGACCTGGAAACCAACAACCTGCTCGCCGCCCTGGTCGGCATCGGCGTCGTCTGGCTGCTGACCGCGGTCAACGTGATGGGCTCCCGCGAGAGCGGCGCCGTCCAGGTCGTCACCACCGTCCTCAAGTTCGTGCCGCTGGCGATCATCGGCGTCATCGGCCTCTTCTTCATCAACAGCGACAACCTCACCCCGTTCGCGCCGCACGGCAGCTGGAGCGCGATCTCCGCAGCCGCCCCGCTCACCCTCTGGGCCTTCATCGGCCTCGAGTCGGCGACGGTCGCCGCCGGCGAGGTCAAGGACCCGGAGAAGAACATCCCCCGCGCGACCGTCTACGGCACGCTCGCGGCCACCGTCGTCTACATCCTCGGCACGGTCGCGGTGATGGGGATCATCCCGACCGAGACCCTCGCCGGCTCGACCAGCCCGTTCGCCGACGCGGCGGGCCAGATGTTCGGCGGCAGCTGGGACAAGGTGATCGCCCTGGTCGCCATGGTCTCCACCTTCGGCGCCCTCAACGGCTGGATCCTGCTGCAGGGACGGGTGCCGCTGGCCGCCGCCGAAGACGGCCTCTTCCCGCCCCAGTTCGCCAGTGTCCACGGCGAGCGCCGCACGCCGGTCTTCGGCCTAGTCGTCTCCTCGGTCCTGGTCACCGGCCTGATGCTGATGAACTACACCAAGGGGCTGGTCGACGCCTTCACCTTCATCATCCTCCTCGCCACCCTGACCACCCTGGTCCCCTATGCCTACTCGGCGGCGGCCCAGGCGCACCTGTACTTCACCGAACGAGACATCTTCGAGCGCGGCCGCTTCGCCCGCGACACGGTCGTCGCCGCGCTCGCCTTCGCCTACTCGATCTGGGCGATCACCGGCTCGGGCAAGGACATCATCGCCAAGGGGTTCGTCCTGCTCCTCGCCGGGATCCCGGTCTACGTCCTGCTCAAGTGGTGGCAGGCACGGGAGGCCGAGAAGCAGGCCCGAGAACTCGTCGCGACCCGGCCACCGGCCCCCTCACCCCGCCAGGCGGGCCCGGTCGTCGCGATGAAGGAGGGCTCCTGATGGGGAGCCCAGGTGCACCCGCACAAGCCCCCGCGCCCCAGGTCAGTCGCGACGCTGACGCGTCGCTGGCTTCCGGCGCGGGGGCGCCGCGGTCCGCACCGCGCCTCCACGTCGGCTCCGAGGTCGGGGTGCTGCGGCGGGTGATGCTGCACCGCCCCGACCTGGAGCTGCGGCGCCTCACCCCGGCCAACAAGGACGAACTGCTCTTCGACGACGTGCTCTGGGTGAAGCGCGCCCGCCAGGAGCACGATGCCTTCGCCGACACCCTGCGCGAAGCGGGCGTCGAGGTGCTCTACCTCGGTGAGCTGCTGGCCGAGACGCTGGAACTGCCCGAGGCGCGGGCCGAGGTCCTCGTCGGGACCCTGACCGAGGCCGACCTCGGCCCGTCGCTGGGCGGCGCCGTGAGCGAGTGGCTGGGCGGCCTGCCCGGCCCGGAGCTGGCCGAGCGCCTGATCGGCGGCATCACCTACGACGAGCTGCCGTTCAGCAGCGTCTCGCTGGTCGCCCAGGTCGCCCGCCGCGACGGCTTCGTCCTGGCGCCGCTGCCGAACCACCTCTTCACCCGCGACACCTCCGCCTGGGTCTACGAAGGGGTGACGGTGCACGCGATGGCGAAGCCCGCCCGCCGGCGCGAGGCGATCCACCTGGAGGCGATCTACCGCCACCACCCGCTCTTCGCCGAGACCCCGCACGAGACCTGGAGCGACGACCTCGGCGGGCCGCCCCACCTGGAGGGCGGCGACGTGCTGGTGATCGGCAACGGCTGCGTGCTGATCGGGATGGGGGAGCGGACCAAGCCGGCCGGGGTCGAGCTGCTCGCCCGCCGCCTCTTCGCCGCCGGCGCCGCGACCCGCGTCGTCGCGGTCGAACTGCCGGCTCAGCGCTCCTCGATGCACCTCGACACGGTGATGACGATGGTCGACCGCGACGCGTTCACCGTCTACCCGGAGCTGCGCGCGGCGATGACCGGCTACACCCTGCGGCCGGGCCCCGAGGGGGTCCGGGTCGAGCGCGAGGGAGAGCTGTTCGCGGCGATCGCCGCGGCGCTCGACGTCGACAAGGTCCGCCTCTTCGAGACCGGCGGCGACAGCTTCGAGGCCCAGCGCGAGCAGTGGGACGACGGCAACAACGTCCTCGCCGTCGCCCCGGGCGTCGTCGTCGCCTACGAGCGCAACGTCGACACCAACACCCGGCTGCGGGCGGGGGGGATCGAGGTGATCACGATCGCCGGTGCCGAGCTCGGTCGCGGGCGGGGCGGGCCCCGCTGCATGTCGTGCCCGATCGAGCGCGACCCGGTCCCCGCCTCCGGGTAGGGAGGCGGGGTGCGCCCCGACGCGCCCCAAGGGCTCTCCAGCCGCGAGGCCGAGCGGCGGCTGCTGACGTACGGGCCGAACCGGCTCGAGCGCCGGCACGGGCGACGCTGGCCGAAGCAGCTGGCCCGCCAGTTCACCCATCCGCTGGCGCTCCTGCTCTGGGGCGCCGCATCGCTGGCGGCAGTCGCCGGCATCACCCCGGTGGCGGTCGCGGTGGTGATCGTGATCGTCCTCAACGCCGCCTTCGCCTTCGCCCAGGAGGTGCAGGCCGAGCGCGCGGTCGAGGCGCTGCAGAGCTACCTGCCGCAGCGGGCGCGGGTGCTCCGCGACGACCGCGAGACCGAGGTCGATGCCGCCGACCTCGTCCCTGGCGACCTGCTGCTGATCGGCGAGGGCGACCGCATCTCCGCCGACGGGCAGCTGGTGGACGGCGCGATCGAGGTCGACCTCTCTCCCCTGACCGGCGAGTCGGTCCCGATCTCGCTCGCCCCCGGCGAGGCGCACCCCCACACCCCCCGCCCGCAGCGGCGCGACCTCGTCTTCAGCGGCACCGCCTGCACCGGCGGCGAGGCGCGGGCGCTCGTCGAAGCGACCGGAATGGCGACCGAGATCGGCCGCATCGCCTCGCTCACGCAGCGGGTCGAGGTCGAGGAGAGCCCGCTGGAAAGGGAGGTGCGGCGGGTCGCCTGGCTGATCGCCAAGATCGCGCTGGCGATGGGGATCGCCTTCGTCCCGATCGCCGCCCTCGGCGCCGGGCTGCCGCTCTCGGACGCGGTCGTGCTGACGATCGGCCTGATCGTCGGCAATGTCCCCGAGGGCCTGCTGCCGGTGATCACCCTGGCCCTCGCCGTCGGCGTGCGGGGGATGGTCCGCGAGGGCGCCGTGGTGAAGCGGCTGAGCGCGGTCGAGACGCTGGGCTCGACCGACGTCATCTGCACCGACAAGACCGGCACCCTGACCGAGAACCGGATGCAGGTGACCGAGCTCTGGACCAGGGGGGAGAAGCGCGACCTCGCGGCGGCGATGTTCGCCTGCAACAACGCGCGGCTCGGCGCCGACGGGGAGGTGGAGGGGGACCCGACCGAGGCGGCGATGGTGCTGGCCGCCGCCGACATCGGGATCGCGACCGACGCCGACGCGCGCGCGGCCCGGCGCCGCGCCCAGTTCCACTTCGACGCCGGCCTGAAGCTGATGTCGACGGTCGACGAGGCCGAGGGGGATCTCTGGGTCAACACCAAGGGGGCGCCCGAGTCGATCCTGCCCCGCTGCACGGCGATCGCCGCCGGCGAGGGCTCCCGCCTGCTCGACGAGGCGAGCCGCCGCGAAGTCCACGCGGCCACCGACAGCTTCGCCGACCAAGGGCTGCGGGTGCTGGCGGTGGCGCGGCGCCGGCTCGGGGGTGCGGTCCCGCAGCGGCGCGAGGACGCCGAGAGCGACCTCACCCTGCTCGGCCTGGTGGCGATGATCGACCCGCCGCGGCCGGAGGTCGTCGACGCCGTCGCCCGCTGCCACCGGGCGGGGATACGGATCGTCGTCGTCACCGGCGACCATCCGCGCACGGCGGTCGCGATCGCCAACCAGATCGGGATCGCCGGCGGGCATGCGCGGGCGATCTCCGAGGAGCAGCTGGAGGGCATGAGCGAGGCCGAGCTCGACGCGGCCCTCGCCGCCGGCGGCGAGCTGGTCTTCGCCCGCAGCACCCCTGAGGCGAAGCTGCGGATCGCCGACGCGCTGCGCGAGGCCGGCCACGTCGTCGCGATGACCGGCGACGGCGCCAACGACGCGCCGGCCCTGCGCCGGGCCGACATCGGCGTCGCGATGGGGCGCTCGGGGACCGACGTCGCCCGCGAGGCCTCGACGATGGTCCTCACCGACGACAACTTCGCGACGATCGCCGCCGCGGTCGCGGCGGGGCGGCGGATCTACGACAACATCCGCAAGTTCATCCTCTACATCTTCGCCCACGCGACGCCGGAGATCGTCCCCTACCTGGTCTTCGCCCTCGGTGGCGGCGCGATCCCGCTGCCGCTGCCTGTTCTGCAACTGCTCGCGGTCGACGTCGGCACCGAGACCCTGCCGGCGCTGGCGCTGGGCCAGGAGGCGGCCGAGCCGGGGATCATGGAGCGGCCGCCGCGGCGGCGCAGCGAAGGCCTGATCCGCCGTTCGCTGCTGGTCCGCGCCTGGCTTTTCCTCGGCCTGATCTCCGCCGCGCTGGAGATGTGCGCCTTCTTCTACGTCCTGCTGCGCGCCGGCTGGAGCCCGGGCGAGGAGACCGGCGAGGGCTCGCCGCTGCACCTCGGCTACCAGCAGGCGACGACGATGACCTTCCTCAGCATGGTCGCCTGCCAGGTCGGCACCGCCTTCGCGGCGCGGACCGAGCGCGCCTCACTGCGCTCGATCGGGGTCTTCTCCAACCGGCTGCTGCTCTGGGGGATCGCCTTCGAGCTGGGGCTGGCGGCGATCCTCATCTACGTCCCCGTCTTCCAGGACCTGCTGGGGACGGCGGCGCTGCCCTGGCACTACGTGCTGCTGGTCGCGCCGTTCCCGTTCATCGTCTGGGGAGCCGACGAGCTGCGGCGATGGCGGGCTCGACGTCGCGGACGGCGATCTGCGTCCCCGCCTCGCCCCGAACTATCCGGGCAACGTCCGTGAGCTCGCCGATCGCGGCGCGGCCGCCGGTGGCGTCGGCGAAGCGGCAGGCCGCCTCCACCTTCGGTCCCATCGAACCCTCGGCGAAGTCCAGCTCGCGCAGTTGCCGCGGCTCGGCGTGGGCGATCGGCCGCTGCTTCGGCCCGCCCCAGTCGGCCTGGACGGCGTCGACGTCGGTCAGCATCACCAGCATCTCGGCGTCGAGGCGCCGCGCCAGCAGGGCCGCGGTCAGGTCCTTGTCGATCACCGCCTCGATCCCGCGCATCGTGCCGACGCCGTCGAGGGCGACCGGGATGCCACCACCACCGCCGCAGATCACCAGCGCGCCGGAGTCGACCAGGACCCGCAGGCTGCGGATCTCGGCGATCGCGTAGGGCTCGGGGGAGGGGACGAGCCGCCGGTAGCCGGCGCCGTCGCGGCCCAGCGTCCAGTTGCGCTCGCGGCGCAGCCGCTGCGCTTCGTCTTCGCCGTAGACCGGGCCGATCGGCTTGGTCGGCCGGCGGAAGGCGGGGTCGTCGGCAGCGACCACGACCTCGGTGAGGACGCTGACCACGTCGCGCTCGGGCAGCAGGTTGCGCAGCGCCAGCTCCAGCATGTGGCCGACCATCCCCTCGCTCTCGGCGTCGAGGACGTCGAGCGAATAGGGCGGGACGTCGGGGAAGGCCTCGTTCTGCAGCGCCAGCAGCCCGACCTGGGGGCCGTTGCCGTGGGTGATCACCACCTCGTGCTCGGCGGCGACGCCGGCGAGGGCGGCGGCCGCGGTCTCGACGTTGCGGCGCTGGTTGGTCTCCGAGGCGGGTTCTCCCCGGCGAAGGAGGGCGTTCCCTCCCAGTGCCAGCAGGATTCTCATGTCCTCAGGATCGCCCGGCGGAGGCCGCTTCCCATCGGCCGAAAGCCACACTCATCGGTGCGGGATTTCGCAGCTACCGGGGCGCCTGCCAGACTCCCGTCCCAGAGGCGCAATGGAGAGCGGCGAGCAGGAGATATCGGTCGTCCTCGCCGACGACCACAACGTGATCCGCACCGGCTTGCGGGCGATGCTCGAAGCCGAGGACGGCCTGCGGGTGATCGGCGAGGCCGCCGACGCGCCCGCTGCTCGGAAGCTGGCCCGCGATCGCCGCCCCGACGTCCTCGTCCTCGACCTGCAGATGCCGGGGGCCGAGCCCGCGAGCGACATCCCCGCCCTGCGCGAGGAGTTGCCGGCGACGCGGATCGTGGTGCTGACGATGCAGAGCGACCCGCGGCGGGCGCGCGAGCTGCTGCAGGCCGGCGCCTCCGCCTACGTGCTGAAGCAGGCCGCCGAGCGGCAGCTGACCGCGGCGATCAGGGCCGCCGCCGACGGCGGCTCCTACATCGACCCCGAGCTCGGCGGCCTGGTCGCCCAGCTGGGCGTCGACCCGCTGGAGGCGCTCGGCGAGCGCGACCGCGAGCTGCTGCGCCTGCTCGCGCTCGGCCACACCAACCGCGAGATCGGCGAGCAGCTCTTCCTCAGCGTCCGCGCCGTCGAGGTCAACCGGGCGAAGCTGCTGGAGAAGCTGGGCCTGGAGTCCCGTCCCGAGCTGGTCCGCTTCGCGATCGCCAACGGGCTCGTCGACGCCGGGCGCGACGGCGGCTGACGCCCTACTGCCTGCCCAGCGGCACGCTGGCGACTATCTCGGTGCCCTCTCCCGGCTCCGAGCTGACCTCGATCCGCCCGCCGAAGAGCTCGATCCGCTCGCGCATCCCGCTGAGGCCGCGGCCGGCGGTCGCCTGGGCGAGGTCGAAGCCGCGACCGTCGTCGTTGATGACGATCCGGATCTCCTCGTCGCCGCCTTCGACGGCGACCTCGACCCGCTCGGCTTCGGCGTGCTTCACCGCGTTGGTCAGCGCCTCCTGGACGAGCCGGTAGACGATCCGCTCCTCGTCGCCGCCAGGCTCCGCGGCGAGGTCGACCCGCGCCTCGACGTCGATCCCGCCGCGGGCCGCGGTCTCTTCGGCCAGCGCTTCCAGCGCACCGGCCAGGCCGAGCCGCTCCAGCGCCGCCGGGCGCAGGTCGTTGATCAGCCGGTTCAGCTCGTTGATCTGGTCCTCCAGCCGCTCCAGCGTCTGCTCGGCGGCGCGCTCGATCCGCTCGGTGCGGCCCTCGTCCTTGCTCTGCAGCGCCGTCGCCAGGTTGATCCGGATCGCCGCCAGGCCCTGCAGGGCGTCGTCGTGTAGCTCCCGCGCCCAGCGCTCGCGCTCCTTCTCGGCCGAATCGACCTGCTGGCGCAGGCGGTCGGACTCGACCGTCTGCGCCGTCGCCACCGCGGTCGCGGCGCTGGCGGCGAAGGACTGCAGCAGCCGCAGGTCCTCCTGGTCGAACTCGACCCCGCCGCCGGCTTCGCGGTCCAGCGCGACCAGGGCGCCGACCGCGCGGCCGCGGAAGAGCAGCGGCACGACCAGCGCTGCTTCGGCCCCCAGCCGCTCGCGCAGCCGCGCCTTCGACGGCGGCGAGCCGCGCTCCAGCCGCTGCGAGACGCGGTCCTCCATCGCCGCCCCGAAGACGGCGTCGTCGAGCGGCACCTGCAGGTCGGCGATGTCGTCGCTGATTTCGCCGGCGCGGGCGGCGACGAAGAGGTTGTCGCCGCGGCGCAGCAGCACCAGCAGCGCCCGCGCGTCGACCAGCGCCCGCGCCCGCTTGACGATCAGGTCGAGGACGCGCTCGACGTCGGTCTCGCCGCCGACCGTGCGGGCGATGTCGACCGAGGTCTCGGCCCGCCGCAGCGCCTGCTCGACCTCCGCCTCGCGCTCGCTGAGGCTGGTGTAGAGGCGGGCGTTCTCGATCGCGATCCCGGCCCAGCCGGCGAGGGTGATCGCCGCCTCTTCGTCGCGCTCGTCGAATTCCGTCGCCCCCTGCTTCTCGGTCATGTAGAGGTTGCCGTAGATCTCGCCGCGCACCGCGATCGGCACCCCGAGGAAGGAGTGCATCGGCGGGTGGCCGGGGGGGAAGCCGTAGGCGTGGGGATGGGCGTTGACGTCGCGCAGCCGCAGCGGCGCCGGCTCGCGGATCAGCTCGCCGAGGACGCCGCGGCCGCGAGGCAGGTTGCCGATCTCCCGCCGGGCCTCCTCGTCGATGCCGACGTTGATGAAGCGTTCCAGCTCGCGCCGCTCGCGGTCGAGCACGCCGAGGGCGGCGTAGCGGGCCCCGGTCAGCTCGCGGGCGGCCTCGGCGACGGATTTCAACACCACCTCGAGGTCGAGCTCGGAGAGCAGGTTGCTGCCGACGTCGATCAGGCGCCGGAAGCGCTCTTCCTCGACGTGGTGGGTGACCTCCTCCATACTGAAACGAATACTCCCACCAAATCGATGCATTTGGGAGGGTTGATCGCTCCGGCAGCGAACTTCCGTGTATGACGAGGAAGCTCACTGTCGGCGAGACGCTCGGCGAGGCCTTCTCGATCTACCGCGATCAGGCGGGTGTTCTGCTGCCCGTCGCCTTCTGGCTCTTCCTGCTCGTGGCGGTGGTCGACGGCCTTACCGCCGAGAACCTCTCCCTCTTCTGGATCGGGATCGTCTTCGGGCTCGCGGTCGGGATCCTCTACCGGGGGATGGTCGTGCGCCTGGTCGAAGACGTCCAGGACGGGCGCCGCGACAACTCGGTCGGCGAGCTGATGAGGTCGGTGATGCCGGTGCTCGGGCCGCTGCTCGGGGCGGGGATCCTCGCCAGCCTCGGGATCGGCCTCGGGATCGTGCTGCTGGTCGTGCCCGGCCTCTTCCTGCTGACGATCTGGGCGGTGATCGCGCCGGTGATCGTGATCGAGCGGCGCCCGGTCTTCGAGTCCTTCGGTCGCTCCCGCGAGCTGGTCCGCGGCAACGGCTGGCCGGTCTTCGGCACCGTCCTCACCGCCTTCCTGATCTCGGTCGTCGCCTCGCTCGTCTTCGGCGCGATCGCCGAAGGCCTCGCCAACGGGCCGATCGTGCGGATCGTCTTCAGCGCCCTGGCGGCGACCCTGACGGCTCCGATCGGCGCTCTCGTGGCTGCCGTCCTCTACTTCCGCCTGCTGGCGCTGAAGGGCGAGCCCGCCTCAGTGCCGCAGCAGCCCGGCGACAGCCTGGGCTAGCTGCTCGCCGCGCAGGGTCAGCGTGTACTCGGTGTGAGGCGGGCGGCCGGGGACGAGCCGGCGCTCGACGATCCCCGCCTCCTCCAGCTGCTCCAGGCGCTCCGACAGCGTGGTGGGGGAGACGCCGGGCAGCGACTGGCGGAACTCGTTGAAGCGGGCGGCGCCGCTGGAGCAGGCGTAGATCGTCGCCATCGTCCAGCGGCGCTCGAGCAGGCCGGCGGCCGCCCGCATCTCGGGCGGCACCGGGGAGCAGTTGCGGCAGCGGGGGGACACGATCGCTCCTTACGCCGCCACTGCCTCGTGGCCCTTCTCGGCCGGCTCCAACGCCAGCGCCAGCACCTCGTCGATGCTCATCACCGGGTGGAAGGTCATCTGCTCGCGCACCTCCTCGGGCACCTCGTCGAGGTCGCCGCGGTTGCGCTCGGGCAGGATCACCTCGGTCAGCCCGGCGGCGTGGGCCGCCAGCACCTTCTGCTTGAGGCCACCGATCGGCAGCACCCGGCCCTGCAGGGTGACCTCGCCGGTCATCCCGACCGTGTGCTTCACCGGCCGGCCGCTCAGCAACGACACCAGCGCCGTGGTCATCGCCGTGCCGGCGCTGGGGCCGTCCTTGGGGATCGCCCCGGCGGGCACGTGGAGGTGGAACTCGCGTGAGAACGCCCCCGGCTCGATGCTGAGCTCCTCGCGGTGCGCCCGCACATATGAGAGCGCGATCCGCGCCGACTCCTTCATCACGTCGCCGAGCTGGCCGGTCAGCACCAGCCCCTTGTCGCCGTCCATCGCCGTCGCCTCGATGAAGAGGATGTCGCCGCCGGCGCCGGTTACGGCCAGGCCGGTGGAGACGCCCGGGATCGCGGTGCGCTCGACCGACTCCTGGAAGAACTTCTGCCGCCCCAGAGCCTCGCGCAGGGCGTCGGAGTCGAGGACGACCGTGCCCTCGGCTTCGCCGGCGGCGATCTTCGTCGCCGCCGAGCGGATCAGCTTGCCGATCTCGCGCTCGAGCCGGCGCACGCCCGCCTCGCGGGTGTAGTCGGAGATCACCGCCCGCAGCACCTCGTCGGAGACCTCGACCTCCTCCGGCCTCAGCCCGTTCCGCTTCAGCTGCCGGGGCAGCAGGTAGCCGCGGGCGATCGCCAGCTTCTCCTCGGTCGTGTAGCCGTCGAAGGAGATGATCTCCATCCGGTCCAGCAGCGGCGCCGGGATCGTGTCGGCGAGGTTCGCGGTGGCGACGAAGACGACCTCGGAGAGGTCGACCTCGACGTCGAGGTAGTGGTCGCGGAAGGTGTCGTTCTGGGCCGGGTCGAGCACCTCGAGCAGGGCCGCCGAGGGGTCGCCGCGCCAGTCGGCGCCGACCTTGTCGACCTCGTCGAGGAGGATCACCGGGTTCATCGTCCCGGCGTCGCGCAGGGCGCGGATGATCCGGCCCGGCAGGGCGCCGATGTAGGTGCGGCGGTGGCCGCGGATCTCGGCCTCGTCGCGGATGCCGCCGAGGCTGATGCGGACGAACTCGCGCCCCAGGGCGCGGGCGATCGACTCGCCGATCGAGGTCTTGCCGGTGCCGGGAGGCCCGACCAGGGTGAGGATCGCGCCGTTGGCGCGGGAGTCGTCCTCGATCTGGCGCTCCTCGCGGAGCTTGCGCACGGCGATGAACTCGGTGATCCGTTTCTTCACGTCCTCGAGGCCGGCGTGGTCGGCGTCGAGCACCTCGCGGGTGTGGGCCGGGTCCAGCCGCTCCTCGGAGCGCTTCGCCCACGGCACCGCGATCAGCCAGTCGAGGTAGCTGCGGATCATCGAGGACTCGGGCGACTGCTCGCCCTGGCGCTCGAGCCGCCGCAGCTCCTTCTCGGCCTGCTCGGCGACCGCCTCCGGCATCTCCGCCTCGGCGATCTTGCGCTCGTACTCGGCGATCAGGTCGGCCTCGTCCTCGCCCAGCTCCTTGCGGATCGACTCCATCTGCTTGCGCAGGAAGTAGTCGCGCTGCTGTTTCTGCGCGCCGGACTCGACGTCGTCGCGGATCTTGCTCCGCACCTGCAGCTCGGTCAGCCGCTCGCGCTGCAGCTCGACCGCCAGCTCGAGGCGGGCGGTGACGTCGACCGTCTCCAGCAGGCGCAGCTTGCCCTCGGCGGGGATGTCGGGGGAGAGGCCGGAGGTGTCGGCCAGCGCCCCGGGCTCGTCGATCGAGCGGAGGAAGGCGGCGATGCGCCCGTCGTCGCCGCGGTGCTCGAGGATCTCCTCGACCACGGCGCGGTATTCGGTCGTCAGCTCGCGGGTGTGCTCGTCGTCCGGGTGGCCGTCGCGGATCTCCTGCACCTCGACCCGCAGCGAGTCGCCCTCGCCGGGCTCGGCGGAGCCGGAGATCAGCCCGCGGTGCAGGCCGACGACGGTGGCGACGGGGCGGCCGCGGCGGCCGAGCCCGGTCTCGATCACCTCGGCGACGACGCCGACGCGGCCGTACTCGCCGTCGCGGCGCGGGATCAGGAAGACGCGCTCGTCCTCGCCGACGTCGATCGGCAGGGTCGCGGTCACGGTCGGGAAGACGATTGCCTCGTCGAGCGCTATCAGCCGATAAGTCATAACCAGGTCCACTTTCTGTAGTTAGTCCTTCAACAGGATAGCGCCGATGGTTTCCGAGTCAAGTAGGCGCTTTGGTGGACCAGGAGGCGACCAAGGCGCCTCGCCGCTACGGTGGGTGCGTGGGCAAGGTCAAGTGCCAGATCGCGGTTTCGGCCGACGGCTTCCTCGCCGGCCCCAACCAGAGCGAGGAGCACGGGCTGGGCGAGGGCGGCGAGGCGCTGCACGAGTGGGCTTTCAAGACCCGCTTCTTCCAGGAAATCCACGGCCGCGAGGGCGGCGAAGGCGGTGTCAGCGACGACGTCGTCCGCGAGGCCTCGGCCAACAGCAACGCCGTCGTCATGGGCCGCAACATGTTCGGCCCCGTGCGCGGACCCTGGACCGAGCCGCTATGGAACGGCTGGTGGGGGGACGAGCCGCCCTTCGGGGTCCCCGTCTTCGTCCTAACCCACTACGAGCGCGAGCCGTTGACCCTCGGTCAGACCACCTTCCACTTCGTCACCGACGGGATCGAGAGCGCCGTCGCCCAGGCCCGCGAGGCGGCCGGCAACGGCCACGTCTCGATCGGCGGCGGCGGCGAGACGATCCAGGAGACGATCCGCGCCGGCCTCCTCGACGAGCTGCTGATCAACCAGGTGCCGGTGATCCTCGGCGGCGGCGTCCGCCTGCTCGACGGCATCCCGCCCAGCGTGAAGCTGGAGCAGAGGCGGGTGGTCGAGGCCCCCGGCGTCGCCCACCTCTTCTACTCGCTCTCCTACGAGTAGGAAAAGCGGCCCCTTTCAGGAGCCGAGCAGCTTCGCCTTCTGGGCGGCGAACTCCTCGTCGGTCAGGACGCCTTTCTCGTGCAGCTCTCCAAGCTGCCTGAGCTGCTCGATCGGGTCGGGCGCCGCAGCCGCCTGTGGCTCGGCGGGAACCTGTTCCTGGTCGGGCGCGTCCTGCGCGGCCCAGCGTTGACCCTGACGGCGACTCACGCGGTTGGAGACCGCGGTCGCGGTACCGGCGACAACTGCGGTACGGGCCATCCCGCGAACCAGTCCTGGCATCGGATCGTCCTTTCGGTCAGGACGCCGCCTC
>DASURF010000037.1:0-30333 GCA_036280195.1 Solirubrobacterales bacterium | reverse complement strand
CGAACCCGCAGAACACGATCTTCTCGATCAAGCGCTTCATGGGCCGCAAGTCGAGCGAGGTCTCGGAGGAGATGAAGATCGTCCCCTACGAGGTCGTCGCCGGCCCGAACGGGGACGCGCGCGTGAAGGCGGGCGGCAAGGAGTACGCACCGCCCGAGATCTCGGCGATGATCCTCCAGAAGCTGAAGGCGGACGCCGAGTCCTACCTCGGCGAGCCGGTGACGGACGCCGTCATCACCGTGCCCGCCTACTTCAACAACGCGCAGCGCGAGGCGACGAAGGACGCGGGCAAGATCGCCGGCCTCAACGTCCTGCGCATCATCAACGAGCCGACCGCGGCCGCCCTCGCGTACGGGCTCGACAAGGAAGGCTCCGAGCACACGATCCTCGTCTTCGACCTCGGCGGCGGGACGTTCGACGTCTCCGTGCTCGAGCTGGGCGAGGGCGTGTACCACGTCAAGGCCACGAACGGTGACAACCACCTGGGGGGCGACAACTTCGACAAGGCGATCGTCGACTGGATGATCGCGGAGTTCAAGCGCGGCCAGGGGATCGACCTCGGCCAGGACCCGATGGCGCTGCAGCGTCTCTACGAGGCCGGCGAGAAGGCGAAGGTCGAGCTGTCGTCGGTGACCCAGACGCAGATCAGCCTGCCGTTCATCACCGCCGACGCGTCCGGCCCGAAGCACCTCAACGTCACGCTCGCCCGGTCGAAGTTCGAGCAGCTGGTCGAGGACCTGATCGAGCGCACCCGGGGGCCGGTCGAACAGGCGCTGAAAGACGCCGGCCTCAGTGCGGACGGCATCGACGAGGTGATCCTGGTCGGCGGCTCGACCCGGATCCCGAAAGTCCAGGACCTGGTCCGCAAACTGACTGGCGGCAAGGATCCGAACCAGACGGTCAACCCGGACGAGGTGGTCGCAATCGGCGCCGCCCTCCAGGCCGGGGTGCTGAAAGGCGAAGTCGAGGATGTCGTGCTGCTCGACGTCACCCCGCTCTCGCTCGGGCTGGAGACGATGGGCGGCGTGATGACGAAGGTCATCGAGCGCAACACGACGATCCCAGCCCGGCGGACCGAGGTCTTCTCGACCGCCGAGGACAACCAGACCGCGGTCGACATCGTCGTCCTCCAGGGCGAGCGCGAGATGGCGCGCGACAACCGGCAGCTGGCCAAATTCCGGCTCGAAGGAATCCGGCCGGCGCCGCGCGGCGAGCCGCAGGTAGAGGTCACCTTCGACATCGACGCCAACGGCATCCTCAACGTCTCGGCGCGCGACAAGGACACCGGCGCCGAACAGCAGGTGACGATCACCGAAACGACCAACCTCGACAGCTCCGACATCGAGCGGATGATCAAGGAAGCCGAAGAGCACGCGGCCGAAGACCGCCAGCGGCGCGAAGAAGTCGACGCCCGCAACGAGCTCGACGCCTTCGCCCACCGGGTCGAACGGCAGCTCGAGGAAATCGGCGACCGGGTGCCGGTCAACCAGAAAGAACAGGCCGGGGCGCTGGTCCGCGACGCGCGGGCGGCGATCGAGGAGCAGGCCGGTCTCGACCGCGTGCGGCCGCTGGTCTCCGACCTGCAGCAGATGGTCCAGGCGCTGCAGAGTGCCGGTGCGACGGCCGGCCCCGAAGACGGCGGTGACGGCGGCGAGGGCCAGCCGGCGGCCGAGGAGGAGGAAGTCGTCGATGCCGAGTTCACCCGTGAGTGAGGAGGAGCAACTCGACGACGAGCGTTACCTGCGCGCCCTCGCCGACCTCGAGAACTACCGCAAGCGCTCGGCGCAGGAAGTAGAGCGCCGGGTCACCGAACAGGCCGAGCGGCTGCTGCTCGACTGGATCGAGGCGGTCGACAGCGTCGACCGAGCGCTGGGGATGCAGCCCTCCGACGGGCTGCGCAGCGTCCTCGAGCAGATGGAGGCGATCCTCGCCCGGGAGGGCGTCGAACGGGTGGGCGCCGCGGGCGATCGCTTCGACCCCGAGCTGCACGAGGCGATCTCGGTTCAGGAGAGCGACGAGGTGCCCGCCCGCACCGTGCTCGACGTCGCCCGCTCGGGCTATCGCCACGGCGAGCGGGTGTTGCGCCCGGCGCAGGTGGTGGTCTCGCGGGACGGCGGCAGCTCAGAGCGGGAGCAGGAGCCCGGCGGAGAAGGCGAGGACTGATTGGCGGTCGGCTTCCGTGACTACTACGAGGTACTGGGCGTCCCGCGCGGCGCCGGCGACGAGGAGATCCGCAGCGCCTACCGCAAGCTCGCCCGCGAATACCACCCGGACGTCAACAAGGATCCCGGCGCCGAGGACCGCTTCAAAGAGGTCTCGGAGGCCTACGAGGTTCTGCGCGACCCCGAGAAACGGGAGAAATACGAACGCCTCGGGGAGAACTGGAAAGCCGGCGAGGACGTCAGCGGCGCCTCCGGGTTCGGCGGTGGGTTCAGAGGCGGCGACGGCCAGGGATTCGGCGATGGTGCCGGCTTCAGCGACTTCTTCGAGAGCTTCTTCGGCGGCCGGGGAGGGGCCTCCCGGGGCTTCGAGGGCTTTTCGATGCGGGGCGGCGACCAGGAGGCGACGATCGAGGTCACGCTCGAGGAAGCGGCCCGTGGCGGCAAACAGAAAATCTCGCTCGCCGACGGCCGCGACTTCGAGGTGCGGATTCCACCCGGCGTACGTGACGGTCAGAAAATCCGCCTCGCCGGTCAGGGCGGGGAAGGGGCGAGCGGCGGGCCCGCGGGGGACCTCTACCTGCGGGTGCGGATCAAACGCCATCCGCGCTTCCGGCGCGAAGACGACGACCTCGTGGTCGAGGTCCCGGTCGCGCCCTGGGAGGCGGCGCTCGGGGCCACGGTTCCCGTCCCCACCCTCGACGGCAGCGCCAAAGTCAAAGTCCCGGCCGGCTCTTCCAGCGGCCGCCGTCTGCGGCTGAGGGGCGAGGGGATGCCGGGCCCGGGCGGACGCAAAGGCGACTTGTACGCAAGCGTCAGGATCGTCGTTCCGAAGGCGCTCGGGAAACGCGAGCGCGAGCTGTTCGAGGAGCTGGCCGCGGTCTCGCGGTTCGACCCGAGGCGGGGGCGCTGATGCCGCCCGGCACGGCGCTCGTCCTCGTCGACGTCCGGGCGCTGGCCCGACGATCCGGCCTGCACTCCGACCTGGTGCGGCGGCTGATCGCGCTCGACGCCGTCGACCCCCTCGATTTGGACGCTGCGGCACGCCTCGCGCGTCTGGTGCGGCTGCGCCACGACCTCGGCCTCAACGTCGCCGGCGCGGCGCTCGTCTGCGACCTGCTGGAGCGGATCGAGGAGCTGGAAGCACGGCGGCGCTAGCCGCCGTGCGATCGCCATGGCGGAGGTGAAGCTGGGCCTGATCGTCTCGCCCGCAATCGACCAGGTGGCGGCCGACGAGCTGGCGGCCGACCTCGGCGCTGCCCTGGCCGAGCGCTACCCCGAAGTCGAGTGGGAGCTGGAGGTCCTCACCGACCCGCTGGCCGAGCCGCCGGTGCACCTGACCGAACTCGTCTCCGCAGGCCGCCGCCTGCTGCTCGACGCCGATTGGGACCTGGCGGTGGCGATCACCGAGCTGCCTCTGCGACTCGCCCACCGGACGTTGCTGACCCACGCCAGCCGCACCCACGGCGTGGCGCTGGTCTCGCTGCCGGCGCTCGGCGTGCTGCGCCGCCGCCGGCGCCTCTACGACGCCGCCGCCGATGCGGTCGGGACGTTGGTCGGCGATCCGGAGGGTGAACGCGCCGCCCGGCCGGGCGGCGCAGGGCTCGGGGTCCGGCGCCGCCTCACCGAGCTCGCCGGCGACGTCGACGACGACGGGGGCGTGGCCTACGTCGCCCGGGTGATCGGCGGCAACCTGCGGCTGCTGGTCGGGATGGTCGGCGCCAACCACCCCTGGCGGCTGGTCGGGCGGCTTTGGCGGGCGATGCTGGCGGCGGTCGCGGCGGTCGCCTTCGGCATGATCCAGATCGAAGTCTGGAAAGTCGCCGGAACCCTCGGCCCGCTGCGACTGGCGATTGCCGGCCTCGCCTCGATCGCCGCCGCCTCGGTGACGTTGATCGCCGGCCACGGCCTCTGGGAGCGGGCGCCTGCCCCGCGCGTGCGCGAGCAGGTGACGTTGTTCAACCTGGCCACCACCGCAACGGTGGTATTCGGGGTCACCGCCCTTTACCTCTCCGTCTTCCTCGTCAGCCTGCTCGGCGCCCTGCTGCTGATCGACCCATCGCTTCTCTCGGAGGCGCTCGGGCGAGACACGGACACCTGGGACTACGTGCGCCTCGCCTGGCTCTCGAGCGCGCTGGGAACGATCGGCGGCGCTCTGGGGGCGACCCTGGAGACCGACGAGGCGGTCAAGGAGGCTGCGTATGCGCACCGACCGACGAACGCTCGTGAGCGATAGCCGCTTGCGACAAGGTCGCGGATTGCGCCTCGTTGAGCATCAGACCTCAGGGCGGGTTTGCGATGCCAGCTCCAATGCCTGCAGGACCCGGTTCACGTCGGTGATCGAGAGCAGGCCGATGCGGCCGTCGCCGGTCAGGACCGCGGCGCGTCCCATGCGGATGAAGGCGGGGCGCTCGAGCATCTCGGCGACGTCCTGGTCCTCGCGGACGACGAGGTCCGGATCGCGGTCGACGATGTCTCCGACTCTGGTGTCGGCGCGGCGACGGGGTGGCACGCGTTCGACGGCGGCGGTGTCGAGGAGGCCGGTCACCCGGCTCCCCTCGACGACCGGGAAGGCCGGGTGCTTGGCCGTGAGGAAGTAGGAGCCGACGGCTTCCTCGACGCTGGTCGCGGCGGGGATCGTCACCGCCGGGCAGCTCATCAGCCGTCCCGCCGAGCGGCCGCTGAGGGCGATGCGCACCCGCAGGCCGTTCTCCTCGGCCTTCGCCGCGGCGATGACGAAGAAACCGATCAGCGCCAGCCAGAGGCCGCCGAAGCCGCCGCCGAGGAAGGCGAGGATGCCGAGCCCGATCATCCCGTAGCCGAAGCCGCGGCCGATCTTCGCGGCGGTCTCCGTCGCCGAGGAGATGTCGCCGCGGCGCCACCACAGCAGCGCCCGCGCCACCCGTCCCCCGTCGAGCGGGAACGCCGGCAGCAGGTTGAAGACGAGGATCGCGGCGTTGATCGTCGCCTGGTAGGCGACGAGCGCCTCGAGCCACCGGGGCGCCGAGCCCGGCAGGGCAAGCGCGATCCCGCCGAAGACGGCGGCGATCACGAGGGTCACGGCCGGACCGGCAATCGCGAAGCGCAGCTCGTCGAGGGCGTGCCGCGGGTAACCGCTCATCCGGGCGACCCCGCCCAGCAGCCAGAGGTCGATCTCCTCGATCTCGACGCCGTGCCGGCGCGCGACCACGGCGTGCCCGAGCTCGTGCAGGAGGATGCTCGCGAACAGCAGCAGCGCGCTCAGCAGGCCGAGCGCATATGCGGCAGCGGGAGCGATGCCGGGTGCCTCGTCGGGGTAGTAGGCGGCGCCGAGCGTGACGGTGATCAGGGCGACGATCAGCAGCCACAGCGGCTGCACGCCGATCGGGATTCCGGCGAGGCGACCCAGGCGGATGCTTTGCATGCCCATCGCAGGTGTCGTCCGCCGCGGGCTACGTCCGCGCCCGCTGCTCCATCTCCCGCCAGAACTGCCTCAGCCTCCTCCTGCTGATTCTGCGGTCCCAGCTCGGCTTGTGGTGGCGCGCGATCCTCTGTTGCATCCGACAGAACCCGCGGCTCACCGAGCGCTGCCCGCTCGGCTCGTCCGGCGAGGTCATGCGCAGGGGGCAGAGCCCGTAGCTGCAGCCGGACGGGCAGCCGCCGCCGATCAGCTCCAGCCGGTTGCGGCTGCCGTGCAGGCAGTGGGGGAGCTGGCGCATCTGCGGGAACTGCGCCTGCCGGTCCTCCGGCGCCCGCTCGTAGAGGTTGAGCAGCAGGGTGACGTCGCCGACCAGCTGCGCCGCGCCGGGGTTCATCCCGGTCGGCCGGCGGCTGACCGCGACCCCCTCGTCTTCCCAGATCAGCGGTTCCCAGCCGTCGCCGCCGGCCGCGTAGCGGCCGACGGCCCGGCGCGCCAGCACCGCGGCCCGGCGCGCCAGCGGATGCGGCTCGCGCCTGCCGTGCAGGAGCCGGCCGTAGATGTCAAAGGCGATCCGCGCGTCGGAGCCGGCGACGGTGTAGAGAGCGAGCGCCTGGTGCAGCACGAGGCGGGCGTACCAGTAGTGGGCGTTGTCGTCGTGCAGGCAGATGTCGGTGACGAGGCGGCGGTTGCTCATCACCAGGCCGGGTCCGCTCTTCGAGCCCATCCGGGCGTGCCGGATCGCGTCGCTCCGGAAGCCCTGCGCGACCGCGGCCTCGAGCTCGGCGTGCCTCCCCTGGAAGGCGAGGGTGACCAGCTGGAGAAGCGATTCCCGGGCGGCCCGCACGCGTTCGGCTCGCTTCCTGGCCGCGTCGGTCTTCGCCCTGTCGTCCTCATCGGCTTCGTCGGTCCCCTGCGGGTACTCGCGCAGGCCGCTGACGATCGCCGGCAGCACCCAGCCGAGCGCCCGCAGCGGCAGGACGTCCCTGGTCTGGTTCCAATCGCGCAGTTCGTAATCCTCGATCGAGCCTTTCGCGCCCGCGGCCCACCCCTCCTGCCGCAGGCCGATGATGCCGCCGTCCCCCTCGGGGCCGCCGAGGTGGCTGGGCTGGTCGAGCGGCAGCCCGTGCGCGCTGCGCCTCGCCGCCCGCGTCAGCAGCACGTCGATTTCCTGTTCCAGCGCCTCGTAGGCGGCCAGCGCGTCTTCGGAGATCTGCGCGCCGGCGGCCCGTCGCACCTCCTGGTCCGGGTCGCGCGCGAACTCCCACATGCATTTCCACTTGCCCTCGCAGCCCTCCAGCGCCGCCAGCTCGGGGATCGCGTTGAGTTTGGTCCACATCGTCGCTCCCTGCGCCTGGCGGACCCCCCTGACGATGGGCGCCATCAGGTGCGCCAGGTCGTTGACCCGGACGATCGTCGCCGCCGTGCTCAGCTTGGCGAGAGCGTCGTCGGGGTCCTTGCGCGCTTCGGGGTCGAACCTTTCGCGCGGGTCGAGCCGGGCGCGGTCTTCTTCCGCCTCGCGCTCGGCTTCCGCCTGCTCCACGTCGTTCGGCAGCTCGTCCTCGGCGGTTTCGATCAGCCGTTCGACCAGATCCTCGCCCAGCTCCCCGTCCTTCTTGCGGTCCAGCATCGCCGTGAAGGTGAGGGTCATGTGCGCCGAGATCCGCTCGGGGTGCCGCGGGTCGAGCAGGGCGTCGATCCGATCCAGCGGCTCCATGCCGTCGGCTCCGTCCTCCGCCTGGGCCATGCCTTCCTTCTGCAGGCAGCGCGCGGCCAGGTAGGACTGCATGATCCGGTGGCGGAAGTGCAGGGCCCCGTCGGGGCCGCGGTCGAGGATCCTCAGGCGTTCCCCCGCGTCGATCACCTCGTGGGCGGAGACCGCCTTGCGGCGCCCCCCTTCGACGAAGCGGGAGCGATCGTCGGGGTTGAGGAACTCGGGGATGGCGAGCCTCTTCGGCGCGTCCGGGCCGTCCTCGCTGCTGACCTCCAGGCCCCTCGCGACCAACGTCGCCAGCGCCGCCTCCGAGAGGGCGTCGAGGCAGTTGCGGCGCTCGCGCTCCTCGATCGCCAGCCAGCGGTAGGCGTTGCCGTTGGCGACCTGGGCGAAGAAGCGCTCCAGCAACAGGAAGCGGATCCTCAGCGGGTTCCATTCGCAGCGCCCGTCCTCCCGGCGCCGCACCATCCCCCTGGATTTCCGTTCCTTGGCGAACACCTCCGGTGGGGCGAGGTCTTCGCAATGGCCGGTGGCGACGAGCCTGGCCAGCAGCTCCAGGTAGAAGGGGACCTCGGCGAACCTGCCGGCGGCGACCCACTGTTCGACCTTGCCGGCCAGGGACCCCGTCTCCGGTTGCCGGGCGAGGCCCCCGGGCTCCGATTCGACCACCTCGATGACGTGCTGGACCGCCCGCTCCTCCTCCAGCTTTTCGAGCCTGATCGCCGACGCCGCCAGGCCGGCCGGGATGCCCGCCGGGCGGGTCGTCACGATCGTCGGCAGGTTCTCCCCGGCGAGGGCCTCCAGCGCCTGGCGGAGCAGGTAGCCCCGCTCGCCGTCGGGGGCGATGCGGTCGGCGTCGTCGATCGCGATCACCAGGCGCTGGTGGTCGCGCAGCCAGTTCCAGAGCCGGGCGCGCCGGGCCTCCGACCGGATCAGGCGGCTGACGTGGGCGCCGAAGCGCTTCCTCGCGACCTCGACCAGGTCTTTCATCTCCCCCTCGACCGGGACGACCACGCAGACCACGCCGATGCGGGCGAGCAGCTTCGAGAGGCTGACGAGGGCGGTCGTCTTGCCGGCGCCGGCGGCTCCGACCAGGACCTGGACGTCCTTGCGGCGGCGGTCGACGATCCCCGGCAGGACTTCGTCGGCGAGCTCCTCGCGGGGGACGATCAGCATCCTTTCGTCGCGCCCGATCAGCTCGGCTTCGCCGGGGGTCGCGGTGGTCGGCAGGACCGATTCCGGGCGCTTGATCAACCTCCGGCGCACCCGGTGGGCGAGCCAGCGGCAGTAGACCAGGTCGTTCCAGGCCGCCGCCACCGCCCCCAGCAGGACGGTGGCGAAGCCGATGCCGACGATCTGGTGGACGGTCTGGCCCGCTGCGAAGAAGACGTCGAACTGGATCGCCGTGAGGACGAGCGCGGCGAGCACCGCGACGACCACCGGCGGGGTGACCAGGCTGCGCCAACCGAGGCGCCAGTGCACTACCGCGGAGCCGAGCCGGTGGTGCGGGCTCGTCGCCAGGTGCCCGAGCTGTTCGGCCCGGAGGGCCAGCCGCTGCCAGCGTGAGGCGGCCCACCGCACGAGCCGCCGCAGGCGCGGCACCGACAGCTCGCGGGCCTCGGCCGGTGCGACCCGATGCCGTTCGCTCAGCTGCTTGATGTGGCGTTCGGCGAGATCGACCGCCTCTCGCGGAGGGAGGGCCCGGCCGTCGGGCCCGTCCACAGGTGCGTCGATGCGCGTTCCCTGATTACTCGCCATATGCACACCGTAAGGTCGTTGCCGCCGGTGGCATCCGGGTTTCCCCACAGTTCCCGGCGGTCATTCCCGCGGGCCCGACCATCGTTCAGAGCTCCAGCGGATGCAGAAGCTTGGCCCCGAGCGCGGCCGCCGCCCGCGGGGCGGGGCCCGGGAGGCTGCGGACCATCAGCTGCAGCTCGTGCTCGCAGGCAGGGCAGGACCACGACGATCTCGAACTGGCGTCGCCGACGAGGAACCGCCGTAGGCATTTAGGACAGCGAAGGAGGTCCGTTCGACTGGGTTTGGACATGCGATGCCTCCCTTAAGGCCGCCCTAGAGGATACTCAAGCATTCCTATTTAGGAAACCGAAGGTGTGCCGATCCTCGGCGGCGGAGACCGGCGGCGCATCCGGGAACTCCCCGGGTTTTTGGTGCGGCTTTTCCCGATGGCGGGCGGGCGGGCGGGAACTACCTTCAGCGTGGAATCCGAGAAAGGAGAGTTCGATGTCAGAGCAGACGATCACCCTGGAGATCGGCAAGACGGATGCGGAGGTGTTGCTCGGCGTGCTTGCCTCCGAGCGCCACAATCCCGACGCCGAAGAGGTGTGCGAGTCGATCCGCCGGCAGATCGACGAGAAGCTCGCGCAGGTCGGGTAACGGCGACGCTCTTCCGAAGTCGTCGGCTTTACGGCGGCGGATGTGGGTAGCTGCGATCCGTACTTCGAGCGAAGGGAGCGAGCATGGCGACGAGGAACGGCAGCGCTGAGTGGCGGGGAGATCTCAAAGGCGGGTCCGGCACGATCCGGGTCGGCGACGGGGTGTTCGAGGGCGCCTACTCGTTCTCCTCGCGCTTCGAGGAGGGGGAGGGAACCAACCCCGAGGAGTTGATCGGCGCCGCCCACGCCGGCTGCTTCGCGATGGCGCTGAGCCTGATCCTCGGCGAAGACGACCATCCGCCGGAGTCGATCCGGGCCGAGGCGAAGGTGCAACTGCGGATCGTCGACGGGGTGCCGACGATCGCCCGCATCGACCTCGACGTGGAGGGCTCGGTGCCGGGCATCGACGAGGACGCCTTCCGCGGCTACGCGGAGCAAGCGAAGGCCGGCTGCGTGGTCTCGCGGGCGCTGGCCGGCGTGCCCGAGATCGGGCTCAGCGCCAGGCTCGCCTGACGTCAGCTGTTAGCCGAGGCCTGAGCAGCCGGGCAGATCCCGAGCCCGTCGGCGAGGGCGAAGAAGGCGACGGCGAAGGGGCTGGCGGCGGTCTCGTCCCGCAGTCGCGTCCAGTCGATCTGCTCCCGCAGCGAGCGGGTGATGAGGATCAGGTCGCCGTAGTCGGCGCTGTGCTCGTCGAGCGCCATCAGCTTGGTGATCAGGATGTCGTCGAGGGCCATGACCGGAATCCGCATCGCCATCACGCTCAGCTCCTCGCCGCGGTCCAGCACCCCGTCGTCGATCCGCATCCCCGAGGGTTCGAAGATCAGGTCGACGAGGATGTCGCCGTCCCAGGCCTTCAGCAGCCACTGCTCGGGCGGCGTCTCCGGCCGCATCCCCGCCTCGGCCAGCGCCTCCTGCGCCCGCTCGGCGTCCTCGTGCTTGACCATCAGGTCGATGTCGTTGCTCGACGGGGGGCCGCCGCGGGCCCAGCAGCCGAGCCCGCCGCCGAGCAGGTAGGGGACGCCGCGCTCCTCCAGCGCCGCCGCCGCCCGCTTGAGGCTGTCGGTCAGGTCCTCGGCGACCTCGCTCTTGCCCAGGTTCTCGGCCATGCACCATTCGCTGCCCCGTCGGCGAGCCGGATAAACGCGGCGGCGAGGCGGGTAGGGGAGCGGCGATGCTGCGGATCGCCGCCACCGGCGACATCCATTGCCGCGAGTCGAACCGCGAGGCGGTCGTCTCCGCCTTCGCCGAGCTGGGCGACGACGTCGACCTCGTCCTCGTCGCCGGCGACCTGACCAGCCACGGCCGGCTCGACGAGGCGGAAATCCTCTGCGAGGCGGCCGCGGCGACGGCGGCGCCCGTCTACGCGGTGCTCGGCAACCACGACTGGCACGCCGACGAAGCCGAGGCGATCCTGCGGCGGCTGGGGGAGGGGGGCGTGCAGATGCTCGACCGCCGCGCTGCGGTCTGCCAGGTCGGGGAGGTCGAGGTCGGGATCGTCGGCGTCAAGGGCTTCGTCGGCGGCTTCGCGCCGCGCCACATGCCGGACTTCGGCGAGCCCTCGCTGCGCGCCGTCTACGCCGAGGCGACCGCCGAAGTACAGGCGCTCGAGGAAGGGTTGCGGGAGGTCGCGACCTGCCCGGTGCGCATCGTCCTCCTCCACTACGCGCCCTGCGAGGCGACGCTGGAGGGGGAGCCGAGGGAGATCTTCGTCTTCATGGGCTCCGACCGGCTGGCGGCGCCGATCCTCGAGCACGGACCCGACCTCGTCCTCCATGGCCACGCCCACGCCGGCTCGCCGGACGGGATGATCGGCGAGACGCCGGTCCACAACGTCTCCCAACCGGTGCTCGGCACCGACTTCCGCATCTTCGAGCTGGACGCGAGCCGGGCGCACAGCCCGATCCCGTAGCGCTAGCGCGGTTCGAGCCCGATCAGGTCGTAGTAGCCGACCAGGTAGAGGCGCCTGCCGTCGGAGATCATCGGCGTGTAGCCGGCCTCCTTGATGTGGAAGGTGCGCTTGTGGGTGCGGACGTCGAAGCCGCTCGTCACCTGGGTCTTGAAGCTGGAGGTGTAGACGGTGTGGCCGATCACGACCGCGGTGCCAGGGATCGGGCCGCCGATGTCCTTCTGCCAGCGGACCTTGCCGGTGCGCGCGTCGAGGGCGAAGAAACGGCCGTTTTCGGCGCCGATGTAGACGGTCGGCGGGGTGCCGGGCACCCGGGCGACGGCGGGCGAGCCGTAGACGTAGTCGCCGGTGTCGAAGTGCCAGGCGACCCTGCCGGTCTGCTCGTCGAAGGCGTAAACGGTGCCGTCGTCGCGGGCGGCGTAGACGCGGCCGAAGCCGATTGCGGGGGAGGAGAAGAAGCCGCCGCGGCCGAAGGGCGGGACCTTGCTGGTGTTGGTCCGCCAGACCGGCTTGCCGCTCTCGGCGTCGAGGGCGAACATCGAGCTCTGGTAGTCGGCGAAGAAGACCTTGCCGTCGTCGTAGCTGGGGCTGGCTTTGATCGCACCGGGGGCGTTGAAGCTCCAGCGGGTCCTGCCGTCGGATGCGCGCAGGGCGAGCAGGTCGGTGGTGTCGGTGCCGAGGTAGAGCGTGCCGTTGATCGCCAGCGGCGAGGATTCGAGGTGGGCGTCGAACCTGCGGACCCAGTCTTTCTTGCCGCTCTCGGCGTCGCCGGCGGCGAGGTGGCCGGTGAGGAAGGCGCCGTAGACGCGGCCTTCGTAGTAGACGGGGGCGGTGACGAAGTTCGGCGTTCCCTTGTCGCTGGGCCGGATGTTGATTTCCCACAGCACCTTGCGATCGCTGAGCCGCACCGCTTTGCCGTTGCCGTACTTGTTGATCACGTAGGCGACGCCGTCGTGGATCGCGGGGGGGAACTCGATCAGCGCGTGCGTGTTGATCGACCACGCCTGCTTCAGCGGCGGGTCGAGCGCCTTCTCGTCGGCGGCGAGGTAGTGCGTCCGCTGCGGCACCCGCCCGAACAGCGGCCAGTCGACGTTGTCCGAGCCGGAGGCGACTTCCGAGGCCGACGCCCCGGTTTCGCCCTCGTCCGAGCTGCCGCAGCCGGTGAGTAGGAGAGCGAGGACGAGAGCAAGTGCGGCGGCGACGCGCATCGAGGCACTCATCGGCAGCGTTCTACCCGGTCTCAAGAGAAAGCGGCGGACGGGAATCGAACCCGCGTCATTGCCTTGGAAGGGCAAGGCTCTACCGTTGAGCTACCGCCGCGCGGAGGAAGCCGCCCCGCCTTGCGGTGCGGCGCCGGTGACAGTTTGCACAAACCACGTCGCACTTTGCAATCTCGTTGAGCACGTCCTGCCACGGTCGTCCCTGGATTCCCGCCGAGATCGAGAACTTCTTGTCTCGCAAGTGGTCGAACTCGAGGACGATCGGGTCGTCCTCGCCGCAGTCGACGCAGGGGTTTTCCCGCAGGAAGGCGACCAAGTAAAGAGTCCGCTCTTCAACCAGCGCTTTCTTGCGCTGCCCCGCCAGTGCGATGTAGCGCTCTTTGTTCGCAAGGTAATGCTCTCGGTGATAGGCCGACCGGCACGGCCGGCAGTAGTTGTCGCGCTGCCCCCGCGCACGCCGCCGCCAAGCGAATTCATCCAACGATTTCTCTGTCTTGCAGCGCCCGCATCTCCTCATCTGCCGGACCATACAAAGTAGACAAGACAATCCCCTCGACGCCGCGCCCGCCGATCCGTCAAAATGAAATCCCCACGGGGAGTGGCGCAGTCTGGTAGCGCACTCGGCTGGGGGCCGAGCGGTCGCAGGTTCAAATCCTGTCTCCCCGATATAGAGAGCCGGTTCGGGTAGCCGGCCTGTTTCGGCGTTTCCTAGCTGTCGCTGTCGCCGGGGATGAGCTTTTGGGACAGCTTCTCCGCGAGCCGATGGGCAGTGTCTTTCTCGGATGCCGTTCGGCCCTCGGTCGCCTGAAGTTTCGCGATCTTTGATTTGTGCTTCTCGTGCTCCAACCGCTCGCGGCCTGCCGCCAGCGCCTCGCCGGCCGCCTCGTGCAGCTCTTCGATCTCCTCCAGGGCTAGCTCAAGCTCATCTGGCGGAACGGACTTCCAAAACGCCATTTCGAGCGTCTGGCTGAGCGGGCCGAGCGTCGCCAGGATCTGGTCGCGAACGGGGTACCACTTGCGGCAATCGCCATCTTCCATCTGTCGAAGCTCGGCCAGCCGGGCGCCCGCCGACCGGCGGCTGCGCCGCCGACGGGGCTTGCGCACCGCAAACCGCTCCGCGGCGGCCTCGACCTCTGCCAGGGGAGTGGCCTCGTACTGCATCGGCTTCCCCGCCGTCGAGGCCTTACCCGCGTGCCGAACCACTCCGGTCGGCAGGAGTTTTTGCAACGCGTCCCTGGGTCCGGACCCTCGCGAGCCGAGCATTTCGCGGAGTGCTCGATCCGTAAGCGGGCTACGTTCACGCAGAGCGCTGTAGACGCGCTGCTCCATGCCGGTGCGGCCCTTCAGTAACTGTTGAAGTTCGTCTTCGTTCAAGAGAGCTCCTTCGCGGGAGGGGGCGAATTTCGCCCCCTCCCGGTTCAGAGTTAAGGCAGGACGGCTGCGGGTCGAACTAGGACTCGTCCGGCTCGTCGCCGGAGGTGAGTGCGAGTTTCGCCCGGGCAGTGTCGCTCGCTGCCTTAAGACCAGTCTCCAGCTTGTCGTTCAATGACTTTCTCAGCTTTGGGTTGAGCTCAATCGCGTAGCTGAAATCGTCTGCAATGTTGGCGCTGAGGGTGCTGAGTTTCGTCGTTCTCTGCATGGCTAGCCCCAGCAGGATCATGTCCTTATCGTCCGAGAGGAACACTGCTTTCTTCGGTTTCGTGCCGATTTTGGTCGAGCAGACGATTAACTGGCTCGTCTTTGAATCAGCGGCGAGGGCTCGCTGGACACTGCCTTTGCGACCCGTTTGCACTGCCTTCGAGACGGCAGAAAAGACCCGGTTCCAGACGTATTTCGTGATCTCCGCCTGGTCGGAATCGTCGTCGTCGTCGGGCCAGTCGGGCGAGGTCGGGTTCGTCACCGCTGGAAAAACGAACGCGGTGAGATCTCCGGGCTCGATCGCATGCGACTGGACCTCGGACTTCCGTCTAACGACCGCCTTTTCGAGCAGCACGTCGCGCACCCGCTCCGTGAGCTTCTGGTTCGAGAGCTTTTCTTCGCCGTCCTTTAGCGAGGTGAAGCCCTCTTCCCTGTAAGCCTCGACCAGCGCCTCCGCCTGCTCAGCAACGAGCGACGCGTGCCGGTTCGTGGCCGTAGCCATCGATTTCATGTTTCCCTTCCGCGACCGAGATGACGACCGGCGTATTCCGGTTCGGCGTGTCGGTTCGCGTCAACGACTCTACCAGGGAATACGGCGAGAGGTATTGGGACGTACCTAGCCCGCGGGAGCCATGCTCCGTTCCTCGGTTCTGGTGGGGCGAGAGCGGTCCAGCGCCGGCCGCTAGCCGTTCGTTGCTCGCCTACTCGTGGCCGCGATACCTTCGGATCGTGATTCCTGTCCTTTTGGCGGTCGACGAAGACGCGGCGGCGCTGGGCGACGTCGAGCGCGAGCTGGTCGACCGCTACTCGCGCAGCTACCGGGTCGTCTGCGTCTCCTCGGCGGAGGAGGCGATGGCGGAACTGCGGGGGCTGAAGGAGGCCGGGGAAGACGTGGCCCTGGTCCTCGCCGCGCAGTCGTTCGCGGGCGTGAGCGGGCCCGAGCTGCTGGGCAGGGCGCGGGAGATCCACCCGCACGTCCAGCGCGGGTTGCTGATCGAGTGGGCCAGCTGGGGCGACGGCCGGACCGCCGGGGAGATCTTCGAAGCGATGGCGCGGCGGCAGATCGAGTACTACGTGATCAGGCCCTCGCAGACCCCCGACGAGCTCTTCCACCAGTCGGTCTCGACCTTCCTGCTTGAGTGGGCCCACGCGAAGCGGGTCTCGCCGCACACCGTGCAGATCGTCGGCGAGTCGTGGATCGGCCGGGCGCAGGAGCTGAAAGAGGTCCTCGGGCGCTGCGCGGTGCCGCATTCGTTCCTGCTCGCCGACTCCCCGGAGGGCCGCGCGCTGGTCGCCGAGGCGGAGAACCGGGAGCCGCTGCCGCTCGTGATCATGTCGAACGGCACAGTCCTGACCAACCCGACCAACCTCGAACTGGCGAGCGCCGTCGGCGGCACGATCGACCCCGACCGCCGCGAGTTCGACGTCGTCATCGTCGGCGGCGGCCCGGCCGGGCTCTCCGCCGCGGTCTACGGCGCCTCCGAGGGGCTGCGGACGCTGGTCGTCGACAACGGCGGCATCGGCGGGCAGGCGACCTCGAGCTCGCTGATCCGCAACTACCTCGGCTTCCCGCGCGGGGTCAGCGGCCGCCGGCTGGCCGAGGCCGCCTACGAGCAGTCGTGGGTCTTCGGCGCCAAGTTCGCCTTCATGCACGACGCGACCGCGATCCGCCGCGAGGGCGGCCGCGTCCACGTCGGCCTCTCCGGCAGCGGCGAGGTCAGCGCCCGCGCGCTGATCCTCGCCACCGGGGCGACCTATCGCCGGCTCGGGGTCGAGGAGCTCGAGAACCTGGTCGGGGCGGGCGTCTTCTACGGCGGCCCGGCCTCCGAGGCACCGACGACGGTCGACGAGGACGTGCACGTGGTCGGCGGCGCCAACTCGGCCGGTCAGGCGGCGCTGAACCTGGCCGAATACGCCCGCCGGGTGACGCTGGTCGTGCGGGCGGACTCGCTCGAGCGGGGGATGTCCCACTACCTGGTGCGCCAGCTCGAAGCCACGCCCAACGTCGAGGTGCGGCTGGGGACCGAGGTGGTCGGCGGCAACGCCGGCGCGGACGGATGGCTGCAGCGGCTGGTCCTGCGCTCCGCCGAGGGGGAGACGGAGACCGTGCCCTCCGACGGGCTCTTCCTGATGATCGGCGCCGACCCGAACACGGAGTGGCTGCCGGCGGAGATCGCGCTGGGGGACGGCGGCTTCGTCTGCACCGGGGCGGACGCCGAGGCCCGCGGCGATTGGCCGCTCCAGCGCAGCCCGCTCTCGCTCGAGACCAGCATGCCCGGCGTCTTCGCCGCGGGCGACGTCCGCCACGGGTCGATGCGCCGCGTCGCCTCGGCGGTGGGCGAGGGCTCGATCGCGATCCGGCTGGTCCACGAGCTCTTCGCCGCCGAACAGAGCCGGTCGCGCGACCTCGTCTAGTCGCTCGCGGGGGCTCCGAACCAGCGCCCCAGGCGCTCCTTGCTCATCACCTGCGACGGCGGGACCTGGCGGCTGAAGGAGTCCCGCAGGTCCTGGCCGGCGTCGGGCTCGGCCGCCCAGCCTTTGAACAGGACCTCCGAGGTGGAGTCGGGGAAGCGGCCCCAGGCGTAGGACCACTCGTAGTGCTCGGCGGCGCGCTCGTCGCGCCAGGCCTCGTAGCCCTCCAGCAGCGGGTCGTCGCCCGCGAGGGCGGCC
This sequence comes from Solirubrobacterales bacterium, assembly GCA_036280195.1. Lineage (GTDB taxonomy): Bacteria > Actinomycetota > Thermoleophilia > Solirubrobacterales > 70-9 > VAYN01. Next base: position 13,236 of record DASURF010000037.1, on the reverse strand, counting down.
GCGACGTAGTGGGCCTGCTCGACGGCGTCGGCGATTCCCTGGGCGGTGCCGGGGTGCTTGAAGTGGCAGGCGTCGCCGACCAGCGCCCAGCCGGGACCGCTCGGGGCGCGGAAGTAGCCGCGCATCAGCGACTCGGGCGCGACGATCAGGTCGCCGATCATCTCCGCCCGCTCCAGTTCCTCCGGCGCGACCGTTTCCGGGAAGCGGTCGAGCAGGGCCAGGTAGCGCTCCAGCCGCTCCTCCTTCGAGCCGCGGGTGAACTCGGCGTCGCCCCAGGCGCAGAGCAGGTGGGTGCCGTCCTCGCCTGCCCAGCGGCTGAGGATCTCCTCGCGGCGGATGTTCGAGGTCGCGAAGGGGTCGTCGCGCAGCCCGCGCCAGTAGGCCATCAGGTAGGCAACCTGGCCGGCGAGGGGCCGGGTTTTCTCGAGCCCGAGCCGGGCGGCGACGGTCGACGCCCGGCCGTCGGCGCCGAAGACCCACCTGGCGCGGATCTCCTCGCCGCCCTCGAGGACGACCCCGGCCACCGGGTCGTCCGGGGCGCCCGTGCCGATCAGGTCGACGACCCGCTCGCCGAAGCGGCCCTCCACGCCCGCCGCCAGCGCCGTGTCGACGATCGCCGCGTCGAGGGCGACCCGCCGCGGCGCCGCCGCGCGGTCGAATCCCTCGACCGGGGTGAAGTCGCCGGCGACGTCGTTGCCGAGGGCGAAGATTCGGAAGCCGAGCATCGGCACCTCGTGGGCGGCCAGCAGGGTGTCGAGGACCCCGAGCTGGTCGAAGCGGGCCAGCGTGTTGGGGAAGATCAGGTGGGTGGAGACCGTTTCGCTCGGGAACCGGTCGCGGTCGACGACCACCACGTCGAGGCCGGCGCGGGCGAGCAGCAGCGCGAGCGTGGACCCCGCGCAACGCGCACCGACGATCACCGCATCCGTTTCCCTCATGGGAGCGAGCCTAGGCTCGGGCGCGACCCCCGCCGCATGACATCCGTCACGCCTATCCCTTCTATGTAGAAGCGAAATCCGCCCAGCCTCGCGCCTAGCTTCCCCGCCATCAATCAAGCGGCCGGGACGCTGCGTGAACAGACGCCCCGGCCTTTGGCACCGAAAGGACGGACCTTCCGATGCAGGCACAGGCTACGTCAGCCTCATTCGAGGATGACCAAATCGAGCAAGCAGTACTCCGGCATGTCCTCAGTTGGCAGCCGACGATTCTCCGTCTCGAGGATCTGATCCGCGAAGTTGCCCCCGATCCCCGCGAGTTCGCCCACCGAGACGCGGTGACGCGGGCGGTGCGGGACCTGGCGAAAGTCGGGCTGCTCCACCAACAGGGCGAGTGCATCCTGCCGACCCCGGCGACGGTCTACGTCAAGGGGGTGGAACTCGGATGAGCGAACGGAACCGGATCAGCATCCAGTTCGGCCGCAACCTCGCCGAGGCGAGAGGGTGGGCGGACCTGACGCAGGCCCAGCTTGCCGAGCAGGCATCGTTGCGCCAGTTCGACATCGCCCGGTTTGAGCGGGGGATGAGGTGCCCGCGCTTGGACGTGGTCGTGAAACTCGCCGAGGCCGTTGAGGTGCAGGTCCGCGATCTGCTCTTCGGAATCGAGTAAGCGATGCCCTCCGAACACATCACGTTCACGACCATCGCCCAGCGGTTCGCTTGGAACCTGCGGATTGCCCGCCAGCGGGCCGACCTGACGCAACGTGCGCTCGCGGCCCGGATGGGCCGGACTCAGGATCGGATCGCAGAGTGGGAGAGCGGCAGATGCCTGGCCCGGACCGATGCGATTGTGCGGCTTGCGGAAGCGCTGGAGATCGAGCCAGGGGAGTTGCTTCGGGAAACCAAGGGACTCGCCGGTTAGCCTGTCTGTGTGGCTGACGAGCGCCGTAAGCAGAAGACCGAAAAGGGCCTAGAGATTCCGGTCCCGACCAAGGGGGAGTTCGACGCCGCTATGCGGAAGGTCGCTCCCCCAGTAGGTCGTAAACGCCCTGCCGGGAAAGACCGGCCTCAGAAGCAATCCGAGTGATGGAGACGCCCGCCTCGCGGGCGTCTCTGATGTAGGCGCGCAGCTCGTCGGTCGCCTCCCGTTTCGCCTCGTCGGCTTTGGCGCGCTTGCGCGCCGCAGCTTTGATCTTGCGGATCGCCGCCGCCTCGGTCACTGGTTCGCCGCCTCTTTGACGAGGGCATGGAACATCGAACGCTGCCCGGTGCGGCGGTGATTGTGCCGCCATGCGTACTCGTCAAGGTAGGACTGCAGCCACTTGCGGGAGACGAACTTGTAGGTGCCGCGCATCCCGGTCTTGAGGTTGCCGAAGAACCCCTCAATCGTGTTCGTGTAGATGTGGCCCTCGACGTAGGAGCCGGCGGAGTGGTTGATCACCCGGTGGTCGGCGAACTCCCGTGCCAGCGGCCGGTAGGACATCCAGTCGTCCGTATAGAGGATGGCTTCCGGGTTGACGTTCACCCGCACGGCTCGACTTAACGGCTCGCCTCGCCGCGACTCGATGACTCGGACGCGGACCATCCCGCCGCGCTCGACCATCCCCAGGACGGTGGGCTTCGCTTCCCGGAAGGCAACCGATTCTTGGCGGGTCTTGAATTTCCGCCGGGGACGCCCGCCCCAGGAGGTCTCGTCGACCTCGACCTCGCCGCGAAGCTGTTTGGCGGGATCGCCCTCTGACATCAGCTCATTGCGTATCCGGTTGAACATGCGCCAAGCGGTCTTGTAATGGACTCCAAGCTCCCGCTCTAGCTGCTTGGCAGATATGCCGCAGCGAGTGCTCGTCATCAAGTACATCGCGTGGAACCAGAGCCGCAGCGAGGTCGATGAGCGATGGAAGATCGTCCCGGCCGTTGGGTGCAGATGGTGGCCACAGGCGGTGCAGGTCCAGGACTGGCGCTGCTGCTTGGTCGCGTAGCGCTTGAAGACCTTCACGTCACCGCACTTCGGGCAATGCGCGTGTTCCCCATCGGGCGCGTGGCGGGTTCGCCACAGGTGCTCCAGGCAGGCGGCGTCGTCTGGGAACTCGGCCAGGAACTCGGTGACCGAGTAGTCGGAGGTCGAGGTCTTCGCGCGGCGGGGGTTGTGGCGGTTGGCCGGTGGCACGTTGTCAACCTACTTGACAAGACGCCATTTGTCAAGCTAGTTGACAGATCAACCCGAGCCGGTTTTGCGGTCGTGAAGCTGAGTGACCTTTCCGGTTGGTCCCCCAACTTTCGTGCGCAGCAGTCGGTCCGAAGTAAGCGCGTAGATACGAACAAGAACCATGCTGAGCATCAAGGCGAGATGGACGCACAGAGCGAGCGCTAGCGCGGAGAGCAGGACGTTTGCGAGGCCAGCTCCTTCGGTTATCAGCACGGCGACGAGAACGGCCGCTGCGATGAGGCTGACGATTACGGCATAACCAGCGTTTGCGGCGATCTGCGTCAAAAAGTCGGCCTGCCACGACGTATCTCGCCCCTTCTCCGGATTCGATTCAGACCACTCGAGAGCGCGCTGGGCGACCTGGAGCATCACTCCGAAAAAGAAGGCTGCCAAAACGCCCGAAGCGGTCAACAAACCCGCGCTGGCTCCCTCTGGCAATTCGAGACCGATGATGCAAGCGACGACGTAGACCACTGCTGGGCCGATCAAGAACCATGCGTAGTCCTGCCAGCGGCTTTCGTCCGTGCGCCTGTCGCGAAGAGTCCGATAGTGCTCCTTGACCAGTTTCGACGGATTCGCCTTCATCCCAGCCCCGTGATCACCTGGCCGAGCTCCGTGAAAAGGCTGGCGTCTTTTGGATCGCCATCGCTTTCGAGTTCCGGTTCGATGTATTGCGCGAAGGGAAAGCCTGAATCGGGCCGCGCCGTGCTGTAGGTGCGGGTAATCCCATCGGCCAACTCGACCTCAAAGCTCGCTGAATCGAAATCGAGGCCGCGGAACTCGACAACGCTGCTTAGCGCCGCATTCTCCTTGTTGAAGGCTCGCAGGGCTAGCTGGGAGGGCAGAACCCTTCTTCCCGCTGGCTTGATGGACAGGTCGAGTTTCAAGCCAGTCTCCTCGCCTGACCACTTTTCGTTGTCCGCGATATCTGACGGGCGTTCATATTTGGTCAGGGTAGCGCTGAGCAACTTTCCCTCCTCCAATGCAGCCTTGAGAGCCGCCAGGTTGACGACTGGCTCGATCTTCAGCATGAGTTCTGGGAACTCAGCCTGGAACCGATTGATCAACTCTGGGGCCAGAAGCGTTTTCACGCCCCGGGTTTTGTGCATATGACAGGCCCACCAGCCGATATCGCTGGTACGCGGCAGGCGGAAGACTGAACCGCATCGAAGCAGCTGGGTATCCGTCGGCATCTGATCAAGGCGAAACTGTCCGTCTTTGTCCATGATCCTCGCCCGAACCCCTCGTTCGCCCGCGGAAAAGATCGCCTGCAAATCAGCGTCGTCCTCGCCGGCCAGCTGGCGGCTCTCGCAGATGACTTCCCTTTCGCCCAACGCATCAACGCACGTGAAGGCTTTTGGCTCTAAGAGCCCATAAAGGAAGTCGCCGAGGTAGCGAGCGTCATCATCCAGCGCTCCCAGCGCTTTGAACTCATTCGGATGGTTCCGCTTGTGAACCCGCACGCTGTATATAGCCGCCCGATGCCGCATTCTCTCCCCCATCTCCGCCGCCGGTAGGCGGTATTTACAAGGAAATCGGGGAGTACCCTATACGCGTCTTGAGCGGACCAAGGGAGCTAGACCAGCAGGCGAGGGTGCACCGGCTCCGCGTTGACGAAGCCCACCGTGCGGTCGGCCACTACGTATTTGCTTTTTCGAATCTTGTCTCCCAGATGCGGGAAGCCGTCGAATACGTCCTGGCTGGAGACGGGGACGGAAAGAACGCGAGCCTTGCGATGGGGGCGGCATATGCCGAGCAAATCACCAACGCCTTCTTCGCCATTTGTGAGCGACAGGCGGAGTTTGATGACGAAGAGCGCGGCGTCGCAACTCGCCTCAAGAAAGAAGTCAAGGACGCCATCGCCGACCGCAATGACTTCGCCCACGGCGACTGGTTCCTCCGGTGGCCGGAGCAAGGTCCGAGCCTCATTCGGACGAAGCCAGGGCGGCGCGATGGGGCCTGGATAGACCGCATCCGCCCCACCGAGGAAATTGACTCCCTAGCGGAGGGCTTAGAAGTCCTCACCGAGACGATCTACGAGTTCGCCGTCCTCTGTTTCGGCATCCATGAGCTGCAAGAGCGAGGAGGGGGTGCTGTTCGGGTGCGAGACATCTACCGGCTGCGAAGGCACCAGGTGCTTCGAATCGGCCGATACGCCGACCTGAACCCCTACGAGGACGAAGAACAGAACTGGACGAGGAGTTAGCCCTGAGCTTCTTCGCTTTCCCAGTCCGCCCAGACCTCGGCTTGAGCCTCCGCCTGTTCTAGCCAGGATTCATCGTCTTCTGGAGGCTTATTTGGCGCTATATCTGGGTCTGGCCGCTTATACATAGAAGGGATAGGCGTGACATCCGTCACGTGACGGCTGGATTTACCCGATCGCGCCGGCGCCGGGCCAGGCTCCGTTGCCGATCGTCACCGGCAGCGCCTGCTCCCAGGCCCGGGCGGTAGGCGTGCGTGCGATCCTCTGGCCGATGTGGCAGCAGCGGACGATCCGGCTGGCGGCGCGCCCGCGCGGCTTCCACCTCGTCACCGGCGAGGTGCTGGAGGCGCTGCCGGAGCTGGGGGAGATGGAGACCGGCCTGCTGCACCTGCTGATCCAGCACACCTCGGCCTCGCTGGCGCTGAACGAGAACGCCTCGGCCGACGTGCGGCGGGACTTCGAGTCCTGGTTCGACCGGGCGGTGCCGGAAGGCGCCCCGTACTGGACCCACACCCTGGAGGGCGACGACGACATGCCGGCCCACATCAAGGCCGCCCTGCTCGGCCCCTCCCTGACCCTGCCGGTGAGCGCCGGCCGCCTCGCCCTCGGGACCTGGCAGGGCATCTACCTCTGCGAGCACCGCGACCACGGCGGCCCGCGCTCGCTGGTCGCGACCCTCTGGGGCGAGCACTAGCTCCACGGGCGCGGTTCCTGCTAAACCGAGACGGGCTGAAAGTCATCTTCGACACCTGCGCTCTGTTCGACGATCTGTCGATGACCGGCCTGAGCTCGCGAACGATCCTCGGGCAGGCGAAGCGCGGGAAATTCGACCTCGTTATGCCCCAGGTCGTCTTCCTCGAGATGGTCAACAAGATGCGGGAGCGCATCGAGACCGCTACCGGAAAGATGGCGAAAGGGGCGTCGAGCCTGAGGAAGATCGGCGTGGGAGACGGGATCGCGCCACCCGATCCGGCGCCGTTGACGAAGAAGTTCACGGCGGACCTGGAAGCCCGCATCGCCGATGCCGGCACTCTGGTGCCGATCGCTGGTGTCGGTCACGAGGAGCTGGTCGCCCGCTCGATCAAGGGCACCAGGCCCTTCCGCAGCTCAGGTGTCGGTTACCGGGACGCTCTCATCTGGCTGACGGTTCTGGAGCAGGCCGACGAGCACGACGTCGTCTTCGTAAGCGGCAATTCCAAGGACTTCGCCGAGGAGGGGAAGCTGCACCCCGTCCTCGCGGAGGAGGTTGCCTGGTGCAAGCACTCGGTGACGCTGCTGGAAACCGTCGAGGAGTTCATCGAGAAATTCGTTCCTCCCGCCGATCAGGCGCTGGCCAAGGCCCAGCAGCTGCTTTCGGATGCGTTCTTCAAGGCGGGGCTCGAGGGTGAGATCTTCGACCTGCTGATCGACGAGGGCAGGTGGCCGTATCACTCGGCTATCGCCTTGGTCCCGAATCAGCCCGAGGGCCTGCTCAACGAGGGACCGCTGATGATCGGCGTCGCCTCAGGGGACCCTTTGACGGTGCGGATCGAGGATGCCGTCGAGTTCGACCCCGAGGACGAAGTCGCGGTCCTGACGATCTCGGTTACGGCGGAACTGCTGCTCGACCTTCTCTTCGACAAGGGCGATGCCCACTGGTTGCTCGAAAGCGAAGCTGAAATTTCCTTCTACGACTTCGACTACAACGAGACCTATGCGGCTGGGCAGACCCTCGTTTACGTGAAGGGCGAGCTACAGGCGCTCTTCAAGGACGACCAGATCGAACAGCTCGAGCTGATCTCGCTCGAAGATCTGCCGGCGGACGACCCCGACCACCCCGCTTCGCAGAATTAAGACCGGGTATGGGAACCCAGTGCCCGGCACCATCGGCATCGGGGAGCTGCTGAAGGACCGCTACCGGCTCGAGCGCACGCTCGGGCGGGGTGGGATGGCCGCGGTCTGGCTCGGGCACGACGAGGTGCTCGACCGACCGGTGGCGGTGAAGGTGCTCTCGGACACGATCGCCGGCGACCCCGGCTTCGTCGCCAGGTTCCGGCGTGAGGCGTACACCGCGGCCGGGCTCTCGCACCCGAACCTGGTCGACGTCTATGACTTCTCCGAGGAGGGCGAACGGCCCTACCTGGTGATGCAGTTCGTGCCGGGCGAGAACCTGGCGGAGCGGCTGGAGCGGGGGAGGGGCGTCGAGTGCGAGCGGCTGGCGCGCGAACTGCTCTCGGCGCTGGCGCACATCCACGAGGCCGGCATCCTCCACCGCGACGTCAAGCCCGCCAACGTGATCGTCGAACCGGACGGCACCGCGAAGCTGATCGACTTCGGGATCGCGCTGCCGCGCGATGCCACCGCGCTGACCAGCACCGGCCTCGTCCTCGGCACCGAGCGCTACGCGGCGCCGGAGGTGATGCGGGGCGAGCCGGCGAGCGAGCGCTCCGACCTCTATTCCTGCGGCGTCGTCCTCCGCGCCTGCGCCGACGGCGCTTCGCCCGACCTGCGGGGGCTGGTCAACTGGATGGCAAGCGAGGGCCCGGACGAACGCCCGCGCTCCGCCCGCGCCGCCCTGGCGCGGCTCGAGCGCGGCGGCGCCCGGCCCGAGCAGCCGACCCGGGCCTTCGAGCCGACCCAGGTCTTCGAGCCGCCGCCTGCCGACCGCCCGGCCCGTACGGAAGGCTCCCGGCGGGGCCGCTGGGGAGCCGCGGCGGCGCTGCTCGCCTTCGTCGTCGCGGTGGCGCTGGTCGCCGCGCTGGCGCTCGGCGGCGGCGATGATCCGGCCGGCCCGAGCCGAGCCCGGAGCGAGGCCGAGGCGAAGCCCACCACGAGTCAATCGCCGCCGCAGGAATCCGAAGAGCCGAAGTTCGAAGAAGCGGGCTCCAACGTCGCCATCCCCGCCCCGGAAGGGACCGACCCCGGTCTCGGCACCACCCTCAACGAAGAAGGCTTCGCCCTGATCCAGGCCGGCGAATACGAAGCCGCGGTACCGGTCCTCGAAGAAGCGGTCGCCGCCTTCCCCGCCGGCACCGAAGACCTCGAGTACGCCTACGCGCTCTTCAACCTCGGCAACGCCCTCCGCCTCAGCGGCCGGGCGAGCGAGGCGGTCGCGGTGCTCGAACGCAGGCTGGAGATCCCCAACCAGACCGCGACGGTCGAAGAAGAGCTGGCGGCGGCCCGGGCCGAAGCCGAATGAAGGCTGCGGCGCTCATCTGCCCTATAAATCAGTCCGGATCTATGCGAACATACGTTCGTGTCCGCGACGGAGAGAGACCGCCCCCTGAAACAGGGTCCTCGCCTGCGGCACGACGGGAGAAGTCGTCGTACCGGAAGAAAGCCGGTGATGCCGTCTTCTCGGCTGGACCTGAGCCCACCTCTATGGACGCGGGGGCGGGAGGCAAATTCCCTTCCCTAGATGCCGCGGCGAGAGGAACCCCAGATCGGCCTGAGCAAGGCAATCCGACAGCTCCGGATGAAGATCCATCTGAGCCAGGAAGCGCTCGGGCATCGTGCCGACATCCACCCGACCTGGATCTCGCACATCGAGTCCGGGCGCGTCAATCCGACCTGGGGCAACGTGCGGCGGATCGCGACGGGGCTGGAGGTACCGCTGCCGCTGCTGGCGGCACTGGCCGAGGATCTGGAGGCCAAGCACGCAACCGCCCTCCAATCGGAGAACGGCGGGGGCGGTAGCTGACAGGCGCGCAACCGCCGGATGTTGGGATAGGCTCGCGCCGTTGAAGAAGCTCGTCCTGCCACTCCTTCTTCTCGCCGCCCTGTTCGTCGTCGGTTGCGGTAGCTCGGACGACTCCACCGGGACGTCCGCGACCGCCGCGTCGTGCAAGCCGGGCCGGCTGCCGACCGAGCAGGAGGGCGTGCTGACGATCGCCACCGACAAGCCGGCCTACCCGCCCTACTTCGAAGACGAAGACCCGACCAACGGGGAAGGGTTCGAGAGCGCCGTCGCCTACGCGATCGCCAAGCAGCTCGGCTACCCGAAGGACAAGGTGAAGTGGACGGTCGAATCCTTCAACTCCTCCTTCGCGCCCGGTCCCAAAGACTTCGACTTCGACGTCAACCAGATCTCGATCACGCCCGTGCGGGAGAAAGCGGTCGACTTCTCGGCGCCCTACTACACGGCCAACCAGGCGGTGGTGGCGCTGAAGGACTCCGAGGCGGCGCAAGCGACCTCGCTGGCCGACCTTCAGGACGCCGCGCTCGGCGTCCAGATCGGCACCACCAGCCTCGAAGCCGCCGAAGAAGAGATCGAGCCGAGCAGCCGGCCGGAAGTCTTCAACAACTCCAACGACGTCGTCCAGGCGCTGAAGAACGAACAGATCGACGCGGTCGTCGTCGACCTGCCGACCGCGATCTACCTGACCGCGGTCCAGGTTCCCGAGGCCACCGTCGTCGGCCAGTTCAGCGCTCCCGGCGGCGACCGGTGGGGGGCGTTGCTGGAGAAGGACTCCGAGCTGACCGGCTGCGTCTCGGCAGCGATCGAAGAGCTGGAAAGCTCGGGAGAGCTCGAAAAGATCACCCAGCGCTGGATGAGCCAGGCCGCCGGCGCCCCTGAATTGCACTGATGCCGAGCAGCCGTCGCCTCGAACGGGAGGCGGCGAAGCGCCGTCGTCACCGCCGCGGGCAGGCGATCGCGGCGCTCTCCAGCATCGTCGTCCTAGGCGGCCTCGCGGCCCTGATCCTGACCAGCCCTGGCTGGCCCGACGTCCGCGAGACCTTCTTCAACTGGGAAGTCTTCAAGGACTCCTTCCCGGACGTGGCGAAGGCCTTCTGGCTCGACGTGAAGATCTTCGTCGTCGCCGAGCTGGCGATTCTCGTCGTCGGCCTGGTCGTGGCGCTGGTGCGGATCGCCCGCTCGCCGGCGGTGTTCCCGCTGCGATTCCTTTCGGTCGTCTACGTCGACGTCTTCCGCGGCATCCCGACGATCCTGCTCGTCTTCCTGATCGGCTTCGGGGTCCCGGCCCTGCGCCTCGACGGGCTGCCGACCGACCCGGTGGTGCTCGGCGCGATCGCCCTGATCCTCTCCTACAGCGCCTACGTCGCCGAGGTCTACCGGGCCGGGGTCAACTCGGTCCACCGCGGCCAGCGCGACGCGGCGCTCGCGGTCGGCCTGACCGAGAGCCAGGCGATGCGCCATGTGATCCTGCCGCAGGCGGTGCGGCGGGTGGCGCCGCCGCTGCTGAACGACTTCGTCGCCCTGCAGAAGGACGTCGCCCTGATCTCGATCCTCGGTCCGCTGGAGGCCTTCCGCGAAGCCCAGATCTTCGAGGCGCAGACCTTCAACTTCACGCCGCTGGTCGCCGCGGCGCTGCTCTACCTGGCGGTCACCGTCCCCACCGCGCGGATCGTCGACCGGCTCGGCGGGCCCGAGGGGACGGTGCGATGAGCGCCCCGGGCGGGCCCGTGCTCGAGCTGCGCGAAGTGACCAAGGCCTTCGGCGAGCGCGAGGTCCTGCGCGGCATCGAGCTGACCGTGCGCGAGCACGAAGCGGTGGCGCTGATCGGCGCCTCGGGCTCGGGCAAGTCGACCCTGCTGCGCTGCGTCGACCTGCTGGAGGAGGTCGACGACGGCGACGTCTTCCTCGACGGCGAGGTGATCACCGACCCGGCCGTCGACCCGGTCGCGGTCCGCCGCCGCTTCGGGCTCGTCTTCCAGGCCTACAACCTCTTCCCGCACATGACGGCGCTGGAGAACGTGATGCTGGGGGAGAGGCGCGCCCATGGCGCCTCCCGGACCGAGGCCGAGGCGCGCGGGCGCGAGCTGCTGGCCCGCTTCGGGCTCGCCGGCCGCGAGGACGACCGCCCCGACAACCTCTCCGGCGGCCAGCAGCAGCGGGTGGCGATCGCCCGCGCCTTCGCCGGCCGGCCGCGGGTGATGCTGCTCGACGAGGTCACCAGCGCGCTGGACCCGGAGCTGGTCGGCGAGGTGCTGGCCGCGGTCCGGGACCTGAAGGCGGAGGGGATGACGATGCTGATCGCCACCCACGAGATGGGCTTCGCCCGCGAGGTGGCCGACCAGGTCGCCTTCCTCCACGAGGGGCGGATCGTCGAGCAGGGCCCGCCGGCTCAGGTGCTGGAGGCGCCCCAGCGGGCGGAGACCCGCCGCTTCCTCAGCCGCCTGCTCGAGGCCGGCCGCGCCTAGACCGCCTGTCCGCGGCTTTTTCAGGCCGATTTCCAGGCAATTGATCAAATTATTTGACGCGCGCAGAAGATGCGGTTATGCTGCCGCCGCGCTTGAGCAATCAGGGAAATAGCTCAGGGGCAGGGACGTACATAGCTAGCACCCGTGCCTTAATCGGTTAAAGGGTCGGCGTTGTAAGCCGAAGATCCGGGTTCGAGCCCCGGCGGGTGCATTTCGAACAAGCCAATTCGAAGCAGAAAGTTCGGAATCACAGCTATGGGCGAGAACATCTTCACCAGGTTCGACGAAGTTGCCGCAGGGGACGGCGGCCAGGCGCTGTGGGCGGCGCGCGCGCCCTACCGGCCGGAGGCCGATTACGACCTGATGCTGATTCCACGGCTGCCGAAGGGCACCGATTGGCGGCAGGACCAGGCCGCCCTGGGGGCGCTGGAGCGGATCGAAGCCGAGGACTGGGTGGAGTCCATCTCCCGCGAGGGCAGGCAGCCCACCGTGAAGCTCTCCGACGAGTGGATCGAAGCGCAGGGAGAGGCGATCCGCTCCGGCGTCGGCGGCGAGTCCGAGTTCGCCGACATGGCGGCCGAGAACCGCTACGCCGTCTACTTCTGGGGCGCCAACACGACCAAGGCGCTGCACATCGGCCACCTGCGCAACCTCGCGGTCGGCAACGCGATCGCCGGCGCTCTGAAGCAGGCCGGCGCCGCGGTCGAGAACCGCAGCCTGATCTGCGACGTCGGTCGCAGCATGGGCGAGGCGATGGCCGGCGTCGCCACCCGCGCCGGCGAGGACGCCGGCCCCGACGCCGACGAGAAGAGCGATCACTTCGTCGGCTTCTGCTACGCCGACTACGTCACCGCCAGCCGCAACGGCGGCCAGGGCGACGACGGCGCCGAGGACTCGGTCGCCCGCGAGTCGACCAAATACAACGACAAAGCCGACGAGATGATGATGCGGGTCCTGGGCGGCGACCAGAAGGCGCTGGAACTGTGGTCGCGGACCCGCTCCTGGGTGGTCTCCGGCCAGCGCAAGACGCTCGCCAGCCTCGGCATCACCTTCGACAAGGTGATCTACGAGTCCGACTACCTCCCCGAGGTCGCCGAGTACATGAACAAGGGCCTGGCCGAGGGCACGCTGACCAAACGCTGGGGCGACGACATGGTCATGTACGAGACCGAACGCGAGGAGCTGGAAGAGATGCCGCTGGTCCGCTCCGACGGCCTCCCCACCCAGCACATGCGGGCGCTCGCCTACTGGGCCGCCGCCGACGAACTCGACGACGTCGTCTCGATGCAGGTCTGCGGCAACGAGTGGGTCGCCCACGTCACCTGCCGCCGCAAGCTGATCGACGAGATGGGGCTGCAGAACGGCAACGGCAACGGCTCGGCCCGCGGCGGCGGGCCGCCGACCCACGACATCTTCCACGGCATGGTCGCGCGGGAGAACGAATCGATCAGCTCGAGCAAGAAAGGCGCCCTGCTGATCGACGACCTCGTCGAGTGGCTGGAGCAGGAGCTGAAAGACAACCCGGAGCTCGCCGAGGAGATGGCGCGCCACCCGCGCCCCGAGGCGGTGCCGGCCCAGGTCGCGCTCGGCTACTTCCTCCTGCAGCCGACGACCAAACAGGTCAAGTTCGGCAGGGAGAAGCTGCTGGTGGAAGGGAAGGGCAGCCTCGGCTGGGACCTGGCGCGCGCGCAGGCCCACCACGCCACGGCGGAGATCCAGGGCGGGAGCCCTGCCGCGGACCCGGACTACCG
>DASURF010000036.1:0-24423 GCA_036280195.1 Solirubrobacterales bacterium | reverse complement strand
CGCCGACCGAGTTGTAGGAGTCGCTGTCGACCGGCAGCTCGATGCCGGCGTCGGCGAGGTCGCCGAGCGAGACGTGGCCGCGGACGAACCAGTCGCCGTTGGTCAGCCTCCGCACCGCGGCGGCGCGGGGGTCGGTCTCGTCCTCGATCTCCCCCACCACCTCCTCGAGGATGTCCTCGACGGTGACGATCCCGACCGTGCGCCCGTACTCGTCGACGACGACCGAGAGCGAGGTCCGCTGCACCTGGAGGTCGTGCAGGAGGTCGTCGAGCGGGCGCGTCTCGGGGACGATGAGGGCGTCGCGGGTGACGGTGTCTAGCGCGGCCTCCGGGCCCTCGCTCATGTAGAGCCGGGCGAGGCTGTTGTTGTGGACGACGCCTTTGACCCGGTCGGGGTTCTCGTCCTCGATCACGACCAGGCGGGTGTGACCGGAGGTGACGCAGCGCCGCAGCGCCGCCTCCACCGTCTCCGAGGCATCGACGGTGACGACCGCCGGGATCGGGGTCATCACCTCCCGCGCCTCCTGCTCGTGCAGGTGGAAGACGCCGCCGAGCATGCCCGCCTCGCCGGGGTCGAGGCGGCCGCGCTGGGCGCCGCGTGAGATCAGCAGGCGCAGCTCCTCGGGCGAGGTCTCCTCGTTTTCGTCGACGTCGACGCGGAAGACCCGCCGGACGATGAAGTTGGCGGGGACGTTGGTGGCGACGATCAGCGGGTGGAGGATGCGGCGGAAGAAGCGCAGCGGGCCGGCAACCCGCAGCAGCACACCCTCGGCCCGGCCGATGGCGAGCATCTTCGGCGCCTGCTCACCGAGGATGACGTGGAGGAAGGTGACGATCGTGAAGGCGATCGCGATCGAGACCCCGAGCGCCACCGCGTGCGAGAAGACCTCGCCGAAGATCGGCTCCAGCAGGGTGGCCAGGGCCGGCTCGCCGAGGAAGCCGATGCCCAACGAGGCGAGGGTGATCCCGACCTGCGAGGTGGCGACGTACTGGTCGACATGGTCGATCTGGTCGAGCGCGATCGACGCCCGGCGGGCGCCTTCGTCGCGCAGCTGCTCGAGCCGGGCGCGGCGCGAGCGGACGATCGCGAACTCGGCAGCGACGAAGAAGCCGTTGACCGCGATCAACAGCAGTAGGAAGACGAGCAGGAGAACGCTCATCGGCTATGCGGCCCGGTACTTCGGGCTGGGACGTCCTCGGCCATTCGGCACCGTGAATATAGCTACCCGCCCCGGCGGTGAGCTGATGCGTCGCGCCTGCAACTTGAGATATTGAGCGAACGATGAGAGTCGCAACGCTCAGCGAGATGCTCGAAGAGATCGTGCGGCTGGGCGAGGCGACCGGCATGGAGGACCACGCCCACGAAATGCGAGGCGAGCTCGAGGGTCGGCTGGCAACGGTGCAGGCGGCGGTCGCCGGCACCGGCTCGCCGCGGGTGATCGCGCTGCAGCGGCTCGACCCGGTTCGCGTCGGCGGCTTCTGGATCCCGGAGATGATCTCGATCGCCGGCGGCGAGGACGTCGCCGGCGACCCGGGCCTGAACCCACCCGAGGTCGGCTGGGGAGAGCTCGCCAGCCTGGGCGCGGAGGTGGTCGTGGTGATGCCCGCGGTCGAGACCGAGAGCGCCCAGGCCCAGGCGATGGAGCACTGGGAGCAGATCGCGGCGCTGGGCGCGACCCGGCTCTACGCGATCGACGGGACCGCCTTCGCCGAGCCCGGTCCCCGCCTTATCGACGGCGTCGAGCTGCTCGGCCACGTGCTCCACCCCGACCTGGTCGACCCGCCGGGCAACGTCGGCTTCGCGCCACTGCGGGCACCGGTGACGCGGCCCGCCTCGGGCGGCGAGCAGCCGGCCGGCTAGGCGACGGCGAGCGCGCCCAAGAAGGCGATTACGCCGACGGCGACCATCGCCGCCAGCTCGACGGCCCGATGGTTGCGGCCGAGCATCCCTTTCTCGCCGGCGACGATCGCCAGGGCGCAGATCACGCCGCCGACCAGCCCGCCGATGTGGCCGCCGACGCTGATGTTCGAGCCGACGAAGCTCCAGACCAGATTGAAGACGATCAGGAAGCCGATCTCCCCGGCGAGGGCGTCCATCCCCCGCCCCCTGGCGATGATGAAGACGGCCCCGGCGAGGCCGAAGACCGCGCCGGAGGCGCCGACCGTCAGCGCGTTCGGCTCAACCACGAGGGCGCCGAAGGAACCGGCCAGCAGCGAGGCGAAGTAGAGGACGAGGAAGCGGGGCGTGCCGAGGGCCGGCTCCAGCAACCGGCCGAGAACCAGCAGCAGGAACATGTTGAAGCCGATGTGGATGATGCTGACGTGGAGGAAGCCGCTGCTGACGAGGCGGTACCACTCGCCTTCGGCCACCGAGGGGCCGAAGAGGGCGAAATCGCGGAAGAAACTGCCGGCGGGACCGGCCGAGAGGCCACCGGCGCCGTTTGCGAGCTCGACCAGGAAGATGACCACGTTGATCGCGATCAGCGCGTAGGTGGCCGGCGTGGCCTGCGCCCCGGGGGTGCCGGTCGGGTTGCGCACGACCCTGGTCCGCTGGCTGGCGCACTCGGGGCAGCGCATGCCGACCGGGGTCGGGGTCATGCAGTCGGGACAGATCGGCCGGCCGCAGGAGGAGCAGGAGACGCGCGTCTCGCGGTCGGGGTGGCGGTAACAGTGCTCGGCCATCGGGCTCGTCAGCCTACAATCGCCGCCGATGGAGCCCCCCAGCCCCGCCCGTCTCTACGCCGGCCTGGTCGGTGCGCTGCTCGTCGTCCTCGGCATCCTCGGCTTCTTCTACGACGCCTCGTTCGGCCAGCTCGACAGCTACGAGAAGGCCTTCGCGGGGCTGCAGGTGAACGGCTGGCTCAACCTCTTCTTCGTCGCGACCGGATCGGTCGGGGTGCTCGTGGCCGGCGCCTCGTCGCGCGGCTACGCGCTGACGGTGGGCCTGCTCTACACGCTGCTGACGATCGTCGGCTGGGGCAGCGGCTGGCTGTTCCTGGTCATCGGCGTGCTCGGGCTCGCCGCGGCGGCCGGGACGCCAAGGCGAGGAGGGGCCAGCCCCTCCTCAAAGCCGCGAGCGAAGCCCGCTCGTCAGCGCGCGTAGCCCGCTCTGGCTCTTGCTGCGGCTGCGGCGGCGCAGCTCGAGCAGGACCAGCGCACCGGTCGCGGCCCCCCCGGCGCCGACCGCGACCACCGGGCGAACCCAGTTGCGCGGGTCGCGCAACGCCCGCAGCTCTTCCTCGCTGAGCTCTTCGGCCCAGTCGGAAAGCTCCTCGGCAGCGGCCTGGGTGACGGCGGCAAGGGTGTCCTCGACCCGGGCCGAGAGCCGCTCCGGCGGCTCGATCGGCCGCAGCGCGTCGCTCAGCAGCGCCTCGACGTCCCAGGTCGATCCGCTCAGGGTCTCACGCGGCTCGCTCATCTTCCATCTCCTCCTGCAGCTGCTTGATCGCGCGATGGATCAGCACCTTGGTGGCGCCGTCGCTGCGCCCCATCGCCCGCGCGATCTCGCGGTTGTCCATGCCGAGCGCGAAGCGCATGATCAAGGCCTCGCGCCGGTCGTCGGGCAGGTGCTGGAGGTGCGCCATCACCTGCCGCAGCTCCTCCCTGCCCTCGGCGATCGCCACCGTGTCGTGACGGGCGGCGATCGGGTCGGCGTTTTCCAGCGGCGTCTGCGGGCGCCGCGAGCGGTCGCGGTAGTAGTTCGAGGCGAGGTTGTGGGCGATGCGGATCACCCAGGGCCGCAGCGGCCGGCCGTCGGACTCGCGCCGGGCGCGGTCGAAGTGACGGTAGGCCTGCAGGAACGCCTGCTCGGTCAGGTCCTCGGCGTCGTGGTGGTTCCCCACCCGGTAGTAGGCGTAGGAATAGACGTCGCGCAGGTGCGCACGGTAGAAGTCCTCGAAGGCGCGATCGAGCTCCGCCTTGGCCGCCGGAGCCAGCTCGGCCGGCTCGACGTTCTCCTCGGGACCGCTCACCCGCCAAGCCTACCCCCGGGCCCATCTCAGGCAGCCTGCCTGTCGCGCTCGACCTGACGCAGGTTCGCCATCCACTCCTCGGCATCGAGCTCGCCGCGGATCAGGGCGGCGAGACCCGCCAGCGCCACCGCCTTGACTCCAGAGGCGGCGACGGTGTCGGCCAGCAGGGGAGCAGTGTCGAGGCCCTCGGATGCCTGGCCGATCTTGCCGGGGATCTCGGCGGCGGGGGTGCCGGTGCCGAGCAGCTCGCCGGCGCGGCGGTTGCGGCCGGAGGGGGCCATCATCGTCGCGGTCAGGTCGCCGACCCCGGCGAGGCCGGCAAAGGTCTCCTGCTCGGCCCCGCGCGCGACGGCGTGCTCGATGCACTCGCGCCAGATCGCGGCGACGGCGATCCCGGCGGCGTTGAGGCCGTGGGGCTCGGCGGCGGCCGCGGCGAGGGCGGCGGCGTTCTTGGCGGCACCGGCCATCTCGACCCCGGTGATGTCGCGCGAGCGCTCGCAGACGAGCCCGGCGCGGTCGAAGACCTCGCCGACCTGGACCCTCAGCTCCTCGTCGGCGGAGCCGAGCACCAGCGCGGCCGAGCCGGAGACCGCCTCGCGGGCGTGCGCCGGCCCCCCGAGGCAGGCGATCCCGCGCGTCCGCACCCGTTCGCTGACGTACTCGGAGGGCAGCTGGCCCTGCGGGGCGATGAGGCCCTTGGTCAGCATCAGGACCGCGCTGCGGGAGCTGACCCGGTCGGCGATCGCCCCCACCGCCTGCGGCAGCTGCGCCGAGGGGATCGCCAGGCAGATCAGGTCGAGGCCGGCGAGCTCGATCGCCGAGGCGGGCCGGACGTCGATCGACTCCGGCAGCGGCACGCCGGGCAGGTAGCGGCGGTTCTCGCCGTCGTCGATCAGCTCTTCGACCCGCTCGGACGTGCGGGCGCCGAGCTGGACGTCGAGGCCGCCGCGGGCGAGAAGGACGGCGACCGCCGTGCCCCAGCTGCCGGCGCCGATCACCGCGGCGCGGCGCATCGGCGGCAGCCCACCGAGGTCTTCCCACTGCAGCAGCACGTTGGGCCAGATCCGACCCGTCACCGTTTCCGCCAGGGCCGGCGAGGGCTCCTCGGCGCGGGGGAAGGTCATCGGCGGGCCGAGCCGCACCTTGACCTTGCGCGGGCGGATGCGCCAGCCGCGGCGGACGTGTTCGGTGCCGAGGACGGCGGTGGGGATCACGGCCGCGCCGGTCTGCAGCGCCAGCCTGCCGACGCCGCGCTTGGGGTTGGCGAGGGTGCCGCGGCGGATGCGGGTCCCCTCGGGGAAGATGCAGACGGCGCCGCCGCGTTCGGCGATCATCCGCGCGGTCAGCATCGCGTCCTCGTCCGACTCGCCGCGGCGGACCGGAAAGGCGCCGAGCCGGGAGAGGATCCATCCCTGCCAGCGGCGCTCGAAGAGCTCAACCTTGGCCATGTAGTTCATCGGCCGCCGCCACGGCAGGCAGGCACCGGCGACGAAGGGATCGAGGAAGCTGCGGTGGTTGGCGGCGACGATCACCCCGCCCTTGACCCGCCCGTACTCCCGCCCCCGCCGATCCAACCGGAAATAGATCAGGAAAAACGGCAGCAGAAACAGGCGCGCAAGGTGGTACAGCGGCCAGTTGACGCTGTGCTTGCGGGTATAGGCGTGGTAAGCGGCCAGTCTCTCGGGAGTCACGCACGAAGCGCTACACAAGCGTGCGAATCCGGTTACAAACAGCCGGCTACCAAGCCGCCCGAACCAACTCCGCAAGATCCTCGCGCGTGAGCGGAGCGCCTGGGACGCGGCTCAACTCGGGCCGCTGGAGCATCGCGTCGAGCGCTTCGTCCAACTTCGACTCGTCGCCGCCGAGCCCACCCAGCGGAAGCGGTTGGCCGAGCTCTTCGATTCGAGCGCGCAGTCCACTCCGCTCCGTTCCCAGCGCCACCGCCAAACGCTCATACGGCTCCGGCGCCCGCTCGGCCAGAAACGCAACGGAGTGCGGCAAGATCGCCGCGTTGGTCTCGGCATGCGGCGTCTCGCAGACCCGGACCAGGGTCTGGCAGACGAGGTGATGGAGGGCGAAGCCGGCCGAGTCGATCGCGTACCCGCAGAGCAGCGCGCCCCAGGCCAGCGCGGCGCGGTCGCGCGCCTCCCGCTCTTCGTCCAGCGCACCCGCGATCAGCTCCGCCCCCCGCAGCGCTGCCGCTTCCGACACCGGATTCGAGAGCGGCTGGTAGAGCGTGTCGGCCCCGTGCGCCAGCGCGTTCATCGCGCTGGCCCGCATCTCCCCCTCCTCCTGCCCGGTCATCGCCTCGGGGTCGGCGATCACCAGCGACGGTCGCACCAACCCCCGCGCCCGGCCCTCGGCCCCAGCCGGCAGCCGGTGGATCGCGGTCATCGGCGCCCCCGAAAGCGTCGTAGGAATTGCCACCACCTCCGCTCCGCTCACCGCGCCGATCGCCTTCGCCACGTCAACGACCCGTCCGCCGCCCAGCGCCACGAGCGGGCGCAACTGCACCCCCTCTACATGCTGAGGAGGGGGTGCAAGTGCGCCCGTCAACGCCGCGGCGGCGTCCGGCACCTGTCCCGACGGAACCTGGTGAACCCGACTCGCTGCCCCGGCCAACCCCTCGGCCCCACCCAGCGCCCGCTGGGTGCTCAGCAGCTCGAACTCCTCGATCCCCTGCTCGCGAAGTGCCTCGACCGCCTGCGCCACCGCACCGCGGCGGAACACCACGGTGCGCCCGGCATCGCGCCAGGTGAAGTCGCGGCTCAACCCTGGGCTTTGACGCGCGGGTTGACCACCGGCCGCAGGTTCGGTTCGACCTCGTCGCGCAGGTGCTCGAAGGCGGGCGGCAGCGAGAGCTTCTCGCCGAGGTGCTCGACCGGCTCGTCGACGGTGAAGCCGGGGCCCAGCGTCGCGATCTCGAAGAGGACGCCGCTCGGCTCGCGGAAGTAGATCGAGCGGAAGTAGAAGCGGTCGATCTCCGGCGTCGGCTGGGCGCCACCGCTGACCGCCTTGTCGCGCCAGTCCAGCAGCTGCTCCGGGGTGGAAGCCCAGGCCACGTGGTGGACGCTCCCCGCGCCCTGCAACCCGCGCTCGGCCGGTGCCTCGTCGTAGATGTAGAGGCCGCCGCGCTGCTCGCCGCGCGCCTCCCAGGCACCGTCGACCGGCTCGAACTCGAGCGCCTCGAGCAGGCCCTCGCTCGCCCCCGGCGCCGCCGCGTAGGCCCGCACCGCGTGGAAACCCTGCAGCGCCACCTCGCCCGGCACCTCCGGGTGGTCGGCGATCAGCGGCTGGTCGGGCACTTCGACGACCAGCAGCTCGTGCTCGAGCCCCTCGGGATCGGAGAAGACGAGGCTGTCGCCGTCGCGCTCGGACTCGGTGTCGTTGGCGCCCAGCCGCTCGGCCCAGAAGTAGAGCGCCTCGGTCGAGGCGACCCGCCAGACGATCCGGTGCACCATCCCCGCGCCGGCCCGTCCCAGCGGCGCCCCCGGGTACTCGAAGAAGGTCAGGTCGGAGCCCGCATCCCCCGCCTCGTCGGCGAAGAACAGGTGATACACGGTCGGGTTGTCCTGGTTGACAGTTTTCTTGACCAGCCGCAAACCCATCACGCCGGCGTAGAAGTCGACGTTGCGCTGGGCGTTCTCGGTGATCGCCGTTATGTGGTGAATGCCCTCTAGCTTCATTGGTCACGTATACCATCCGTTCATGAGCCGCGGACGCCGTCGCCTGGTGAGAGGCCTGGTAATCCTCGGCTCGGTCCTCGCCTTCCTCAGCGTCTTCGCGATCTGGACCGAGCGCCAGGCGCTCAACACCGACGACTGGGTCGACACCAGCGGCCGCCTGCTGGAGAACGAGACGATCCGCTCGACCCTGAGCGACTACCTGGTCGACCAGCTCTACGAAAACGTCGACGTGCGCAAAGAACTGGAGGAAATCCTCCCGGGCGACACCAAGGACCTCGCCGGGCCGGCGGCCGGCGGCCTGCGCCAGGTTGCCGGGCAGGGCGCCGAAAAGGTCCTCGAAACCTCCACCGCCCAGGAACTGTGGAAGCAGGCGAACAGGACCGCGCACGAACAGCTCCTGGCCGTGCTCGAAAACAAGAAAGAGGCGGTCGAAACCGAAGAAGGCAACGTCAGGCTCAACCTCGGCAGCCTGCTCACCAACCTCGCCGAGGAGGTGGGGATCGGCGAAAGCCTGGCCGAAAAACTGCCGCCCGACGCCGCCCAGGTCGAGATCCTCAAGTCAGACCAGCTGAAGACGGCGCAGGACATCGCGGTCGCGATCAAGGGCCTGGCGCTGGTGCTCTCGCTCCTCACCTTCCTCAGCTTCGGCCTGGCGATCTACCTCTCCCGCGACGAACGCTGGGTCACCGTCCTGCTCAGCGGGGGCGGCCTGGTCGCGGCGGGCTTCGGCGTCGTCGTCGCCCGCCAGGTCGCCGGCGGCATCGTCGTCGACCAGCTGGTCAAGACCGAAAACGTGAAGCCGGCGGGCGAAGCCGCCTGGTCGATCGGGACCTCGCTGATGACCAGCATCGCGACCACGGTGATCGTCGTCGGCATCTTCTTCCTGATCGCCGGCTGGCTCGCCTCGCCGACCAACGGCGCCCGCGCCGTCCGCCGCGTCCTGGCCCCCGCCCTGCGCCAGTACCCCGCCTACGTCTACACCGGACTGGCGCTCCTCGTCTGCTTCTACTTCCTCACCGCCCCGACCCAGGGCCTGCGCTCCTTCCTCACCACTCTGCTCCTCGCCGCCATGGCCGCCTTCGGGATCCACGAGCTGCGCAAGCAGAGCGAGGAGGAGTTCCCCGACGCGACCTACGAGGACATGTTCGGCGGCACCCGCGACAAGGTCGTCACCGCGGTGAAGGACGCGAACATCACCGAGAAGGTCGGCGAGCAGGCCTCGAAGCTGCGCCTGCCGGAGGTGCGCCGACCGGGTGGCAAGGAGGCGGCCGAGGCACCGACCGCGACGCTGCCGGTCAACGAGGAGGACGCCCGCCTCGAGCGCCTCGAGCGCCTCGGCCGGCTGCGCGACAAAGGCATCCTCACCGAGGAGGAGTTCGCCGCCGAGAAGGCGCGACTTCTCGGCGGCGGCTCTCCCCAGAGCTAGCTACTTGCCCAGGTTGACCCGGACGCGCGCTCCCGGCGCCAGGATCTTGCCCGGACGCGGGGCCTGCTTGAGGACCTTGCCCTCTTTTTTCGCAGGCGCCTCGACCTTCTTCACGTGGCCGAGCTTGCAGCCGCGGCGACGCAGCAGCGTTTTCGCCTTCTTCAACGTCTTGCCTTTGATCGCCGGCACCACGCAGGCGCGGTAGACGTAGTCGTCGAAGCGGGTGTCGGCGTTGTCGCCGGCCAGCGTCGTGATCGTCACGTCGACCTTGCCCGGGCGCAGGACGCGCGGGGTGGTAACGGTGATCTCGGTGTCGGAATCGACGCTGAAGCTGGCCGCCGGCGTCGAGCCGAACATCACCGCCGAGGCATTGGCGAAGTTCTTGCCGGTGATGGTCAGCACGGTGCCGCCGGCGACCGAGCCGAACGAGGGCGAGATCGCGCTGACTTCCGGCACCGGCAGGACTTCGGCGCTGAGCTCGACCTCTTTGCCGCTGACGGTTTCGCTCGGCGGCACGATCGAGCCGTCGAACGGCGTCGGGAAGATCGTCGCGTAGCTGGCACCGGACGTCTCGGCGACGCCGATTTTGTCCGTGGTGTTGGTCGGGTCGATCCCGACCAGGTCGCCGGCCTTGATCTTCAGGTTGGTCGAGAAGGTCTGCAGCCCTTCGCCCGTCGGAGTGACGGGCAGGCTGGTGCCGGCCCCTTCGTAGGCGCCTTTGCCGTTCGGGTGCAGGACCCGGAGGTAGAAGGGTCCGCCGCTCGCGCCCTGGATCTGCCAGCGCACGATCGCGCCGTCGACCGGAGAGGCGATGGTCGCTCCCGCCTCGGGCAAGCCGGTGTTGAAGAACGTCTGAACCCGTTCGAACTGCGTCGGCGTGAATTTTTCCGGCAGGACGCTGCCGATCCGGATCACCGCCCCCTGCGCCGAGACCGCGGTCAGCGCCAGGGCGCTCGCCACGCACGCCACCGCGATCGCCAGACGGCGCGTTCGGCTCCTCCCGCTACGTCGAACAACTCTCCCCTGCTGTTGCCGCATGTTCGATTCCTTCCTGGTTGTTTGCGCTTCGGCGGTGGACGCCGTTGCGCTAAACGGGAAGGTTGAGAAAAGTTGCGGGGTAGCGAGAGGAACCGCGGTGTCAGGTTGCCTCGAGGCTCGAAAGAGCCCGCCGCCGGAATCGAACCGGCAACCTCCTCATTACAAATGAGGCGCTCTCCCAGGTTGAGCTAGGCGGGCGGGGTGGCAATGATGTCCGGAATGGACGTGACGTTCAGGCTCTTGGAGCCAGACGAGGGTACCGTGCTGACGAGCGCGATCGAAGCCGCCTATGGTCAGACTTATGACGTGCGGTGGGTCTACGACCCGGCCGAGGTGGGCGCTCGAATCGGCTCCGGCACCTACGTCTCCTGCATCGCAGAAAGCCCCGCAGGTGACCTTCTTTGCCACATCGGGATGAGCCTCGGGGCCGCGGGCGACGCGGTCGGCCACTCCGGCCAGGCGGTGACGCTGCCGGCGGCCAGAGGGCAGCACCTGTTCACCCGCACCAAGCAGCACCTGATGGAGTGGGCTCGCAAACGCGGATTGGCCGGGATGTACAGCGAGGCAACCGCCGCCCACCCCTACAGCCAGAAGGCCAACATCGAGCTCGGCGCGCACGAGACCGGCTTCCTGCTCGGCTGGATCCCGGCCTCGGTGTCGAACGACGCCGCCGGCGACCGCCAGGGCCGGCAATCGGCGGCCCTGCTCTACCTGAAGCTGAACGACGGGCACGAACGCCAGGTCTACGCACCGGAGCGCCACCGTTCGATCGTCACCCAGACGATCGAGCTCTGCCGGCTGCAGGGACAGCTCGCCGACCCGCCGCCCGACTGCGGGCTTTCCGAGCAGACCGAGCTGCACGTCGAGATCGACGCCGACCACAACCTGGCGCTGATCACCGTCCACGTACCGGGTGCCGACCTGGAGGCCGAGGTCGGCGCCCTCCGCCATCACCTCTTCCACCGCGAAAATCTCGACGCCGTCTATATCGACCTGCCGCTCGAGCAGCCGGCCACCGCCCTGGTGGCCGACCATCTCGAGCGTCTCGGCGTCTCCTACGCCGGCGTCTTTCCCAACTCACGCACCGACGGAGACGTCCTCCGCCTGCAGTCGCTGCACCGGGTCCGAGTCAAGGCCGACGACGTTGCCGTCGCCTCGGACCACGGGCGCGAACTGCTCGACTACGTACTGGCCGACCTGCCGCAAGCGGCTTAGAGCGCCACCTCGCGGGACGCCAGATGCGTCCCGACCTTGCGCTTGACCCGCTGCAGGGCGTTGTCAACCGTCTTCGTGTCGCACTCCAGACGCTCGGCGATCACCTCGTAGGAGTGACCGTCGAGGTAGAGCGAGAGCACCCGGCTCTCGAGATCGGAGAGCACGCCTGAGACTCCCGAGAGGCAGGAGACGAGGCTCTCCAGCTCTTCGGTCGCAATCACCTGGTTGACAGGGTCGTGGACGCTCGGCCCCGGCAGGATCTCGTCGAGGGTCGTTTCCGAGTCGCCCGCCGCGGCCGGGGTCTGGCTGAAGGAGACGTACTGGTTCAGCGGGGTGTGCTTGTTCCGCGTCGCGGTCTTCACCGCGGTGATGATCTGCCGGGTGATGCAGAGCTCGGCGAAGTTGCGGAAGCTCGACTCGCGGTCGGTGCGGTAGTCGCGGATCGCCTTGTAGAGGCCGAGCAAGCCCTCCTGGATCAGATCGTCCGACTCGCCGCCGAGGAGGAAGTAGGACGAGGCCTTGAGGCGGACGAAACCGCGATAGCGCTTGACGATCGCGTCGTAGGCATCGGTCCTGCCCTCCTTGGCGAGGGCGACCAGATAATGGTCATCAAGTTCAACTTGAGGGTTAGGGTTGGGGATGCGACCGCTTGCCTGAGCCACCGGCATCGGCATTTCTTGCGTAGGCGACGATAGAGCCACAGATCCTTCTCCTTGCTGAAGGGTCGTGGCGCCGCTTACCTCCCCAGAGGCGCCCTATTCATTAGATGAGCCTCAACTTGAGGTTCACCCTTGTTGCGCCGCTAGTTTACGTGCGCGCGGAGTTCTGTCAACCCCAAATTGCGACTTTTGCAAATCGGCGTGCAGAAGCAGGAGCTCAGGAACGCTGGCGCAGAGCCTCGAAAAGAAGGGCGGTGGCGGCTGCGGAGACGTTCAGCGAATCGACCTTGCCCTTCCCCGGGAGGGCGATCAGGCCGTCGCAGGCTGCGGCCACCCGGGGGCGCAGTCCCTTCCCCTCCCCGCCGAGAACGATCACGGTGGAGCCGGTCAGGTCGGCCTGCCAGGGGGACTGGTCGGCCTCGGCATCGGCGCCCCAGATCCAGAAGCCGGCCTGCTTGGCTTCGGCCAGCCAGTCGGCGAGGTTGCGGACGTGGGCGACCTCGAGATGCTCGACCGCCCCCGCGGAGGTCTTGCAGGCGACCGCGGTGACTGCCGTCGAGCGGCGCTCAGGGATCACGACCCCGGCCGCGCCGGCGAACTCGGCCGAGCGGCAGACGGCGCCCAGGTTGCGTGGGTCCTGCACCTGGTCGAGCGCGACGAGCAGCGCCCCCTCCCGCCGCAGCATCGCCACCGGGTCGCCGTAGGGATAGGGATCGACCTCGGCGACCACGCCCTGGTGGTCCGGCGAGCCGCACAACCGCTCCAGCTCTTCCGCCGAGGTCTCCGGCGCCCGCCAGATGCGGTGCACCCTCCGCCTTCCCCGCTCCGCCTCGGAGACCGGGTTGCGGCCGTAGATGATCTGGTTCGCCATCAGGCCTTGGGCACGAGGCTCGGCCCCTCGGCCGAATCCCGCACTTCCCAACCTAGCTCGGCGAGTTCATCGCGAATCGAATCCGCCCGCGCGAAGTCCTTTGCGGCTCGCGCCTCCTCGCGCTCCTGCATCAGCTCCCGCGCCCGATCGTCGGCCTCGGCGCCCTTATCCGGCTGGGTAAGGGTGCCGAGGCCGACGATCTCGAGCATTTCGGCGACCGCACCAGCAGCCTCCCCCCCATCAACCTCCCCGCGATTAGCTTCCCCGACCAGCTCAAAAACCTCAGCAAGCGCCCGCGGCGTATTGAAGTCATCGGCAAGAGCCGCCCTAAACGCCTCGATCCGGGAGCCGGGTGAGGACTCGCCGGCCCCTCCCCGCTGTTCGGCCGCCGAGTCCTCCCCCGGCTCCCCCAGCGGGTTGTCCCTGAAGAAGTTCCGCAACCGCTCGACCCTGGCAACCGCTTCCTCCATCTGCTCGGGCCCGAACGCCAGCGGCTGCCGGTAGTGCCCCGAGATCAGGTAGGCCACGACGGCCTCGCGCCCGTAGGTATCGAGCGCCCGCGACAACTGGAAGATGTTCCCCTCCGATTTCGACATCTTCGCCGCGTCGGTCTCGATCATCCCGTTGTGCATCCAGGCCCGGGCGAAGGGCCGGCCGGCCGCCTCGGACTGGGCGATCTCGTTCTCGTGGTGGGGGAAGACGAGGTCGGAGCCGCCGCCGTGGATCGCGAAGGCGGCACCGAGCTCCTGCTCGGCCATCACCGAGCACTCGATGTGCCAGGCGGGGCGTCCCGGGCCCCAGGGCGAGTCCCAGCTGGTGTCCTCGTCGGGCTTGTGGGCCTTCCAGAGGGCGAAGTCGAGGCGGTCCTCCTTCAGCGAGGCCGAGCCGGCGTCCTCGCCCTGGTCCATGTCCTCGGGCCGGCGGTTGGAGAGCTTGCCGTACCGGTCGAAGCTGCGGACGCGGAAGTAGACGTCGCCGCCCGACTCGTAGGCGTGGCCGCCCTCGACCAACTCGGCGATCAGCGAGACGATCCCCTCGACGGTTTCGCTGGCCAGCGGCTCGGCGTCGGGCCGGCCGACCCCGAGCCGGTCGGTGTCGGCGAAGTAGGCGGCGGTCATCTCGGCGGCGAACTCGGCCGAACCCTTCCCGGCCTCGCGCGCGGCGACGTAGATCTTGTCGTTGATGTCGGTGACGTTGACGACCAGCTTCGGCTCGTAGCCCTCGGAGCGCAGGAAGCGAGCGAAGAGCGAGAAGACGACGAACGGGCGCGCGTTGCCGATGTGGATCCGGCTGTAGACCGTCGGCCCGCAGGCGTAGATCCCGACCTTCCCACCTTCAAGGCTCCGCACTTCACCCGTGAGGGTGTCCTTTATCCGCACCTCCCGCATCGCTCAGCAGGATATGCGCATCCGAATCGGCAAGCGCAGGATGAGGTGCCGAGCATCCAGCGCAGGTACCTCGTCCTGCGCTACCCGGCCGGTTAGAAAGTTCGATACCCGGCGGTCGAAGCTTTGGAGTCGTTGCCGCCGCGCAGCCAGCTCGGCGCGATCTCCTCGGCTTTCGCCTGGGCCTCGCGCCGCGCCTTGCTGACGCTGGCCTTGATCTCGTCCTCGGTCGCTTCGCGGACGCGCTCCTCGCGGCGCTGTGCCTGGATGCGGATCCGGTCGGCCTCCTGCCGCACCTGCTCCTCGGCCCGGGCGCGGGCGGCCTCCTCGGCCTCGCGCTCGACCTTCTCGAGCAGCTGGCGCACGCTTTCCTCGGCTTCGCGCCGGACCTCCTCGGTCCCCTCCATCACCCGGCGCTCGATCTCGGTCTCCAGCCGGACCGCGGCCTCGTGCGACTCGGCCGCCGCCGCCTCGGCTTCCGCGGCGCGCTGCTCGGCAGCGGCGATCCGTTTGTCGGCCTCGGCCTGGATCTGCTGCCGCGCGTCCTCCAGCTTCACCTTGAAGTCCATCTCGGCCGACTTCTGCGCCTCCTCCACGGCGCTGTCGGCGACGAGCTGCGCTTTCGAGACGGCGCTCTCGGCGGCGGCCTTGGCCTCGCTCGCCTGCCGCTCGGCCGCCTCGCGGGCCGCCGTGGTCTGGGCGACGATCTCTTCGCGCTCCTTCTGCGCGCGCTGCTGCAGCTCCTCGAAGGCGGACTCGGCGCGGTCGCGCGCCGCCTCGGCGGCCTTGGCGCGGGCATCGGCCTCGGACCTCGCCTTGCGCTCGGCGGCGATCCGCTCCCGCGCCTCGGCGCCGACCTTGCGCAGGGTCAGCATCGCGCCCTCTTTGACCTTGTCTTTGACCGCGTCGGCGCGCTTTTCAGCCGCCGCGACCCGCTGCTCGGAGACCTTGACCCACTCGAGCGCCTGGTCGGCGACGCCGCGCATCGCGCGCGTCGCCTCTCCGACCTGCTGCAGCTGCCTCGCCGGGTCGCTCATCCCAGCGCAAACTACTACCCACGCCGGAGGCGACACCCTCCCAAAGGCCGCAAATTGCGCTTAGGCGGATTTCTCGGAGTCGTGCGCGCGCAGGTCCTTCTTCAGGACCTTGCCGGTGGCGTTGCGCGGCAGCTCGTCGAGGAACTCGATCTCACGTGGGCTCTTGTAGGAGGCGAGGTTCGCCTTGACGTGCGCGGTCAGGTCCTGCGCCGATACCTCGACGTCCTCGCGGGCGACGACGAACGCCTTCAGCCGCTGGCCGAACTCGTCGTCCTCGACCCCGATCACCGCCACCTCGACAACCGCGTCGTGGTCGGCGAGCAGATCCTCGACCTCGCGCGGGAAGACGTTCTCGCCGCCGGAAACGATCATCTCGTCGTCGCGGCCGTCGATGAAGAGCCGCCCCTCGGAGTCGAAGTGGCCGACGTCGCCGCTGGAGTAGAGGCCGTCGATGATCTCCTTGCCGCCGCCGCCGGTGTAGCCCTCGAAGGCCATCTCGTTGCCGACGAAGATGCGGCCGACCTCGCCCTGCGGCACCTCCTTGCCGGCCTCGTCGTAGAGGCAGATCCTGGTCCCCCGCGGCGGCTTGCCGGCGGTGCCGGGAGCGGCGCGCAGATCCTCCGGGGTGGCGACCGTCGCGTAGGCGACCTCGGTCGAGCCGTAGAGGTTGTAGACGTTGTCGCCGAAGCGGTCCATCCACTCGATCGCCAACTCGCCGGGCAGCGCCGAGCCCGAGAGCGAAGTGATCTTCAGGTCGGGCAGGTCGTACTTGTCCAGCACCTCGTCCGGGAGGGTGAGGATCCGCTGGATCATCACCGGCACCGCGGCGAGCACGTCGGCCCGGCTCTGCTCGGCCGCCTGCAGCGTGCCCTCGGGGTCGAAGCGCCGGCGCAGGACCATCGTCGAGGCGGTCGGCAGGCTCATCACGAAGTGGAAGAACCCCCAGGAGTGGAAGAGCGGCGCCGCGATCATCATCGTCATCCCCCGCCGGAAGGGGATCTTGTCGATCAGCGAGGCGATCGCCATCAGCCCGTCGGGGCTCGAGCGCTGGGCGCCCTTCGGGGTGCCGGTGGTTCCCGAGGTGAGGATCACGAATTTGGGCTTGTCCGGCGGCGGCTTGTGGTCGGACTCGTCGCCGGCTTCGATCAGGCCCTCGAGGGTCGGCGCGTCGACCTCGCCGTCGCACCAGGCGACGATGCGCTCGACCGAGTCGTCGACACCGGACAGCAGCTCGCCGAACTCCTCGTCGTAGACCAGCGCCTTCGGGCCCTCGCGGCGGGTCACCTCGGCCAGCTGCGGTCCGGCGAACATCGTGTTCAGGTAGAGCGCGCTGGCCCCGAGCTTGGCGGCGGCGAGCGTCGCCTCGACGAAGCCGCGATGGTTGCGGCACATGATCCCGACCCCGTCGCCGGGGCCGATCCCCATCGCGGCGAAGGAGTGGGCGAGCGCGTTGGAGCGCCGGTGCAGCCGCTCCCAACTGAGGGCGCCGCGTTCGTCGACGATCGCCAGCTCGTGCGGGTGGTGGATCGCGGCGGTGGCCACACCGGTCGCCGGCGAAGCGCCCCAGCGCAGGAAGGTGCCGCCGATCTTCACCGCCTTGTCGGGGCGCATCGGGGCCACGATCCCGGCCTCGCGCAGGACCTTGACCTCGAAGATCGAGTCCGAGATAGACGCGCGGATTCCGGCCGCGCTCAGCTTGGAGTTCGCCATCTCGTCGGGAAGATTATTCGCTCTGGACGCTCGCCACGGCGATGCAGGCGATCCCCTCGCCGCGGCCGACGAAGCCCATGCCCTCGTTGGTGGTCGCCTTGACGCTGACCCGAGCCGAGGTCGCCTCGGCGATTGTCCGCTCCATCTCCGCCTTGTAGGGGGCGAGGCGCGGCTGCTCGCAGACCAGGGTGGCGTCGATGTTGACGATCGGGCCGGCGATCGTGCCGACCACGGTGCGCAGCAGGTCGATCGAGTCGGCGTCCTTCCAGGCCGGATCGTCGTCGGGGAACATCGAGCCGATGTCGCCGCCGCCGCAGGCCCCGAGCAGGGCGTCGATCACCGCGTGGGTGAGGACGTCGGCGTCGGAGTGACCCGCGAGCCCCTGGTCGTGCTCGATCTCCACCCCGCCGAGGACGAGGCGCCGGCCGGGCGCGTAGCGGTGGCTGTCGTAGCCGATCCCGACCATGCTCAGGGGACGCGACTGCCCAGGGGAGCCAGGCTCCGTCGGCGCTGCTCGAAGACGCATATCTCGGAGATACCCAGCTCGTCGAGGAACTCGACCGCGCGGTCGTATTCGAAGCCGACCTGCTCGGGCAGGTGGGCGTCGGAGGAGAGCGCGAAGGAGGCGCCCGCCTCGACGCACATCTCGGCGAACTCGCGCGAGGGATAGAGCTCGCCGACCGGCTTGCGCAGGCCGGCGGTCGAGATCTCGACCGCGATTCCGCTCTCGGCGATCGCTTCGACCGCGGGCTCGTAGAAGGCGCGCAGGTCGCGGTCGGGCAGCGGCCGGGCGCGGCCCCAGACCTTGACCAGGTCCGGGTGGGCGAGGATGTCGTAGAGGCCGGAGCGGGCGCACTCGGCCACGGCCTCGAAGTAGCGGCGCCAGATCTCGTCGGCGTCGCCGTCGCCCTCCCAGACGTCGAAGCCCTCGTGGTCGACGGCGGCGTCGCCCTCGCCGACGAAGTGGACGGAGCCGACGACGTAGTCGAAGTCGCGCGACTCGAGCAGGGCGGCGATCCGCTCCTCGGCGCCGGGGACGTAGTCGGCCTCGATTCCCAGCCGCAGCGGCGTGCCGCGGACGAACTCGCAGTAGGCGTCGACGTCGTCGACCGCGTTCTCGACCCAGAGCGGGTGGGTCCAGAGGTCGAGCGCCTGGCGGAAGCGGTAGACGTGCTCGGAGACGCCCAGCTCCTCGACCCCGGCGGCCTCCGCCGCGGCGAGATAGCGGTCGACGTTCTCGGCCGTGAAGTAACGCTCGAAGGTGGTCCCTTCCTCGTCCGGGCGCAGGTGCAGGTGGTAGTCGGTCAGCATGCGAAGGCGAGCATAGACTTCGCGCCGAATGGGCCGTCAGCTCCTCTTCCTCGCGGTTGCCTTCGCCGCCGGCACCGCCCTCGCCCTGCTCCTGGGCGCCGAGAGCTTCGGCATCGCCCTCGGCGTCGGCCAGGTCTGCTTCGCCGTAACGCTCGTCTACGTGCTGCTGCGGGACTGAAGCAACAGCTCGGCGACGCGCAGGTCGAGCGGGGTCGTCACCTTCAGGTTCTCCGCTTCGACCGGATGGATGAGGACGGTGCCGCCGTTCCACTCGACCAGCATCGCCTCGTCCGTCGCCTCCTCGGGCCGCTCGGCGGCCGCCAGCGCCTCCCGCAGCGCCTCCGTCCGGAATACCTGCGGCGTCTGCGCCCCCCAGAGCCGGGACCGATCCTCGGTCCGCTCGATCGCGAGTGGTCGATTCGGCACCGTATCGGTGCTCGACTGCCCACTGAGATTCCTGACCGCCCGCTTGACCGTGTCGGTGACGGGGGCGGCGGCGATCACGCCTGCGGCCTCGGGGCTGGCGTCGAGGTCGGCGACCAGGGCTTCGACCAGCTCCGGGGTCAGCAGCGGTCGCGCCGCGTCGTGGATCGCGACGTACTCGGTCCCGACCGCCTCGAGGGCGTTGGCGACCGACTGCGCCCGGGTGGCGCCGCCCTCGACTACGCCGAGATCGTGGCCGCCGAGGTCGCCGACGTGCCCCGGCGGCGCGGCGACGACGATCGAGCGCACCGAGTCGGACGCCCGGAAGGCGTCGATCGACCACTCGACCATCGGCCGGCCCGCGACGGGCACGAAGGCCTTCGGGCCGCCGGCTCCGAGACGCTCCCCGGAGCCGGCGGCCGCGATGACGGCGGTGACTGCGGCTGCGCTAGGCGGTCGCAGTGGCGGCGAAACGCTCCTCCAGGAGCGAGTCCAAATACTCTTCCGCGCCTTCCTCGTCCTTGTCGAGCGCGTACATGAACTCCGAGGCGAGGATCTTCTTCGCCCGCGTGTACATCTGCTTCTCGCCGGTCGAGAGACCCTTTTCCATCTCCCGGATAGCGAGGTTGCGGACGACCTCGGCCAGCTCGAAGACGTCGCCGGTCTTGATCTTCTCGCGGTTGTACTTGAAGCGCCGGTTCCAGTTTTTCGGCATCTCCGAGACGTCGTCGGTGAGGACGTTTGTGACCTTCTTGATTTCTTCCTCGTCGATCACTCGCCGCAAACCCGCCTTGCCGGCGTTTTCGCAGGGGACCATCACCGTCAGCTCGTTGTGGAGGATTTTGATCGTGAGGTATTCACGCTCCTCCCCCATCAGCTCGCGCGTCTCTTTAGCCATCACCAGTCCCGCGCCGTGATGCGGGTAGACGACCTTGTCGCCCTCCTCGAAGTCGCAGACGTATTCCACGTCCTCCTCGAAGACGGCTTCCACGGTGGCCTCGTCTAGCTCGGAAATCGGTGACTCCTTTCGTTGTTCGACGGCAGTAGCGCCGTCAGCTCTGCAAGTACCGGTCGACCAGATCGACCTCCTGGAGCCGGCGCAGGCCCTCGCGGATGTCCTTGGCCCTGGCGGACCCGACTCCGTCGACGGCGGCGAGCTCTTCTTCGGAGGACGCAAGGACCTCCTCAAGCCCGCCCAGCTCCTGGGTGATCTTCTGAACGACAAGCTTTGGAATGCGCGGAACCCGGCCCAACACCCGGTAGCCGCGCGGGCCGACCGGGAAGTCCAGGGTGTTGACCTTGCGGTCGTAGCCGAGCAGCTCGGCGAGGCGACCGAAGTCGAGCACGTCCTGGTGGGGCATCCGGCCCAGCGCCTGCAATACCGCGGTCAGGTTCCCCTCGGAATCTTCCACGCTGTAGTCGCGGATCAGCGCGGTCTTGTCAGCGGCGACGCCGACCATCGTCTCCTCCAGCTGCATCTCGATCAGCCGGCCCTCGGTGCCGAGCTCGACGATGTAGCGCTCTACCTCGACCGCCATCCGCGTCACCAGCTCGGCGCGCTGGAGGACGGAGAGGGCGTCGTGGAGGACGCCCCCACCCTCGAACTCGAGCTGCGTCAGCCGGGCCGAGACCTGGTCGAGGCGCTGGCGGTACTTCTCGAGGGTCGCCAGGCCCTGGTTGGCTTTGGCCAGCACCGCAGGGATGTCCTGGAGGATGTACTTCGTCCCCTCGACGTAGAGGGAGACGACGTCGCGGCGCTGGGAGATCGCGATCACCAGCGCGGTCGTCTGTTTGGAGACGCGCTCGGCGGTGCGGTGCCGGGTGCCGGTCTCCGAGCTGAGGATCGTCGGGTCCGGCATCAGCTGCACGTTGGCCCAGGCGATCTTCGTCGCCTCGCCGTTGAGCACGATGGCGCCGTCCATCTTCGCCACCTGGTAGAGCATCGCCGGCGTGTAGTCGACGTCGAGCTTGATGCCGCCGGAGAGCAGATGGGAGATGTCGTCGAGGTCGCCGACCACCAGCAGGCCGCCGGTCCGGGAGTGGACGATGTTGTCGATCCCCTCGCGCAGCGCCCCGCCTGGAGCAACCACGTCGAGAGCTCTTAGAAGTCGGGGATCCTGGCGTTCAGACAACTCTTGAAGCTCATCCCCAGACAGATCAGGCATCACTTAAGAGGATGGCAAATTCGGCTCTGGAATGCGGTCTGGCGATGTCCGAGTGGACAGGTCGGAATAACGTTTGTCAAGCGCGCCTAAAGATGGAAGCGCTTGTGGTGCATATGGTGGCGGGACTCGCCCTCGGGGGGCTTGCCGGGGTCGCGCACGAACATCCAGGTGAGGACGACGCCGACGGCGCAGAGGGCAACCGCCACCCAGGTGGAATCGGCGATCGAGGCGGCGAAGGAGTGGCCGTCGCCGAGCAGGGCGTGGAAGACGGCGCCGGTGGCGGCAAGGGCGACGGCACCCGCCAGGACGCGGTCCATCGCCAGCACCCCGGAGGCGATCCCGACCTTGTCGCCGGGCATCGCCGCCATCGCCGCGGTCGACATCGGCGCGTAGACGAGCCCGAGCGCGATCCCGAACAGCAGGTAGCCGACGAGGATCAGGCCGTATGAACTGCCGGCGTCGACCTGGGTCAGGACAAGGAGGCCGGCGGTGCCGCAGACCATGCCGGCGGTCATCAGCCGCCGGGCGCCGAAGCGGGCGATCAGGCGGCCGGAGAAGGGCGAGATGAAGACCATCGGTGCCGTCACCGGCAGGATCATCAGGCCGCTGAGTACAGGCGAATGGTCGCGGACGTCCTGCAGGTACTGGGGCTGGAAGAACATCACCGCCCAGTAGGCGCCGACCAGGGCGAAGGCGGCGGCGCTGGCGCCGAAGTAAGGGCCGTTGCGGAAGAGGGCGAATTCGACGATCGGCTCGCGGACCCGGTGCTCGATCGCCCAGAAGGCGGCGAGCGCGAGCAGGCCGGCGACGCCGAGCGCGAGGACGGTGCCTGCCGACCAGGCCTGCGACTGGATCAGCGCGAGGACCACGGCGGTCAGCCCGACGCTGAGCGCGGCCAGGCCGCGCCAATCGATCCGGGTACCGGCGCCAGGGTCGGTCGACTCCGGCGCGGCAGCAAGGGTGATCGCGATCCCGAGCGCCAGGACCGGCAGGTTCATCCAGAAGATCACGCGCCAGTCGAGTTCGATCAGCAGGCCGCCGGCCAGCGGCCCGATCGCCAGCGCGATCGCCGAGACCGCGGCCCAGATCCCCAGCGCCCGCGGCTGCTCCTCGGAGGGGAAGACGTTGCAGACGAGCGCCAGCGAGAGCGAGAGCATCGGCGCCGCCCCCGCCCCCTGCAGGACCCGGCCGAGGATCAGCATGTCCTGGTCACCGGCGGCGCCCGACACAACCGAGCCGACCGCGAACAGCACCATCCCGGCGAGGAACACCCGCTTGCGCCCGAACATGTCCCCCAGCCGCCCGGCGGTGACGACCAGCACCGCGATCGTCAGCAGGTACCCGTTCATCACCCACTGCAGCCCCTCGGCACTGGCACCCACGTCATGCCGAATCTCCGGCAGCGCCAGCG
This sequence comes from Solirubrobacterales bacterium, assembly GCA_036280195.1. Classification (GTDB taxonomy): domain Bacteria; phylum Actinomycetota; class Thermoleophilia; order Solirubrobacterales; family 70-9; genus VAYN01. The sequence continues at coordinate 2,116 of DASURF010000036.1, read as the reverse complement.
CGACCACGGTCGAGTCCAACATCAAGATGAACAGGCCCGCACAGGCTCCCGCCAACGTCCACCACTTGCGTTCCACGGTCGCGAACCTACTGGCAAGAGCGGAAGTTGCTCTCCCTGCCGGGCTGAGGAACAGGCGGTTCCGAGATTCGGCGAACTACGGCCGCTGTCGAGCTTCAGTGAGTCGCGACGAGATCCCGGGCGGGGTCGATACCCCAGCGGGTTCCTACTGCTGCCAGGTCGTCGTTGAGCTGCCAGCGGTCGGGGCGCTCTTCGCCTTCGTGTTCCGGGCTCGCGCCCTTGAGGGTCATGGTGCCGGTGTTGTCGCCGATTGCTCGGATCTCGGCGACGTCCTCGTCACTCAAGCGCTGCTCGGGAAGGTTGGTCAGCTCCACGCGCTTGGCCTCGATCGGGCAGGCGTCCTCGCCGATCTCCTGGATCAGGGTCGGAGCGACGGACTCGACCGCGGGGTGGGCGAGGTTCCACTGGCAGGCAAGGTGCATCGGGGTGAGCTTGCGCCGTTCGGCGATCGGCAGCAGCTGGTCGAGCTTGGCGAGGCCGGCCTCGATCCAGCCGGCCGGGCGGAACTTGCGGTGGTCGCGTTCGGCCAGCTCGGTGTCGACCCGCAGGTCGCCCCAGAAGAGCCCGCCGTAGTCGACGACGCGGGTGAGGACCTTGACGTCGTGGCGCTCGGCCGCGTCGAGGCAGAGCTCACCCGGCCAGGGCTCGAGCGGGTTGAGGATCACCATCGCCCAGTCGATCCGATCGCCGAAGCGCTCCAGGCAGCTGATGATGTCGAGGGTGAAGCCGTTGGCCGGCCCCGGCGCGACGCCGATCCGGTCCGTCAGCCCCGCCTCGCGCAGCGCCGCCATCGCGTCCCAGACGACCTCGCTGGAGTAGCCGACGCGGTCGGGGTTGTGGAGCAGGAGGAGGTCGAAGCGCCCGGCGCCGATCCGCTCCAGGCTGGCCTCGGTCGCCATCCGCAGGTAGCTGCCGTACTGGTCCGGCTTGCGCAGCCGCGGGTCGGTGAAGCGCGGGAACCCTTTCGGCCCTTCGCGCTCGCCCTCGTAGAAGTCGTGACCGATGGCCCCGACCAGGCTGTATTCCTCGCGCGGCACGCCCGCCAGCGCCTTGCCGAGGACCCGGTCGGCCTCGCCCTGCCCGTAGGCGTCGGCGGTGAGGACGGTGTCGATCCCGCCCCCCGGTCGCAGTAGCGAAACCAGCCGCTCTTCCTCGATCGCCGCGCCGAAGTGGAGGAAGCGGCCTCCGCTCCAGGTGCCGATCGCCGTACGGCCAGGCTCTCTCATCGGCTGTTCCCGGTTAGTTCTGGCTGCCGTCGCCGGACGGCTCGGGGCTCTCGCCCTCGGGCCCGCCCTCGCCGCCGTCGTCCTGCTTGGCGCCGACGCCGACCTTCTCGCGCTCGGGCTTTTCGACCGCCTTGGCCTTCGGCTTCTTCGGCGCGATGATCTCCAGGTCGAGCGGTTTGTCTTCCTCGTCCCCGGCGGGGTTGCGGGAGACCATCACCGTCGAGCCGGGCGTCATCTGGCCCTGGCGCAGGACTTCGTCGGCCAGCGGATCCTCGACGTAGCGCTGGATCGCCCGGCGCAGCGGACGGGCGCCCATCGAGGGGTCCCAGCCTTTGTCGACCAGAAGTTCCTTCGCCTCGTCGGTCAGCTCGAGCTGCAGTTCGTGCTCGGCGACCTGGACGCGGACCCGGTTGATCATCAGGTCGATGATCTCCTTCACCTCGTCCTTGGCGAGCTTGTGGAAGACGATCACCTCGTCGATCCGGTTGAGGAACTCCGGCCGGAAGACTTTTTTCAGGTCGCTCATGATCCGGTTCTTCATGTCGTCATAGGACATGCCGGTCTCGTCGGCGACCGTGAACCCGATCGAGGTGTTCTTGGCGATCTCGCCGGCGCCGATGTTCGAGGTCATGATCACGATCGCGTTGCGGAAGTCCACGGTGCGACCCTGGGCGTCGGTGAGGCGCCCGTCCTCGAGGATCTGCAGGAGGATGTTGAAGACGTCCGGGTGCGCCTTCTCGATCTCGTCGAGCAGCAGCACCGAGTACGGCTTGCGGCGCACGGCCTCGGTCAGCTGGCCGCCCTCGTCGTAG
>DASURF010000035.1:0-42645 GCA_036280195.1 Solirubrobacterales bacterium | reverse complement strand
TCCCAGTGGGAATGCGCGATACTGCCTGGGCAACCAACTTCTTGGAGGAATTGACGTGGAGCTGAAGAGTCTGACCGAGCAGAAATCGCTGCTGGAGGTCCTGCCGCCGGGCAAACGCGCCCGCCTGCACCGCCTTCTGTTCGAGTTCGGTCCGGGCAACGGGACCCTGATGCTGCTGCCGATCGACCAGGGGATCGAGCACGGCCCCCGGGACTTCTTCCCGAACCCCGCCTCGAAGGACCCCGACTACCAGTTCCGCCTCGCCGCCGAGGCCGGCTACTCGGCCCTCGCCTGCCAGATCGGGATGGCCGAGAAGTACTACCCCGACTACGCCGGCCGGGTGCCGCTGATCCTCAAGGTCAACGGCAAGACCGACGTCCCCTCCTCCTCGAAGGCCTTCTCCAGCTGCAACGCCAGCGTCGAGGACGGCGTCCGCCTCGGCGCCGACGCGATCGGCTACACGCTCTACGTCGGCTCGCCGCGCCAGGACGAGGACCTCGCCCAGCTGCGCCGCGTCCGCGAGGAATGCGACCGCTACGGGATGCCGCTGGTCGTCTGGTCCTACCCGCGCGGCGAAGCGATCGAGGCCAAGGGCGGCCAGAACAGCTTCTACGCGATCGACTACGCGGCCCGGATGGCGATGGAGATGGGCGCCGACGTGGTCAAGCTCAACATGCCGAAGATCGACTCTTCGAAGGACAAGGACGCCCCCGCGCCCTACAACGAGATGGAAGTCGACCAGACCGAGGCGATCCGCCAGTGCGTGGAATCGGCCGGCCGGGCGCTGGTCGTCCTCTCCGGCGGCTCGAAGACCGATGACGACACGGTCCTGCAGAACACCCGCGACGTGATGGCCGCCGGCGGCTCCGGCGTCATCTTCGGCCGCAACGTCTGGCAGCGCGAGTGGAACGAGGCGATCTCGATCGTCGAGCAGATCAAGGAGACGCTGCTCAGCAACGTGCGCCGCACCCCGTAGGGGCGGCGCACCTCTGCAATGCGGTCAGGTGGGTGGGGCAGCCTCGCGCTGCTCCTCCTCGCCGCCCTGGTCCTGCTGCGGCCCTGGGAGGATCTGGATCTCGGTGACGAGCCGCCGGCTACGGCTTCGGCGCTCGTCACCCGCGTCGTCGACGGCGACACGGTCGAGGTGCGGCTCGGCGGTCGCACCGAGGACGTCCGCTACATCGGCGTCGACACGCCGGAGACGGTCAAGCCGGGGGCGCCGGTGGACTGCTTCGGCCCGCAGGCGTCCGCCTTCAACCACCGGCTGGTCGAGGGGCGGCGGGTGCGGCTCGTCTTCGGCGCCGAGCGGCGCGACGTCTACGACCGGCTGCTCGCCTACGTCTACCTCGGCGAGCGCTTCGTCAACGCCGAGCTGGTGCGGCGAGGGCTGGCGCGGACGCTGACGATCCCGCCCAACGACCGCTACGCGGGGCAGTTGAAGCGGCTCGAGCTGGCGGCCGCGCGGGCGGGCCGGGGTCTCTGGGGCGCCTGTTGAATTGTGAGCGCTGTATGAGCCGTGCAAGATCTTTTGCTACGGTGCCCGCTGGCCCACGGGCCCTTTCCTTATGAGAATGCGACAGAGCATCTCCCAGTTCGAGACGGCCTTCGAGCAGGAGACCTACCTCGAGCGCCGTCGGCGCGAGCAGCTGCGCCGCCGCGCGGCCAACCGCTCCCGGGCGCGGAAAATCAATCGCGTCGAGCAGGAGGGCAAGGTCCGCTTCAGCGTCCTCGCGGTCTGCCTCACCGCGACGGTGATCGTCGTCGTCGTGGCGATGTTCGAGGCGCTCGCCTTCCTGATGGCGTAGTTCTCCCGGCTGCCTGCTTCCAAGTGCCCTCCTCCAATAGACTCGCGCGCCGATGGCTCGTCGCTCACTGAAGCCGCAGCTGAACCAGATCCGCGCCTGGGTGCACCAGGGCCGGACCGACGCCTGGATCGCCCACCAGCTCGAAGTCACCGCGACCGAGCTGCGGGAGTTCCGCAGGCAGTACGACCTCTCGCCCGACGACGAGAGCGCCGGCGCCAGCGAAATCGACCTCCGCGACGAGATCGAAGCGGAGATCGAGGCCGCGACCGAGGCCGAGGAAGCCGAAGAGTCGGAGCAGGCCGAGGGCGAGGGTGACGAAGGCGCCGACGAGGGCGAGGAGCGCTCCGAGGGCGAGCCAGGTTCCGGCCGTCGCCGTCGCCGTCGCCGCGGCCGCCGTGGCGGGCGCGGACGCCGCAAAGAGATCGAGGCGACCTTCGACCACGGCGAGACCGACGGCTACGGCCTCTGGCTCGACGCCGCGGTCAAGGAGAACCCCGTCTACACCGAGCACTGGGCCGGCAAGCGCGACGTCACCGTCCGCATCGAGGCCGACCAGATCGTCATCCGCCGGGCCGGCGAGAGCGGCAGCTCGAACGCCGGGTCCAACGGATCCGACGATTCAGACGACGAGTAGCTAGACCGGCAGCTGGCGTCCGCCGGCGAAGTCCGTAGCTCCGCGTAAGTAGAGCCAGAAGGCCGCGTCGGCCAGCGCCTGTGCGTCCCCGTCCAGCGACGGCGCCACGTCCAGCGCCACGGTCTGCGCCCAGTCGGTTCCCTCGCCGTAGAGATCGGCCAGCTCGGCTGCGGTGAAGGTCGGGCCGATCCGGCGCCGCAGTTCTTCGCGGATCGCGTCGACGACGCGGTCGGAGAGCCGCCGCCGGCGGGGGTCCTCGATCGCCTGCAGCGACCGCCGTCCCTCCTCCCACTGGAAGAGCGCGTTCTCGAGTGGATAGGCCACGCGCCGAGGTTACCCAGCCGGGATCGCCTGCATTCAGCTCGCGGGCGTCTGCGGGACTTCACGAAGCGGTGCGTTGCGCGGCCCGCAGGCGGCCGGGTCCAGCTCTCCTCCGACTCTCCAGACGGTCACCGGGCCGCTGCGCAGCACCGGGCTTACCGCGTCGGAGCCGCGCAGCCAGCGCGCCTCGGGCGATGGGACCGGGTCTCCCGGGTGGAGGAAGTTGAGGAAGGGCGCGGTGACCAGGTAGTCGAGGTCCGCCTCGTTGACGGCGGCGCGGAAGCCGGCGCAGGTCGGGATCGCGTTGAAGGCGCCGTGGGGGCCGTCCTCGCCGAGGTAGCGGACGCGGTTGGAGAGGTCGGTGCCGTAGAAGCCGTAGCCGGCGAAGCCGGCGCTGGTGCCGGCGAGGCCGATGCGGGCGTCCTCGACGCCACGGGCCCAGCGGTAGGCGCTGTCGAGGTGCATGCCGGGGATCCGTTCGTCGGCGGTCCCTTCGTTGGCGAAGCGGGCGTCGAGGTAGTCGCGCTGCACCGGGTAACCGATCGCGACCAGCAGGACGAGCAGCCCGGCGGCGGCGCCGGCGGTGACAGCCGCGGCGGTGCCCCGGCCGCGCAGGTACAGCAGCAGCGCCGGCATCAGGACCGCGAGGACCACCAGGAGGAAGGCGAAGACGCGGGCCTTGTCGTGGAGCGCGTCGTCGGGGCGGTCGGTGACGAGGAAGACCAGGACCAGCGCCCCCAGCAGCCACCACTGCCGCTTCTCGCCGTCCAGCCGGCGGTCGAGCGGCAGCAGGACGATCCCCGCCAGCAGGGCCGGGATCACGTAGCGGATGTTGATCCCGAAGCCGACCGGTTCCCCCTCCGCCCCGGCGGCGCTGAGCGGCGTGAAGAGGTAGGCGAGGAGCCCGAAGAGGGCGACGGCGCCGACCCAGCGGACGATCCGGTCACGGCCGCGCAGGACGGCGACCAGGGCCGCGAGGGCGGCGCCGAAGACGACCAGCGGCCAGAGCGCCCCGAACGCCTCGTGCAACCCCGGCCCGAAGTACTCCCGCCAGACGCCGGTGTCGGTCGCGTAATGGACGATGTTGAAGTCCGGCCGCCCCTCCTGCAGGCGCTCCGGGTGCGGCAAGGAGATCGGCCCCAGCGAGTGCACCTCGGGGATCGGGTTGCCGGCGACGACGAGGTTGCGCAAGTACCAGAACGCCCCTCCCGCAAGGGCCGGCAGGAACCACCAGGCGAAAGCGGCCCACCGCCGCCCCCGCGGCGACAGCACGACCACCGCCAACGTCAGAGCCGCCGCCATCGCCAGAGCCGTAACCCGCGTCCCCGCGGCAAGCCCAGCCGCCAACCCAGCCGCGGCAAGAGCCCAACGCATCCCGTGGTTCCTTTGTCCTGAATTGCCGGACAAAGGAACCACGCGATGGTTCCAGGCCTCGACCAGGATCGCGATCGAGGCGAGGATCAGGGCGGCGGCCGCCAGGTCATTCTTGGCGGCCCCGGGGTCACGCACCACCAGCGTGTGGCACTCCAGGAGGATCGCTGCGGCGACCACCGTAATCGCCCCCAGTCCGTACGGCCGCCCGACGCAGTACGCGGCCAGGAACGCCACCGCCAACCACCCGAAGTTCATGAACAGGCTCAGCGTGTCCCTGCCCGTCAGCAGAATCCCCACCCCGTGCAGCAACTCCGAGTTCTGCGGATAGAACCAATTCGTGAAGATCGTGTCCGTGTGATGCATCCCCACCGTGGAGTGCGTCTGCACCATGTCGACCGCAAACGGCAGGTGGTACCAGAGCGAATCGAAGTTGAAGACACCTCGATCCAATGCGTGCTTCGTAGTCACCGCGTAGCTGAACACCGTGGCCGAGATCACCGCCAACATCACGAGCAGCGAGACAAAGCTTTCCGGGCCGGCGGGTCCTGTCACTGCAGGGGACCCACCCCCCCTTCCGGTAGCTAAAGCTTCCTCAGGGGGGGTCCCCCCTACAGTGCCACCCCCCGGCAAGAAAGCGACCGCGAGACAGGTCAGGAGCGCAGCCGCGATCAGAGCTCCGGCGTAGAACAACCCAAAGAGCCCCAGTAACTCGGACAACCAGATGACCAGCGCGACGCCAACGATGGACTCGACGAGGCGAGCAGGTGCTCCAGTCCAAGCAGGCAGCAACCGCTGTCGCAACCTGTACGCGCTGAACCCAATCGGAACAAGGACCAGCGCCAACTGGACGACCCCCAGCAGGTAGCCGCCCAGGTCAACCATGGAGAGGCCTCCCGGCGCTCAGCCGCCGAGGTTGCCGCCGATGACCACCGGCTTCTCGCCTTCGGCGACCATGCCCTGCGCCCGCGCCTCGTGCTGGATGACCATCGGGTCGTCGGAGGACTGGATGCGGTCGTGGAGCTGCCGGTTTTCCTTCAGCAGGCCGTGCAGCTTCTCTTTGGCCTGGGTCGTGCCCGTGTAGGTCTTGACGAAGTCGATCGACGGGTGCAGGTAGGAGTAGAGGACGGCGAAGAGGACGACGGTGAGGGCGATCCGGCCGACCCGGTCCCATTTGATCCGGCTCGGCCCGCTGCGCGCGGCGGGGCGCCGCTTGCGGGCCGCCGGACGCCGCCGTGCCGGTGCGGACCGCCGGGCGGCGTGAGCGCTCGCTGCCATACCCGGTGCTACGCGGCCGGGCCCCGCTTTCCTGCATCTAGGAGCGGCGCTGGACGAATGCCTGCAGGCCCGGGAACTGCGCGGCGTCGCCCAGCTCCTCCTCGATCCGCAGCAGCCGGTTGTACTTGGCGACGCGGTCCGAGCGCGAGGGGGCGCCGGTCTTGATCTGGCCGGCGCCGGTGGCGACCGCCAGGTCGGCGATCGTCGTGTCCTCGGTCTCGCCCGAGCGGTGCGAGATGACCGCCGTGTAGCCGGCATCGCGGGCGGTGCGGATCGCCTCCAGGGTCTCCGAGAGGGTGCCGATCTGGTTGACCTTGACCAGGATCGAGTTGCCGACGCCGAGCTCGATGCCGCGGCGCAGCCGCTCCGGGTTGGTGACGAAGAGGTCGTCGCCGACCAGCTGGACCCGCTCGCCGACCTTCTCGGTCAGCAGCTTCCAGCCGTCCCAGTCCTCCTCGTCCATGCCGTCCTCGATCGAGACGATCGGGTAGCGCGCGCAGGCGTCCGCCCAGTAGGCGGCCATCTCCTCCGAGGAGAGGGTGCGTCCCTCGTGCTCGAGGTTGTAGGAGCCGCCCTCGAAGACCTCGCTGGTGGCCGGGTCGAGGGCGATGAAGACGTCCTCCCCGGGCTTGTAGCCGGCCGCCTCGACGCCGGCCAGGACCGCCTGCAGGGCGGCCTCGTTCGAGTCGAGGTTCGGAGCGAAGCCGCCCTCGTCGCCGCCGGCCGTGGAGAGGCCCTGCGAGGAGAGCGACTTCTTCAGCGCGTGGAAGACCTCGGCCCCGACCCGCAGGCACTCCGAGAAGCTCTCGGCACCGGCGGGGACGATCATGAACTCCTGGAAGTCGACCGAGTTGTCGGCGTGGGCGCCGCCGTTCAGCACGTTCATCATCGGCACCGGCAGCACGCTCGGCTCGCCACCACCGTAGAGCTCGGCCAGGTAGCGGTAGAGCGGCTGCTGCGAGTCGGCAGCCGCGGCCTTGGCGGCGGCCAGCGAGACGCCGAGCAGCGCGTTGGCGCCGAGCCGCCCCTTGTTCGGGGTGCCGTCGAGCTCGATCATCGTCCGGTCCAGCGCCCCCTGCTCGGCGGCGCGGGCGCCGGTCAGCGCCGCGGCGATCTCGCCGTTGACGTTGGCGACCGCGCGGCCGACGCCCTTACCGGCCCAGCGCTCGCCGCCGTCGCGCAGCTCGACCGCCTCGAACTCGCCGGTCGAGGCGCCCGAGGGGACCGCGGCCAGACCGCGCGCGCCGGACTCCAGCACGACTTCCACCTCGACGGTCGGGTTGCCGCGCGAGTCGAGGATCTGGCGCGCGTGGATCGAGGAGATAGCGCTCACGGGCGCGCCAGTCTATTCACCGAGCGCGGCGGATTGCCGCGGGGCTATTCGCCCGTGGCGCCCGCGGGCGGAACGCCGGCCGGCGTCGGGACTTCTTCGCCCGCTTCGCCGCTACCTTCGGGGCGCGGGCGCTGCGGGAACCGTTCGCCTCTCGGTTTCGCCTCGGTCACGGACCCCGGCAGGGCGGGTTCGGTCGGCGTCACCGGCGACGGGCATTCGGTCGGCGGAGTTTTCGGATCCTCTTCGTAGCAGTTGGGCGGGGCGTTTTTCGGGTGCCCGTCACCCTTGTAGTTGCCACACCGTTCGACCAGGTATTCGTCCGCGCAGGTGGTCCGCTGTTCCCACTTCGTCTGGTAGTCGGTGACGAATTCAGAGAAGAATTCCTGCTGGGTTTCCTGGCTCAGCGACGATTCGATCTGCGCTTTGACTTCGGCCAGGCTCTGGACCTTCCCCGGGTTCAATTTCACGACTTCGATCAGCAGGTACTGGCCCTGGAACTGGATCGGACCGATGAGTTCGCCGGTGGCGCCCTCGAAGATCGCGGCTTTCAGCGGGCCCTGGAGGAATTCCTCGGTGATCCCTTTCTGCAGCCCGCCTTTGGCTTTGGTGGTCGGGTCGCTCGAGTACTTGGCCGCGGCCGCTTTCCAGCCGGCCGCCGAGCTGTCGCCTTCCAGCTGCTTCTTGGCGGCTTCGACCTCGCCCTTGTCTTTGTTGATGATGATGCGGGCGTCGCGGCTTTCTTTAACCGTGAACTGGCTCGCCTTTTCGGCGTCGTAGTAAGCCTGGACTTCCTCGCTCGAAGGTTTCGGGGATTCGCCGCTGACCTTTTCCTGGATCTGCGTGCTCAGCAGCTGGAGCCGCACCCGGTCGTCGACGTCCTCCTGGGTGAATTTCGATTCCTTGAGGAATTTTTCGTACCCCTCGTCGGAGCCGAAGTTCTGTTTTTTGATCGACTCCAGTTCTTCTTCGATCTGTTTGTCGGTGACGCTGAGGTCGAGTTCTTCCGCCTGGCCCTGGATCCAGATCTGGTCAAGCAGTTCGCCCATCGCCGCGGTCTTCAGTTCTTCGAATTTGTCGCTGCCGGCCTCGGGCGTTTTTTTCAGTTTCGCCTGGGCGACCTGCTGCGCCAGCGCCCGATCGAATTCCTCTTTGCTGACGTCGGCGATTTCGTCGGGGACGCCTTCGACGGTGGCCACGTCGCCGGAGGGCACGCTCGGCGAGCCGATCCCCTGGGCGATGGCGAAGCCGACGAAGAGCAGCACGAGCAGCACGCCGAAGAGAATCAGCACGGTTCGCTGGGGACCAGCGCCTCGATCGCCCCCGGCTTTACCTCTCTGCCCAGCTTTCGCTCCCACGAAGTCGGCAGCATAGTCAAATCCCCTAAGACCGGGCTTAATCGAGCCTCAGGCGGCGGCGGGCTCGACCGTGCGGCGCGCCTCGCGCAGGCCCTCGGCCATCGCCAGGACCGCCTCGAGCCGTTCCTGCGGATCGCCGGCGACGCGCACCGCGGCGGTCTGCTCGCGCCATTCGTAGAGCGCGCCCTCGACCTGCTCGGCCAGCACCCCCGCCGCCTCCGAGTCGAGCTCGACCCCGGTGACGCTGAGCCGGCCGCCGCGGAACTCGACGCTGCGGGCGCCGGCCAGCCCCAGCTCGATCCGCGCCTTCTGCAGCTTCAGCAGGTTCTCGGCCTCGGGCGGCAGCGGCCCGAAACGATCGGTCAGCTCGTCGCGGATCGCCCGCAGCTGGCCCGGCTCGCGGGCGGCGACGATGCGGCGGTGGACGTCGATCTTCGCCGCCTCGAAGGGGACGAAGCTGGCCGGCAGGTAGGCGTCGACCGGCACGTCGAGGCGGACCGGCTCGGGCGCCTCCTCCCTCTCCTCCTCACCCTCTCCGGCGGCGGCCTCGGCGACCGCTTCGTCGATCATCTGGCAGTAGAGCTCGAAGCCGACCGCGGCGACGTGGCCGGACTGCTCGTCGCCGAGCAGGTTGCCGGCGCCGCGGATGTCGAGGTCGCGCATCGCGATCCGGAAGCCGGAGCCGAGCTCGGTGTGGTCGGCGAGGGTCGAGAGCCGCGCGGCCGCCTCCTCGGTCAGCGCCTCGGCCGAGGGGTAGAGCAGGTAGGCGAAGGCGCGCTCGCGAGAGCGCCCGACGCGGCCGCGGATCTGGTAGGCCTGCGAGAGCCCGAGCTGGTCGGCGCGCTCGACGATCAGGGTGTTGGCGGTGGGGATGTCGAGGCCGGACTCGATGATCGTCGTCGTCACCAGCACGTCGGCCTCGCCGCGCAGGAAGGTCAGCATCGTCTCCTCCAGCTGGTGCTCGTCCATCTGCCCGTGCGCTTCGAGGCAGCGCGCGCCCGGGACCAGCGCCCGCAGCCGCTCGGTCGTCTCCGGCAGCGACTCGATCCGGTTGTGGAGGACGAAGGCCTGCCCCTCGCGCTCGAGCTCGCGGTTGACCGCCTTGGCGACCAGGTCCTCGTCGTAGGGGCCGACGTAGGTGCGCACCGGGCGGCGGCCCTCGGGCGGGGTCTCGATCACCGAGATGTCGCGCAGGCCGGCGAGGCTCATCTGCAGGGTGCGGGGGATCGGCGTCGCCGAGAGCGCCAACACGTCGACCTTCAGCTTCAGCTGCCGCAGCAGCTCCTTCTGCTTGACCCCGAAGCGCTGCTCCTCGTCAACCACGACCAGGCCCAGGTCCTTGGCGCGGACGTCGCGCGAGAGCAGCCGGTGGGTGCCGATCAGGACGTCGACCTTGCCCGCCTCGAAGTCCTTCAACACCGCTTTCACCTCGGCCGCCGGCCGTAGCCGCGAGACGCCCTCGACCCGGAAGGGGAGGTCGGCCAGCCGCTCGCGGAAGGTGCCGTAGTGCTGCTGGGCGAGGATCGTGGTCGGCACCAGGACCATCACCTGCTTGCCGTCGGAGGCGGCCTTGACCGCGGCCCGCAGCGCCACCTCGGTCTTGCCGAAGCCGACGTCGCCGCAGACCAGACGGTCCATCGGCCGCTCCGATTCCATGTCCCCCTTGACCGCCTCGATCGCTTCGACCTGGTCGGCCGTCTCGCGGTAGGGGAAGGCGGTCTCCATCGCGATCTGCCATTCGCCGTCGGGCGGGAAGGGGTGGCCCTTGCGGGCGCGGCGCTCGGCGTAGAGGTTGAGCAGCTCGCCGGCGAGGGCGCCGGCGGCTTTGCGCGCCCGCGCCTTCATGTTCTGCCAGCGTTTGCCGCCCAGCGCCGAGAGGGTCGGCGAGCCGCCGGCGCCGACGTAGCGGCTCAGCTTCGCCAGCTGGTCGGTGGGGACGTAGACCCGATCCTCGCCTTTGTATTCGAGGTAGAGGTAGTCGCGGGTGACGCCACCGACCTCGCGGGTCTCGAAGCCGGCGAAGCGGGCGACGCCGTGGTCCTCGTGGACGACGTAGTCGCCGACCCGCAGGTCGCTGAAGGCGAGCCGGCCGCGGCCGGCACCGGGCGCGGGCTCCTCGCTGCGCCGGCGGTGGACGAGGCGGCGGAAGGGGTAGACGGCGAGCTTCAGCTCGGGGCTGACGAAGCCCTCGCGCAGGCGCGCCTCGGCGAAGGAGAGGCCCGGGTCGGGCGAGAGGCGGCCGCCCTCGAGGATGCGGGCGTCGAGCCGGTCGAGGCCGTAGCGGGTGCGATCGGCCTCCCCCCTGCTCTCGAAGGCGACGACGGTGCGGTAGCCGGAGCGGACCAGTTTCTCCAGCTCGCCCTCGGCCTCCTTGACGCTGCGGGCGGGCGACTCGGCGCGCGAGGCGCGGAAGGCGTCGGAGACCTCGTCGCCGGCGCTGGTCAGCACCAGGGCGGCGCGCTCGTTCAGCGGCGCGGCGACGTCGACGTAGAGGTGCTGGGCGTCGTCGGCGTGCATCGCCGTGGTCGCGTCCTCCCAGTGGTCGCGCAGCGCCGGCTCGATCTCCTCGGCGCCGACGAGGACGACCGCGGCGGCCTCGGGCACCAGCCCCAGCGGCGCCTGGAAATGCTCCAGCGGCAGCACCTCGGCCAGGTTGGGGGACTCGCCGTCTTCCTCCTCGGCCGCCATCGCCGCCAGCTCGGCCAGCTCGCGGTGCTCGGCGTCCATCTCCGCCGCCGGGGCCAGCTCGACCCGCTGCGCCTCGCCGAGCGAGCGCTGGGTGAAGGTCGAGAACCAGCGCATCGACTCGACCTCGTCGCCGAACAGCTCGATCCGCACCGCCCGCTCCTCGGTCGCCGGGAAGGCGTCGAGGATGCCGCCGCGGACGGCGAACTGACCGCGCTCCTCGACCTGCTCGACGCGTTCGTAGCCGGCGGCGACGAGGTCCTCGGCGACGGCGCCGAGCTCGATCTCCTCGCCCAGCTCGATCGCGAAGCCGGCCGGGCGCAGCGAGGCGTCGGGGACGGCCTCGGCCAGAGCGGTCGCCGAGGCGACGACGAGCGCGTCGGCTTCGGAGCCGAGCGCGTCCAGCGCGTCGATCCGCAGCCCGACCAGGTGCGCCGGCGGCGAGACGTGTGAGGCGTAGCCGGTCCCGCGCGAGGGGTAGAGCCGGACCCGGCGCGGCGCCACGTAGGCGCGCAGGTCGGCGGCGAGGTCGCGGGCGGAGCGGTCGTCGGGAGCGACCAGCAGCACCGGCCGCTCGCCGAGCCCGCGCTCGTCCTCGACCAGCGTCGCCAGCAGCAGCGGCCGCAGCATCGTCGAGGCGCGCACGGCGACCGCCTCGCCCCCGCCCGCCGCCGCGCTCGCGCGCCCCGCGAGCGCGTGGACGCGCTCGTTCTCCGCGGCGATGTCGATCAGAGGACGCAGGCTCATGGCAGCGAAAACGCCCGGATCAGGCGATCCGGGGCGCGGCGATCGATTCTAGGGTTCCGGCAAATCGGGCTGCAGGCGCCGCCATCTCGCGCCCCTGCCGACGCTCTCGGCCTCGAGCAGGCCTTCGTCCCGCAGAGCTCGCAGGGCAAGGCGGATGGTGGGATCGCTGACCCCCGGGATCGCCCGCCGTACGTCTCCGATCTTGAATTCGGCGGGCGCCTCCCGCAGGGCCCAGCGACGGATTCGCTCCTGCTTGTTCCCGGATTCCGCTCCCCGTCCCGCCACGACCCTGTTTTCGAAGTCTCCGTAGGAGTCGGCCAGGATCCGCACCAGGTACTCGGTCCAGGGCCAGATCGAGTGCCCTCCCCCGTGCCAGCCGCGCTGCGACTGTTCGAGCGCCGTGTAGTAGGCGTTCTTGGATTCGTAGATCCGCTGCTCGACGCTGACGTAGCGGGCGACCCCGTAGTCGAGCCGCAGCAGTTCGTGGGTCGTCGCCAGCCGCGCCAAGCGCCCGTTCCCGTCCGGAACGGGATGGATCGCGAGAAGGTCCAGGACGAAAGCCGCGAGGGCGATCAGCGGATGGACGGCTCCGCCTTCGAGCGTGTACCGGTAGGCCGAGCAGAGGCCCGACAGCAGCCCCTCGGTCTCCCGCCAGGAGGGTGGCCGGAAGACGGTCCGCGTGGTCCCGTCGGGCGCGCGATCGGCGATCCGGTTGTCCTCCTGCTTGAGGTAGCCGCCCAGGTCGTCGGTGTGGGCCAGCATCTTCCGGTGCAGCTCGAGCAGGCGAGGAACGGTCAACGGCTCGAGTCGTTCGTCGCGCATCAAGCCGTCGAGGGCGTCGGCATAGCCGGCGAACTCCTTCTCGCTGCGATTGCGGAATCGCGGCGGCGTCGCGCTGGCCAGGCTCTCCGCCCGAGCCGGCTCGACCTCGACCCCCTCGATCGCGTTCGAGGCGGTGATCGACTCGACCTTCGTCTGCCGCGCGAGCCGGCGCAGCAGCTCCGGAACCTGATCTTCGAAGAGCTGCTGCCTACCGCTGCCTTTGTCGACCGCCTTGAGCAGAACCCCCAGGGAAGGGGGCATCGCGCCGAAGGTGCGGACCGGATCCTGGAAGCTCCTCATTGGGGTAATTTATCAGGTATTGGGATAATTTAGCCTTTTTATACCCCAATAAACCCCTGATTAGCTGATTATGTCCCAATCAGCTGTCCAGCGGATGGTCCGGGTATGGAAAACCGGCTGGAGGCGGCAGGCTCTCGTCCACCCATTTCCGCATCGCCGTGTCGCAGATCGCGTAGCCCCAGTTGATCAGCCGCTCCTGGGTGACGTCGTCGAGCTGCTTCAGCCGCGTCGGCACCTCGGCGAGCTTCTTCGCCTGCTCCGGCGACACCGGCAGCGAGGAAGGCAGGTGGTAGTCGGCGACGTGGCTGTGGATTCCCCAGTAGGCGCCCTCGCGGTGCCCCTTGCTGCCCTCGTCCGCTTCATAGCCGGTGACCACCTGCCGTTTGCGCAGGCTGCGGACCTGGTTGTCGATCACTTTCAGCACCCGCACCGTCTGCGTCCCCCAGTCCCGCCAGCGCCAGCTCGGGAAGGGGCCGAACCTGCCGGCATCGGCGGCCATCGCCCCGCCCCCGTCGCTGACCAGAACCGTCTTGCAGCTCTTCCAGGCGGTCTCCAGGCCGAGGTTGTCGTAGATGCCGCCGTCGCCGAGGGTGGGATTGGTGGTGTATTCGGCCCGCTGCAGGTCGTCGCCCGTTTTCGGGACGTAATCGCCCTCGTCGAAGCGCAGCCGTACCGGGCAGAGGACCGGCGGGAAGGCGGACGAGGCGGCGACGGCGGTCGCCAGCGAGAGCTCCGGCCGCTCGATCTTCCCCACGCGGTAATCCCACATATAGGGGCGGGAGAAGCGCCAGAGGACCCCCGACTGCAGGTTGGTGGCATTGATGACGAAGCGCGGATCTTCCTCGCCGCCGGGCAGGTCCTGGAGGGTCTTGTCGCCAAACAGGTGGCGGCTGTAGGCGCGAGCCACCCGCTCGCCGATCGTCGTCCCCGGCAGCAGCCCGCCCACCAGGACCGAGGAGAGGTCGATGGTGCGGCCGGCGAGCCGGCGGATCGGCTCGACCACGAGCGGCTCGAAGTTGGCGGCCACGCCGGCGGAGAACCCGAGGTCCTTCCACGCGGCCCCGAGGACGGCGGCGGTTATCGATCCCCCGGAGACGCTGGAGACCCGGGTGAGGTTCGGGAGATAGGCCAGCTCGTTCAGCCGCCACAGCGCCCCCAGGTGGAAGAGCATCGCCCGGTACCCGCCTCCGGAGAGGCAGAGCGCGGTGCCGTCGACCGGCGGCCGCTTCGAGTCGCCGGGAATGAACCGGACGGGACTTGCCGCTCCGGCTTCCTCGCGCGGCGCGGGGGGATCTTCTGAGGTCGGTGCCGAGGCCATGTGCTCGGCGCTGGATTCTCTCCAGCCCGCGGGCCTTACGTCAAGAACGACCGAGTTCTCAATCGGAGCTGGGCAAACCCGGACCGGACCGCTGCCACTCGACCTGGCCGCGGCCCTCCGCGGCGGAGCGGCCGACGATGTCGTCCCACTCGTGCAGCATCCGCTTCAGCTGGGCGACCGCCTCGGGCGGGTGGGCGGCGACCTCGGCGGCGAGCTCCCGAGCCGCCTGCTCGGTACCGGCGGCGGGGGCGACGCGGTTGACGAGCCCGAGCCGCAGCGCCTCGTCGGCGCCGACCGTGCGTGAGCTGAGCAGCAGGTACTTGGCGGCGGCGAGGCCGCAGAGGGTGACCAGCCGCGCCGGGCCGACCGGCACGCCGAGCGCCGCGCCGGGGAAACGCATCCGCAGGTTGGCGCCGCCGATCCGCATGTCGCAGGCGACCGCGATCTCCGCCCCGCCGCCGACCACGTCGCCGTGGCAGGCGGCGATCGTCGGCTTGGGGAAATCGACGACGGCGTCGTAGAGATCGGCGAAGAGCTGCATCCGCCGCACCTTGCCCTCGTCGTCGAGCTGCTCCCTGACGTCAGCGCCGGCCGAGAGGCCGAGATGGTCGGCGGAGCTGATCACCAGCACCCGCACCGCCTCGTCGGCGCGGGCGACGGCGAGGTGCTCCAGCAGCTCGACCAGCATCTGGGTGTTGATCGCGTTGCGGGCCCGGGGACGATCCAGGCGGATCAGGGCGATGCCCTGCTCGTCGACCGAGTAGCTGGTGACCGCCTCTGAAGCCTCGGGGGTGGTGCCGTTCTCTGCGCTCATTCGCCGGACGCTATCCGCTCGACCAGCCGCTCGGTCTCCTCGGCGGCGCCGGTGACCAGCGCCTCGACCTCGGCCTTCGGCTCGCTGAAGCGGCCGAGCACGTGCCGGGAGACGATCTCCGGGTCGGTCGAATCCGGCCGCCCGACGCCGATCCGCACCCGCCAGAACTCGGCGTCGCCGAAGCCGCGTTTGAGGCTCTTCAGTCCGTTGTGACCGGCCAGCCCGCCACCCTGGCGGACCCTGATCTCGCCGAAGGGGAGGTCGATCTCGTCGTGGAGGACGACGACGCGGTCGAGCGGCACCTTCAGCGAGCCGCGCGCGGGGCCGGCCGAGGTGCCGGATTCGTTCATGTAGGTGCGCGGCTGCAGCAGCGCCACGCGGGGACCGCCCGGCCGGGTCCGCCCTTCGGAGATCACGCCGTTGAACTTCTGCTTCGGCTTCGGCAGCTCCCAGCGCTCGGCCAGCTCGCTCGCGACCATGAAGCCGACGTTGTGGCGGGTGCGCTCGTACTCAGGCCCGGGATTGCCGAGGCCGACGATGAGGATGCGGTCGCCGTGCTCGCCGCCGTCGCGGCGGCGGAACAGCGACAGGGGCTACTCGCCCTCGCCCTCGCCGGACTCCTCGCCGCCCTCGCCCTCGGCAGCGCCCTCGCCCTCTTCGCCCTCGCCGACCAGCTCGGCCTCCTCCTCGACCTCGGTCGTGACCTCTTCGACGCGCGGCGGCGAGAGGGTGACGATCGTGATCTCCTCGAGGTCCTCGGCGACGAAGGTGACGCCGTCGGGCGCGGTGACCGCGGCGAGCGAGAGGGTGTCGTTGATCTCCATCGCGGAGACGTCGACGACGATGTTGTCGGGAATCTCGGCCGGCAGCGCTTCGACGGTGATCTCGCGGGTGACGTGCTCGAGCACGCCGCCGCCCTTGACGCCGGGGGCGGTCTCGACGCCCTCGAGCTCGATCGCCACCTCGGCCTGGATCGCCTCTTTGAGGTTGACCTGCATCAGGTCGAGGTGCTGGATGCTGCCCCGCACCGGGTGGTGCTGTTCTTCCTTGATCACGACCGGCACGGCTTTGCTGCCGTCGATCTCGAGGTCGAAGAGGGCGGCACCCTCGCTGAGGATGCCGCGCACGTCGCGTTCTGAGACCTGGAACGGAGTCGCGTCGGAGCCGCCCGAGTAGACGACGCCCGGGACGACGCCGTCGCGGCGCATGCGGCGCGAGGAGCGTGAGCCGAAGTCGGTACGCGGTGCGGCTTTGAGGCAGGAACGTTTGCTCGCCATCGGACGGGAGAGGATAGAGAAATCGCCGCATGACGCGCTGTGGCACCCTTCGGGTCCCGATGGCCGACGATTCTTCGAAGATCCCCAAGGGCCGCATCCGGCGCTCGGCCAAGCTCGGCTCGATCGTCGGCGTCCAGGGCGCACGCTACGCCGGCACGAAAGCCGCCAACGTCGGCCGCGACGAGGAGAAGGGCAAGGAGGCGCTCGAACAGCGCCACCTGGAGACGGCGATGAAAATGGTCGCCGCCCTCGGGCAGATGAAGGGCGCGGCGATGAAGCTCGGCCAGTTCGCCTCCTTCATCGACACCGAGTTCATCCCCGAGGAGTACCGCGACATCTACCAGGAGCAGCTGGCGAAATTGCGCACCGACGCGCCGGCGATGCCCTGGGAGAAGGTCGTCAAGGTGCTGGAAGAGGAGTACGACGGCGAACCGCTCTCCGAGCTCTTCGCCGAGTTCGAGGAGGAGGCCTTCGCCGCCGCCTCGATCGGCCAGGTCCACCGCGCCGAGCTACTCGACGGCCGCGAGGTGGCGGTGAAGATCCAGTACCCCGGCATCGCCGAGGCGCTCGACGCCGACCTGCGCAACGCCGGCACGCTCGTCCGCCTGGCCCGGGCCCTGGCCCCCGGCCTCGACGCCAAGGAGATCGCCGACGAGATCCGCGAGCGGGTGATGGAGGAGCTCGACTACGAGTACGAGGCGCAGAACCAGCGCTCCTTCGCCCGCGCCTACCGCGGTCACCCCTTCATCTACGTGCCGGAAGTCGTCACCCGGCTCTCGCGCCGCCGCGTCCTCGTCACCGAGCTGGTCCGCGGGCGCAACTTCGAGGAAACCAAGGAGCTGCCGCACGAGGAGCGCAGCCGCTTCGGCGAGATCGTCTTCCGCGGCAGCATCGGCGCGATGTTCAACCTGCAGCACTTCAACGCCGACCCCCACCCCGGCAACTACATCCTCATGGACGACGGCCGCGTCGCCTTCCTCGACTTCGGGATGACCAAGAAGCTCGACCGCGAGCAGATCCTGCTCGAGCAGCGCGCCTTCGACGCCGCCACGCGCGAAGACCCGGAATCGTTCCGCCAGGCCCTGCACGACCTCGGCTTCGTCAAGAAGCCATCCAAGCTCGACGCCGAGCGGCTGCTGCAGCACATGGGCGCGGTCGGCGGCTGGTACATCGAGGACCGCGAGATCGAAATCACCCCGCAGCGGGTGATGAAGATCATCGAGTCGACCCACGACCCGCGCTCGGAGTTCTACGAGCTGATGCGGCGCGAGTCGATCCCGGCCGAGGAGCTGATGGGGCGGCGGATGGAAATCGGCGTCGTCGCCGTGCTCGGCCAACTGCGGGCGAAGCGCAACTGGCACCGGATCTTCCGCGAGTGGGTCTACGCGGACCGCCCGGAGACCGAGCTGGGCGAGCAGGAATGGGAGTACTTCGAGGAAAGAGGGCTCAAGCGAGCACCCGGTCTCGCCGAAACGTTCTGAACCGGCGGGCGCTCTGCCCGGAAAGAAGGAGGAGCGGATGAGCAGGATCAAACGCGGTTGGGGCCTGACCAAGAAAAGCTGGGGGCTCCTCAGGGAACACCCCGAGCTGATCCGCTTCCCGCTCTACGGGGCGGTCGCGACCACCCTGCTGGCGATCGTCTTCCTCGGCCCCGGCCTCTACCTCTTCGACCAGGACCAGCCGGCCGGCGCGATCCCGCTGATCGTGATCGGCGTCTACGTCCTCAGCTTCGTCGGCTTCTACTTCAGCGTCGGGCTCGCCGCCTGCGCCGACATGATCTTCCGCGGCCAGCAGGCGACGGTCAGCGACGGGCTCGCGGTCTCGCGCAGCCGCATCGCCCAGATCAGCGGCTGGGCCGCAGTCTCGGCGGCGATCAGCCTGCTGATGGGTCTGCTGGAAAACCAGGGCGGAACCCTGGGCCAGATCGCCGCCCGCCTGGTCGGGATGGCCTGGACCCTGGTCACCTTCCTCGCGGTGCCGGTGATCGCGATCGAGGGCACCGGCCCGTTCGAGACGATCAAGCGCTCCGCTTCGCTCTTCCGCGAGCGCTGGGGGCAGCAGATCACCGGCAACATCGCGATCGGCGCCGCCGTCTTCCTGCTCGGCGTGCTGCCGGCCGCGGTCCTGATCGTCGCCGGCATCGTGCTCTGGTCCTCGGCCTCGTTCCTCGGCGCGCTCCTGGTCGTGATCGGCGCCCTGGTGCTGGCGATCGCGCTGCTCGTCTCCCGCGCCCTCAACGGCATCTTCGGCGTCGCCCTCTACCGCTACGCCCTCGACGGCGAGGTGGTCGGCGGCTTCAGCCAGGAAGACCTCGAGTCGGCGGTGAAGGTCAAAGGCCGCCGCGGGCGCGGCACGCCGCCGACGGCGACGCCCGGCACCATCTGAGCACGATTGGTGAGTTAACCCGCCTACAGCGGGGTTAACTCACCAATCGTCATTCGACGAAGGCGACGAAGGAGAAGCTGCCGAGCGGCTCGCCGGCGGTGAAGACCGCTTTGCCGCCGGCGAAGGCGTCGTCCAGCGGTTTCACGGCGTAGGGCGAGAGCGTCGCGGGCGTGCGGGGAGAGGTGAAGAAGCCGCCCTTGCCGTCGAAGCTGGGCGAGGTGCCGAATTCGACCTGGCCGAGGGGCGGATCGGCGGCGAGGCCGAGCGGCAGCCCCCAGCTGGCGACGACCACGTCGCTTCCCTCGGTCCCGTAGCCGTTTTCGAAGTTGACGCCGATCGCGCGCCAGATCACTTCGCGCGGGGGCGACGTGTTCGCCTGGACCAGCCTGAGGCTGTCTTCCCCGGTCACGATCACCCTTCCGTGCTCGAACTCGGGATCTATTTCGCCTCCCAGATTGCCGAAGGAGAAGGTCAGCGGCGCGGCGTTCAGCAAGGTGGTCGATCCGCCGGGGACGATCGAGACGCCGAGGTCGGTCAGCTTCCTGACGAAGCCTTCGTCGAGGCTGAAATCGATCGTCCCTTTCGTCACCGGGACGGTGAACAGCGGCGCCGCGAGGCTGAGCCGTCCGAGCAGGCGATGCGGGCGGAAGAGGTCCGGGCGCCGGAGCTTGGCGCCGATGAGCTCCGCCGCTCGGGCCGTCAGCCGCAGCGATCCGACTTTGACCAGGAGGCCGAGGCCCGTGCGGTAGGCCTTGACCTCGTCGGTGGCGGCGAGCGTGAGGGTGCGACCGCCGATCTTGCCGGAGAGCCGCTTCTTGGCGGTGTTGAGGACCAGGTGGCGGATCGCGACGCTGTGCCCGTCGCCGCGCAGGCGGAGGCCGCCGCGCAGGAAGGCGTAGCCGGTCCCGAAGCGCAGCTCGAAGCCCCCTTCGCCTTTGGCCGGGAGGAGGATCGTCTTTTCCAGCCGGTGCGCCGGCCTCAGCGGCTCCACCTCGATGCCGGCGGCGTCGAGCGTCCGGCGCAGCTTGCCGTCGAGGATGAAGGTGGCGTCGCCCCCTTCGTCGATCGGGAGCGCCTTCGAGGAGACGGCGGTGGCGCCGGCGGGCACCAGGAGGAGGGCGACGAGGGCGGTGAGAACGGCCTTGGCGCAGTGGCTCATGACGCCCATCTGAACACGCCGGTCGGACTAAAGCTGCGCGAACAGGCGCGGGTCGTTGGAGCAGATGCCGCCGACCCCGGCGGCGACCAGCTTCTCCATCCGCGGCAGCTCGTCGACCGTCCAGGCGATCAGCTCGGTCTCCGCCAGGTCGCAGATCCGCGCCAGCCGCGGCGTGACCAGCGGGTGGTAGACCCACATCGCGGCGACGCCGAACTGCGGCAGCTTCTGGGCGGCGAGACCCGGCAGGCGGTGGCGCATCGCGACCAGCGCCGCCAGCATCGGGCCCTTGGCCCAGCGCTTCGAGGTCCAGTCCTTGGTGACTCTGGGGTAGGTCCAGCCGCGCCGCAGGTTCGGCTCCAGCTCGAGGATCCGGCGCAGCGTGTGCATCTCCATCGTCGAGATCATCGCCCGCTCGACCAGGTCGCGCTCGCGCAGCGCGGAAACGACCTC
Organism: Solirubrobacterales bacterium; assembly: GCA_036280195.1. Lineage (GTDB taxonomy): Bacteria > Actinomycetota > Thermoleophilia > Solirubrobacterales > 70-9 > VAYN01. Next base: position 22,591 of record DASURF010000035.1, on the reverse strand, counting down.
CTCCTCGCGGCCGGGCAGCTTGATGTCGAGGTCGATCTCGACCTCGGCCAGCGGCGGCTCGAGGAAGGCGTCGAGCGCCTCGGTCAGCTTCAGCGGCGTGCGCCGTTCGGCGTCCTCCCAGTCATGGGCGATGACCAGCGGATGCCGCTGCTCCAGCGGCAGGTGCGAGTCCGGCAGCCAGAGCACGTCCATCTCGATCATGTGCACGCCGTGCTCGGCCGCGGCGTGGAAGCTCGCGACCGTGTTTCCGGGCGCGATCAGGTCGGCCCCCTTGTGGCCGACCAGTCGCAGGCCGTCTTCGGGCACTAGAAGAGCTGGTTCTCGCCGGCGAAGATCTCGCTCACCGAGTCGTCGGTGAAGATGCGGCGGATCGAGTCGGCGAAGGTGCTGGCGGTGGAGAGCACGGTGATGTTGTCGGGCGCGCCGGGCCGCAGCGGCAGGGTGTCGGTGACGACGATCCGCTCGATCGCCGAGTTTTCGAGGCGTTCGAAGGCGGGGCCGGAGAAGACGCCGTGGGTGGCGCAGGCGATCACCCGCGCCGCGCCCTCGTCGAGCACGGTCTGGGCGGCGGCGCAGAGGGTGCCGGCGGTGTCGATCATGTCGTCGACGAGGACCGCGGTCTTGCCCTTGACGTCGCCAACCACGTAGCCGATCTCGGCCACCTGCTGGGCGGGGCGCTCCTTCTCCATCACGGCCCAGTGGGTGCCGATCCGGCGGGCGAAGTTGCGCGCGGTCTTCACCCGGCCCGCGTCGGGGGAGACGATCACCAGGTCGTCGCTCATTTCCTGGTCGGCGAACCACTGGGTCAGCATCGGCATCGCGGTCATGTGGTCGACCGGGACGTGGAAGAAGCCCTGGACCTGGCCGGCGTGGAGGTCCATGGTGAGGACGCGGTCGACGCCGACGCCCTCCAGGCACTTGGCGACGATCCGGGCGGAGATCGGCTCGCGCGGGGCCGACTTCTTGTCCTGGCGGGCGTAGCCGTACCAGGGGAGGACGGCGATGATGCGGTGCGCGGAGGCGCCCTGGGCGGCGTCGATCATCGTCAGCAGCTCCATCAGGGCGTCGTTCGGGGTCATCCCTTCCTGCTCGTTGGCGCAGGTCGACTGGACGAGGAAGACGTCGGAGCCGCGGATCGACTCCTCGTAGCGGCAGTAGACCTCGCCGTTGGCGAAGGTCGTCAGCGTCGCCTGACCGAGGTCGAGGTTCAGCTTGCCGGCGACTTTGGCGGCCAGGTCCATCGAGCAGCGGCCGCCGAAGACCATCATCCGCTTCGTGTAGTCGTGGTCGATGCCGGTCGCCACCTGGGGGCGCTCCTCGATCATGCTCACGCGTCTTTGTCCTCTCGCATCTCGGCCGCCTTGCGAGCGGCGTATCCGTCGATGTTCCGTTGCGCGTTCTCGCTGACGGCCAGTGCCCCGTCGGGCACGTCGTCCTTGATCACCGCGCCAGCGCCAGTGTAGGCGGAGTCGCCGACTTCTACCGGTGCGATCAACATCGTGTCAACGCCGATGCGCACGTTGCGGCCGATGACGGTCCGGTTCTTGCGGAAACCGTCGTAGTTGGCGGTGATCGTGCCGGCGCCGAGGTTGCTGCCGGGCCCGATGTCGGCGTCGCCGACGTAGGCGAGGTGCGGGACCTTGCTCCCCTCCCCCACGTGCGAGTTCTTGATCTCGACGAAGGTGCCGGCCTTGGCGCCGTCCTCGAGCACCGCGCCGGGGCGCAGGTAGGCGAAGGGGCCGACCGAGCAGCCGGCGTGGACGTCGCACTCGACCAGGTAGGAGTGGAGGACCTGGGAGCCGGCGCCGAGCGAGCAGTCGACCAGGGTGCTGAGCGGGCCGACGACGGCGCCCTCGGCGATCGTCGTCCCACCCCTGAGGGTCGTCCCGGGCTCGATCCTCGCGTCGGCGGCGATCTCGACTCCGGCGTCGATCCAGGTCGAGGCCGGGTCGACGACGGTGACGCCGGCGAACATGTGCGCCTCGAGCAGGCGGCGGCGGGCATCGCCCTCGACCGCGGCGAGGTCGCGGCGGTCGTTGACCCCCATCGTGACCGCGAGGTCGTCGGTCTTGTGGGCGGCGACGGCGTGACCGGCCTCGCGCAGGGCGGGGAAGCAGTCGGGCAGGTAGTACTCGCCCTGGGCGTTGTCGTTGGAGATCGCCTGCAGGGCGGCGGCCAGCGGCGCGGCGTCGAAGACGTAGGTGCCGGCGTTGATCTCGCGGATCGCCAGCTGCTCGGGGGCGGCGTCCCCGGCGGCTTTGGCCTCGACCACGCGCTCGAAAGCGCCGGAGCCGTCGCGGAGGATGCGGCCGTAGGAGCCAGGCTCGTCGAGCTCGATGGTGAGGATCGTGCCGGCGGCCGCGGAGGATTCATGCGCCCGCAGCAGGTCGCCGATCGTCTCGGCCGAGATCAGCGGCACGTCGCCGGAGAGGACCAGCACGGTCTCGCTTTCCTCGATCAGCGGCAGGGCCGCGCGGATCGCCCCGCCGGTGCCGTCGGGCTGCGGCTGCTCGACCGTCTCGACGTCGTCGGGCAGGCCGGCGGAGATGTCGCGGCCGGGCGAGACGATCGCCGCCACCCGGCCGGCGCCGGCCTCGCGCGCGGCGCGGATCGGCCAGGCGACCATCGGCCGGCCGCAGACAGGGTGCAGCATCTTCGGCGTCGAGGAACGCATCCGCGTGCCCTCGCCCGCCGCCATGACGAGAACCAGAGGCGAACTCACCCGGGAATCGTATTCCGAACCGCCCTATCTGAAGGACAAAGGCAGCTGGCGCATAAGACCTGTCGGACGAAGGCACTCGGCGGGCGGGTCCTGTCACCCGCCCGAAAGACCACTTCGGCTGACGGCTCACCTTGTCTCGCTTCAGCGCCTCTCCGGCGGGTGGCTCAGGTGTGGGGGTTACCGAGCATCCAGCGCAGGTGACCCCCATCAGCCTGAGACGGGACCCGCCGACCGAGCGCTGTGTCTAGCTGGGAAAGCTGGAGTGCGCTCAGGCGCGCTTCGCGAGTTCTTTGCCGAGCATTGCAACGCTGGTCAGCGTCCAGCCGGCGAAGATCAGGTCGATGCCGACGAGAAGGCCGATTGCCCAGTCGGCGCTATCGGGGAACTTGATGAGGATGAAAAACCCGATCAGCAGCCCGGCGATGCCGCTGAGGCCGAGCAGACCGGCATTCGGTTCGCCACGGGCGATGAAGGCGATCACCGTCCGGGTCAGGCCCATGAAGAGGAAGTAGACCCCCAGCACGAAGGTCAGGGTCAGCGTGCCGTTGTGCGGTTCGACGATCAGCCAGAGGCCGACGATCACGGTCAGCACCGCCCACAGCATCCGCAGCGCGAAGGTCCCGACCGAATGGGCCGAGAAGGCGGCGGCGACCAGCACGATGCCGACGAAGAGCAGCAGCCAGCCGATGAAGATCGCCGTCCCGACCGAGGCCACGGCCGGGACCAGGATCGCGATGCACCCCAGCACGATCGCCGCGATGCCGACGAACATCAGCGCCTTCCAGCTGCGGCTCAGCCCCTCGCGCACCTCGGGGTCGAGCGAAGCTCCTCCGATCTCCATGAAGAGAAACCTAAGCGGCCCTGCGGACGCTACGCTCGAATCCCGATCCGGGGTGGTGTAGTTGGTCAGCACGCCTGGTTTTGGTCCAGGAAGCAGGGGTTCGAGTCCTCTCCCCGGAGTAGCGGTCCCGTTACTCCTCGGTCGACCGCGCGACCTTGCCGCCCTTGGCGCCGGGCTCCAGGGCCGGGCCGCGGGGTGAGGCGATCCCCAGCACGCGCATCGCCTTGAGGCCGAGGCCCAGCTTCTCGCGTCCCTCGGTGGCGCTGACGTCGTGGCCGCAGAGCTCGCGGACCCGCTCGAGGCGGTAGCGGATCGTGTGGCGGTGGGTGAAGAGCTGTTTGGCGGTGGCAGCGACGTTGCCGTCGTTGTCGAGGTAGGCCTCGACGGTGGCGACCAGCTCGGTCTCGTACTGCTCGTCGTAGGCGACCAGCGGCTCGATCGTCTCGGCGTAGAAGCGTTCGAGCTCGGCCGGGTCCTCGCTCATCGCCGGCAGCAGCAGGCGGTAGGCCCCAGTGTCCTCGAAGGCGAGCGAAGGCCGCCCCTCGGCCTCGCCGACGTTGACCGCCAGCTGCGCCTCGCTGCCGGCGCGGTAGAGGTCGACCGGGTCGGCGGCGCGGCGGCTGCGGCCGACGGTCAGGTGGAAGCCGGAGAGGCTGTCGTCGAGCTCGCGCGAGAGCCCGGCCGCGGCCCGCGCCAGGCGCTCGTCGTCCTCGGCGGGGACGATCGCGGCGATCTCGGCCGCCGCCTCGCCGCCGTCGCTGGCCGCCAGCGAGCCGGGCGCCAGCGCCCGCAGCGCCCGCTGCGCCAGGACCAGGACCCGCTCCCGCCACTCGCCGGTCTGCGCCGCCCGCGGCGCCGCCCGCAGCACCACCACGCCGGCGCCGCGATCGAGGTCGGCGCCCAGCTCCGAGGCCTGGGCGACGATGTCCCGCCGGTCGGTCACTTCGCGCCGCAGCACCGCCCGCACAAAGGCGCCGGCGGCCTCCTCGCTCTCCCACTCGGGCGAGCGCGAGCGCTCCAGCTCCAACGCCAGCAACGTCGTCACCATCCGCGCGATCACCGGGTCCGGCGCCGCCTTGGCCCGGTAGCGCAGCTCGCCGACCACGGTGTCGGCGACCCGCAGCTCGACCGCGGTCACCCCCTCGCCGCCGGAGAGCAGCTTCTGCTCCTGGTCGGAGGAGGCGCCGGCGACGGCAAGGACCGCGCTGGAGCGGTCGATCAGGGCGACGCTGGCGTCGAGCAGCCGCGCCGCCGCCCGAGCGACCGCGGGCAGCCCGGCGCCGGACTCGACCGCTTCGGAAAGCGCGTCGAGCAGCCCCGCACGCTCGGTGCTCGTAGAGCCAGACATCGGGCCATTATCCCGACGTGGGCCGGGAGTCAGGTCCCGTGGATGAAGTTGGTGATGTCGGTGTAGTAGTAGACGACCGCCAGCCCGATCACGACGCCGCCGATGACCAGCGCCGCGAGGACGAAGAGCGAGAGGAAGCCGGCGGCGGCCTTCTCCCAGAGCCGGCCGTAGGCGCTCAGCGCCGGGACCAGGATCAGGGTCACGAAGATCGCGAGGCAGATCACTCCGGCCGCGGCGTAGAGGACGTATTGGTGACCGAGGTCGGTCAGCGCGAGAACAGTCACTGCTCTGGATTCTGGCGCACTTGAGAGACGACCAGTCCGACGAGGGCGCAGAGGGAGAAGGCCGCGGCGCCCAGCGCCCAGCCGGCGTTGACGTCGGAGAGGTAGTGGACGTTGAGGTAGACGCGCGAGAGCCCGACCAGAGCGGTCAGCACGATGCCGGTGACGACCACGGCGGTGGCGCGGGCCATCCCCGGCCGCAGCCGCAGGACGATCGTCGCCGCCAGCCAGAGGTAGATGACCGAGTGGGCGGCGTGGCCGCTGGGGAACGAGGAGCCGGAGCTGGAGGCAAGCGGCTCGGGCGGGCGCGGCCGGTCGACCGCGTCCTTGATCTCCCAGATCCCGACCTGGATGATCGCCATCCCCGTCAGCAGCACCCAGAACTCGACCCAGCGCCGGCGCCAGGCGAGCAGCGCCGCGCAGACGACCGCCAGCGCCCAGGTGAAGCCGCCGGAGCCGAAGAAGGTGACGACCTTGGCGATGCTGGTGAGGAACCCCGTCTGCAGCCATTCGACGACTTCGACCGCGGTTTCGTCGCCCGGCGTCGGCCCGGGATCGTCGCCGACGATCACCGTGTAGGCGACCAGCACGAACAGCGAGACCGCCAGCGCCGCCATCAGCGAGGTGAATTCGAGCCCGAAGGTGCCGCCCGGCGTCACCCGGTCCCAGAGGAAGCGGAACTGCGGCCGGCGGGCCAGCTCGACCGTCCAGGCGGTCAGCCGGTGCCGCTCCATCCAGCGGACGACCCGATCGCGGTTCGCCTCGACTTTGAGGAAGCGGACCAGGTAGACGGTGCCGATCGTCAGCGCGATCAGCGTCGCCAGGAGGAAGGCGCCGCGGGCGGCGTAGTGGCCGGCGGTCTCGATGCTGCGGCTGAAGAAGTAGCCGACGAGGATGTGCAGCGAGGCCCAGAGCCCGGTGCCGAGGATGCTGTAGGGGACGAAGCCGCGGTAGCTCATCCGCGAGCTGCCGGCGATGAACGGCGCCAGGGCGCGGACGAGGCTGATCCAGCGGCCGATGAAGATCGTCTTGCCGCCGTGGCGGCTGAAGTAGTCCTCGACTTTTTCGAAGCGCTCGTGGCTGATCCCGACCCGCGCCCCGTGCTTGAGGACGAACTCGCGGCCGAGGCGGCGGCCGAGGAAGAAGCTGGTGGTGTCGCCGAGCCAGGCGGCGAACCAGGCGATCGCGATCAGCAGGTAGACGTCGATCGCGCCCTGGCCGGCGACGGCGCCGCCGAGCAGCATCGTCGTCTCCCCCGGCACGACCAGGCCGATGCCGGCGCCGGTCTCGGCGAAGGCGAAGACGCCGACCAGCAGGTAGGTCCAGGCGCCGAGCGTTTCCGAGACCTCTTCCAGCAGGTTCTGCAGGTCGAGGTGGCCGAGCTGGCGGCTGATGAAGTAGTAGACGAGGCCGACGACCACGACCGCGGCGCCGATCAGCAGGCGTTTGCGGGTGACCTTCCCCTCTCCCTCCCCGGGCAGCTTCATGGCCTCAGTCTCGCGCGCCCGGCGGCGCAGACGATCGCTTCGTCCGCGGCAAGGCGCTCTGCGGCGGCCTCGGCGGCGCGCAGGTCCGGGAAGAGGCCGACCGCGGTCGGACCGGAGCCGCTGAGGATCGCCAGCGGGGCGCCGGCCTCGCGCAGCGCGTCGAGCGCGTCGCCGACGTCGGGTCGCAGCGAGCGGGCCGCCGGCTCGAGGTCGTTGACCAGCAGCTCGGGATAGTCGAGCGGCGAGGCGCCGGCCCCCGCGACCTCTCGCAGGCGATCGCCCAGCTCCTCGAGCTCCGCCGCCGAGCGGCCGAGCCCGAGCCGGTCGCACTCGGCGAAGACCGCCGCGGTGCTGAGCCCGCCGCCGCCCGGCAGCAGCACCGCCGCGTGCTCGGCCGGGTCGGGCAGGGGAAGCACGCGCTCGCCGGCGCCGCGGACGAGCGCCAGCGAAGGGCGCAGCTGGGAGGGGACGTCGGCGCCGAGCTCGGCCGCCAGTCGCGGCAGGTCGGCGACCTCGCCGGCGGCGAGGCGGAGGATCGCGGCGGCGTCGCCGCTGCCGCCGCCGAGCCCGGCCGCGACCGGCACCCGCTTCTCGATCTCGACCCGCAGCGGCTCGTGCTCCCAGCCCGAGGCACGCAGTGCGGCCAGCGCCCGCGCCGCCAGGTTCTCGCCCTCGACCCCGGCGCAGACGACCTCGTCGCGCTCGGCCGGCGCGACCTCGATCAGGTCGGCCAGCTCCAGCGGCTCGAACAGCGAGCAGAGCTCGTGCAGCCCGTCCTCGCGGGTCGGGCCCAGGTAGAGGCAGAGGTTGAGCTTGGCCGGGGCGCGGAGCAGCATGAGACAGGTTTCAGTCACGCAGCTTGGCGGAGAGGGCGGCGAACTGCTCCGGCGCCAGCGCCTCGGCGCGGGCGTCCTCCGGCAGGCCGAGCTCGGCCAGCGCCGCCCGGGCCGCCTCGCGGCCCCCGGGCGCCGCGTGCTCGAGCGAGCGGGCCAGCGACTTGCGACGGTGGGCGAAGGCGGCGCGGATCAGCTCGCGGGTCTCGGCGTCGGCGCCGGGGCCGGTCCGCCGCAGGCGCAGGATCGCCGAGTCGACCCGCGGCCGTGGCTTGAACACGGCCGGGTCGACTGCGCGCAGCAGCTCGACCTCGCAGGCGAGCTGGACGACCGCGCTCGGCGCCCCGTAGGTGCGGCTGCCCGGCGCCGCCCGCAGGCGGTCGGCGATCTCCCGCTGGACCATCACCGTCCAGCGCTGCAGCGAGGGCAGCTGCTCGATCGTGCGCAGGATCAGCGGCGTCGCCACCGAGTAGGGCAGGTTGGCGACCATCGCCGTCGGCACCGGGTCGAAGCCGCCGAGCTCGAGCTTCATCGCGTCGCCCCAGTGCAGCTCGACGTTCGGCAGCGCCGCGATCGGCGCCAGCGCCTCCTCCAGCCCGCGGTCGATCTCGACCGTGTGCAAGTGCGCCGCGACCGCGGCCAGCCGCTCGCTCAGCACCCCTTCGCCGGCGCCGACCTCCAGCACCACGTCGTCGGGAGCCAGCTCGGCGTCGCGGACGATCGCGTCGAGCAGGTTGGGGTCGGCGAGGAAGTTCTGGCCGAGCCGGACCACCGCTACCAGCCGAACAACGCCCGGGCGTTGGCTTCCACCGTGCGCTCCAGCTCCTCGTAGGAGGTCTCGCGGACGGCGGCGATCTCGCGCGCGGTCTCGACCACGAAGGCGGGCTGGTTGCGCTTGCCGCGCATCGGCTGCGGGGCGAGGTAGGGCGCGTCGGTCTCGACCAGGATCCTGTCGGCGGGCACCTTCGCCGCCGCGAACAGCAGCTCCTTGGCGCTCGGGTAGGTGGCGTTGCCGGCGAACGAGCAGTACCAGCCGCGCTCGGCGGCGTCGCCCACCCGGTGCGGGGCAGAGAAGCAGTGGAGGATCACCGGCGCCTCGCCGGCCCGGGCGTCGAGCGTGGCGAAGATCTCGTCGGTGGCGTTGGTCTCGCCCTCCGGGTCGCGGGCGTGGATCACGATCGGCAGGCCGAGCTCGCGGGCGATCTCGATCTGCGCCGCGAAGGCCCGCCGCTGGTCCTCCGGCGCGGCGGTATCGCGGTAGAAGTCGAGTCCGGTCTCGCCGATCGCCCGCACCTTCTCGTGCGCGCCGAGGCGGCGGATTTCCGCTTCGGCCTCGGCGTCGAAGCCGGTGGCGTCGTTGGGGTGGCGCCCGACCGCGGCGAAGACCGCCTCGTGGCGCTCGGCGCTCGCCACCGCGACCGGGTTCGAGTCCGGCCCCATCCCGATAGTCAGCATCCGGCTCACCCCCGCCTCGGCGGCGGCGGCGACCAGCTCCTCCTCGCTCCCGTCGCAGAGCATCAGGTGGGTGTGGGAGTCGATCATCGGAGGGGTCAGCCTATCCTCGCGCGATGGCCCGTCTCTGTCTCTCCCTGGTCGCGGCGCTCTGCCTCGGCGCCGGCACCGCGGCGGCGGCGCCTCCCGAACCGGCCGAGCCGCCGGCCACGGTCTTGGTCGTACTGGAGAACCGGGAGCTCGACGAAGTCATCGGCAACCCGGAAGCGCCCTACCTGAATCACCTGGCCGGCAAGGGGGCCCTGGCCACCAACTACTTCGGCGTCACCCACCCCTCCCTGCCCAACTACCTCGCATTGCTCGGCGGCTCGACCTTCGGGATCGCCGAAAACTGCACCGAGTGCACCGTGCCGGGGCCGAACCTGGCGACCCAGCTCTCTCGCGCGGGCATCTCCTGGCGCGCCTACATGGGCAACCTGCCCCGCCCCTGCTTCACCGGCGCCTCCTACGGCAGCTACGCGAAACGTCACAACCCCTTCGCCTACTTCCCCTCGATCACCTCGGTGCCGGCGCGCTGCGCCGCCATCGTCCCGGAAGCGCGCCTGGTCGCCGACCTGCGCGGCCACCGACTGCCCGCGTTCAGCTGGCTCACCCCCGACCTCTGCGACAACGCCCACGACTGCTCCCTCGCCACCGCCGACTCGCACCTGCGGCAGCTGGCCCCGCGGATCATCCGCCGGCTCGGGCCGCATGGCCTCCTCGTCGTCACCTTCGACGAGGGGACCGGCGACGGCGGTTGCTGCGGGCTGCCCGGCGGCGGTCGCGTCGCGACGATCCTCGTCGGCCCCGGCGTCCCGGCCGGCACCGAGCTCCGCCGGCCGGCCGACCACTACTCGCTGCTCGCCGCCCTCGAGGACCGCTTCGGCCTCGGTCGCCTGCGGCTCGCGCGCTCGGCCCGACCGCTGGCGCCGGCGCTGTTCGACCTCAGGGATTAGCCTCACCTCCCGATGCCCGATCCCGCCGACTACTACCGCGAGATCTACGCCCGCGGCCTCGGCGGCGAGACGCCGGTGGTCCCGGTCCCCGTCGCCGACCTGGAGGCGCAGGCGATGACGGCGATGAACCCCAAGGCCGCCAACTACGTCTGGGCCGGAGCCGGCACCGAGGACACGATCGACGCCAACGTCGAGGCCTTCCGCCGGCACCGGATCGTGCCGCGGATGCTGCGCGACGTCTCCACCCGCGACCTCTCCACCACGGTGCTCGGCACCCCGATGCCGGCGCCGCTGCTGCTGGCGCCGATCGGCGTCCAGGCGGTCGTCCACCCCGACGGCGAGCTGGCCACCGCCCGCGCCGCCGCCGCGGTCGGCGCGCCGATGATCGTCAGCACCGCCTCCCACTTCAGCCTCGAGGAGGTCGCCGAGGCCGGCGGCGACGCGCCCCGCTGGTTCCAGCTCTACTGGCCCAACGACCCGGAGCTGGCGCGCAGCTTCGTCGAGCGGGCCGAGCGGGCGGGCTACGGCGCCATCGTCCTCACCGTCGACACCTTCATCCCCGGCTGGAAGCCGCGCGACCTGCAGCAGGCCTGGCTGCCGTTCCTCAACGGGATGGGCGTCGCCAACTACTTCCATGACCCGGTCTTCCGCGCCGCGCTGGACCAGCCGCCGGAGGAGGACGTCGGCGCCGCCACCGGCCACTTCCTCGGCGTGCAGGCCAACCCGGCGCTGAGCTGGGACGACCTGGCCCAGCTGCGCGAGATGACCTCGCTGCCGATCGTCGTCAAGGGGATCCAGCACGGCGACGACGCCCGCGAGGCGATCAGCCGCGGGGTCGACGGGATCGTCGTCTCCAACCACGGCGGCCGCCAGGTCGACGGCGCGATCGCCTCGCTCGACGCGCTGCCGGCGATCGCCGCGGCGGTCGGCGACGACCTCGCGGTCCTCTTCGACAGCGGTATCCGGGGAGGCGCCGACGCGCTGAAGGCGCTCGCCCTCGGCGCCGACGCCGTCTGCCTCGGCCGCCCCTACGTCTGGGGGCTGGCGCTCGACGGCCAGGCCGGGGTCGAAGCGGTCCTGAAAATGGTCCTCGCCGAGCTCGACCTGACGATGGCGCTCTGCGGCCTGACCCGGCCCGAAGAGATCGGGCCGGGCCTGCTCGCGCCCCCTAGCTCGGACAGCTGAAGCTCGGCAGCGCGGTCGGCACCGTCACCGGGCTGAAGCCGATCAGCAGGGTGCCGAGAACGGTGTTGAGCGAGCCGAGGGTCGTCCCCAGCGCGGTCGTCTGGTCGTTCAGCAGCGCCGTCTGCGCGCAGAGCGAGGCGTCCGTTCCTTCCAGGGTCTCCACCCTGGTCATCAGTTCGTCGACTCTGTTTTCGAGGTTGATGCCGGGGCTCTCACTGGGAGCCGGGAGACCGCGCTCACCCTGGGGGCCCGCCGGGCCGGTGTCGCCCTTCGGCCCCGGCACGCCCACCGGCGCCGTGAACCCGCGCGCATGCCAGGAGACTTTCTTCCACTTGCGCTGGCAGCGCACCTTGCCGTTGCGGACCAGACGCAGGGTTCCCTTGTGCTTCCCCTTCGCTTTGTAACAGGCGTGGATCTTGCCGTCCCTGGCGACCGGCGGGGCCGCCGAGGCGGTTGAGCTGAAGGCCGAAAAGCCCAGCAAAGCGAGGATCAGCAGGGGCATTGAGAACCGCGTCCGTATCGACATGGCGCGAACCTACCCTTGGCCACCCGGCCAGAAATGGAAATGGACGTTTGGTTCGAAAAGTCCTGAGGACTTTTGGGTAGAGCAGCTGCTCAGAGATCGCGGCGGGAGAAGACGAAGGCGGCGAGGGCGAGCACGCCGATCAGGTAGGCGAACGCCCAGGCGATCAGCCCCGGGCCGGCGGCTTCCGAGCCGCCGAACGGCCCCAGCTGCAGGACCACCCCGGTCAGCCCGGAGGTGCTGGAGATAAGGGCGTGCAGACTGGCGGCGTAGAGGCCCTCGAAGGGCAGCGCCCAGCTCGCGACGCGGCCGATCGAGTGCAGCGAGTCAGAGTCGATCGCGTTGCCGATCTGCGCCAGCAGCCCCGCCGTCAGCCCCGCGCCGAAGACCATGAAGACGACGATCCCCTGCGCGGTCACCGAGAGGATGGTCGAGGCGAGCAGCGAGAGCGCGGCGATGATCGCCACCGCCAGGGCCAGCCCCAGCGCCGGGGTGAGCAGGTGGTCCGGGGTCCAGTTGCCGGTTGCCTCGGTGATGACGCAGGCGGCGAGGTAGACGACCAGGACGTAGGCGGCGGAGAGCGTTGCGGCGCCGGCGAAGCGGGCGACCAGCATCGTCGTGCGGCCGATCGGACGGACGACGATCGGCTGCAGCAGGCCCGACTCGGCGTCGCCGCGGACCACGCCGAGGGTGAGGAAGACCGCCAGCACCGCGCCGAGGAAGAGGGTCGTGAACATCGCCATGCCGAAGATCGTCGCCCCGGTGAAGGCGTGGGCGTCGAGGATCTTCGGTTCGCCGGCGGCGAACTCCTCGACGTCGCGGAAGGCGAAGTGGGCGCCGAGGCCGAAGAGCGCGAGGAAGCCGGCGGTCAGCACCAGCACCGCGAGGAAGACGCGCTTGCGGACGCCCTCCTGGATCGAGAGCCCGACCACCGCCGCGGCCGAGCGCAGCTGCGCGCTCATCCCGTCTGCCCGCCGACCGCGTCGAGGTAGACGTCTTCCAGCGAGCTGTGGCGGACCTCGACCCGGTAGACCTGCTCGCCGGCGGCGACGAGCTCGGCGACGATCCGCGGCGCGTCGTCGCGCACCGCGCCCTCGAAGGTCTTCAGGCCGCCCGCGGTCTCGACCTCGACCGCCGTCGGTCCCGCCAGCTCCGCGGGGGTCCCCGCCTTGACCAGGCGCCCGCCGGCGATGATCGCGACGTGGTCGCAGATCAGCTCCACCTCGCTCAGCAGGTGCGAGTTGAGCAGCACGGCGACCTCGCGGCGGCGCAGCTCCTCGAGCAGCTGGCGGACGATCCGCCGGCCGACCGGGTCCAGGGCGCTGGTCGGCTCGTCGAGCAGCAGCAGGCGCGGCGAGCCGACCAGCGCCTGCGCCACCCCCAGCCGCTGCTGCATCCCCTTCGACATCGCCTCGACCCGCTTGCCGGCGGCGGCGCCGAGGTCGACCAGCTCAAGCAGCTCGCGCCGCTCGGCCTCGCCCCCGGCGGAGCCGACGAGGCGCTGGTGGAGGCGCAGCAGCTCGTCCGCGGTGCACCAGCCGGGGAAGCGGAAGAGCTCCGCCAGGTAGCCGAGCGCGGCGCGCGCCTGCGGCGAGCCGGCCGGCTGCCCCGCCACCTCGACGCCGCCGCCGCTGGGGCGGACCAGGCCGCAGGCGATCTTGGTCAGCGTCGACTTGCCGGCCCCGTTGGGCCCGAGCAGGCCGACCAGCTGCCCCGGCTCGACCGCGAGGTCGACGCCGGCCAGCGCCTCCTGCTTGCCGTAGCGCTTGCTCAGTTCCCGGACGGCGAGGACCGGTGCGGCCATCAGGCCGGAGGGTCGATCTTCGGGAAGAGCGGCGGGGTGCGTTCGATCGACTGGCCCCCGGGCCGAGAGCCGAGCTCGGCCGGCGTCCGCCCCTCTTCGGCCAGCGCCGCCAGCAGCGTCTCGCTGGTCTGCGGCAGGTAGGGATGGAGGAGCAGCGTCGTCACCCGCAGTCCCTCGACCAGGTTGTAGAGGACTTCGTCGAGGCGCTCGGGGTCGGCCTCGTCCTTGGCCAGGACCCACGGCTGGGTTTCCTCGACGTAGCGGTTGAGGCGCCGGACCAGGACCCAGGCGACGTCCAGCGCCTGGCTCAGCTCGGCTCTGTCGAGCAGGCCGCTGAAGCGCGCGACCGCGCCTTCGAAGTCCTCCTCCAAGGTGGCGTCCACCTGCGCCGGCGGCACGGTGCCGTCGCGGTAGCGGTCGACCATCGCCAGCACCCGGCTGGCGAGGTTGCCGTAGTCGTTGGCCAGCTCGGTCTCGTAGCGCTGCTCGAACCCGGCGGTCGAGATCGAGCCGTCCTGGCCGAAGCTGACCTCGCGGAAGAGGTAGAAGCGGAGCGCGTCGGCGCCGAAGCGCTCGATCACCTCGAAGGGGTCGAGCACGTTGCCGAGGCTCTTCGACATCTTTTTCTCGCCCATCAGCAGGAAGCCGTGGATCACCATCCGCTTCGGCGGCTCCAGGTCGGCGGCCCAGAGCAGCGCCGGCCAGATCACCGCGTGGAACTTGAGGATGTCCTTGGCCATCACGTGCAGGTCGGCGGGCCAGTAGCGGTCGGTCAGGTCCTCCCCCTCGCGGGCGAAGGTCAGCGCCGTGACGTAGTTGAGGAGGGCGTCGAACCAGACGTACATCCGCTGCTCGGGGTCCCAGGGCAGGCGCAGCCCCCACTTCAGGTTCGGGCGCGAGAGCGAGACGTCTTCCAGGCCGCCTTTGATGAACGAGAGTGCCTCGTTACGGCGGAAGTCCGGCACGACGAAGTCCGGCCGCTCCTCATACAGGCCTTCGAGCTGCGCCTGGAAAGCAGACAGCTTGAAGAACCAGTTGTCCTCCTTTTCGCGCTCCAGCGGAATCTCGTGGATGGGGCACGTATTGCCCGGCCCCAGCTCCCGCTCGGTTTTGAAGTCGGCGCAGCGAGGGCAGTACCAGCCCTCATACGTCCCTTTCGTCACCCAGCCGTTGTCGTAGACGCGCTGGATAATCTCGGCGACCTGCGCCTCGTGCCGCGGATCGCTGGTCCGGATGAAGAAGTCGTTCGTGGCCCCGATGATCGGCATCAGCCCCTCGAACTTGGCCGCATTCGTATCGGCCAGCTCCTGCGGCGTCACCCCCGCCTTCTTCGCCGCGTTCTCGACCGGCTCCCCATGCTCATCGGTCCCGGTGAGGAAGAAGACATCCTCCCCCCGCTGCCGATGGTGCCGAGCCAGCACGTCGGCAGCCATCGTCGAGTAAGCGTGCCCCAGATGCGGCTCCGCGTTGACGTAGTAGATCGGGGTGGTGACGTAGAAGCTCTCGGCGCTCATCGAAGGGCCCACGCTAGCTGAGAAGAACGAGGTTCAGCGGCCAGCTGTGACGATCTGGCCATCCTTGAACCGGGAGCAGACCTTGGAGCGATTTTTGTTTAGTTTCTCGGTACTACTGCGGTATTCCCAACCCGAAAGGGGCCATGGTCACCAGCAATGTTTTCGTAGGCTTCGCCTCGGACCCACCCGTCCTTGCCGACACGATCCGTACGGCAAGCGACCAAATAGGCAAGACCGGTGGCGTTGATCTCCGAACGTGGGAGGACTTAAGAGTCGCAGGCAATCTGCTGCTCCCTGAGATCGAGAAGGCGATTAGGTCTGCAGATCTAGCTGTCTTCGACCTAACGCAGCTAAATGAGAACGTACTTTTCGAGGTCGGCATCGCTCTTGGTGCAAACAGGAGGATCTGGCCTCTCCGCGATATCACCGATGAGGCCCGGAAGTCGGACTGGAACGCCATCGGACTCCTGGACCAGCTCGGCCGAGTCCAGTTCAGCAATTCAGAAGAAATCGTCGGAGCGTTCATGGAGGAACGGCCTGACTTGCAGGGCGAGGCCATTTTCGAAACCACGTTGCAGCCGCAGCTCAAGGCCGGCCGGCCGCCATCGGTCTTCTACCTAGCCGAGCCAACTCAAACTGATGCTGGAAGAGCAGTGCTGAGCCTTCTAAGCGCTCGCACCTCTTCTGAGTTACCGCTAGTCACCGCTGACCCCCGCGAGGCGAGCGTCCAGACCCTCGCCTGGTTCGCTCAACATCTTTATACGACCGAGGCAGCCGTCGTTCACCTTGCCGCAAAACGACGCTCGGGTTCGGCTGCACACAATGCTCGCGCCTCACTGGTTGCGGGGCTGGCAAAAGGAATGAACAAGCCGCTTCTCATGCTGGCTGAGAGTGACTACGTCTCAGCCCTTGACTATCGGGACCTCTTGTATCGGTACGAGGACGCTGCTTCTTGTCGGACTCGGCTGGATCACTGGCTGGGTCGTACGCTCGAGCCACTTCGTGGCCGTCTTGCTGAGACTCGTGATGCTGCTGCGGCTCTGAAGCTCTCTACCGAGTTGAAGTCGGTTGATCTTGGTGAGTACGTCGCCGAGAACGAGGTCGTAGGGCTTGAGCATTACTACGTCGAGACGGCTGCATTTCGCGAGATCCTCTCCGGAGCTAGCCGGGTCTATGTGGGATCGAAGGGAACGGGCAAGTCGGCTGCTGCGATCCGAGCCGAGGCGGTGTTACGGGGGGATGCCAGAAAGCTAGTTTGCACCATTAAACCGCCCGGCTACGACCTCAATGGATTGGTGCGTCTGTTCAAGGTCTTCGAAGAACATGACACTAAGGGATATGTAGCGGAGAGTCTGTGGAAGTACCTTCTCGCGACGCAGTTGGCTGTCGCCGTCGAAGAAGATCTCAGTCGGAGACCGGCTGGCTCTGTTCCAGATGATCCTGAGTGGAAGCTCCTCGAGTTTGTCTCGAAACACGAGTCGTGGATGAAGCGAGACTTCGCCTCCCGCTTGGAGCGAGCAGTCGATGACCTGATCCAAATCGGGGCAGTTGACGGCCTTGCCGATGCAAGGCAACGTATTTCTGAGGTCCTTCATCAAGGACCCTTGCGACAGCTACGGGAGCTCCTTGGTCCGGTTCTGGCGCAACGAGAAAGAGTTTCGATCCTAGTTGACAACCTCGATAAGGCTTGGGACAAGGAAGCAGATGCTCCTCAGCTCTCGCGTCTTCTGCTCGGCTTGCTGGCTTGCATGGACTCGTTTCGCCATGACATGGAAAAGGCAGCCCACGGAAGCGGCGTGCCGATATCGCTTTCGCTTTTTATTCGTAGCGATATTTTTGCCACCGTTTCGTCTTTAGCGCGAGAGCCGGACAAGCTGCCGGTTCACCGAATCCGTTGGCCTGCCGAAGCGGACCTACTTGAGGTCGTAGAGCAGAGGTACATCGCGGCCCAGGATCGGGATGTTGCAGGAAAAGAACTCTGGAGACGCTACTTCTGCCCGACGATGGGAAAAGTAAAGACTACGGATTGGCTTATCGAACGCTGCCTCCCCCGTCCACGCGACCTTCTGTACCTAACTCGTGCTGCTATCGACCAGGCAGTGGGGCGACGCCATCCCCGCGTAGAGGAGGATGACCTCATTGCGGCCGAGCTCGAGTATTCATTATTCGCCTTCGAGGCCGCACTAGTGGAGGGACAACAGCGCTTAGATGGCATCGAAAATGTCCTACTTGAGTTTGCAGGGGCACCAACGCGGCTCGGTGAGTCTGACGTGAATGAGCTACTCCACTCGGCGGGCATCGCAAATTCAGACTACGACCACGCCATTGAGGTCCTGCGCGACCTAAGCTTCCTCGGGACCGTCGTTGGGGCAGATGAATGCATCTTCACCGACTCACCTAGAGAAAAACAGCGGGCAGAGGTACTGCTGAGGAAGCGGCGGCAACAAGGGGAGCCGCTGCCTGCTTACCAAATCCATCCCGCTTTCTGGGCCTACCTGGATCTTGAGGGAGACGAGAATCGCCTTTCCCTTCAGGTCTAACGGGCCACGCTGGGACTGGCCATTCACCGTCGCGCCTCGCGCCCCGTAAGCGCCTTGTAGAGGTCGTTCGCCCGCGTCCCCGTAAGCGCCGCGACGACGCTGGCCGCGGCGCGCGGGCGCGCGCCGGACTGGACCAGGTGACGCAGGGCGTCGACGGCGAAGCCGACGTCTTTGTCGTGCTCGCTGGAGGCTGCGGGGCCGATGACGAGGACGATCTCGCCTTTGGTGTCACTGCGGAAGCGGCGGGCGAGTTCGGCGAGGGAGCCGCGGGCGACCTCCTCGTGGACCTTGGTCAGCTCGCGGCAGACGGCCGCCTCGCGGTCGGGGGCGAGGGAGGCGAGGGCAGCCAGGGACTCGCCGACGCGGCGCGGCGACTCGAAGGCGACGACGGTCTCAGCCGAGCGCAGGACCCGCTCCATCTCCCCCGCCCGGCGCGGCAGGAAGCCCTCGAAGCGCCATTTGTCGGTCGGCAGCCCGGAGGCGACGAGGGCGACCGGGACCACCGACGGGCCCGGCAGGACCGTCACCTCCAGCGCCCGGTCGATGCAGCGGCGGATCAGCTTGTAGCCGGGGTCGGAGATCGCCGGCATCCCCGCGTCGGAGACGAGGGCGACGAGGTCGCCGCGTTCGATCCGCTGCGAGAGCTCCACCGCCCGCGCCGCTTCGTTGCCCTCGTGGAAGGAGACCAGTCGCGGCGCCGGCCGGATCCGCAGCTTGTCGAGCAGCGAGCCGGTGCGGCGGGTGTCCTCGCAGGCGATGTAGTCGGCGCTGACCAGCGCCTCACGCACCCGCGGCGTGACGTCGTCGAGGTTGCCGATCGGGGTGGGGCAGACGACGAGGGCGCCGGGCATCAGCCGACACCTCTCGCCAGTTCGTTCCGCGCCATCGCCGCGGCGCCGATCATCCCGGCGTCGTTGCCGAGCGTCGCTTCGAGGATCGGCGTCTCGTTCATCGGCCGCAGGGCCCGGTCGCGCACTTCGCGCCGGGCCGGCTCGAGCAACAGGTCGCCGGCCGCGATCACGCCGCCGCCGACGACGATCGCGTTCGGCTGGAAGATGTTGGCGAAGGAGGAGCAGGCGACGCCGAGCCGGCCGCCGATCAGCTCGAAGACGCCGATCGCGACTTCGTCGCCGGCCAGGGCGCACTCGGTCACGACCTTGCCGTCGACCTCGCCGCCTTCGGCCAGCACCTTGCCGAGCGCCGAGTCGGGCGAGCTTTCCGCCGCCGCGCGTCCCTCGCGGCCGAGCGCCGTCCCCGAGGCGAGCGCCTCGACGCAGCCGTGGTTGGGGCAGTTGCCCTGGCAGGGCGGGCCGTCGGCCTGGATCACGACGTGGCCCAGCTCGGCCCCGGCCCCGGTCGAGCCGCGGTAGATCTCGCCGTCGAGGACGAGGCCGCCGCCGATCCCGGTCCCGACCGTCAGCATCACGATGTGGGGCATCCCCTTGGCCGCGCCGTAGAGGTACTCGGCGTAGGCAGCGACGTTGCCGTCGTTGTCGACGAAGACCGGCAGGCCGACCCGCTCGCTGACGATGTCGCGGATCGCCAGGTCGGCGAGCGGCAAGTTGACCGCGGCGACGGCGATGCCGTCGTCGTGGTCGATCGTCGCCGGGATCCCCAGCCCGACCGCCTCGACGCCGGGGCGCGCGTCCCGCGCCTCGATCACCTCGCGCACCAGCAGCTCGACCAGCTCGTCCTCGGTCTGGCCGGTCGACGCCTCGCGCTGCTCGTAGAGGGGATCGGTGCCGGCCTCGGAAAGAACCCCGATGAGCATCTTCGTGCCCCCGAGATCGACCCCGATCGTCTCGCCGCCGCTCACGAGCGGCAGGAGGCTGGGAGGCGGATGACCGAGTACATCGCCATGATTTCTAGCCTTTCATGACCCCCGACGGCGAGCAGCGGCCCCCCGAGCCGCCCGAATACGAGCCCGAGTACAAGATCTACCGCTCCCGCAAGGGGCTGTTTTCGCGCCTGAAAGGCGCGGATCTGTCGTCCCTGCGCGACCGTGCAAGGTTGCCTTCACGCAAGCCGCGCAAGGACCGCGAGCCGCGCCGGCCGGGAGCGCCGCGGGCGCCGTTCAACGTCAAGCGGCTGCTCAAGTGGGTCGCGCTGGCGGCGGGCGCCTGGATCCTGCTCAGCTTCCTCGCCTTCGCCGTCTCCGCCCAGCTGCAGTCCTTCAAGCTCTCCGGCGAAGCGCGCGACGCCCTGCACGGCGACCCCTTCCTGCTGGTCAAGCCGCAGACGATCCTCGTGCTCGGCACCGACGCGCGACCGCCCGGCAGCGGCGACAAGGAAGTCTCCGAGGAGTGCTTCGAACAGCAGTCGAAGGGCGAGAAGCCGCACGACCCCTGCTTCGAGGGCGAATTCCGCGCCGACACGCTGATGCTGATCCACGCCGGCGGCGGCAGCTTCCGCAAACTCTCGATCCCCCGCGACTCCTTCGCCGAGATCCCCGGCCAGACGCCGCAGAAGATCAACGGCGCCTTTGCCTTCGGCGGCGCCGCCCTGCAGATCAAGACGGTCGAACAGTTCCTCGACGTCGAGATCGACCACGTCGCGATCGTCGACTTCACCGGCTTCGAAGACCTGATCGACGCCGTCGGCGGGGTCAAGGTCGACGTCCCGGTGAAGCTCTGCGCCGACATCTCCGGCGGCGCCGGCGGCGGTCAGGGCGGATCGTCGATCCGCCTGCACAAGGGGGAGAACACCCTCAACGGCGAAAAGGCGCTCGCCTACTCGCGGGTCCGCCACGCCAGCGAATGCCCGGGGCCGGGCAAGAGCGCCTTCACCCTCGGCTACAGCGACTTCGACCGCGAGAAGGCCCAGCAGGCGGTGATCAACGGGATCAAGGATCGCCTCACCGACCCCCTCCGCCTCCCCTACAACTTCATCCACGGCCCGATCATCGGCTGGGACGCCCCGAAAGCGTTCGTCAGCGACATGGGCTTCTTCACGATGCCCCAGCTGGTGCTGGCCGCGGGGATCGGCGGCAGCGCCCCGGCCGAAGTCCTCTGCAGCAAGGGCGAATGCCCGCCCGGCCCGGAAGGCTCGGTCGAAGTCCCCGAGTCGGTCCGCCAAAAGGCCGTCGACAAGCTCCTCAACGGCTGAACCAACTCAGACCCGGGGCTCTACTCGGCGGTCTGCCTGGTCCCGACCAGGGCCGAGACGATCAGGGCGGTGAAGCCGGCGGCCAACGAGCCGGCGGTGTTCTTCAGGTCGGCGGTCGAGGACTGGCCCGTGGCCAGGACTTCGACCGCGATCCACTCGCCGAAGCCGAGCAGGAAGAGAACCACGAGGGCGTAGATCCGCGCCGCCAGCGTGTACCAACGGGCCATCGCCTGGTCGTCCAAGCGCCGCCCGGCCAGCTCCAGCTGCAGCGGGGTCTCGGGGGCCCGTTCGCGTCCGGCCCGGGTGAAGTAGCGCTGCTCGATCGCCAGCGCCAGCAGCAGCACCGGCAGGATCTGCGAGACCGCTTCGAAGTACTCCTTCTCGGCGTGACCGTCGACCAGCAGCGCCGCCAGTACGTAGGCAACGACCGGGGCGACAATCGCCCCCACCCCGAAGACGAACTTCCAGACCAGGCCCGCCCGCACCTGACCAGACATCGGCCTCAGTCGGCGGTCGAGGTGGCCGGCTTGGAGTCCGACTTCGACTCGCTCTTGCCGGAGTCCGACTTCGACCCGGAACCCCCCGAGTCCGAGCCGCCCTCCGAGGAGCCGCCGTTGCCGCCGCCCCGCTTCGTCCCGTAGTCGGTGTTGTGGAAGCCCGAGCCCTTGAAGTGGATTGCCGGCGGCGTCAGCACCCGCGAGGCGGGGGCGCCGCACTCCTCGCACTCGCGCAGCGGCTCGTCGCTCATCTTCTGGATCACCTCGAAGACGTGGCCGTTCTCGCATTTGTACTCGTAGATGGGCATGGGGCTGCGGGATTATCGCAGCCGCTACCGTTCCGGCCATGGCGACCGAGCAGGGAACCCGCCCGACCGAGGTGACGATGGAGGAGATCGTCGCGCTGTGCAAACGGCGCGGCTTCGTCTTCCCCTCCTCGGAGATCTACGGCGGTCTCGGCTCGACCTACGACTACGGCCACTACGGCGTCCTGCTGAAGAACAACGTCAAGGCCGAGTGGTGGAAGGCGATGCTGCAGGAGCGCGACGACATCGTCGCGCTCGACTCGGCGATCCTCCAGCACCCGCGCGTCTGGGAGGCATCGGGCCACCTCGAAGGCTTCACCGACCCGCTGGTCCAGTGCCTCGGCAAGTGCAAGCGGCGCTGGCGTGAGGACCACCTGCGAGAGGCGGTCGAAGCCGAAGGCGGCGACCCGAACGCCGAGCTGCGCTGCCCCGAGTGCGGTGGCGAGCTCTCCGAGCCGCGCCAGTTCAACCTGATGTTCGAAACCCACGTCGGCCCGGTCGCCGAGGAGGGCTCGACCGTCTACCTCCGCCCGGAGACGGCGCAGGGGATCTTCATCAACTTCAAGAACGTGATGGCGTTCGCCCGCAAGAAGCCGCCGTTCGGGATCGCCCAGGTCGGCAAGTCCTTCCGCAACGAGATCACCCCCGGCAACTTCATCTTCCGCACCCGCGAGTTCGAGCAGATGGAGATGGAGTACTTCGTGCCGCCCGCCGAAGCACAGAAGTGGCACCAGCACTGGATGCAGGAGCGCGAGCGCTGGTACACCGAGCTCGGCATCCGCCCCGACCACCTGCGCGTCCGCGCCCACGGCGAGGACGAGCTCTCCCACTACTCCTCGGCGACCAGCGACATCGAGTACCTCTTCCCGATCGGCTGGTCGGAGCTGGAGGGGATCGCCGACCGCGGCGACTTCGACCTCACCCAGCACGCCAAGTTCAGCGGCGAGAAGCTCGAGTACTTCGACCAGCAGACCAAAGAGCGCTACGTCCCCCACGTGATCGAGCCGGCAGCCGGCGCCGACCGGGCGACGCTGGCCTTCCTGGTCGACTCCTACGAGGTCGAGGAGATCGAGGGCCGCCAGCGCACCGTCCTGCGCCTGCACCCGAAGCTGGCCCCGGTCAAGGTCGCCGTCCTGCCGCTTGTCTCCAAGGAGGGGAT